>JAZJXM010000039.1:0-33616 GCA_040390915.1 Pseudomonadota bacterium
TGCGCCAGGATCCGGACGTGATCATGATCGGCGAGATCCGCGACCTGGAAACGGCGCAGATCGCGGTCCAGGCCTCGCTGACCGGCCACCTGGTGCTGGCCACGCTGCACACCAACGACGCCGCCGCCGCGGTGACCCGTTTGCTCGACATGGGAATCGAACCGTTCCTGCTGTCGTCGTCGCTGCTGGGCGTGATGGCCCAGCGCCTGGTGCGCAAGCTGTGCGTGCACTGCAAGAAGAACGACGGCCAGACCTGGCACGCGGTGGGCTGCGACAAGTGCGGCCACACCGGCTACCAGGGCCGGGTCGGCGTGTACGAGCTGCTCGAGACCACCGACGAGATCCGCGCCCAGATCCACAACCGCGCCTCGGAAGCCGAAATTCGCGCCGCTGCCCAAAAAAGCGGCATGAAGACCATGCGCGAAGACGGCGAACGCTGGATCAAGGACGGCACCACCACGCTGGCCGAACTGCTGCGCGTGGCGAAGGACTAGCGCCATGCCGGCCTTTCG
This sequence comes from Pseudomonadota bacterium, assembly GCA_040390915.1. Classification (GTDB taxonomy): domain Bacteria; phylum Pseudomonadota; class Gammaproteobacteria; order Burkholderiales; family Burkholderiaceae_D; genus Telluria_A. The sequence goes on from JAZJXM010000039.1 coordinate 513, forward strand.
CTACGAAGCCGTCGATGACGCCGGCGCTACCCACAAAGGCGTGGTCAACGCCGACAGCGCCAAGTCGGCGCGCGCCGACCTGCGCGTGCAGGGCTTCACGCCGCTCAGCGTCGAAGCCATTGCGGCCCAGGTTGACGACGCCGGCGTCACCACCCGGCGCGGCTTTGGCGAACGCCTGACGCAGGTCGAACTGGCGCTGTTCACGCGCCAGCTGGCCAGTTTGCTCGAAGCGGGGCTGCCGCTGGAACAAGCGTTTACCGCACTGCTGGAACAGGCCGAGCGTCCCTACGTGCGCGACCTGATCGCCTCGATCCGCTCCGAAGTGATGGGCGGCGCCTCGTTCTCGGATGCGCTGTCGCGCTATCCGCGCGATTTTGCCGAAATTTTCCGCGCGCTGGTCGCGTCGGGCGAACAGATCGGCCACCTGGCGCGCGTGCTCACGCGCCTGGCCGACTACATCGAGCGGCGTAACGCGCTGGTGCAAAAAGTGCGGCTGGCGTTCACCTATCCGGCCATCGTCACGGTGGTGGCGTTTGCGATCGTGATCTTCCTGCTGACCTACGTGGTGCCGCAGATCGTGTCGGTGTTCACCAATACCAAGCAAAAACTGCCGCTGCTGACGATGATGATGCTGGCCGTGTCGGACTTCGTGCGCAGCTATGGCATTGCGCTGGCGGTACTGCTGGTGGGCGCCTTTTTCGCGTGGCGCAACGCGCTCAAAAATCCCGTGCTCAAGCGGCGCTGGCATGCCTGGCTGCTGACCGCGCCCGTGTACGGCAAGTTCGAACGCAGCCTCAACACGGCGCGCTTTGCCAGCACGCTGGCCATCACCACCGGTTCCGGCGTGCCGATCTTGCGCGCGCTCGACACCAGCCGCGACACGCTGTCGAACGTGGCCATGAAAGAGCTGGTCGAACAGGCCAGCGCCAGCGTGCGCGAAGGCGTCAGCCTGGCGCGCGCGCTGTCGGCCCAGCGCCACTTCCCGCCGATGCTGATCCACATGATCCGCGCCGGCGAAATTACGGGCGAACTGCCGGCCATGCTGGAACGGGCCGCCAACTCGCAGCAGCAGGACCTGGAGCGGCGCACGCTGACCATCGCCGGCCTGCTCGAACCGGTGCTGATCCTGGCCATGGGCGTGGTGGTGCTGCTGATCGTGCTGGCGGTGCTCATGCCTATCATCGAAATTAATCAGCTGGTGCGGTAACCGAGGAATGTAATGAAGCGTTTGCCATTAATGATGAGCCTGCTTGCCGTGATCGCGTTGTCGGCGTCGATCGCCTTTTGGGTTTTGCAACTGTACAAGCCCGAGCAGCGCCCGATGGCCGCGATCACCGACGCGCGCGCGCCCGATCCGGCGCCGGACGCCGCCGCCACCTTGTTCGGCGGCCAGGCCGTCACCAATGCACCGAGCAATTACCAGCTGACCGGGGTAGTAGCGGCGGGCCGCGACAGCGTCGCGATCCTGGTGGCCGAGGGCCAGCCGCCGCGCGCGCTCAAGGTCGGGCACGAGATCGCTGCCGGCGTCACGGTCAAGGAAGTGCATCCGAAATACGTGATGCTGTCCGAGGGCGGCGTGCTCAAACGGATCGAGCTGGCCACCGACAGCAAGGCCGGGCCCAACGTCGCGCTGGCAGCGCCGAGCGCCAATCAGCAATACCAGATACTGCCGCAACAGCAGTCGCCCGACGCGCCAGGATCCTCCGTGCCGGTGCCATCGAACCAGCCGATGGAAGTGCCGGCACAGCTGCCACAAGGCGTGCCGCCGCCACCGCCACCGACCCAGCTGCCGGCGCCGATGCGCGGCATGAACGGCATGACCGGCCAGGGCGGCCAGCCGCCTACCCAGTAACCATGCGTGCGCTGGCGTGCCTGCTGCTGTTGCTGCATAGCGCGGCAGCACTGGCGCAAGCGGACGCCGTGGTGGCGCCGCCGGCGCGTGCGCGCATCGCGCTGGTGCTGTCGGGTGGCGGCGCGCGCGGTTTCGCCCATATCGGCGTGCTGCGCGCCCTGCAGGACATGCGCATTCCGGTCGACATGGTGGTCGGCACCAGCATGGGCAGCGTGGTCGGCGGCGCCTACGCAGCCGGCGCCTCGATCACCGACCTCGAACGCATGGCGCGCCAGACCGACTGGGACCGCGTGGTGGCCGACCGCCCGGCGCGCGAGGATCTTGAATTCCGGCGCCGCGAAGAAGACACACTGCTGCCGTCGCGGATCGAGTTCGGCGTCCATGGCGATGGCCTGTCGCTGCCGCCTTCGGCCGCCGGCAACGCGGCGCTGGAGCAGGCGTTAAGCCGGCTGCTGCCGGCCGGCACCCGCGACCGTCCGGTCAGCCAGCTCACGTTGCCGTTTCGCTCGGTCGCCTCCGACCTGGTGACGGGCGACCTGGTCGACCTGGTCGACACCCCCTTGTTCCTGACCATGCGCGCCTCGCTGGCAGTGCCCGGCGTATTCGCGCCGGTGCGGGTCAATGGCCGCCTCGTGGTTGACGGCGGCCTGGTGCGCAACCTGCCGATCGACCTGGCCCACAAGATGGGCGCCGACATCGTTATCGCGGTTAACGTGGGCACGCCGCTGGCGCCGGAAAAGAACCTGGGCAGCGCGCTCGGGGTGGCGCAGCAGATGATCAATATCCTCACCGAACAGAACGTGCAGCGCTCGATCAAGGAGCTGCGTGCGCAAGACATCCTGATCGCGCCGGGGCTCGATGGCATCGGCTTCATGGACTTCCATAATATCGATGGCGCCGTGGGCGCCGGCCAGCAGGCCACGCGCGCGCTCGCTGCGCGCCTGGCACCGCTGGCGCTGCCGCCCGCAGAATACGCGGTATTTGAAAATACCCGGCTGGCGCCGCCGGCGCTGGCCGACGAACCGGTGCGCATTGCAAAAGTCCTGGTCGACAGCGTTGGCCAGATCGCACCGAAGATACTGGAAGTGCAGTCGGGAATCGCGGCCGGGCAGGCGCTCACGCGCGAACAGGTGCGCCTGTCCGCCGCGCGGCTGTACGGGCGCGGCGACCTGGAGCGGGTCGAAGCCGAAATCGACGACGAAGGCGGGCAGCGCAACGTGACGATCAAGGCCACCGAAGCGCGCTGGGCCAGCAGCCGGCTGCGCGTTGGCCTGGAACTGGCCAGCGATTTCGACGACGCCAACAGCTTCGCGCTGAAGATGATGCACGTGAAGACTTCGCTCAACGACTGGGGCGGCGAGCTGCGCACCGTGATGCGGGTGGGCGACATGCGCGACCTGGGCATGCAGCTGTACCAGCCGCTCGGACCCGGCGCGCCGTGGTACGTGATGCCGTCGACCCAGTACGGTTCGACCTCGCTCGACAGCTTCAGCGACGGGCGGCGCGTGCGGCGCTATGCCTACAGCGGGCGCTCGGTCAGCATGGTGCTCGGACGCGAGCTCGGTACCTGGGGCGACGTGCGCCTGGGCGTGACGCGCCAGCTGGCCGGCGTGCGCTCGGTGATCCCCGAGGACACCACTGACCTGACGCAGGAGGCCTACCATACCACCCAGTTCGGCCAGTACCGGATCGACACGCTCGATTCGCTCGGTTTTCCCAGCCGCGGTGTCTTTGTCGATGCGCGCATCGAGCGCGTGCTGAGCGGGATCGAGGGCAGCGCGGCGCTGGCGCGCAGCAGCCTGACCGGGATGGCGGCGATCAGCACGGAAAACTGGGCCGGCCACCTGTACGGCGAATACGCGCATGCGAAAGTGGGCGCCTCGCCGCTCAGTTTGGGCGGCTTCCTGCGGCTGTCGGGCACGGTGCCCGATTCGATCCAGGGTCGCACGGTGGCGTTCACGCGGCTGGTGATGGCGCGCCGCGTCGGCCAGCTGCCGGTGACGCTGGGCGGCACCGTGCGCGCCGGCTTCTCGCTGGAGGCCGGCGGCGGCTTCGACCTCGACCAGCCAGGGCAAGGCAAGTTGATCAAGCAGGCCGTCAGCGGCTTTCTGTCGGTCGACACCCGCTTCGGGCCTGCCTACGTGGGCGCCGGCGCGACCAAGGATGGCAAGGGGACGATGTATTTGTTCTTGGGGCCGATCTGGTAGCGCTTGGAAAACCGGCTTGACATGAGATTTGTACTACATAGAATGTCTGTGTTTCGAAAAAATCCTCTCCCATATTTCAAAGGACAACCCAGGTACCGCAAGAAAATTCATGCTGGACACACTGAAACAAGTGAGTCCCTAATTATTTGCGGCGCAACGCCGTGAAGGCCGCGAATTCCCAAGAGCGAAATCCCAGCAGCAGCGTGAAGCCGTCGCGTTCTTCGCTGTCGAGACGCCTGTCGTTCTGGTGCAGACGCGCCAGTTCACCGGCCAGCTGCTGGATTTTTTGCGCCAGCTCGCGCGCCGACGCTTGCGACAGCCGCGCCGGAAGGCACATCAAGGTCTCGCCGGGCGCATCGAAGCGACCGCCAAAATAGTCGCCCACCACGTGCTCGCGCACATACTGCTGCACCGGGCCATCCGCAATCCAGCGAAAAGCGTTCGACACCCGCAGGCTGTAGCGGTTGCCCGCCTTCAGTTCGATCACGCCCAAGCGGTCCAGTTCGACCATCAGCACGATGCATTCGGGCTCGCTCAGTTTGTAAGTGTCGATGATCTGGTCCAGTGTCCAGTGCCCCAGGCAGCAAGTGGCCACCAGCAGCAGCAGCGGATTGGCCATCAGGGATTTTTCCTGAGCCGCGGTGAGGGTGTCGGCGTGCACGGTGGCGTCGGCGGCGCGCCGCAGCACGTCCTCCATCGCGATTCCCGCAGCCTTGCAGATCTGCGCCAGGCGCGACAGCGCCATGTCCTTCTGGCCAAACATGCGCTTGACGGACGATTCGCTCATGCCGATGCGCTCGGCCAGCGATTTATATGTGATGCCGACCGCGCGCAGTTCAGCGCGCAGTACGGTAATTACCTGCTCGGGTGAGCTCATGGATGCCTTGTGTTGGTCGATGTACCGCGAAACAGTACCGAATGTACCGAATAACGGTGCTACGCACAAGCTAGTAGTACTTGCGGCGCGATCAAGGCAGACTAGCTACCGATGGCCAGATAGCGGGAGACCCCAAACGGGGCTTCCGCTGGCGGCCCGCCCCTCTGCATCTCCCCCATTACTCTTCCGGTTCCAGCTTGACCTTCTTGAGCGCCCGCTTGGCCGCCTGCCGTTCCGGCCCCGGTCCCTTGGCGTGCGGGCCGGCGGCGCGCAGCTTGGCCGCCACCGCCACCGGGTTGCGCACCTTGACCGGCTTGATCATCATCTTCTGGCGCGTCGCCAAAGCCTTGTTGGCCATGCCGGCTCCTTACAGCACGTAGCGCGACAGGTCTTCGTCCACGGCCAGCTTGTCGAGCCGGTCGTTGACGTAGGCCGCGTCGATCATCACCTTTTGGCCACCGCTTTCGCTGGCCGTGAACGACACTTCCTCGAGCAGCTTTTCCATCACCGTGTAGAGCCGGCGCGCGCCGATGTTCTCGGTGCGCTCGTTGACCGAAAACGCGATCTCGGCCAGGCGCGTGATGCCGGCCGGCGCAAACTCGATGGTCACGCTTTCAGTGGCCAAGAGCGCTGCGTACTGGGTCGTCAGGCAAGCATCGGTGCTGGTGAGGATGCGCTCGAAGTCCGAGATCGACAGCGACTCGAGTTCGACCCGGATCGGGAAGCGCCCCTGCAGCTCGGGTATCAAGTCGCTCGGCTTGGCCAGGTGGAACGCGCCCGAGGCGATGAACAGGATATGGTCGGTGCGGATCATGCCGTACTTGGTGTTGACGGTGGTGCCTTCGACCAGTGGCAGCAGGTCGCGCTGCACGCCGGCGCGCGACACGTCGGCGCCGCCCACTTCCGAGCGCGAGGCGATCTTGTCGATTTCGTCGAGGAACACGATGCCATTCTGCTCGACGTTCTGGATCGCCATCTGTTTCATTTCGTCGTCGTTAATCAGCTTGGCCGCCTCTTCGTCGATCAGCAGCTTGAGCGCCTCGCTGATCTTGATCTTGCGCGGCTTCTTGCGCGAGCCACCCATGCCGCTGAACATGGACTTGATCTGCTCGGTCATTTCTTCCATGCCGGGCGGCGCCATGATTTCCATTGCGGGGCCGGCGTCGGCCAGTTCCAGTTCGATTTCCCGGTCGTTCAGCGCACCTTCGCGCAGGCGCTTGCGAAACGTCTGGCGCGTGTTGTCGCCTTCCTTGGACTCGGGCGAGGCATGCGGGACGTTAAAGCCGAAGTCGCGCGCAGGCGGCACCAGGATGTCGAGCACGCGCTCCTCGGCCGCTTCCTCGGCGCGCTGGCGCACCTTTTTCATCTCGGAGGCGCGCGTCTGCTTGATGCCGATGTCGATCAGGTCGCGGATGATCGTGTCCACATCACGCCCGACATAACCGACTTCGGTAAACTTGGTCGCTTCGATCTTGATGAAGGGCGCGTCTGCCAGCCGCGCCAGGCGGCGCGCAATCTCGGTCTTGCCCACGCCGGTGGGGCCGATCATCAGGATGTTCTTGGGCGTGATCTCGTGGCGCAGCGGTTCGGCCACCTGCTGGCGGCGCCAGCGGTTGCGCAGTGCGATGGCGACCGCGCGCTTGGCCTTGCCCTGGCCGACCACGTGCTTGTCGAGTTCCGACACGATTTCCAGCGGGGTCAGATTCATGGCGTCTCCAGCGTTTCAATGATGTGCGACATATTGGTGTAGATGCACAGCTGGCCGGCGATGGTGAGCGACTTGCTGACGATCTCGAACGGCGACAGCGCGGTGTTTTCGTGCAAGGCCATGGCGGCCGACTGGGCGTAGGTGCCGCCCGAGCCGATCGCGCCGATGCCGTTTTCCGGTTCCAGCACGTCGCCGTTGCCGGTGATGACCAGCGTCGCTTCGTGATCGGCCACCAGCAGCATCGCTTCGAGGCGACGCAGCACGCGGTCGGTGCGCCAGTCCTTGGCCAGTTCGACCGAGGCGCGCAGTAAATTGCCCTGGTGTTTTTCCAGCTTGCCTTCGAAGCGGTCAAGCAGGGTGAAGGCGTCGGCGGTGCCGCCGGCAAAACCGCACAGCACTTTGCCCTGGTACAGCTTGCGCACCTTGCGGGCGGTGCCCTTCATGACGACGTTGCCGAGCGTGACCTGGCCGTCGCCGCCCAGGGCGACCTGCTTGCCGCGCCGGACGCACAAGATGGTGGTGCCGTGAAATTGTTCCATAGTTGCCTCAGGTTGAACTCCCCCAAAACGTGGGGGTGCTAACGTCAAATTGCAAGCTGCGGAATGAACGGCGGGTCAGTATTTGTGGGGGAACAGCCTGGCGACGTCGGCGTAGCTCAGCAGTTTGAACAGGGCCGCGACCAGGTGGTTCATGTCACGGAATTCAATGCGTTTCTGGGAAGCAATCGGGCGCAGCCGGTTCAGCATGGCGCTGGCGGCGCCGAAATCGACCCGCGACAAGCGCGAGCAATCGATCATCAGGGTTGGTGCATTGGCCGCGTAGGCGTCGATCGCGTCGAACAGCGCATTGGCGCCGCTGTTGATGACGGCCGGCAGCATGAAGCATTCGGTCGCGGTGGGGGCGGTAATGGTGTTGGTGGTGGCCACGTGCTGCGGCGTTTCGAACGAAGGCGGCGACACTTCGAAGGTGACGCAGTAATCCATTGCCGTTTCTTCGAAATCTTTTTCGCGGTTCAGCAGTTGCAGCAGCGCCAGCAGCAGCAGCCATGGCGCTTCGCTGGCGTCGCGGTCGCCCATCTTGATGGTCGAGCGCACCAGTTCCGACAATTCGGTGGCGCCAGCCACGATCAGCTCGCGTTCGCGTTTTTTCAGCGTGGTCAGGGTGTCGAGCATCAGCTGGCAGCCTTCGGGCGTGACGTCTTGCACACGGCCAAATTCAAGGCGCAGCACCTGGCTTTGGTCGGCCAGGCCGAGCAAGCGTTCCAGGCGCGGCGCGATCTGGCCGTCGAGCACGCCGGCAAACACTTCGGTCGGGGTCACGCCGGCAAACGGGGTGTTATCCTGGCCGGCCACCTGGGGCGGGGCCCAGGTCGGCGGCGAGGTTTCGAACTGGCTGGCGTAATCGATGGCCACGTTGTCAAATTCATCCTGGCGGCCCATGACCTGGTACAGGTCGAACAGCATCCACCAGACGGTGCGGTCGGTGCGGCCCACGTCGCGCAAGCTTTCCAGCAGCATTTGCTCGGCCACGGCCATCTGGTCGTTGGCGAACATGATGGCGATTTCTTCGATGATGGGCGCGGTCTGCGCAAACACCGGGGTGTCGGGGATCTCGTCGTCGGACAGCAGCTCGGTGGTCTGCAGTTCGAGCATCGGCAGGGTGTCGCCTTCGTCGTCGGGACGCTGGGCGCCGCCCGGACGGCGGCGCGCGCCGCTGCCCCAGGCCGGCTCGGGGGTATTGAAGATGTCGTCGGCCATGGCCGATTCGATGGCGTCGATCTTGGCCGCGGTGGCGCGCGCAATTTCGCGCTGGCGCGCGCGTTCGGCGTCGCCATCGAGGATCAGGCGCGACGGTTCGCCGCGCAGGCGGGCCTCGGGCAGTGCATCGGCACTGTCCGGCTTGTCATTCTTTTTTCCCTTGAAAATGGAGAAAATACCCACGTCGTTCCCTGTTTCGTTCGGTCTGGCTGGCCGCAGCGCTACTCTGCGCGGCCCATTGCGACACCTTAGCACGGTAGCACGCGCGCCGTAAGGAGGCGCGCGGTCACATCAAGCCGCGCAAAGCGCTAGTGTAGCTTATGGGCAAGCATTGCACAGGCGCCCGGAAGCGCCGGAAAACAAAAAAAGCATGCGACTCGCGCCGCATGCTTTTGCCAACACTGATGGGGCGCGACTCAATCGCCGTACAGTTTTTGTTTCAGTTCACGCCGTTGCTGGGCTTCCAGCGACAACGTGGCGGTCGGGCGCGCGATCAGGCGCGGAATGCCGATCGGCTCGCCCGTTTCTTCGCACCAGCCATAGTCGCCCGCGTCGATGGCCGCGATCGATTGCTGGACCTTCTTGAGCAGCTTGCGTTCGCGGTCGCGCGTGCGCAGTTCGAGCGCGTGTTCCTCTTCGATGGTGGCGCGGTCGGCCGGGTCCGGTACCAGCACGGTTTCGCGCAGGTGTTCGGTGGTCTCGCCTGCGTTCTTGAGCAAGTCTTTTTCCAGCTGCTGCAGGCGCGCTTTAAAGAACGCCAACTGGGCCGGGTTCATGTAGTCCTTCTCGCCCATGGCCCGGATTTCATCTTCGGAGATGATGCGGCCTTCGGTATTCGGCGCGGGGGTCGATTTAGTTGTTTTGGTCATGACTTCACTTACCTTCGATACGACAGAGGTTTTCATTTTATCAGCTAACTCGGCAGCAGCACCCTCAGTTGCAGAGGGCCGCCCGCCTGTTTCACTTGCCTTGACGGCCGCTGCGGGCGCCGTCTTTTTCAATGCTGCCTCGTGCGCTTGCGGCGCTGGCTTGGCCTTGGCCTTCACGGCCGGGGCGGTCGCGGTAGCTGCGACTGCCTTGACGGTTTTGACCGCTGCCTTGGTCGCTGCCGGTGCCACTGCCTTGACTGCCTTTGCCGCTTTGCCAACTGCTTTTACTGGCGCTTTGACGGCCACCTTGGCGGCCGCTTTCTTGACTGGTGCCTTCGGTGCGGCCTTGGCCGGCGCTGCCTTCTTGGCCGGCGCCGCTTTCACTGCCGGCTTGGGCTTGGCTGGCGCCGCACTCTTGGCCGCCGGACGCGCAGCCGGCTTGGCTGCCGGCGTCGCTTTGCTGGCAGGCTTGAGCGCCGCGCTGATTTTCTTGGCCAGCGCCGTGGCAACCGTTTTGACTACCCCGGTTTTGCCGCTTGGTTTTTTGGCGGATTTCGTCACAGTTTCCTTCATATTGCCATCCCGATGTCTTCCCCTCGCCGCTATGGCGTGTTGGTGTCAGTCGTCAAACAAAAGGTAATGCACGATAGCCTGGCGCGTCATCCAAGCCGGGTGTCGATAGGCCGTGCATCACAAAACCGGGATAGTTTATACCAAACATTGTTCCAAACCGCGGATAAAGACGTCTTTTGGTAAATTTTTACCAATAAATACCATTTTGCTGCCACGTTCTTCGGTTTCCCCCCATTTTGCGCCCAGATCGCTGCCCATCATCTGGTGCACACCCTGAAAAACCACCTTGCGCTCGGCCCCTTCCATCCACAATACGCCCTTGTAGCGCAACATGCGCGGTCCGAACACTTGTACCAGGCTGCCGAGGAACTCGTCGAGCTTGACCGGGTCGAATGGACGGCTGCTCTTGAACACGAAGGCGGCGATGTCGTCGCTGTGGTGGCCCGACGCCATGCCGTGCTGATCATGGTCGTGGCTGTGGTCGCACGCTTCGGTGTGCACATGCTCGTGGTCATGGTCATGGTCGTGTGCTTCTTCGGCGCTCAGGAAGGCGGGATCGATCTCGAGCTTGTCGTTCAGGTTGAAGCCGCGGATGTCGAGCACGTCGGCTAGCGGCGCGTGGCCGAAATCGACGCGGCTGATGGGCGCGCGCGGATTGATGCGCTTGAGGCGAGTAGTCAAGGCGGCCAGCTGGCCGGCATCGACCAGGTCGGCCTTGGAAATGAGCAAGCGGTCGGCAAAGCCGACCTGGCGCTGGGCTTCCTCGTGTTCGTCGAGCTGGTCCATCGCATGGCGCGCGTCGACCACGGTCAGCACCGCGTCGAGCATGTAGTGGGCGCCGACTTCCTCGTCGACAAAAAAGGTCTGGGCTACCGGGCCGGGGTTGGCCAGGCCGGTCGTTTCGATGATGATGCGGTCGAAATCGAGTTCGCCGGCGGCGCGTTTTTCCGCCAGCGACGTCAGCGCCACGAACAGGTCGCCGCGCACGGTGCAGCAGATGCAGCCATTGTTCATTTCGACGATTTGTTCGCCGCTGTCTTGCACCAGGATCTCGTTGTCGATGTTTTCCTGGCCGAACTCGTTTTCGATGACGGCGATTTTCAAGCCGTGATCCTCGCGCAGGATGCGGTTGAGCAGGGTAGTTTTGCCTGCGCCAAGAAAACCGGTCAGGATGGTGCTGGGAATGAGGGCCATGATATCTCTAGGGTAGGGCGTCGAATAATCGAGCGATTATGCCGCAATTCGGCAATTGCTTCCAATTGCCTCCACCAGTGTTGATGTGTATCAGTATTACTTTGATTTTGCCCGCGGATGCGCCTGGTCGTATACAGCGGACAAGTGCTGGAAGTCGAGTGCAGTATAGACCTGGGTCGAGGTGATGCTGGCGTGGCCCAGCATGTCCTGCACCGCGCGCAAGTCGCCCGACGATTGCAGCAGGTGCGAGGCGAACGAGTGGCGCAGCACGTGCGGATGGACGTTGACGGCAGTGCCGACCCGCAGCGCGTGGGCTTTCAAGCGCAGCTGGATCACGCGCGCCGTGATGCGGGTGGCGCGGGTGGACAGGAACAGCGCGTGCGAGCCGTCCAGCGGCGCCGGGCGCACGGCCAGCCAGGCTTGCAGCGCCGCCAGCGCGTGCGCGCCCACCGGGACCTTGCGCATCTTGTTGCCCTTGCCGGTGACCAGCACTTCGCGCTCGGCCAGGTCGATCCAGCCCAGCGAAACGCCCTTGACATGCATGGTATCGAGACCAGCCAGTTCGGACACGCGCAGTCCGCTCGAATACATCAGCTCGAACATGGCGTGGTTGCACAGGTCGGCCGGTTCCGGCCTGGCGTGGGCGTGCGAGGGCGTGGCCACCAGGTGCACCGCGTCGTCGACCGACAGCGCGCGCGGCAGCGAGCGGGCGCGCTTGGGCGCGCGCACCGCCTCGACCGGGTTGGCGGCGAGCGCGGTGTCGCGCGCCAGCCACGCGAAAAAGCCGCGCCAGCTCGACAGCTTGCGGGCGATCGAGCGCGCCGCCAGGCCCTGGGCATGCAGTTTGGAGGCGAGGCGGCGGATGTCGGCGTGCACCACGCTGGGCCAGGCGGCGCCGTTCAGCAGCGTCGCCAGCTGGTCGAGGTCGCGCCGGTAGGCGGCAATGGTATGGGGCGACAGCTGGCGCTGGGTGGCCAGCTGCGACAGGTAGCGCGCGCTCCAGTCTTCGTTGGCGGCGCTGCCTTCCATTGGGCGTGCGGCTAGGCGCGCAGGGCGGACAGGGCCGCGCTGGCGGTTTCGCCGATGTGGATCAGGAAGTCGGTGGCCATGTGCGCGGTGAAGCGCTCCGGGTCGGGCGAGCCCATGATCAACAGGCCGAAGGCGCTGCCGGCGCTGCGCAGCGGCAGGATCACGGTCGAGGCCACGCTGGCCGCGTCGTCCAGCCAGCGCACCGCTTCGAAGTCGTGGTTGCTGCCGCAGTAAGGCGCCAGCAGGCTGCTGGCGAACAGGCGCGCGTCTTCCGAGACGCCGTTCACATACCAGGCGTCAGCGTGTTCGCCGCCCAGACCCCACAGGCGCAAGGTCACTTGCGGCACCGCGAAGCCGGTGCGCAGGCCGTCGGCCACCGCGCCCGGCATCTGGCTAGCCTGGCCGGCCTTGAGCAAGCCCTGGGTCCAGGCGTGGAATTTGTTGGCGATGTTGGCATTGTCCTGCGCCAGCCGGATCAGTTCGGACATGCGCAGTTCCAGCGCCTTGTACTTGTCGCGCATCACTTCCATCTGGCGTTCCTGCAGCGACACGGCCTTGCCCGTCAGCGGACTGGCCAGGCGCACCTGGCCCAGCAGGCCAACGTGTTCTTCGAAGAAATTGGGGTTGTCGGCCAGGTAGCTGGCGACGGCGGTGGAGTCCAGTGTTGCGGTCATTGAGGTCTTCGATCGAGTCGGTCTGTGAGATAAGCGCAATTCTAACCGAGGCGGGCCAGCGGCCCCATAAAAAAAGACGCCCGAAGGCGTCTTTTTGGGAGGCTGCGTCAGGACGATCAGAAACGGTGACGGATGCCGACCTGGATGGCGCGGGTGTCTTCGCCTACCACTTTGCCAAAGCCGCCTGGCGAACCAGCTGCGCCTGGCGTGTACTGGCCGTCGTTCTGGTTGGCGATATTGGCCAGCACGGTGTAGACGTCGGTGCGCTTGGACAGGTTGTAGTCGTAACCGATGGCGACCAGGGTGGCGTCGCTATTGGATGCCGAACGGTCGTTCTGGCGTGCCACCGATGCCATGATGCGGCCCGAACCGATACGGTAGTGCATGCCGAGCTGCAAGCTGCTGGCGTCGATCTGCGTGTTCTTGGTCATGTTGTTGACAAAGATATTGCGCAGTGCGGTGGCCAGTGGCGCGCCCAGCCCTGCCAGGTTCGGTGCAACTTTGTCGTCCCAGTTGCCGATATAGTCTTTCAGCAGGACCGAATGCTCGTTCTTCTGGTCATGGTAGCCGGCGAAGAACTTGAATTTTTCGCCCATCGTGTACGAACCGCCGATGGTGGTCGTGGTCAGGCTCTTGTTGTCGTTCTGGTCGTAGCCGCGGTTATGCGCCACGCCGATGTCGAAGCCGTTGGCCTTGTAGGTCAGCGCCATGCCCTGGAATTTGTTGTAGCGGCCGACGTAGCCCGAACCTTTGAAGCCGTACATCAGCGAGCCGCCGAAGCCGTTCTTGGCGATCCGGTACTGGATCGATTTTTGCGAGCGGATGTCCGCGCCCAGCGAGGTGAAGCCGGCGGTGCCGCCCGTGATGCCGCCCCAGGTGCCAGCGGTGCCGCTTTCGAAGGCGTCAGCCGCGGCAAACACTTCGTAGCCAGGGGTGTACATGCGGCCCAGCAGCACTGCGCCGACCGGGGTGATCAGGCCGACCATGGCGGTACGGTCGAACAACGCTTTTTCCGAGTTCACTGCTGCCAGGCCGTTGGTGCGAAAGCCATCGCGCAGCTTGGGCATCAGGCCCGGGACGGTGTTGAACGCGTCCATGCCCTTGAGCAGGTAGGCGCCGTCGTTGTTGTTGATCAGGGCCGGGGTCTGGGTGCCGGTATCGAGTTCGATACGCGCTTCCAGATTGAAGATCGCCTTCCAACCACCGCCAATGTCTTCGGTACCTTTAAAGCCCAAGCGCGAACCGTCGGCAATCCCGCTGACGATTTTTGCTTTTTCGCCTTGGGTTTTCATGATGCCAGCGTCGGCAATGCCATAGATCTGGACGCTGGATTGGGCCAATACGGGGGCTGCGAAACAGGTAGCGATAACACCAGCGAGTAATTTTGTTTTCATTGCGTCTCCAGGATGAATTTTATGTAAAAACGAACGTGCGTACTAATTCGCTTTTGACCAATATGCCATCGTTCGGCAAGCTTGTACAGAAAGCCTGCAAGTGGATTGATGTGCGGTTGCGGAAATGACACAAAGCGTTGGTGTTCCGAACAGGTGGGTACACAGCTTGCGGGCGTAACAAGGGCGAAGCAGGAAATCCTGGCTTCGCCCCATGACAAACTCAAGCGGATCAGAATGCGTGATTGATACCCAGGTCGAGATGGTTGATGCTGTTTTTGCCCCCCACGACCACGCCTTTCTTGTTCGACAGGTCGGTGTAGATATAGGTGCGCTTGGACAGGCTGTATTCATAGCCAATGGACAGCTGCTTGACCTTCGCCTCGCCATCGGCGTTCTTCTGTCCGTAACCGGCCAGCAGTTTGCCTGCACCCATCGTGTAGTTGGCGCCGACGACCCAGGCGCGCACGTTCTGGTCGGTGAGCTTGGTGTGCTCCAGATTTTGCCGGGTAATCGAGAACATCAGCTTCGTGGCCGGGTTGACGAAGACGTAGCCTGCGACCGACTTGACGGTCGTTTCGATGGCGTTGCGTTCAGCTGCCAGCATGATCGCGCCAGGACCGTTTTTCCAGGTGGCGCTGATCGAGTACGGATTGGCCGAAGCCGGTGCATTGATGCCGTACTGCGGCCCGCCGCCGATGCCGCGCCCCGGGATGGCGACGGTATTGCCGCCGGCTTCCTTGGAGGCGATCGTGGTGTTGATCTGGATGCCCATGAATTCAGGCGAGTTGTACCACAGTGCGTTCGAGAAGCGATTGCGCGAGTTGCCAGGCGTACCGAGTCGATCGGAGTCGTAGCCGCCCACCATCATGTCGGCTTGGAAGCCGGCTGGCGAAGGAATGCCATGGAACGGCTCGAACGCGATGCTTGTTTCCTGGAACGCGGTCAGGCCGCGGCCAATGCGCAGCGTGCCAAAGCCGCCAGTCAGGCCGACCCGGGTCTGGCCCTGGAACAGCGGACGGGTGACGCTTTCATTGGTGCCGGTGTCCGGCTCGTAGCGGGTTTCCAGCTGAAAAATTGCGCTCAGGCCATTGCCAAGGTCTTCGGTGCCTTTGAAGCCCAGTGTGTTGTTGGCGCGCTTGCCGATGGCCAGCGTCTGGTCGGTGCGCTTGATCATGCCCAGGTCCAGGTTGCCGTAGATGACGACGGAAGATTGTGCATGCGCTACGCCAGCGAAGGCGCCCAACAACGCGACTGCCAGAAGTGATTTTTTCATGTAGCTGAGTCCTTAATAAGTCGATCTAAGTGAATCATGCGAAATCCTGGGGCATTGAGGGGGTTGAAATGACTGAACGCCCGGGATGGGTAAACTTTAGTTGCAAGCGGCCTCAACATTGACGAGATGGCTAATTATGAGCGCTCGGATTGGTCAACAGCCACTAATTCCACGTTTGCTGTTGTATTTATGAAACGCCGACTTCACGCCAATACAGGCCAAAGAGCGCGACTTTGCGCTTCTTGCAATCAAATTCCTAGACGTTAGCGCAGGCCAGGTTTGTGCAAAATCAACAAATGGTGAGGTTGCCGCTAAGCGGCGGCGGCCCTCACGTAGACTTTGATCGCACTCCCACTTCCCCCTAACGGACCAGGTGATCGAACACGATGGCAAATCGCGAAGAACTAGGACTCATCCGTGGCGCGCGTGGCGGCCGCCCCGAAGACCAGCTCGCCCTGGGGCGCTTGTACCTGTATGGCAGTGCCGGCTTGCCCAAGAGCTTGCCGACCGCGCTGCACTGGCTCGATCGTGCCGCGCAGCAAGGTTGCAACCAGGCGTGTGAGCTGATCGGCGCCCATATCCCGCTCGAACTGGCCTTGCAGAGCACGCGTCCGGTGGCGCAATGGTACGAGCGTGCTTTTGACGCCGGGGTTACGCGCGCCGGCATGGTGCTGGCCCAGCTGACGCTGGAACCGGCGGCCAGCACGGCGCCGGACCCGGCGCGCCGCGCCAAGGCCCTGCGCGCGCTCGAAAGCGCGGCCCGCGCCGGCGTGCCCGACGCCCAATGGCTGTATGCGCGCTACCAGAAAGGCGGGGCGGCGGCGCCCGAGCGCCATGAGGCGAGCGAGCGCTGGCTGCGGCGCGCGCCCGACCATGGCTTGGCGCCAGCGCGCCAGGCGGACGTGGCACGCCCGTCTTTGCTTGACAGCCTGTGGCAGGCTGGCGAGCGCAAGCGCTATCTGGAGCGTGCTTTGCCGCTGGCGCGGACGCTGAGCCAGGGCACGCCAGGCGCGCCGCCGGCGACCCTGGCCCCGCCTGACGTTACCCTGATCTCGCGCTGTGCCCAGGTGCTGGCCGACAGCGCCGACGGCGCCGACGAAGCGCGCCAGCTGTGGCAGGTCGCGGCTGCCGAAAACGACGCCCAGGCCCAGCTGGCGCTCGGCCTGTGGCAGGCGCGCATGCTGGTCGACGGCAAGCGCATCGCCGTGGGCGCCGGCTCGGCCAACTTCAAGAAGGCGATCCGCTGGCTGGCGCTGGCTGGCGAGCAGGGCCTGGCCCAAGCCTGGTATGCGCTGTCGCGTATCTATATCAAGCCTGAATTCTCGCAGCGCAATGTGGCCGATGCCCAGCGCTACCTGGAGCGCGCAGCCGAGATGGGTTACCGCGACGCCCAGCTCGAGTGCGGCAGCATCGCCTGGCGCGCGCGCCGTGAAAACGCCAGCAATGACGTGCGCGCCGCGTACTGGCTGCAAAAGGCCGCGGCCCAGGGCTGTACCCAAGCGGCGGCAATGCTGCACAAGATCGCGCCGCGCAGTGCCGACGGTTTTTGCGCGCTGGCCGCGCAGGCGCCGCCGGCGCTGGCCATCAGCCATCCATTGCTGGCGGCGCGCTTGCAACTGGCCGCGCTGTTCCGGCTCAGCCGGGCCGAAGCGCTGCTGCTGGACGTGGCAGCGGCCGACCAGGGGCATTGCCTGGTGATCGATATTCGCGGCAGTTATGGGCGCAGCAAGCGGCGCCTGGTGGTGCTGGGATCGGTGCAGGAGCGGCGCGCGCTGGACGAGATCGTGCGCCTGTTCGGGGGCGCGCAGGGCGGCCCGTCCGGGCCGGAAGGCAATTACCGGCAACGGCTGTATCGCTTGAAGACGGTGTTGCCGGGCGCAGTGGCAGGCGAAGAGGTCGCGCTGGAACTGGCGGCCTAGAACCGCCTAGGTGTTGATTTCTATTTCGCCTTCGAATACCGTCACGGCCGGTCCGCTCAGAAATACGGGCGCGCCGGCGCCATCCCAGGCCACCGACAGCGCGCCGCCGCGCGCGCTCACCCGCACCGGCGAATCGAGCATGCCGCGCCGGATGCCGGCCACCACCGCCGCGCACGCGCCGGTGCCGCAGGCCAGCGTTTCGCCGGCGCCGCGTTCGTACACGCGCAGCCGGATATGGTGACGGTCAACTACCTGCATGAAGCCGGCATTGACCCGGTTCGGAAAGCGTGCCAGCTGCTCGATCTGGGGCCCGGCCTGTTCCACCGGCGCGCGCTCGACATCGTCGACGATTTGCACCGCGTGCGGATTGCCCATCGATACCACCGACATGAACAGCGTCTTGCTGGCGCCATCAATCTTGACCGCCAGCGGGTACACGGTTTCTTCGCCCTCGGCCCAGCCGCCCAAGCCATCGGCGTCAAACGGCACCTGGCCTGGTGCGAACACGGGCGCGCCCATGTCGACCGTGATGGCGCCATCGGCTTCCAGGCGCGGCGTGATGATGCCCTTCATGGTCTGGACCCGGATCGCCGACTTGGTGGTCAAGCCTTTTTCAGTGACGAACTTGACGAAGGCGCGCGCGCCGTTACCGCACTGTTCGACTTCGCCGCCGTCCTGGTTGAAGATGCGGTAGCGGAAATCGCAATCGGCGCTGGTGGGCTGCTGCACCACCAGGATCTGGTCGGCGCCGATGCCAAAACGCCGGTCGCCCAGGCGCTGCCATTGGGCCGCGCTGAGCTCGACGTGCTGGTTGATGGCGTCTATCACAATGAAGTCATTGCCGGCGCCATGCATCTTGGTAAATTTGAGTTTCATATTACCAAGTATAAAGCAAAATCCGAGGAATTTTAGTGCTTGATATAGGGCGAAGGTTCGCCTGGCGGGCGGGTCTTGAAGCGCTTGTGGCTCCAGAAATATTCGGCCGGGGCCTCGCGCACCCGGTCCTCGATGAAGGCGTTCATGCGGCGCGCAGCGAGCGCCATGTCGTCGCCCGGGAAATTCTCCCAGGCCGGGTAGAACGTCACCTTCCACCCCGCATAATCGGGCAAGAACGTGGCCACCACGGGGATCACGGCAGCGCCGGTGGCGGCGGCGATGCGCCCGGGCGCGGTCAGCGTGGCAGCCGGAATGCCGAAGAACTGCACAAATTCGGCATCCTTGGCGCCGAAATCCATGTCCGGCAGCATGAAATACGGCACATGCTCGCGCATCGCGCGAATGATCGGCTTGACGCCATCCTTGCGCGAGAACAGCTGGACCGGGCGAAACCGCGACCGTCCGCGCCGCAGCACGTCATCGAACGCCTTGTTTTTTTGCTGGGCATAAATGGAACACAAGCTCGATTCGAGCATGACCGCCACGCCCGCCACATCGAGGCACACGAAGTGCGGGCACAGCAGGATGACCGGGCCGGCCTGCAGCTGCGCCAGCGGCACGCCGGGGGCGACCTGGATCAGGCGGCGCAAGCGCGACTGCGGCGCCCACCACAGGATGGCGCGCTCCCACACGCTGCGCGAATATGACTGGAAATGCTGGCGCGCCAGGCGCACCCGCGCCTCCTCGCTCAGCTCGGGCATGCACATGCGCAGATTGGTCAGTGCAATATGGCGCCGCTTCTTGAGCAGCATGAACAGCAGGCTGCCGATGGCGCTGCCGAAACGCCCCAGCAGCGGCAGTGGCAACCAGTGCAGCAGCCACATCAGTGCGAGCAAGACCCTCATGCGGCAGCCTGCGCGTCTGGGCCGGCCACGCCTTCCGGCTGCTTGTAACGGTTATAACTCCAGAAATACTGGGCCGGGCAGCGCGCAATCAGCTGTTCCATGGCGCGGTTGATGGTAGCGGCCTGCTCGGCCGCGCTGCCGTCGAGTGCCTCGTCGAACGGCACGAAACGCACGATATAGCCAGCCCCGCCCGGGCGGCGCTCGGCATACACCAGCACGATCGAGGCCTTGCCCAGCTGGGCCAGCTTGGCCGGCAGCGTCATGGTGTAGGCGCTGCGCCCGAAATACGGGGCCCACACGCCTTCGCCCTCTTGCGGCACCTGGTCCGGCAGCACGCCGACCGGCTCGCCGCGCTTGAGACACTTGGCCAACATCCGCACGCCCGACAGGTTGGCCGGCGCCAGATGCAGGTTGTGGCGCGCGCGGGCGCCCTCGATCAGCGGCTTGAGCGCGGCCTTTTTGGGCGGGCGGTACATGACGGTGAGCGAGGTGCGCAGCGCGATCTGCTGGGCCGTGATCTCGAAGCAGCCCAGGTGCGGGGTCAGGAACAAGATGCCCTGCTGGCGGTCAAGCGCCGCCTGGACGACCTCCCAGTTTTCTTCGGTCGCCAGGGCCGCCACGCGGGCCGGATCGGCGCACCAGACGAAAGGCAGCTCGACGATCGCCTTGCCCGCTTCGGCAATCGCGCCGTGCAGGTGCTGGCCGAAACCGGCACCGCGCAGATTGTCGCGCAAGCGCCGCCGGTAGGCGGGCGCGGTGAGGTAGACCACCCAGCCGAGGGCGCTGCCCAGCAGGTGCAACAGGGGCAATGGGAGCTTTGACAACAGACGGAAAAAAAAGACGAGCATAGGTTTGAGCGGCGTGGAATAAAAGGCAGTTGCCTGACCAAAATTTCTTAAGGAGCGTAAAATACCACGTATGCAGGATCCGCCGAGTTAATAGACAACTTGCGAAGCGGAATATAAATGTCGCTAAAGCGTCGCAGGCAACCCGGTTACTGCGACTTGTTCAGAAACAGTAACAGGAGTTATGCATGTCAAACGATTATCTTTTCACGTCCGAATCCGTTTCCGAAGGTCACCCCGACAAAGTCGCGGACCAGATCTCCGACGCGATTCTTGACGCCATCCTCGAGCAAGACCCGAAAGCGCGCGTCGCCGCCGAAACCCTGTGCAACACCGGGCTGGTGGTCTTGGCGGGCGAAATCACGACGTTTGCCAACGTCGATTATATCCAGGTCGCGCGCGAGACCATCAAACGTATCGGCTACGACAACACCGACTACGGCATCGACTACCGCGGCTGCGCCGTGATGGTGTGCTACGACAAGCAATCGCCCGACATCGCCCAGGGCGTGGATGAAGGCGCCGGGCTCGACCTGGACCAGGGCGCCGGCGACCAGGGCCTGATGTTCGGCTACGCCTGCGACGAAACGGCCGAACTGATGCCAGCGGCGATCCACTACGCGCACCGCTTGGTCGAGCGCCAGTCGCAACTGCGCAAGGATGGCCGTTTGCCGTGGCTGCGCCCGGACGCCAAATCGCAAGTGACATTGCGCTACGTGGATGGCCGTCCGGTCGGCGTCGACACGGTGGTGCTGTCGACCCAGCACGCGCCGGAAGTGACCCATGCCCAGATCGAAGAAGCGGTGATCGAAGAAATCATCAAGAAAGTGCTGCCGGCCGAATGGCTCAAGGGCACGCGCTACCTGGTCAACCCGACCGGGCGCTTCGTCATTGGCGGCCCGCAAGGCGACTGCGGCCTGACCGGGCGCAAGATCATCGTCGACACCTACGGCGGCGCAGCCCCGCACGGCGGCGGCGCGTTTTCTGGCAAAGACCCGTCCAAAGTGGACCGCTCGGCAGCCTACGCGGCGCGCTACGTGGCCAAGAATATTGTTGCGGCCGGCCTGGCGCGCCAATGCCAGGTGCAGGTCAGCTACGCGATCGGCGTGGCCAAGCCGATCAACATCACCGTGTACACCGAAGGCACCGGCGTCATCCCCGATGACAAGATTGCCGCTTTGGTCATGGAACACTTCGACCTGCGTCCGAAAGGCATCGTCCAGATGCTCGACCTGCTGCGTCCGATCTACCAAAAGACCGCCGCCTACGGCCACTTCGGCCGCGAAGAGCCCGAGTTCACGTGGGAGCGCACCGACAAAGTGGCGCTGCTGCGCGCCGAAGCCGGCCTCTCCTAAGTCAGCAACGAGGGTCTACCATTTAAATTGTAAGGTGTCGGACTCGTTCTGACCCTCGGCACTGGTGTCTGGCAGGCAAGGCCAGAAGCTGCTACACTTGTCCGTTCCGAGGAGCGTTGCGACGAAAACACACATTCGCCAGGCTCGGAACATTCACCGCAACTGCGCTCACGTTACTTTTTTCTAAAGAAAGGAGGGCGTGATGAACGCCGTACTCAAATCTTCGCAGGACTTCCACATCGCCGACATCTCCCTGGCCGCCTGGGGTGACAAGGAAATCAAGATCGCTGAAACCGAAATGCCGGGCCTGATGGCAATCCGTGAGGAATTCGCCGCCGCCCAGCCATTGAAGGGCGCGCGCATCACCGGTTCGCTGCACATGACGATCCAGACCGCGGTGCTGATCCAGACCCTGGAAGCGCTGGGCGCCAAGGTGCGTTGGGCCTCGTGCAATATCTACTCGACCCAGGACCACGCCGCCGCCGCCATCGCTGCCGCCGGCACCCCGGTGTTCGCGGTCAAGGGCGAAACGCTGGACGAATACTGGGATTACACCCACCGCATTTTCGAGTGGCCAATGGATGCCGGCCAGCCGGTCTATTCCAACATGATCCTCGACGATGGCGGCGACGCCACCTTGCTGCTGCACCTGGGCACGCGCGCCGAGACCGACCTGTCGGTACTGGCCAAGCCGGGTTCGGAAGAGGAAATCTGCCTGTTCAATTCGATCAAGACACACCTGGCCAAGGATGCCAACTGGTATTCCAAGCGTCTGCCCCAGATCATGGGCGTGACCGAGGAAACCACCACCGGCGTGCACCGTTTGTACCAGATGCACAAGGAAGGCAAGCTGGCGTTCCCGGCCATTAACGTCAACGATTCGGTCACCAAGTCCAAGTTTGACAACTTGTACGGCTGCCGCGAGTCGCTGGTCGATGGCATCAAGCGCGCCACCGACGTTATGATCGCCGGCAAGGTCGCCGTCATCGCCGGTTATGGCGACGTCGGCAAGGGCTCGGCCCAGGCCATGCGCGCGCTGTCGGCCCAGGTCTGGGTCACCGAAATCGACCCGATCTGCGCGCTGCAGGCAGCCATGGAAGGTTACCGCGTGGTGACCATGGATTACGCGGCCGAACACGGCGACATTTTTGTTACCTGCACCGGCAACTACCATATCCTCACCGAGCAGCACATGCTGGCCATGAAGGACCAGGCCATCGTGTGCAACATCGGCCACTTCGACAACGAGATCGATGTCGCTTCCCTCAAGAAGTACCAGTGGGACAACATCAAGCCGCAGGTCGACCATGTGATCTTCCCAAGCGGCAAGCGCATCATCTTGCTGGCCGAAGGCCGCCTGGTGAACCTGGGCTGCGGCACCGGTCACCCGTCGTACGTGATGAGCTCGTCGTTTGCCAACCAGACCATCGCCCAGATCGAGCTGTACTCGCACATCGAGAAATACCCGGTCGGCGTGTACGTGCTGCCCAAGCATCTGGATGAAAAAGTGGCGCGCCTGCAGCTCAAAAAGCTCAACGCGCAACTGACCGTCCTCACCGACGAGCAGGCCGCTTACATCACGGTCAACAAGGAAGGCCCTTACAAGCCTGACCACTACCGTTATTGATCCATGATGGCGCCGTCCTTCGGGGCGGCGCCGTTGCGACCAACTTTTGACTGGCACCTATCCCATGCGTCTACTGCTTACCTGGTTGATCAACGCCCTGGCGCTGTTCGCCCTGCCTTTCCTGATGAAATCCGTCCACCTTCCCGATTTCGGCACGGCAATCGTGGCTGCGTTGGTGCTGGGCCTGGTCAACACGCTGCTGCGCCCGATCCTGGTGTTGCTGACGCTGCCGGTGACGGTGTTGTCGCTCGGCTTGTTTATCCTGGTGATCAACGGACTGCTGTTCTGGGCCGTCGCCAACCTGGTCCGTGGCTTCCATGTGGATAGCTTCTTTTACGCCATGCTCGCTTCTCTCCTGTACAGCATCATTTCATGGGCGCTGTCGACTTTACTCCTGAAAAAATGATGGACTCGCATAATTTCAGCATCGAATTTTATCCGCCCAAAACGCCGGAAGGCGCCGACAAACTGCGCGTGGCGCGCGCCAAGCTGGCCCAGCTCGACCCGAAATATTTTTCGGTGACGTTTGGCGCCGGCGGCAGCACCCAGAGCGGCACCCTGGACACGGTGCTGGAAATCCTGAGCGAAGGCCATGTGGGCGCGCCCCATATTTCCTGCGTGGGCGGTTCGCGCGCGCAGATCGGCGAGATCTTGCAGCGCTACAAGTCGCACGGCATCCGGCGCCTGGTGGCGCTGCGCGGCGACTTGCCCAGCGGTTACGGCGGCGGCGGCGAACTGCGCTACGCCAACGAGCTGGTCGAATTTATCCGCCAGGAAACCGGCGACTGGTTCCACATCGAAGTGGCGGCCTATCCCGAGGTGCACCCGCAAGCGCGCTCGCCGCAGGACGACTTGCAAAATTTCGCGCGCAAGATCGGCGCTGGCGCCAACGCCGCCATCACCCAGTATTTCTACAACGCCGACGCGTATTTCGCCTTCATGGACCAGGTCGGCAAGCTGGGCATCACGGTGCCGGTCGTGCCGGGCATCATGCCGATCACTAACTACACGCAGCTGATGCGCTTTTCCGACATGTGCGGCGCGGAAATCCCGCGCTGGGTGCGTCTGAAACTGGCCAGTTTCGGCGACGACAGCGCCTCGATCAAGGCCTTCGGCCTGGATGTGGTGACGCAATTGTGCGAACGCTTGCTGGCAGGTGGCGCGCCAGGGCTGCACTTCTACAGCATGAACCAGGCCGCGGCAACGACGGCCTTGTGGCAGCGCCTGGTCAAAGCCTGACCGTCCGCTCGTCGTACCCGCGCAGGCGGGTACCCATAGCACTTTTGAGCGTATCCGTTTCAGTATAAATAATATGCAAGTTCATATTCCGAACTATGCTTCGGTGATGATCAAGTCCAGCGCAACGTCATGCGCTGCGCTGACAAACTGCACCAGCTGGCAGGCGTACGCGACGCCCACCGTCAGCGGGCGCGGCTGCTGTTCCAGCGTACGGTCGTAAAATCCCCCGCCGTAACCGAGCCGATAGCGCTGCGCGTTGAAGCCCAGGCAGGGAATCAGCAGCGATGGCGGACGCGCCATCATGCGTCGCTCGGCCGGCACCGCGACCCCCATGCGATCGGCCAGCATCGCTTCGCCCGGCACCCATTCGGCAAACGCGAGCGCCTGGTGACGCTCGATCACCACCGGCAGCGCCAGCTGCACGCCATACTCGGCCAGTTGCGCAAAGGCCGGAGATAAATCCGGTTCGCCCGGCAGCGGCCAGAACACCGCCAGCACAGGCGGGCGCGCAATATGCCACCAGGCCACTACCTGCGCGGACATCGCCGCATCCCATTGGGCCTTGACGGCCGGATCGAGTTGCGCCAGCGCCAGCTTGAGCGTGGTGCGTAAAATTGTCTTGGAAGTGTCCATGCATGTCGTGTGTTGGCAGGCGCACTGTTGCGCCGCATCCCCGCATGGTATTCTTGATTGGCCGGTCATGGTCAAAATGAAGCACAAAGAGAGAGTTGCATACTGATGTTCTTGCCGAAATTGTTTGCCGGCGTCTTACTCGCCGGCGCCAGCGTGCTGCCGGTCCTGGCCCAGCCACAGCCGGTGGTGGCCGCGCCGCCGCCAGTGCTGGTGCAACTGCCCAACGCCACCGACCCCCATCCCGGCGACGACGCCTTCGGCATGCTGCGCGAGGCCGCGCGCGCCGGCGACGCCAACCGCGCCGAGGCTTATGCGGCCAGCCTGGGGCAGTACGTGATCCCGTCTTACGTCGATTATTTCCGCCTCAAGCCGCGCCTGGCCGCCGCATCGGCCGACGAAGTGCGCGCCTTCCTGGCCCGCTACAAGGGCACGGCGATCGCCGACCGTCTGCGCGACGACTGGCTGCTGGAACTGGGGCGCGCGCGCGACTGGATCAATTTCGATCAGCAGTACCCGCTGTTCGTGCTCAATGACGACACCCAGGTGCGCTGCTACGCGCTGATGGCGCGCATTGCGCGCGGCGAGAAGGTGGCCGACGAAGCGCGCAGCCTGTTGATCAGCCCCCCGGGCTACGGCGACGCCTGCAACGCCCTGGTGGCGGCGCTGGCGCAAGCGGGCCAGTTTGACACCAGCGACCTGCTGGCGCAGCTGCGCCTGGCCGGCGAAACCGGCTCCACCGGCCCGGCCAAGCGCGCCGCGGCGCTGCTCGGCGCCTCCGACACGCGCGCCGCGCAAGCGGTCGACCTGCCGGCGCTGGCCATGGCGCGCGGGGTCGGCGCCAGCCGCGCCGAACACGAAATCTACCTGATCGCGATCGGCCGCATGGCGCGCTCAAGCCAGAAGCTGGCGCTGGTGGCCTTCCACAAAAACTTGTCGCAATTGACGCCGCAGGAGCAGGCCATCGGCTGGGCCGTGATCGCGCATGCGGCCTCGCTCAAGCTCGACCCGGAAGCCTGGGACTACTGGCAGAAAAGCAGCGGCGCGCCATTGACCACCGAACAGGTGCAATGGAAGACCCGCATCGCGCTGCGTAACAAAGACTGGAAAGCGGTGCGCGCGGCGATCAACGAGATGCCGGGGGCGCTGCGCAGCCAGCCCGCCTGGACCTACTGGATGGCGCGCGCGATGCAGGCCGACGCCAGCTCGCCACCCGAAGCGGCGCCGGCCATGTACCAGCGCATCGCCGACCAGAGCAGCTTTTACGGCCAGCTGGCGCTGGAAGAACTGGGCCAGTTGATCACGATCCCGCCGCCCGGCCCCGCATTGACGGCCGAAGAAATCGCCCCCATGGCCAGCAACCCGGGCCTGCGCCGCGCGCTCAAGTTGTTCAGCCTGCGCCTGCGCCCCGAAGGCACGCGCGAATGGAACTGGGAGCTGCGCAAGATGAGCGAGCGCGAATTGATCGCGGCCGCCGAATTCGCGCGCAGGAATGACATTCTCGACCGCATGGTGCACACCTCCGAGCGCACCCGCACCCAGTTCGACTACACCCAGCGCTTCCCGTCGCCGCACAATGACATCCTCAGTCCGGCCACCTTGCAACTGGGCCTCGACAAATCCTGGGTGTATGGCCTGATCCGCCAGGAGTCGCGCTTCATCATGGATGCGCGCTCGTCGGCCGGCGCGTCCGGCCTGATGCAGGTGATGCCGGCCACCGCCAAATTCGTGGCGCGCAAGATCGGCCTGGGCGACTACGTCAAGGACAAGCTGTCCGACCTGCACACCAACCTGGTGTTGGGCACCAACTACCTGAACATGGTGCTGGCCAATGCCGACGGCTCGCAGCCGCTGGCCACGGCTGCCTACAACGCCGGCCCGGGGCGCATGCGGGCCTGGCGCGCGACGCTGGCGCAGCCGATGGAAGGGGCGATCTTCACCGAGTCGATTCCGTTTCTGGAAACGCGGGTCTACGTCAAGAACGTGATGGCCAACGCCACCAACTACGCCGCCCTGTTTGACAACAAGCCGCAGTCGCTCAAGGCGCGACTGGGCGTGATCGCGCCGCGCAGCGCACCGGCGGGCGAACTTCCCTAATTCCTGTTAACGAATCGAGGACCCATGAAACAGATGACGGTAGTGGTGTTTGGCGGCTCCGGCTTCATTGGCGCCCATCTGGTGGCGCGCCTGTCAGGGCAGGGCGCGCGCGTGATCGTGCCGACCCGGCGTGCCGAACGCGCCCGGCACCTGATCTCTTTGCCGCGCGTGGAAGTGGTGGAAGCGGATATCCACGACGACGCGGTGCTGCGCGCGCTGGTGGAAGGCGCCGACGCCGCCATCAACCTGGTCGGCCGGCTGTCGTCGCGACCGGGCACGCCGTACGGTCCCGATTTCAAGCGCGCCCACGTCGAACTGCCGCGCCGCATCGTGGCCGCCTGCGCCGCGCAGCGCGTGCCGCGCTATCTGCACATGAGCGCATTGGGCGCCGACACCAACGGCCCGTCGATGTACCAGCGCTCCAAGGCCGACGGCGAAGTGGCGGCCCGTTCCCAGCCGACCGTGGCTGCCACCATCTTCCGCCCGTCGGTGGTGTTCGGCGAGGGTGACCGCTTCCTGACCACGTTCGCGCGCTTGCAAAAGTGGCTGCCGTGCGTGCCGCTGGCCGGCTTCGACACCGATTTCCAGCCGGTCTACGTGGGCGATGTGGCGCAGGCCTTCGTCAACGCGCTGGGCAACCTCAAGACGCGCCACCTGGTGTTCGAGCTGGGCGGCCCGCGCATCTACACGCTGGCCGACCTGGTGCGCCTTGCCGGGCGCTATAGCGGCTATCCGCGCCCGGTGTTTGCCATTCCCGACTGGCTGGCGCAGATGGAAGCGCGCCTGTTCGAGCTGCTGCCGGGCGAGCCGGTCATGAGCCGCGATAACCTCGACTCGATGAAGGTTGATAACGTCGTCGATCCCGTGATCCAGGCCACCACCGCGCGCGCATTAGGGATTAAACTAACGGCTCTCGAAGCGGTGGCGCCGCGCTATCTGTCGCCATCGGAGCGCTTCGACGACTTCCGCGCCCGAGCCGGACGCTAACCGACGCCAAACCTGCCACCCATGCAAACTGAACTCGATCCGACCCTGACCCAAACCCTGATAGGCGCCAAGAAGGCCGGCCTCACGCTGGTCATCGGCAACAAGAATTATTCGTCCTGGTCGATGCGCCCGTGGGTTGCGATGACTGCCTTCGGCATTCCGTTCAGTGAAGTGCGGGTGCTGCTCGACCGGCCCGAAACGGCCACCCAAATCGCTGAATTTTCGGCGGCCGGCCGGGTGCCGGTGCTGATCGCCGGCGACATCACGATCTGGGACAGCCTGGCGATCTGCGAATACCTGGCCGAGCAGTTCCAGGAAAAGCACATGTGGCCGCAAGACGTGGCCGCGCGCGCGATGGCGCGCTCGGTGGTGGCGGAAATGCATTCCGGCTTTGCCGGCCTGCGCACCGCGATGTCGATGGATATCCGCCGCCACTTGCCCGGGCGCGGGCGCACGCCCGAAGCGCAAGGCGACATCGGCCGCATCAGCGAAATCTGGGAAGAGTGCATGTCGCGCTTCGGCCATCACCAATTCCTGTTCGGCGACTTTTCGATCGCCGACGCCTTCTTTGCGCCGGTGGTGATGCGTTTTCGCACTTACGGGGTGGCACTGGCGCCCGCGCTGCAAGCCTATTGCGACCGCATGCAGGCCCACCCGGCCGTGGCGCGCTGGGTCAGCGAAGCGCTGGCCGAAACCGAAATGGCGCCGCACCACGACGACGAAATCAACGGCACGCCTTGATGCAGACGTATATTGTCGGCGGCGCGGTGCGCGACGCCTTGCTCGGCATCCCGGTCCAGGACCGCGATTGGGTGGTGGTCGGCGCCACTCCCGAGCAAATGCTGGCGCAGGGCTTTCGCCCGGTCGGCAAGGACTTCCCGGTATTCCTGCATCCGGACACGCATGAGGAATACGCGCTGGCGCGCACCGAGCGCAAGACGGCGCCCGGCTACCGCGGCTTCGTGTTTCACACATCGCCCGACGTCACGCTCGAGGACGACCTGGTGCGGCGCGACCTGACCATCAACGCGATTGCGCGCGCCGAAGACGGCAGCCTGGTTGACCCGTTCGGCGGCCAGGACGACTTGCGCGCCAAGGTGTTCCGGCATGTGTCGGACGCTTTCCTCGAAGACCCGGTGCGCATTTTGCGGGTGGCGCGCTTTGCGGCCCGCTTCCCCGACTTCACGGTCGCGCCCGAAACCAATGCGCTGATGCGCACCATGGTCGAACAGGGCGAGGTCGATGCGCTGGTGCCCGAACGCGTGTGGCAGGAGCTGGCGCGCGGCCTGATGGAGCGCACGCCTTCGCGCATGCTGGCGGTGCTGCGCGAGTGCGGCGCGCTGGCGCGCATCATGCCCGAACTGGACGCGCTGTGGGGCGTGCCGCAGCCGCCGCCGCACCATCCCGAAGTCGACACCGGGGTCCACATGATGCTGGTAATCGATTACGCCGGCGAACGCGATTTCGACCTGTGCGTGCGCTTCGCGGCCCTGATGCACGACCTGGGCAAGGGCGTCACGCCACCCGAAGCGTGGCCGCGCCATCACGGCCACGAAGAGCTGGGCCTGGCGCCGATCGAGGCGGTGTGCAAGCGCCTGAAAGTGCCGAATGACTGCCGCGAACTGGCCATCATGACGGCGCGCGAACACGGCAACGTGAGCCGCGCGCAGGCGCTGCGCGCCAATACGCTGGTGACGCTGTTTGAGCGCTGCGACGCGTTTCGCAAGCCGCAACGCTTCGAGCAGATGCTGCTGGCGGCCGAATGCGACTTTCGCGGGCGTGGCAGCGACACTGACGATTTCCGCACCCGTCCTTATCCGCAGCGCGCCTACCTGTCGCAGGCGCTGGGCGCGGCGCGCGCCGTCAATGCCGGCGCAGTGGCGCAGGGCTGCGGCGAGAATACCGCCTTGATTCCGGCGGCCGTGCACGGGGCCCGCATTTCGGCCGTCAAGGCCGCCTTGCGCATGGCCGCCGGCGAGCCGCCAGCCGAACAGGGATAATTGCCGATTCCTGCTATTCTCGGGTTTGTATCAGCGACCCGGAATGGAGGAGCGCATGCCGTTTTACCCGCGCCTGGCCGTCGTGCTGCTGGTCGCCAGTGGCGCCGCCCGCGCCGCCGCGCCGCTGCTGGCAGAACCGATCCGTCCCTTGCCCGTCAACGCGGCGGCTGTTCCTGCGCGCGCCGCGCTTGGCCGCATGCTGTTTCACGACCTGCGCCTGTCGCGCGACAACAACCAGAGCTGCGCCAGCTGCCACCAGCTCGGCCGCGGTGGCGCCGATGCGCGCCCCTTGCCGGAAGGCGGCCTGTTCTTGGCGCGCAATACGCCGAGCATCTACAACGCCACGTTCAACTTCCGCCAGGGCTGGATCGGCCGCAGCGAAGGCACCGGCCAGATGATCGAGCATGCCATGGGCGCCCCAAAGGCATGGGAACTGGTGGCTTCGCGCCTGACGGGCGACCCGCTCATGGACGCCCATTTCCTGCGCGTCTATCGCCAGCCGGTCGACGCCGCGCTGGTGCAGGATGCGCTGTCGAACTATGTGCGCCTGCTGGTGACGCCTTCGCGCTTCGACCGCTACCTGCGCGGCGACCAGGCCGCCCTGTCGACTGACGAAAAGGCCGGTTACACCAAATTCAAGCGCTACGGCTGCGTGTCCTGCCACCAGGGCATCAACATCGGCGGCAATATGTACCAAAAATTCGGCGCCATGCGCGAGCTGGGCGCAGGGGCTGCCATCGCGGCCGACCAGGGACGCTTTGAATTGACCGGCAACCCGGCCGACCGCCACATGTTCCGCGTGCCCAGCCTGCGCAACGTGGCGCTCACGGCGCCGTATTTTCACAACGGGTCGGTGGCCACGCTGGACGAGGCGGTCGGCGCCATGTTCAAGTATCAGCTTGGGCGCGCCGCGCCGGCGCCAGACCAGGCCCAGATCGTGCGCTTTCTGCACACGCTGAATGGCGAAATGCTGCCGCCACCGGGAGCGCAGCCGTGAGCGTGCGGCGCCGCATTGCCGCGGCGCTGCTGCTGGCCGGGCTGAGCGTGACGCTCGGCTACCTGTACAACCGCACGCAGGCGATCGACCTCGATGCCCAGAACCGGGTCATCCTCAAGCTGCGCGAACTGCAGCAGCTGGACGCCGAATGGAACGTGAACTTGTTGCGCTCCCACGTCGGCCTCAGTCCCGATTACGACGCGCTGTCGGCGCCGCTGCCGCGCATGCACCTGCTGCGCGACCAGCTGGCGCTCGCGCTGCCGATGGCACGCGGCCCGGACGCCGGCTTCGCCTACCGCGACCTGACGCGCGCGATGCACGAAAAAGAGGAGCTGGTCGAGCAGTTCAAGTCGCAAAACGCGATTTTGCGCAATGCGCTGGCCTACATTGCGCCCGCGATCACCGACCTGAAAACCGAATTGAACGGGATCGAAGGCGCGCTGGTGCCGGCCCGTACCGTGCTGGCGCTGGACGCGGCGCTCAATACCCTGCTCACCGACCTGCTGCGCTACAACCTGGTGCCCGAAGCGATGCTGGGCGTGAAAATCAGCCACAACCTGGGCGCGATCATGGTGCTGCGCGCCTGGTTTTCGCCCGCCATCCGCGAACGGGTGGAAGAAATCGAACGCCATGCACACGCCATCGTGCGCTATCGCGCGCTGGAAACCCAGGTCGAACGGCGCATCGACGACAGCGCCAGCGGCGCCGCCATGGACCGGCTGGCCAGTGCGTTCGGCCGCTCGTTCGATCAGGTGCTGCTCGAACGCCAGCGCTTTCGCAGTTACCTGGCGGTGTATTGCGCGTTGCTGCTGCTGTTGCTGGGCTGGTTCGCGCGCCGTCTGCAGCGCAGCTACAGCATCATCGGCCAGGTCAACCGCGCACTGACGCTGGCCAACGAAACACTGGAGCGGCGCGTGGCCCAGCGCACCGCCGACCTGGAAGCGAAGTCCGCGCAGCTGGAGCGGCTGGCCATGTACGATGGGCTGACCGGCTTGTTCAACTATGGCCAGTTCACCCACCAGCTCGAGCGGGCGCTGATGCGCGCCGCGCGCCGCGACGGCAGCGTGGTGGTCATGTTCATCGACCTCGATGGCTTCAAGGCCGTCAACGACACGTTCGGGCACGCCACCGGCAACGTGGTGCTGCAGCTGGTGGCGCGCCGGGTCCAGGCCAAGCTGCGCAAGGAGGACGTGCTGGCGCGCCTGGGTGGCGACGAATTCGTGATCCTGATGGAAGAGGTGCGCGAGCGCGAGGGGGCGCTGCGGGTGGCCGAACTGGCGCTGGAGGAAATCCGTTCCATCGTCGACGCGGCCGGCCACCCGATCTCGATCTCGGCCAGCATCGGCATCTCCAACGCCCATCAGCTGGGCTCGGAAGCATTGCTGGCCGACGCCGACCAAGCCATGTACAGTGCCAAGCAGAGCGGGAAAAACTGCATTTGCTTCGGCAAACTGGCGCGCTGGGAGGGGCCGCCCGCTAGAGTGCCCGCTCCAATTCCACCTGGCCAATCCGCTACAATGGGTTGATTGGTGCGATGCACAAAAGTTGGAGGTGAACATGTTTTCAAGCATATACCGGCGTCTGCTGGGCGCTCCCAGGGCGCGCCGCGCGGTGCTGGTCAAGCAGCTGGAAGAACGCGATCGCCGCCGCATGCTCAAGCACTTCCTCGCGCTCGACGCTAGTGACCGCTTACTCAGGTTTGGCACCGTGCTGCCCGACGAGCAAGTCCAGGCCTATGTGGCGCGCATCGATTTCACGCGCGACTCGGTCTACGGGGTGTACAACCGGGTGTTCCGGCTGGTGGCGGTGGGGCACCTGGCGTTCGCGCCCAAGGAAAAAATCCCGGCCGGCGGCGCCACCACCAAGGACCGGGTGGCCGAATTCGGCGTATCGGTGTCGTCCAACGCGCGCGGGCTGGGCATCGGCTCCAAATTGTTCGAGCGCGGCGCCATCCACTGCCGCAATTCGGATGTCGACACCTTGTATATGCACTGCCTGTCGTCCAACCAGACCATGATGCACATTGCCAAAAAAGCCGGCATGGAGATCCAGCGCGAGCGCGGCGAGGCTGACGCCTACCTGCGATTGCTGCCGGCCAATCCGGGCACCATGCTGCAGGAAGCGCTGGAAGAGCAGGTCGCCACGCTCGATTACAACCTGAAGGCCAACAAGCGCTTCGCCCAGAAAGTTTTCGGCCTTAAACGCTAGGGTCAGGTCGGG
>JAZJXM010000039.1:33667-59133 GCA_040390915.1 Pseudomonadota bacterium
CCCGACCTGACCCTCAGACCAGCGGCAGCGCCGTGGTGTCCTTGATACGCTGCAGCGCAAAGCTGGACTTGACGTCGGCCACCGCCGGGTGGCTCAGCAAGGTCTGCATCATGAAGCGCGAAAAGTGGTCCATGTCTTCCACGTGCACCCGCAGCAGATAATCCATCTCCCCCGTCATCGCATAGCAGGCCACCACTTCAGGCCAATTGGCCACCGACAGCGCAAAATCGGCATGGGGCGAACTGGTCGCGCGGCGCGCGCCGGCCGCGTTGCTGGCCCCGACGCTGTGCTTTTCCAGCCGCACATTCACGTACGCCAGCAGGCCGAGCCCGATCTGGGCCGCGTCCAGCAGCGCCACGTACTGGCGGATCACGCCCGCTTCCTCGAGCCGCTTGATGCGGCGCAGACAGGGCGACGGCGACAGGCTGACCTGGTCGGCCACGTCCTGGTTCGACAGCCGCCCATCTTGTTGCAAAATGGACAGGATTTTGCGATCTGTTTTATCCAGCTCAATCTTTGGCATATTTCCTCACTAAAGCGAATTTTCACGCAATTATATTGCGCAATTCGCGTGCGAGTGGGCATAGTTTGAAATTTAATGCTTTGCCTGCGGGACTATACTGTGCGCTATTAAAATGAGGAGATTGTCATGCAATTTACGCCTTGGGAAAACCCAATGGGTACCGACGGGTTCGAGTTTGTCGAGTACGCGGCGCCGGATCCAAAAGCGCTCGGCGCCCTGTTCGAACAGATGGGCTTTACCGCCATCGCCCGCCATCGCCACAAGGACGTGACCCTGTACCGCCAGGGCGATATCAATTTCATCATCAACGCAGAAAAAGACTCGTTCGCGCAGCGTTTCGCGCGCACCCACGGCCCGTCCGTGTGCGCCATCGCAATCCGCGTGGAAGACGCCGCGTTTGCCTACCGCCGCGCGCTCGAACTGGGCGCCTGGGGTTTCGATAACAAGAACGGCCCGATGGAGCTGAACATCCCGGCCATCAAGGGCGTGGGCGACTCGCTGCTGTATTTCGTCGACCGCTGGCGCGGCAAGGGCGCCAACGCGGGCGCCGCTCCTGGCACCATCGGCGACATCAGCATCTACGACGTCGACTTCGTGGCCATCCCTGGCGCCGAGGCGAACCCGGTCGGCAACGGCCTGACCTACATCGATCACCTGACCCACAACGTGCACCGCGGGCGCATGAAGGAATGGGCCGAATTCTACGAGAACCTGTTCAACTTCCGCGAAGTGCGCTACTTCGACATCGAAGGCAAGCTGACGGGCCTGAAATCGAAAGCCATGACGTCCCCGTGCGGCAAAATCCGCATCCCGATCAACGAGTCGTCCGACGACAAGTCGCAGATCGCCGAATACCTCGACCAGTACCATGGCGAAGGCATCCAGCACATCGCGCTGGGCACCGACAACATCTATGATTCGGTACAGAAGCTGCGCGACACCGGCATCATCTTTCAAGATACCATCGAGACTTACTACGAGTTGATCAACCGCCGTCTGCCGGGCCACGGTGAAAACCTCGACGAACTGCGCCGCCTGCGCATCCTGGTCGATGGCCACAGCAACGAGACCGAACGCGAACTGCTGCTGCAGATCTTCACCCAGACCGTGATCGGCCCGATCTTCTTCGAGATCATCCAGCGCAAGGGCGACCAGGGCTTCGGCGAAGGTAACTTCCGCGCCCTGTTCGAATCGATTGAACTGGACCAGATCAAACGCGGCGTCCTGACCGACACCAGCAAGAGCGCAGCTTAAGGAATTACTATGAATGCACCACTAGACCCGTCCAAGCTCGACGCCGAGCCGAAGCACGAAATTTCGCTCGACGACAAATGGACGCTGGAACGCGGCCGCGCCTTCATGACCGGCACCCAGGCCCTGATCCGCCTGCCGATGATGCAGCGCGAGCGCGACCTGAAAGCTGGCCTGAACACCGCCGGCTACATTTCCGGCTACCGCGGTTCGCCCGTCACCTCGATCGACATGACGGCCGTGAAAGCGAAGAAGCACCTGGACGCGCACCATGTCCAGTTCAATCCCGGCATCAACGAAGACCTGGCCGCCACTGCGGTATGGGGCACGCAGCAGACCAACCTGTTCCAGGATGCCAAGTACGACGGCGTGTTCGCCATGTGGTACGGCAAAGGCCCAGGCGTGGACCGCTGCGGCGACGTGTTCAAGCACGCCAACAACGCCGGCTCGGCCAAGCACGGCGGCGTGCTGGTGTTGGCCGGCGACGACCATGCAGCCAAATCGTCGTCCACCGCCCACCAGTCCGACCACATCCTCAACGCCTGCGGCATCCCGGTGCTGTACCCGGCGTCGATCCAGGAATACATCGACTATGGCCTGCACGCCTGGGCCATGAGCCGCTACACCGGCCTGTGGGTGTCGATGAAGTGCGTCACCGACATCATCGAGTCCGGCGCCGTGGTCGATTTCGACCCGGACCGCGTCAAGATCGAACTGCCGACTGACTTCACGCTGCCTGAAGGCGGCCTGAATATCCGCTGGCCGGACACCGTGCTCGATATGGAAGTGCGGATGAACAGCAAGAAGTGGTACGCGGCCCTGGCCTACGTGCGCGCCAACAAGCTCAATCGCATCATCTGGGACAGCCCGAAAGCGAAGATCGGCATCATCACCGCCGGCAAATCCTACCTGGACACGCGCCAGGCGATGGCCGACCTGGGCATCGACGAGCAGGCCGCGGCCGACATCGGCATCCGCCTGTACAAGATCGGCATGACCTGGCCGCTCGAATCGGAAGGCGTGCACGAATTCGCCAAGGGCCTCGACGAGATCCTGGTGGTCGAAGAGAAGCGCCAGATCCTCGAATACGCGCTCAAGGAAGAGTTGTACAACCTGCCGGACGGCCAGCGTCCGCGCGTGGTCGGCAAGTTCGACGACACCGGCGAGTGGGCCAACAAGGACGGCACCGGTCACGGCGACTGGCTGCTGCCGGCTACCTATGAACTCAATCCGGCACTGATCGCGCGCGCCATCGCCAGCCGCATTTCGCACTACTGCGCCGGCCACCCGGTCGAGCAGCGCGTGAAAGAACGGATCGCGTTCCTGGAAGCGAAAGAGCAGGTGCTCAAGAACGTCAGCACCAAGCCGAACCCGGACACCGACCGCACGCCGTACTTCTGCTCCGGCTGCCCGCACAATTCGTCGACCAAGGTGCCTGAAGGTTCGCGCGCGCTGGCCGGTATCGGCTGCCACTACATGGTGCTGTGGATGGACCGCGAAACGTCGACCTTCACCCACATGGGCGCCGAAGGCGTCACCTGGGTCGGCCAGGCGCCGTTCACCAACGAGAAGCACGTGTTCACCAACCTCGGTGACGGCACCTACTTCCACTCCGGCTTGCTGGCAATTCGCGCAGCGGTGTCGGCCAAGGTCAACATCACCTACAAGATCTTGTTCAACGATGCCGTTGCGATGACCGGCGGCCAGGAATTTGACGGTCCGCTCGACCCGGGCATGATCAGCCGCCAGATCGCGGCCGAAGGCGTGGGCCCGATCATCGTCGTCACCGACGAACCTGAAAAATACGCGGACGACTACAAGTGGGCTGAAGGCGTCACCGTGCGCCATCGCTCCGAACTGATGGACGTGCAGCGCGAACTGCGCGACTGCCCGGGCGTCTCCGCCATGATCTACGACCAGACCTGCGCCTCCGAGAAGCGTCGCCGCCGGAAACGCAACGAGTACCCGGATCCGGCCAAGCGCGCCGTGATCAACGAAGCCGTGTGCGAAGGCTGCGGCGACTGCTCGGTGCAGTCCAATTGCCTGTCGGTGGAGCCGCTGGAAACTGAACTGGGCCGCAAGCGCCAGATCAACCAGTCGTCCTGCAACAAGGACTTCTCGTGCGTCACCGGTTTCTGCCCGTCGTTCGTGACGGTCGAAGGCGGCGCGCTCAAGAAGCCGAAGAAGGCTGCCACTGGCGCGGCTGCACCGCCAGTGCTGCCTACGCCTGCGCTCAAGAGCACGGCCAACCCGTACGGCATCCTGATCACCGGTATCGGTGGCACCGGCGTGGTCACCGTCGGCCAGATCCTGGCGATGGCGGCCCACGTCGAAGGCAAGGGCGCGATCGTGCTCGACATGAGCGGACTGGCCCAAAAGGGCGGCCCGGTGATGTCGCACGTGCGCCTGGCCGACAACCAGGCTGATTTGCATTCGACCCGCGTGGGCACCGGCAGCGCCGACCTGGTGATCGGTTGCGACCTGATCGTCACGGCCAGCCGCGACGCGCTCTCGCGCATGGGTGAGG
This sequence comes from Pseudomonadota bacterium, assembly GCA_040390915.1. Lineage (GTDB taxonomy): Bacteria > Pseudomonadota > Gammaproteobacteria > Burkholderiales > Burkholderiaceae_D > Telluria_A. The sequence continues at coordinate 37,969 of JAZJXM010000039.1, forward strand.
GACGCACTTACGCGGCGATTAACTCGACTGGTTCCTCGACCGCCGCTTTTGTAAAAAATCCGGACTGGCAGTTCCCGGGCGCGAGCTCGCAGGCAGAAATCGTCAAGGCTTGCGGCGCCGCCCAGACCGACTTCGTCGACGCCGGCCAGATCGCCACCGCGCTGATGGGCGACTCGATCGCCACCAATATGTTCATGCTCGGTTACGCGTGGCAAAAAGGCCAGGTGCCTTTGAGCGAAGCGTCGATCATCAAGGCGATTGAACTGAACAACGTGGCAGTGGGCTTCAACAAGGCCGCCTTCACGTGGGGCCGCACGGCCGCGCACGACCTGCCATCGCTGGTCAAGATGACCACGCCGGCCCAGGTGATCGAATTCAAGCGCACCCAGACGCTGGATGACATCATCAAGAAGCGCATCGAACTGCTGACCGCCTACCAGGACGTCAACTACGCCAATCAGTACAAGGCGTTTGTCGACCAGGTGCGTCTCGAGGAAGCCAAGCTTGGCACCAGTACCCGCCTGACCGAAGCGGTCGCGCGTTACTTCTACAAGCTGATGGCGTACAAGGACGAGTATGAAGTGGCGCGCCTGTACACCACCGGTGCGTTTGCCGAAAAGATCGCGTCCATGTTCGAAGGCGACGTCAAGCTCAAGTTTCACCTGGCGCCGCCGCTGCTGGCCAAGACCGACTCCAAAGGTCAGCTGATCAAGCAGGAATTCGGTCCGTGGATGATGAAGGCGTTCGGCGTGCTGGCCAAGTTCAAGGGCCTGCGCGGCGGTGCGTTCGACGTGTTCGGTTACACCGCGGAGCGCAAGATGGAACGCGCGCTGATCGGCCAATACCGCAGCACGGTGGGCGGCCTGCTGGCCAAACTCAATGCGGACAACCTGTCGCAAGCGGTGGCCATTGCCAGCATTCCGGAAGACATCCGCGGCTACGGCCACGTGAAGGAACGTCACCTGAAGGCCGCCAAGGCCAAGGAAGCGACTTTGCTCGCGGCGTTCGGCAAGCCGGCGGAGACGCGCGCTGCATAAGTCTCATGACATGACGTTGTGACCGAAGGGTGGAAAGGCGAACAGCTTCTCCACCCTTTTTTCCGTCCATCGCGCCAGTTGTCGATCTGTCGCACGCAGCTCGCCCGGTCGCGCACGCGCAGATACAATGCGAGCCATGGAAATCCAATCAAATTTGCAGGCCGCCTGGCGCTCGCTATGGGTGCTGCGCCGCCATCATGGCGTGGCCGCCCGCTGGCGCGTGCTGGTTGCGGCTAGCCTGGGCGCCAACTTCGCGCTGGCCCTGATGGGCCTCGTTGCCCTTTTCGGCACTGTCGGCTATCCGAACTGGTTTATCGTGACGATGCTGCCGACCATCCTGATCTGCATCTGCATCACCCTGGTCCTGCTGGCCACACTGCGGCTATCCGAAGTGGCGCTGCCCGCAGCGCTAGTCGAACGCATGTCCGCAGCAAGCGACGTGTGCGCTGCGCTGCTGCTGTGCGCCATCGCGCTATGCGGCATCGTGGCCGGCCTGGCGTTCGGCTTCGCGCTGGTCCCGCCGCTGTTCGGATACAACTGGCTAGGCGCGTTCCGTTCGGCGCCGATCGCCGGCATCAAACTGGCGCTCTTCCTGCTTGTGCTCGCAGCCGGCAACCGGGCCTGGTGGCGTGCACGCATGCGCCAGCAAGCCATGCAGCGCGAAGCCATTGAAGCCCAGTTGCGCCTGTTGCAGGCCCAGATCGAACCGCACTTCTTGTTCAATACGCTGGCCAATGTCCAAAGCCTGATGGACTATGACCCGGCGCGCGCCAAGCGCATGCTCGAGGCGTTTTCCGACTATTTGCGCACTGGCCTGCTGCAGCTGCGCGAGACCGACAGCACCCTGGGCGCCGAGCTGGAAATGGTGCACGCTTACCTGGAACTGCTGCAAATCCGGATGGAAGACAGGCTCACTTTCGCGATCGACGCCAGCATTGAGGCGCGCGCGGCGCGTTTGCCGACACTGCTGCTGCAGCCACTGGTGGAAAATGCGATCCACCACGGGCTCGAACCCAAGATCGAAGGCGGTCACATTCGCATCAGCGCCACGCTTGACAATGGCCGGATCTCGGTACATGTCGACGATGACGGCATGGGCCTGGACGCACGGCGCCGCACGCTGCGCAGCGGCACCGGCATGGCGCTGGCCAATTTGCGCGCCCGTCTGCATACCCGCTATGGCGCCCACGCGCAGCTGGCGCTGCTGGGCCGGACCGAAGGCGCGCGCGCCACGCTGGAGCTGCCATGCGCGCCCTGATCGCCGACGACGAACCGCACCTGGCGCTCTACTTGCGCGACCAGATTGCGCTGCTGTGGCCGGAACTGGAGATCGTGCATATGTCGCGCAACGGCATCGACGCCGCCCAGCGCATCCGCGAACTGGCGCCGGACCTGGCCTTCCTCGACATCCAGATGCCTGGCCTGAATGGCCTGGAAGTGGCGCAGGGGATCGAAGGCAACACGCGCGTGGTGTTCGTCACCGCCTACGACGAGCACGCATTGGCGGCGTTCGACCATGCCGCGCTCGACTACGTGCTCAAGCCCCTCAAGACCGAACGGCTGGCACGCACGCTCGAGCGCATCAAGCAGGCCTGCACGCCGGCGCCCCCGCCACGCTTGCGCCATATCCGCGCCGCACTGGGTGAAATGACGCACCAGATAGCGGTGGCCGATGTGCTGTTCTTCCAGGCCGATGACAAGTACACGGTGGTCCGGACCGCCAATGCAGAACACCTGATCCGCACTACCATCACCGAACTGGCGGCCCAGCTCGGGCCCGACCGCTTCCGGCAAATTCACCGTTCCACGCTGATCAATCTGGATCACCTGGAAGGGACGCGGCGCGATGATGCGAGCCGCCTGTTCGTGCGCGTCAAGGGCTATGCCGGCGAACTACCGGTCAGCCGCGCATTCGTGCATATGTTCAGGGCGATGTAGGCGGCTTTTTACCGTCTGTCGCGTCAACTGTCGATCCGTCGCAAAGCGCGTGATCGCCCGTCCCCGGGCTGGCATGCTGTGCCTTTCTAGTAAGGGCACCAATGCTGAAACTTTCCTGGACCATGACGTTGCGCGACTGGCGCGCCGGTGAATTGCGCTTTCTGATCGTGGCGCTGGCGCTGGCCGTCGCATCCTTGTCGGCAGTGCAGTTCTTTTCTGCGCGCATGGGCGCCGCGCTCGAACGCGATGCCCATCAGCTGCTCGGGGCCGACCTGCGCGTCAATGCCGAGGCGCCGATCGACGCCGCCCTGCGCGAACGCGCGCTGCATTTCGGCCTGCGCGCCGCCGACACCATCGAGTTGCAAAGCATGGCCATAGCCGGCGAGGGCGCTGCCGCGCATACGCGCATGGTCGCGCTCAAGGCCGTATCGCCAGGCTACCCATTGCGCGGCAAGCTGTTGCTGCGCGACGGCCGCGCCGCGTCGGCGCCGGCGCCTGGCACGGCCTGGGTCGATGCGTCGCTGCTGGCGCAGCTGCAGCTGCACATGGGTGCGCAAATCCGCCTTGGCGAGCGCCGGTTCACGATTGCCGCCGTCATCGCCAGGGAGCCGGACCGGGGCCCGGCTGCACTGGCCATCGCGCCGCGCGTGATGATCGCGATGGCTGACCTTGAGCCCAGCGGCCTGCTGCAGCCAGGCGCAATTGCCGGCTACAGCCTGCTGCTGTCGGGCGACGCGGACCAGCAGGCCCGCTACACGGCATGGTTCAAGACCGCTGCGCCCAAGGGCATGGACCTCGACACGCTAGCCTCGAGCAATGCCGCCACCAGCGAAGCGCTGGGCCGCGCGCAGCAATTCCTGTCGTTGATCGGCCTGCTGTCGGCAATGCTGGCCAGTGTGGCGGTGGCGATGGCGGCGCGCCGCTTCATGCTGCGCCATCTCGACGCCTGCGCCATGCTGCGCTGCCTGGGCATGCCGCACGCCCGCGTCACTACGCTGTTTGCGCTCGAATTGCTGCTGGTGGGACTGGCCGGCAGTGCGCTCGGCGTGGCGCTCGGATACGGCGCCCATTTCCTGCTGCTCGATTGGCTAGGCACGCTCGTTGGCGGCGAGCTGGCGCCTTTGAGCTGGCTGCCTGCCGTGCGCGGCATCGCAGTTGGCGTGCTGCTGCTGGCCGGTTTTGGTCTGCCGCCATTGCTGCAAATGCGCGCCATCCCGCACAATCGCCTGCTGCGCCGTGAGGCGGCTGCGCCGCGCGCGCTGACGCTGGCCGGCGCCGGCATCGGCGTCACGGCATTCGGCGCGCTGCTGGTGTGGCAGGCCGGCGATCCGCTGGTTGGTGCGCTGGCCGCGGCCGCCTTCGGCATTGGCCTGGCCGGGTTCAGCGGCGTGGCCTGGGCCGCGCTGCGCTGCTTGAGATGGCTGCCGGCAGCACTCGAGCGCGGCGTGTGGCGCCTGGCGCTGGCCGACATGCGCCGCAATCCCGGCGCGGCGATTGTGCGCGTGGTGGCGCTGGCGCTCGGCCTGATGGCCCTGCTGCTGCTGACCGTGGTGCGCGGCGACCTGCTGACGGCCTGGAACAACACAGCGCCCAGCGACGCGCCCAATCACGCCATCTTCAACATCCAGCCGGAGCAGCGCGTAGCGATCGCGGCGCGCCTGCAAGCGCATGGCCAGCCGCAGCTCTACCCAAGCAGCAATGGACGGCTGCTGGCGCTGAACGGCAAGCCTCTGAGCGCCGCCGGCGTGGCCGACGAACGCGCCAAGCGCCTGATCGAACGCTACGTCGACGTCAGCAGCACCGGCCAGCTTGCAGTCACGGACACGCTGGTGCAAGGCCGCTGGTTTGCGCCCGGCGGCGGCGCGCCCGAACTGTCGGTGTCGGAAGGCACAGCCAAGGCGCTTGCCATCAAGCTGGGCGACGTGGTGACGATCGACTTCGCCGGTCAAACTGTGAGCGCGCCGGTGACCAGCGTGCGCAAGATCGACTGGCGTTCGCGCCGCCCCGTGTTTTCCTTCATTCTCAATCCGGTTGCTGCGCGCGGCCTTCCAGCCTCCTATCTCGCTGCGCTGCATGTGCCGGCCCAGGATGGCGCATTCATCGATAGCCTGACGCAGGACTATCCCAATTTGACCATCATCGACATCGGCGCCGTGCTGGCGCAGTTCCAGCGGGTGCTGGACCAGGTCTCGGCCGCGGTCCAGTTCCTGTTCCTGTTCACGCTCGCTTCCGGCTTGCTGGTGCTGTACATTACGCTCGCTTCGTCGCAGGACGAGCGCACGCGCCAGGCCGCCGTGCTGCGCGCGCTCGGCGCCAGCCGGGCCCAGTTGGCGCGCGCCCAGTGGCTCGAATTTGCCGTCACCGGCGCGCTGGCTGGCCTGCTGGCCGCAGGCGGCGCCACCGCGGCTGGCTGGGCGCTGGCGCGCTTCGCCTTCAAGCTCGAATGGCATTTTTCACCCGTGCTGTGGCTGGCCGGCCTGCTGGCCGGCGCCCTGTGCGCGTTGGCCGGCGGCTGGGCAGGGCTGCGCGCAGTACTCAACCACGCTCCGCTGCAAAGCCTGCGGACCCACTGATTTTTTTGCCAAGGATTTTGCAATGACCAACATGAACATGCCCAAATGCGCCGCGATCGAAGTGCGCGCGCTGTCCAAGCGGGTGCACGACGCGGCCGGCGAACTGACCATCCTCGACCAGGTCAACCTGAGCGTCAAGAGCGGCGAAACGCTGGCCATCGTGGGCGCCTCCGGTTCCGGAAAATCGACCCTGCTCGGCATCCTGGCCGGACTCGATACGCCCACCAGCGGCAGCGTCAGCCTGCACGGGGCCGACCTGTTCGGGCTCGATGAAGACGGCCGCGCCGCGCTGCGCCAGCGCCATCTGGGTTTCGTGTTCCAGTCGTTCCAGCTGCTGCCGCACCTGACGGCGCTGGAAAACGTGATGCTGCCGCTCGAACTGCGCGGCGAGCGCGCTGCGCGCGAACGCGCCGAAGCGATGCTGGCGCGGGTCGGCCTGGCGCAGCGGCTGCGCCACTACCCCAAGTTCATGTCGGGCGGCGAGCAGCAGCGGGTAGCGCTGGCGCGCGCCTTCGTGGCCGAACCGCCATTGCTGATGGCGGACGAACCGACCGGCAGCCTGGATGCGGCCAGCGGTGCGGCCATCATCGAGCTGATGTTTGAAATGAACCGCGAACGCGGTTCGACCCTGGTCATGGTGACCCACGACCGCGCCATCGCGGCGCTGTGCGCGCGTACCGTGACCATGACCGCCGGGCGGCTGCAATGATGCGCGCCGGCGTCACGATGGCGCTGATGCTCGCGTATGGCGCGGCGCGCGCCGACGGCCTGGCCGACCTGAAATCGGCGCTGGCCAAGGCCACCGGCAGCACCCCGCTCAAGGTGCAGATCGACACGCGCACCTGGCGCAAGCAGGGCGAGGGCAAGGATGCCGATGAGGAGACCAGCCAGGCCAGCCTGGCGCTGGAAGAGAGCGCGCGCGGCCTCTCTGTCACCCACAGCCGCCAGACCATGGCGCGGATCGAGGCCGAGATGAGCGCCAAGGCCAAAAACCCGAACAGCAAGACCCCGACCCTGAGCGCGCTGGCCGACGTGGACATGCGCGACATGCTGGCGATGACGTCGCCAGCGAACGCGTTGACGCGCCGGATCGAGCGCGATGCCTTCAAGGGCGAGCGCGCCGAAACTTACCAGGGCAAGCCGGCCCGGGTGCTTACGTTCGAAGCGCCGATTTCGAGCCTGAGCGACCGCGAACGCAAGTACGCCAAAAAATTCCTGTCGGTGCTCGAGGTGTGGATCGGCGCCGACGGCATGCCGCTGGCCAGCCGCGCACGCACCACCATTTCCGGGCGCGCTTTCGTGGTGGTCAGTTTCGAAGCGTCCGATCAGGAGGACAAGGTGTTCAGCGCGGTGGGCGACCATTTGCTGGTGACCCGCAAGGAGTCGCATAACAACTCGGCCGGGGCGGGCGAAAAGGAAGAGCGCAAGGTGGTCACCACCTTGCAGGTCCAGTCAGCTACCTGAGCACCGCCATCAGCAGCATCACCAGGCCGGCCACTGCAACGCCCCAAGCCAGCGAGCGCACCACCGCAATGCCGGCCGCGTACAGCGGCACGTAGAGCACGCGCGCGCCCAGGTACAGCTGACAGCCGAGCAGCGTCATGGCGCTGTCGCGCCCGGCCACGTGGGCGATCAGCACCAGCGCCGCGAACAGCGGCAGCGTCTCGAACAGGTTGGCCTGGGCCCGGTACAGGCGCGCCGTGACAGGGCGCATCGGCGGCGCGGCTGCGTCGCGCGCGCCCATGTTGTAGGTCATGCCGGTTTCCTGAGAGCGAAACGCCGCAGCGATGCAGATCTGCACCAATGCCAGTACCACGGTCCATGCCAGCAGTGTCAATTCGGTCGTCATTGCCATTCCTTGTAAGAGTATATGCATGGGCAGCATAACAAACTCGCGCGCCTTCAGGTACGCCACAGAATTCGCGTCTATAATTTCCCGCTGCCGTCCCCCTAATCTGCCGGAGCCCTATCGATGATCCGTTCTGCGTTGCTGCTTGCCCTGCTGGGCACCATTCCTCCCGCTTTTTCCGCCCCCGCACTGAGCACCGTGTCGGAACGGTCCGATTTCCAGCGCACCGGCCGCTACGACGAAGTGATCCGGCTGTGCGCGCAGTTCCAGGCGGCCTATCCGAAGGCGGTCAAATGCATCGACTTCGGGCGCACGCCGGAAGGCCGGCCGATGAAGGCGCTGGTGGTTTCGCGCAGCGGCGCGCTCACGGCGCAAGCGGCCAAGCAGCGCGGCTTGCCGGTGGTGCTGGTCCAGGGCGGCATTCACGCCGGTGAAATCGACGGCAAGGACGCCGGCTTCCTGGCGCTGCGCGAGATTCTCGAGAACCAGGCCGCGCCGGGCGCGCTGGACAAGCAAGTACTTCTTTTCGTGCCCGTGTTTAACGTCGACGGCCACGAGCGCTTCGCCAAGTGGAATCGTCCGAATCAGCGCGGTCCGGTCGAAATGGGCTGGCGCACCACGGCCCAGAATTTCAACCTCAATCGCGATTACGTCAAGGCCGATGCGCCCGAAATGCAGGCCATGCTCGCCCTGGTCAACCAGTGGGACCCGCTGGCCTACATTGACCTGCACGTGACCGACGGCGCCAAGTTCGAACACGACGTGTCGATCCAGGTCGAGCCGGTCCATTCGGGCGACGCCGGCTTGCGCAAGGCCGGCCAGGAACTGAAGGACGGCGTGCTGGCCGATATCACCAGGCAGGGCTCGCAGCCGCAAGGCTTCTACATGTCGTTCGACGACACCGATAACCCAGCCTCGGGTTTTACCGATGGCGTGCCGCCGCCGCGTTTTTCGACTGGCTACTTCTTGCTGCGCAACCGGATCGGCATGCTGGTCGAGACCCATTCGTGGAAAGACTACCCGACCCGGGTGCGCATTACGCGCAATGCGGTGGTGTCGGTGCTGTCCCAGGTCGGCGCGCACGGCGCGGCATGGCTGCAAGCGGCGCACCAGGCCGACAAGCACGCCAGCGAACTGGCCGGCGCGACAGTGCCGCTCACGTACAAGGCGACCGGCAAGGCGCGCATGATCGACTTCAAAGGCTATGCATACACCCGCACGCAGTCCGACGTATCGGGCCAGCTGATGACGCGCTACGATGAAACGCGCCCGCAAATCTGGACCGTCCCGGTGCACGACGAGATTGTTCCGGCGCTTGAAGTGCGCGCGCCGCTGGCCGGCTACATCGTGCCGGCCGCGCATGCGGCCATGGTGGCGCAAAAACTCAAGCTGCACGGCATCAGCTTCCGTACGCTGGACGGCGCGCGCGCCAATGCCGGCGTCGAGACCTTCCGCGCCCAGAAGGCGGCCTTGGCACCGGCCTCGGTGGAATCGCACCAGCGCATGACGGTCGAAGGCGAATGGCAGAAGGAGTCGCGCACGCTGGAACAAGGATCGCTGTTCGTGCCGGTCGGCCAGCCCAAGGCGCGCCTGGTGATGGCGCTGTTCGAGCCGCAAGCGCCCGATTCGATGCTGGCCTGGGGCGACTTCAACAATGCCTTCGAGCGCAAGGAATACATGGAAGATTACGTGGCCGAAGATGTGGCGCGCGAGATGCTGGCGGCCGATCCTGCGCTGGCAGCGCGCTTCAAGGCCAAGCTCGATTCCGATCCGGCCTTTGCCAAGAGCGGCGAGGCGCGCCTTGAATTTTTCGCGCGCCTGCACTCCTCGTGGGATGAGCGCTTCAACCTGTATCCGGTGATGCGCACCGCAGTGGCGCCTTAAGCGATGCGGCGGCCATGGCATGGCATGCCGCTGCTGGCTGCGACGGTGCTGTTGCACCTGGCCTTGCTATGGCTGTTCCTTGGCATGCGCCACGCGGCGCGCGAGCATGACGTGAGCTCGAAAGGGATCGACGTGGTCTGGGCCAATGAACCGGTAACACGGCCGAAACACGATACCGAGGGGCCGTGGCCACGTACGCGCCCGCTAGCCAGGCGCAATCGGCCTGCACTACCCGCGCCCGCGGCCAGCGTGGCGCCGGTGACGACGCATGAGGAACAGGCTGTCCCAGAGGCGCCGCAACCGGTATTTGATCGCGGCGCGGCACTGGCGGCGGCGCGCAAGCTGGCCAGCGAGCCCGATGCGGCGCGCCTGGCCACTGTCGGCGGCCAGATCGACGCGCGCCGCAAGCTGAGCGAAACCCAGGATGAAAAACTGGGACGCGAAATCGCCGAGGGCAAGCGCAGCGCGTGCCTCACGGCGAATGGCGGCGGCAGTCTGCTGACCCCGTTGATGTGGTTGATCGACAAGAAGGGCCATGGCTGTAAATTCTGAGCGACCGAAACGACAACCCGCTGCTGCGGGTTTTTTTACGCCTGCGCGCCGCACATGTAAGCAAATACAGCAAGTTGTAAGCGGGTGTAATAGGCGTCAACTCATCCATTGCGGGCCGCGTTTTCTGCTCAGTGACACGGCACATGTGCACGAACCCACAACTGACCCAGAGGACTGACCAACATGAAAAAAGTAATCGCTACCCTGATCGCCTCCCTGTTCGCTAGCGCAGCATTTGCACAAGCTACGCCGCCAGTGGCGACACCTGCAGCACCGGTGGCGAAGGCAGAAGTAAAGGTTGAAACCAAGGCCGAAGTCAACGCAGTGGCAAAAGACAGCAAGCAAGCAGCTACCCCGGCTGCTCCGGCAAGCAAGTAACGCAGCAATAAAAACACACCAAACCGTTTATCACTTTAAAGGAATACCATCATGACCAAGACCATCGCTACCCTGATCGCTACCCTGTTCGCAACCGCAGCTTTCGCGCAAACCCCGGCTCCAGCCGCGGCGCCGGCACCAACGGCAACGCCGGCGCCGGCAGTGCAGGCAGTGGCCAAGGACACCAAGGCGGAAGTCAAAGTGGCAGTGGCCAAGCCTGTCAAGGCGAAAGCCAAGGCGCACGCCAAGAGCACCAAGCAAGCCAAGCCGGCCGAGCAAGTTGCTGCAGCACCGGCCGTCACGACCACCGCCGCGCCAGCGACCAAATAATCGCCGCTGACGTCGACGTGGCCCGCTTCGGCGGGCTTTTTTGCGTCTACAGCTGCTGCAGCGAAATGGTCCCCATGGCCGGCGTCGAACACGGTTCTTCGTCGAACGCGATGTCGCCCAGCGGGCTGGCCACGCCGTCGGCCTTGATGTCCTTGAAGCCGAACAGGTCCTTGTCCATCAGGTGCGACGGCACCACGGTCGACAGCGCCGAGAAGATGCTTTCCACGCGGCCCGGGAATTCCTTCTCCCACTTGCGCATCAAGCCCTTGATCTGCTTGCGCTGCAGGTTTTCCTGCGAGCCGCACAAGTCGCACGGAATGATGGGGAACTGCTTGACCTGCGCATAGCGCTCCGAGTCTTCTTCCTTCACATAGGCCATCGGGCGGATCACCATGTGCTTGCCGTCGTCGGACACCAGCTTGGCCGGCATGCCCTTGAGTTTCCCGCCGAAGAACATATTCAGGAAGAAGGTCTCGAGGATGTCGTCGCGGTGGTGGCCCAGCGCGATCTTGTTGCATTTCAACTCATCGGCCACCCGGTACAGGATGCCACGCCGCAGGCGCGAGCACAGCGAGCAGGTGGTCTTCCCTTCCGGGATCAGGCGCTTGACGATGCTGTAGGTGTCCTGGTTTTCGATATGGAATGGGATGCCCAGCTTGGCCAGGTAGGCCGGCAGGATATCGGCCGGGAAGTTCGGCTGCTTCTGGTCAAGGTTGACGGCCACGATCTCGAAATTGATCGGCGCCCGTTCGCGCAGCGTCATCAGGATGTCCAGCAGCGCATAGCTGTCCTTGCCGCCGGACAGGCACACCATCACCTTGTCGCCGTCTTCGATCATGTTGAAGTCGCCGATCGCTTGCCCGACCAGGCGGCACAATCGCTTGTGCAGCTTGTTGTTCTCGTAGGCGACCTTGTCTTCGCTGCGTTCCATCACTTGCGCGTTCATGCTTCTTCCTTGATCTGGAAAACTTCGACGCCCACGCCTTCGCAGTCGGGATACACGTCCGGCTTCATGGTCGACACGCGCACGGCACGCACGCGCGGGTGCGCCAGCATTGCGCGCACCACGTCGTCGCACAGCGTCTCCTGCAGGTGCACGTGACCTTGCGCCATGCGGTTGGCGATGGTAGTGCGCATGAAGTCGTAGTCGACCACTTCGGCCAGGTGGTCTTCCTTGGGCGTCGACAGCGCCAGCGGGATGTACAGGTCGACGTTGATCAGGACGCGCTGCTCGCCCTTTTTCTCGAAGTCGTGCACCCCGATGTTGATCATCACTTCGTAGTTACGCAGGAACAGGCGGCGGCATTCGCGCAGGCTGGGGTGGGACAGGGCGGACAGCATAGTGGTCTTTCGTGTGGATTTATTTGGTGAGGAACATCACGTCGCGCGGCAGCGGCATCAAATGCTGGCCGCCGTCGACAACTAAAGTGGTGCCGGTGACGGCGCGCGCCCCGGCCAGGTAGCAGACCGCGTCGACGATGTCTTGCGGATCGCTCGAGTGGCCCAGCGGCGTGGCCTGGTGGGCCTGATTGAAACCGCCTTCGGTCTGGTCGCCCGACAGCAGCGTCAGGCCGGGCGCCACGCCGACCACGCGCACCGTTGGCGCCAGCGCCTGGGCCAGCATGGTGGTGGCGGCATGCAGCGCCGCCTTGGACAGCGTGTACGACAGAAAATCGGGATTGAGGTTATACAGTTTCTGGTCCAGCAGGTTGATCACCACCGCCTGGCTGCCGGCCGGCGTTGCTGCGTGCAGCGCTTGCGCCAGCAGGATCGGGGCGCTGACGTTGGCCTGCATGTGGGCCGCCAGCAGCGCCGGCGAAAAATCGACCGCACTGTCGTATTCGAATTGCGAAGCGTTGTTGACCACGCAGCCGACCGGGCCCAGGGCGCCAACGGCGCGCTCGAGCAGCACCCGCACCGCCGTCTCGTCGGACAGGTCGCAGGCCAGCACGCAGGCGCGCCGGCCCAGCGCCTCGACCGCGCTGGCAGTGGCGCGCGCGTCCGCTTCGGAAGCGCGGTAATGCACGGCCACGTCCCAGCCGGCCTTGGCCAGCCCGAGCGCGATGGCGCGCCCGATGCGCCGTCCGGCGCCGGTCACCAGGGCGACGCGCGCTTGTGTAGCAAGTTGTGGCTGCATAAATTGTTGATCCGTCCTGTTGTGGCTACAATGCCGACATGTCCTTACCCGTACCCGATAGCGACGCGCTGGCCGCGTCCCACGCCCTGCAGCACCGAATTGCCGCCGAGATTGCGCAGCATGACGGCGCCATCGCCTTCGACCGTTTCATGGAACTGGCGCTGTACGCGCCCGACCTGGGCTATTACAGCGGCGGCGCGGCCAAACTGGGCGCCGCCGGCGATTTTACGACTGCGCCCGAGACCAGCGTCTTGTTCGGGGCCGCCGTGGCCCGCGTGGCAGCCGCTATTATCGCCCAAAGTGCGCCCAAGATCCTCGAATTCGGGGCCGGCACCGGCAAACTGGCGCGCGACGTGCTCACCGCACTGGGCGCGGCCGGGGTCAAGGTTGACAGTTACGCCATCATTGAATTGTCCGGCGAACTGCGTGCGCGCCAGCAGGACGCGCTCAAGGATTTCCCCCAGGTGTGCTGGCTGGACGACTTTCCAGCCGCCTTCGACGGCGTGGTGCTGGCCAACGAAGTGCTCGACGCGATGCCGGTGCAACTGGTGCGCAAGGGCGCCGACGGCTGGCGCGAGCTGATGGTCACCATCGCGGACGGCGCCTTCGCGTTCACCGCGCGCGCGCCCGACGCGGCGCTGGCGCAGCGCATCGCAACCCAGATCCCCGAGGCCGGCCTGCTGGCCGAAGGCTACGTCACCGAAGTGCACGCGGTCGGCTGCGGCTTCATGGCCTCGCTGGCGCGCATGCTGGCAGCGGGCAAGGGCGCCGCCATCCTGTTCGACTACGGCTTTCCGGCCCACGAATACTACCTGGACCAGCGCGACGGCGGCACCTTGATGTGCCACTACCGCCACCACGCGCACCCGGACCCGTTCTACCTGCCTGGCCTGCAGGACATCACCGCCCACGTGGATTTTACTGCCATGGCGCTGGCGGCCCAGGACAACGGCGCGCAAGTGCTGGCCTATATGAACCAGGCGTCGTTTCTGCTTGGCGCCGGCATTGGCGAGCTGCTGCTGGAGTATGACCCGGCCGACGCCAAGCGCTACCTGCCGCAGTCGAACGCCTTGCACAAGCTGGTGTCGCCGGCCGAAATGGGCGAGTTGTTCAAGGTGCTGGTGGTGGGCAACGGGGTCGAGCTGCCCGAAGCGATCGCCCGTGCCGACCGCAGTCACCGCCTGTAAGGGGCCAGCTTGCATTGCGCATACTTCTGACGCTATGCTGTACCGCCATGCATTGCTGCATGGGATATCATGAAGCTCACCATGGCCAGAATCCACACCCACTATGACAACCTGAAAGTGTCGCGCAAAGCGCCGCAGGAAGTCATTCGTGCCGCCTACAAGGCGCTGAGCCAGAAATACCATCCCGACAAGAATCCCGGCGACGAGAAGGCCGCGCGCATCATGGCCATCCTCAATAGCGCCTACGGCACGCTGGCCGATCCGACTCGCCGCCGCGAGCACGATGAATGGATCGCGGCCGAGGAATGGGAAATCGAGTGGCTCGAAAGCACCCGCGCCGAAGAGGGACAGCGCGAGCTGCTGCGCCATGAGCCGCAGTGGGAACCGGAACAGCTGGCCGCGCCCGTGGCGCCGTGGCGCAATCCGAAAATCTGGCTGTCGGTGGGACTTGGCCTGGTGCTCGGCTGTGTGGCCGGTGCGTTGCTGACCAGCCAGATGAAGGCCTTGCCGATGGCACTGGCCGGCAAGCCCGAGATACGCGTGGCGGCGGCGCCCGTGCCGGCCCCGGCGCCGCCCGACAGCTGGGCGGTCAGCCAGCCTTATGTGCCTGAAAGCGGGTCGCAGGCACCCCAGGTCAAGGCGATGGCGGTGACCCAGCTGGTGATCCCGGCGCGCAAGCCCGATTGCGACTCCGAATTGCACGCGCTGGTCGCGCCCAACGGCGAGCCGTGGCCGGCCGGTTCCGGTTACCTGGACGGTTTCCCGGTCGGGAACCCGGGCCAGGACATGCAGATCGTGGTGGACAACAGTGGCAACAGCTCGCCGGTGCTGGTCAAGGTGGTTGACCTGGACTTGCGCGCCAATGTGCGCCACGTGTATGTGTTGGCCAACGAGCGCCTGACGGTCGACAAGCTGGCCGCGGGCAAGTACGAGGTGCGCTACCAGAACATCGACGTGGGCGGCGATCCGGCCGACTGCGTGCAGCGCCGCAAGCGCGAAGTCAAACAGGCCGCCGTCGTCCAGGCCGAACAAGCGCCTTAGCTGGCGATATTTTCGATCAGCCCCATCTCGCTCGACGACATCAGCTTGTCGATATCGATCAGGATCAGCATGCGTTCATCGATCGTGCCCAGTCCCACCAGGTAATCGGAATTGAAGGCGGTGCCCATTTCCGGCGCCGGCTTGACCTGATCGGGCGTGAGCGTGGTCACGTCCGAGACGCTGTCGACCACCATGCCCATGATGCGCCCGCTGATGTTGAGGATGATGACCACCGTGAACTGGTCGTACACGGGCGTGCCCAGGTTGAACTTGATGCGCATGTCCACCACCGGGATGATGATGCCGCGCAGGTTGATGACGCCCTTGATGAATTCGGGCGCGTTGGCAATGCGCGTGACCGCTTCGTAACCGCGGATTTCCTGCACCTTCAGGATGTCGATTCCGTACTCTTCCGAACCGAGCGTGAAAGCGAGAAACTCACGGCCCGCGGCGTCCTTGCCGGAGCTCGCATTGGTGCTGGAAGAGGGGGATGGCATCATGGTTAATTCCTTGTCAGAAAAGCAAAGCGACGCCGCAACTGCGGGCCTTTCTTTCAAGAGTAGCAGAGTCTTTCGCCATTTACGAGCATGCGCTGTTGCCGACCTGCAAAATAAGAAGTCGTAACGCTAGACTTGGGTGGTACAGTGTTTATAATAAATGTGAATAGGGGTGGCGCAGATGTGACAGTCGCCACCACGCTCCGGCCGGGAATAGCTGCATTCTCTACCACTGCTTGATGCCCCTTTGAGGAGCTTGTATGACCGACCTTACCGCAGAAGCCGAAGACAACTGGCTTCTGGATGAAGACGACGATGCTGAAGGCGGCGCGGCGCAGGCGGCGATCGACCAGCGCCTGTGGCGCGTGCTGATCGTCGACGATGATGTCGATGTCCACGCGGTCACGCGCCTGGCGCTGCGCAACGTCAGCTTCAAGGGACGTGAACTGGAACTGTTCTCCGCCTACAGCGGCGCCGAGGGCTACCAGATCTTGCGCGACACGCCCGACATTGCGCTGGTGCTGCTGGACGTGGTGATGGAAACCGACGACGCCGGCCTGATCCTGGCGCGCCGCATCCGCGAAGAACTCAATAACCAGATCGTGCGCGTGGTGCTGCGCACTGGCCAGCCGGGCCAGGCGCCCGAGCAGCGCGTGATCATCGAATACGATATCAACGACTACAAGGCCAAGACCGAACTGACCACGCAAAAGCTGTTCACCACGGTGATCTCGGCGCTGCGCGCCTACGAGAGCCTGATGATGCTCGAGCGCAGCCGCATCGGCCTGGGCAAGATTCTGGCCGGCGCCACCAATCTGTACCAGATCCATTCGCTGCGCGAGTTCGCCTCCGGCGTGCTCAATCAGGTCAGTGCGATTCTCGACGTCGGCGCCGACGGTGTGCTGTGCGTGATGTCGGCCGAAGCGGGCGCGCCCACCGTGGTCGCGGCCACCGGCGGCTACGCCATGCTGGCCGACAGTGAAGCGATGCCGGTCAACCATCCGCTGCTGCCGGCCATTAACAAGGCCTTCGCCGAAAAGCACAGCCAGTTCGAGCATCCCGCCAACGTGCTGTTCATCCACACGATGGAACAGCGCGAGCTGTGCATTTCGGTCACGCCGCCATGGCCGCTGGCCGCCATCCAGCGCGACTTGCTGGAAGTGTTTTGCGAGCGCATCGCCGCCGCCTTCGACAACCTGTACATGTTCGGCCAGCTGCGCAAGGCGCAAGAGGCGACCGTGGTGGCGCTGGCCGACCTGGCCGAGTTCCGCGATCACGGCACCGGCGGCCATGTGCGGCGCGTGCAGAGCCTGACGTCCCAGATCGCGCTGCGCCTCAAGGAAATTGGCAACGACGACCCGGAACTGACGCCGCAGCTGCTCGAAATGATCGGGCTGGCCAGCATCCTGCATGACGTGGGCAAGGTGTCCACGCCCGACCAGGTGCTGCTCAAGCCGGCCCTGCACACGCCTGAAGAGCGGCGCGTGATGCAGACCCACGCCCAGATCGGGCGCGCCATCCTCGAGCGCGCCGCCAAGATGGTCGATGGCGTCAGCTACCTGACCTATGGCGCGCTCATTGCCGGCGGCCACCATGAACATTTCGACGGCGGCGGCTACCCGAACGCCGTCACCGGGCGCGCGATCCCGCTGTGCGCGCGCATTGTGGCCGTGGTCGACGTGTTCGACGCGCTGCTGCACCGCCGGCCCTACAAGGAGCCGTGGCCCTACCAGGATGTGCTGACCTACATCCGCGAACGGCGCGGCACCCAGTTCGATCCGGAAGTGGTGGACGCGCTGCTGCACGTGATCGAACACAATCCGCCCCAGCTGGCGGACGGGGAGTAAGCCGTCCGGCCGCAAAAACGTGGCATTTAAGCATCGAAAGTTATCAAAAGCGGGTCCCGGTGGCCCGCTTTTGTCGACTGGCGTGACTGAATCGCACAAAACGTGGTCGCTGCCGTAATATAGGAGGAAGCGACCGCTGGCTGATTGGAAAATTTACCATGAACGAACTGGACGGACTGTCAGCCCTCATCATCGAACCGCATGCGGGCATGCGGGCGAGCATCCACAATATGCTCAATCTGTGCGGCCTGACCAAGGTCGAGCATGCGGGCGGCTCGAATGCGGCCGTCAAGCACGTCACCACCAAGGCGTTCGACCTGATCCTGTGCGAATACGACCTCGACGGCGGCCAGGACGGCCAGCAGCTGCTCGAGGACATGCGCCACCACAAGCTCATTTCGCTGTCGACCATGTTTTTCATGGTCACCGCCGAAGGCAATAACAGCAAAGTCATCAGCGCGGCCGAACTGACCCCCAGCGATTACATCCTCAAGCCGTTCACCGCCGACCGCCTGCTCGAACGCATTTCGCGCGCGCTCGACAAGCGCAACGCCATGCTGCCGGTGCACCAGTTCATGGAAGCGGGCAATCAGCGCGACGCGATCGATGCCTGCATCGAGGGCGTCAGGGCGCACCCGCGCTATGCGATCGATTTTTTGCGCCTGCGCGCCGAACTGCACATGATCCTGGGCGAGCCGGCCGAGGCCGAGCCGATCTACCAGCAGCTGTACGACGCCAAGCAGATCGGCTGGGCCAGGCTGGGCGTGGCCAAGACCATGTACATGCGCGAGCGCTATGCCGAAGCGCTGGAGATTCTCGAGGCGCTCATCGAGCAGAATAAAAAATTCATCGACGCTTACGACTGGCTGGCCAAGACCCACGCGGCCATCGGCGCGCTCGACAAGTCGCAGCTGATCCTGGCCGAAGCGGTGTCGGTGTCGCCCCATGCGGTGCGGCGCCTGCGCAAGCTGGGCGAGCTGGCGCTCGAAACGGGCGACACCGACACTGCCGAACGGGTGCTCAAGCAGGTGGTCAGCAAGGCCAAGTACTCGGAATTTCGCGACCCGGAAGACCACGTCAAGCTGGTCCAGACGCTGGTGCGCAAGGGCGACCCGGTGCAGGCGGCAGCAGTCATCCGCGACCTCGACAAGTCGATGGCGGGGCAACGCAACACCGGCTTGTGCAGCGCCATTTCGTCAGCGCTGGTGCATGAATACACGGGCAACGAAACCCGGCTGGCCGAATCGCTGGCCACCGCGCTGGCCGCCTGCAAGGATGCGCAGGGCGTCTCGGCCGACGTCAAGATGGAGCTGGCGCGCAACTGCCTGCAAAACAATATGGAGGAGGGCGCGGCCGAGGTGATGCGCGACGTGATGCGCAATGCGTCCAATCCGGCCGCCATGGCCAAGGCCATGGGCGTGTTTGAAAAAGCCGGGCGCGCCGACCTGGCCGCGGCAGTGGCCAACGACAGCCGCCAGGCAGTGGCCGAGATGGTCGCCGCCGGCGCTGCCAGGGCCAGGGACGGCGACTACCGCGGCGCGGTGACCCTGATGACCGAAGCGGTCAACCAGCTGCCCGACAATCCGCAAGTGGTGTTCAATGCCGCCGTCGCCGTGCTCAAGTGCCTGGAAAACCTCGGCTGGGAAGAGCGCCTGGGGCAGTATGCGCTGTCGCTGATCGACTCGGTGCGGCGCCTCGATCCGGTCAATCCCAAGCTGCCGGCGCTGGCCGGGCTGCATCAGCAGATCCTGAAAAAATACGACAAGGGCATGCGTGCCAAGAAGGCGTAATCAGACATGACCAGCACACCTCCACCTGCAAAAAACGGTGTTGAATCGCGCAAGGTACGCGCCTCCCTGATGAACAAGGTCTGCGGCGACGCCGACATGTTCGCGCTCGGCGCGTCGGTGGCGCGGGTAGTCCAGATGGCGTCCTCGGACGACCAGGGCACCCACGACCTGGCCTACTACGTGCTGTCCGATCCGGCCCTCACGCAGCGCATCTTGCGCCTGTCGAACACGGCCCAGTACCGCACCGCGTCCGGCACCAGCGTGACCACCATCTCGCGCGCCATTTCGCTGCTCGGCTTCGACAACGTCAAGACCA
This sequence comes from Pseudomonadota bacterium, assembly GCA_040390915.1. GTDB lineage: Bacteria > Pseudomonadota > Gammaproteobacteria > Burkholderiales > Burkholderiaceae_D > Telluria_A. Next base: position 57,325 of record JAZJXM010000039.1, read on the forward strand.
CCGCGCTGGCCATGCTGCTGGTGGACGCGCTGTCGAACAACGCGCACGAACAGAGCGTGCGCGTGGAGCTGATGGATTCGCTGTGCGCCAGCCTGGTGGGGCGCGAAATGTCGCGCCATAGCCCGTTCCAGGGCGCCGAAGAGGCCTCGATCGGCGCCCTGTTCAAAAATCTGGGCCCCTTGCTGGTGGCCTCGCACGAGCATGACCGCTACCGCGAAATCAATGCATTGACCACCAGTGGCGAACACACGCTGGCGCAGGCCTCGCAAATGATTCTCGGCTGCAGCTACGACACCTTGTCGGACGCGGTCATGGTCGAATGGAAGATTCCGGACGTGATCAGGAGTTCGCTGGCACCGCTGCCGCCCGGCACGGTCAAGGCCAGTGCCAGCCGCGGCGAATGGATGCGCCAGGTGGCCTCGTTCGGCTTTGACGTGTCGCGCCTGATGGCGCGCTCGAGCGATCCGAAGTCCAGCAATGAAGCGCGCTCGCTGCTGATGCGTTATGGCACGGCGCTCAACCTCGACGCCGACAAAATGGCGGCGCTGTTTGACACCGTGCATGCGGAAATGGCCAGCCTGCTGCAAAGCATGGGCATGGAAGCGCCGTCGCGCCTCGCGGTGGCCGAACCGGACGCCGGCGGCTTGCCCAATGTGCTGCTGCTGGCCACCATGGGTGGCGAGGCGCCTGGCGTGGCTGGCTGCCATGCGAGCGGCAAGCCGCTCAATGCGCGCGACCTGCTGCTGGCCGGGGTGCAGGATGTGACGCAGATGCGGGCCTCGGGCAACAGCAAGGTCAACGAACTCATTCTCGCCGTGCTTGAAACCCTGTATCGCAGCCTGGGTTTCCGCTTTGCCACCGTGTGCCTGAAGGATGCGCGCGCCGGCCAGTACCGGGCCCGTCTGGCATTCGGCGACGACCATGCGAACAAGCAGGCCGGCTTCGTGTTTCCGGTGACCTCGAGTCGCGACCTGTTCCACCTGGCCATGGAAAACGATGCCGACCTGATGATTGCCGACATCCACACCCCCAAGATCGATGACCTGATGCCGAGCTGGCACCGCAAGCTCTTGCCCGACGCCCGGAGCTTCATCGTGCTGCCGCTGGTGGTCAACAAGGTGCAGCTGGGGCTGTTCTACGCCGACCGCACCACCACTGCGCCCGAAGGCGTGCCGCCCGATGAAACGTCGCTGATCAAGGCCCTGAAGGGGCAGATCCTGGTGGCGCTGTCCACCTGAGACCGGGGTTGCTCGGGCGCACTTTTCAGGGAGATGTCGCGCCGCCGCCACGCCGGCCGGCAACTTTCGCAAATCTGTTTTTTGGCCATTCCGAAAACATTTGAATCGTGCCCCTTGCACTCTTGCGGGTGCTCCGGTTACAATCACGCCCCGAAGCGAGACGTCAACGGATTTGCGCAAAGTACCCGCCAAATATAGTTGACAGCAATTTGTGCTTGCTTCATACTCTGCGGTTCCTCGCGGAGGGGTGGCCGAGTGGTTAAAGGCGACAGACTGTAAATCTGTTCTCTATGAGTACGCTGGTTCGAATCCAGCCCCCTCCACCAAGATGTCGTTGGAATGTTGTAGCAGGTGAATAAAGAGTCTCAGAAGAACCTCGCGGGTGTAGCTCAATGGTAGAGCAGAAGCCTTCCAAGCTTACGACGAGGGTTCGATTCCCTTCACCCGCTCCAGTGTCCTGCACTGCGTTAGGTGTGCATCGCAACAAATTAGCCCTTTTAGCTCAGTGGTAGAGCACTCCCTTGGTAAGGGAGAGGCCACGTGTTCAATCCACGTAAAGGGCACCAGAATT
>JAZJXM010000040.1:0-80734 GCA_040390915.1 Pseudomonadota bacterium
TGCGCCAGGTGGCGCATTGCCCGACCTGACCCTAGGGTTGCTAGCGCTTTCTGGACGCAGGCAACTCCTGCATCGCCCCATACACCAGCGCGCTGATCTGTTCGCGGTATACCTTGCGCAGTGCGCCTGGCGTGGCCATGCCGTAGACCACCACCAAGCGCTCTTTCGGATCGGCCCAAAAAGCGGTGCCGTTGGCGCCGTTCCAAGTGAAGTTGCCAACTGATCCGGGCATCGCTGCCACACCAGCGTTGACGCGTACCGCAACAGCCAGTCCAAAACTGTAGCCCTCGCGCGCTGGCTCGACAGAAGTAACATTATTCTTGATGTTGGCCCCCAAATGATCGCTCGTCATCAGGCGCACCGTGTAAGGGCTCAGCACGCGCTTGCCGTCGATGATGCCTTCATTGACCAGCATTTGCCCGAAACGCAGATAGTCGCCCACCGTGCCAAACGCGCAGCCGCCGGCGCAATCGAATTTGAGTTGCGCGTCGAGTATCGGGATGCTCTGGTCACGGCCAGTGAGCGGGTCCTTGGCCAAGGGCCGCGCCAGCCTGGCGCGCTTCGACGGCGGCACCATGAAGGTCGTGTCGGGCATGCCCACCTTGTCCCATACTTCGGCCTTGAGATAGTCGCCAAGGCGCTTGCCGCTCACCTTTTCAATCGCCAGGCCCAGCACATCGGTTGAAAATCCGTATTCCCACACTGTCCCTGGCTGATACAGCAAAGGAGCCGCAGCGAGCTTGGCGATGAATTCGTCGCCACTGAGCTGAATGGCCGCGACCGACGACGTCGCGGGCATCATTTTGTGGATCGCGCTATCGCCCGATCCGCCGTAACTGAGGCCCGAGGTATGGCGATACAAGTCCTGGATATAGATCGGCGCTGCTGGCGCCAGCTTGATCTCGCCATTCGTCGCGCTACCCACTTGCATATTCGCGAACGCCGGCAAGTAGTCACCGAGGCGCGACTTGAGTGGCAGCAGGCCACGCTCGCTCAGGGCAAGGCCGCCGACAGCCGCCATAATCTTGGTCATCGATGCCAGTCCGAACATCGCATCAAGCGGCATGGGCGTGTCCTGCAAGGGATCGAGCTTGCCATAGGCTTTGTAGTGCACCAGCTTGCCGTTTCTGGCGATCGCGATCACGCCACCGGGCGTGCGTCCAGCGGCGATTTCACGTGCCATGAACTGGTCGATGCGCGCGAGTCCCTCGCGTGAAAAGCCGACCGACTCCGGTGCCGCGAGCGGCAGCGGCGTGGCGGCGAGCGCATCGTGGCCGGCGAACAGACTGGCAGCGGCCAGCGTCAGTGTGAGTGTCTTGAGTGCGCAGGAAGGTGGGAACGTGGTACGAAGGATGGGCATGGCAATCCTTGTCTATTGGTATGTATGTATGTAAACAACCAAAGCAAGTGTCCGCCCTCCCTTTGACGATGTCAAGACAACAATAAAATGTCCCATGGTTTCGGCACGTATACGGATCTCGCAGAAATTGTGCGCCTCATACAAAGGGGGCGCGTCTGCCATTGCGACGCAAGCACGACCCTAGGCAGTGAGAATTGCCGGGGTCGTGTCGCGACTGGTGCTGGCGCGACTGGTGCCGGAGCAGCTTGCACCGGGGTGGCAACCGGCTGCGGCGTGGTGAACAGCGGCTTCATGATCGGCTCGACCACGATTGGAACAATAGGGACTGCCGGCACCACCGCCGCGCCGGTGGCCGGTGCCGCGGCAGGCGTGGCTTGCGGTACAGGCGCGCCCGGCGCCAGCGGCAAGGCATTGGTTCCAGGGACGACTGGCGCACCAGGCACGGCCGGCACGGCAGTGCCCGGCCGCGTGATCACGCCGATCGGCGCCGCCTGCGGCATGCCGATCACGGCGCCCGATGCCGCCGGGCTAGGCGCGGCGGCATCGATGATCGGGGCGGTTTGGACTGGCTGCGGCACGAAGGCCTCCTGTTCCAGGCTCTTGCATTCATTGGCCAACTGGCGGTTCATGCGCGAATCGAGCAGCATGCCCTTGGCCGGAATGCCGATCCAGATCAGGCCGAACTTCGGGTTCTCGAAGCGGTTGGCGCCGGTGGTGGTGCCAACCCGGGTCAGCCGCTGCAAGCGCTTTTTCCAACGCAGCGCCAGGTGCGCGCTGTCTGCTTCATTGGTGTAGATCGTAATGTTGGCGCCAAGTTCGCAATTGAACTGCATTACCTTGTTGTCCTTGATGTCCGGCTCGTCTTCGGGCGTGGCCGGGCGGATCGAGCCTTCGTCGTCGGCCAGCACCTTGGCTTTGGATTTGCTGCTTTTGGCCTTGGCCTTGGCTGGCTTTTTCGCGTCGGCGGCGCTAGCCGGCGCTGCGCACAGCGTGGTCGCCGCCATCGAAATGCCGATCGCGAGCAGGGTCTTGCTAATCAGGTGGGCCATCAGTTGGGTTCCGAATGTGTGCCGTGCTTGACTATTGGGATGGCGGCGTCGGGCAATGCCAGTCCGGCCAGTTTCGCGCGCTGCAGAACCGTCCAATAATAGCGAGCAGGCGCGGTCGTGAAAGCGCCCATTCTGCGCGTTTGATCAGTTCGATGGCGCGCGTGACGTCTTCCACGCTGCCTGCTTTTGGCAACACCACATAGGCCAGTCGTTGGGCGGCGCCGATGAACTAACTGGCCATGTCGTATTCCTCATGCTTAAGCAATCAGAATATGGTGGCGCGTCGACCGGTTGAATTCGCAGGGCGGAACCGACCTTCGTCTTCCTCAAACGAAACCCGGTTTAGTCACTTAGACCCGCCACGACGAAAGCGCCGCAATGCAAGAGCGAAGACAGTCAGACCAACTGCCAATGCTGGCACCAACGTCACGACGAGATTGCCATCTGGCGTGGACCATGACACCACACCAGCTGTGAGAAAGGCAGCGATAACCCCGAGGACGATAGCGACGACAGGCAACTTGGGTGGCAAGCGTTCGCCTTGATCTTCACTATTCACAGGTTTGTCCTCTAAGGTGATCCATATGCCGCATCTGACCGATTGTACGCGGGCGCGTCGTCAACGTTCAAGCATGAGGAATCGCGCAGTTATAAAAGAAGTCGTCGTCGCGCTCCCAGCCTTCTGCCTCGTACAGTGCTTGCGCACTCGTATTGGTGAACGCGGTCGAGAGGCCAACACGAATCGCCCCGACCGTCTTGGCATAGTCGACGACTGCAGAAATCAGCTTCGATCCAACGCCCTTGCGGCGTCCAAATTCGCTGACAAACAAATCGTTCAGGATATAGATGCGCCCGAGCGAGACGCTTGAAAAGCTCGGATACAACTGCGCTATGCCGACAGGTTCGGTTCCCTCATGCGCGATAAACAGGACCGACTCGTTGTGATTAAACCGTTCAAGGAGAAATTGCTTCGCAGCCGCCACGTCGCTTTCGCGTCCGTAGAACTGGCGGTAGCCATCGAACAAAACTGACAACGGGTCGAGATCGGCCAGTACGGCCTGACGAATGCTCACAGTGCTCACGCGGATTCCATCGTTAAAAGTAGGTGTGCCGTATGCTGCCACGCATAACTAGCAATTGCAATGTCATGGACTATGCCGCTCACTAGCGTCGTCATTTAGCGGAATCAGATAAGCTGGTGCGTGCACGTTCGCCAGTTCTTGTTCAAGCTGCGGGCGCCGGACGTCCTGAAAGGTTTGGCTACGAATCAGATCCAACGGCAGCCCAGCCAGGAAATTGACGCCGTAGCCCTTTGCCGTCGCGCCATTGGGCACCTTCGCCAAACGTACAACTTCCTCAATAATCTTCAATACCTGTCGCTGGTTTGATTTGTCATCGAGTGCAGACGCAAGGTAGGCATGAACGACTTGTAGCGCCCACTCTAATTGCTTGATTCCATTGGCATTTTGCTTATTCTTGAAATTGCGCAAATTATATGCTCGACTGGTCAGCAAATCGACAGGATGAAGTACCAAGTACACCAAGCCATCGGGACTGGTCATCGAGACAGCACGCTTGAATACATGGCTTTCGGTCAAAGGCGGAACATTCTTATCGGCACAGCGTCCGGCAGTTGGTCGGTCAAGCCATAGACAGAAGCCCAAACGGCAAGCGCTTGGCCTCCGACTAACACACCTTTATCTTTTACGGCAGATAAGACAGCATGCACAAATTCGGCGGTGATCGGAACCTGTTCTCGATCAGTCATCCCTTAAACTTAAAAGTGGATCTGCGTGCAGTATCTTTTGAAATAAAGAAATTCTGTTCCGAGGTTCGGGAGCCCGATTTAACCACTGCGCGTGACTGCTCCTGGCGCAAGCTCTTGCTGTGTTCCAGATCTGTGTCGAGGTCAGATTGACGCTTCGATTTGGTTGACAATGGGGATTTCATGACGGTCTCCATTAAGTCAACTTTAGCATAAGAATAGGGACAAGCCCTTTGTCAGTCCCACGCACCGAAGTGCCATTCGACGTCAACTTCCCAAGTCCGCAGGCATCTGCCCTGCCCCGCGCTTGTACCCGGTAATCGGACACACCATCGGCAAGAACTGCTGCTGGCGCGCCGAATAGGCCATCAGCGCGCCGCTGTCGATGTCGAAATACCAGCCGTGCAACACCAGCGTGCCCTGCTCGACGCGGCGCTTGATCCATGGATAGGTCATCAGATTATCCAGCGACTGCAAGATGCTGGCCTGCTCGCACGCCGTGTGCTGCTCCTCCGATGATTTGTGCGCCAGCTCGCGCAACACGCGATCGCGCACCGGCGCGGCGATGCGCATCCAGCGCTCGACAAAATCGGTCTCGCGCGCTTCCTGTTGCGGCGCCAGCAAGGCCCGGATGCCGCCGCAGCGCGCATGCCCCAGCACGATCACGCGCGCCACTTCCAGATTACAAATAGCAAACTCGATGGCCGAACTGACGCCCGGTGGCGCGTCCGGCGCGCAGGGCGGCACCAGGTTGGCGATATTGCGCACCACGAACATGTCGCCCGGGTCGCTGCCGGTCAAGAGCATCGGGTCAACCCGCGAATCACAGCAGCCGATCAGCAAGGTGGTCGGGCGCTGCCCGGCCCGCAATGAGGCATACAGCGTGCTCTCTTCGCTGAAATACTGCTGCTGGAAGCGGGAAAAGCCACGCACGAATTTTTCGATGTCGTCCATATCACCCCGCGTATTCACGCAAGCCGTCAATCGACAGGATCGTCACGTGGCGCCCCTGCACCGTGATCAGTTCGTGGGCGGCCAGGTCCGACAGGATGCGCGAGAAGTGTTCTGGCGTCAGGTTCAGGCGCGACGCCACCACCGCCTTGCTGACCGGTAGCGTGAACTCTTCGCCTTCGCCAGTCGCTTCATCCTGCAGCAGAAAACCGATCACGCGCTGGGTGCCCGAGCGCAGCGCGTACGATTCCAGGTCGCAGATCAGGCCGTGCATGCGGCGCGACAGGCCGGCCAGCATCTTGCGCGCGAACAGCGGATCGTGCGCGATGCCGGAAAACACGGCGGCACTGGTGACGTGCAGCAGCAACGAGTCGGCCAGCGCCGTGGCCGACACGATGTAGGGCTTTTCCATGAACATCAGCGCTTCACCGAAGCTGTGGCCCGGACCGATCAGTTCGATGATTTTTTCCGCCCCGCTGGCGCTGCTGGCGGCCAGCTTGACCTGGCCGTAGATCACCAGGTGAAAGCCGGTGCATGGATCGCCGCGCTGGAAGATCACGCCGCCGCGATCGACGTGGTGTTCGGTCGTGCCTTCGGCAATGGCGGCCAGCTCCTCCGGCGACATCGCGTTGAACAGCGGCATGCGCGCCAGGAAGGTCTGCGGCGAAAATTTGACCTTTTCCACGGCCAGCCTCAGATGGTGCGCGAAAAGCGCAGTGGCTTGGCGTCCGCGTCGGGCCGCGGCAGGCCCAGGTAGCGGTCGAACACCATGCACACGTTGCGTATCAGCAGCCGGCCCTTGGGCGTGACCACCAGCCCGTCCGGCTTGATGTGCAACAGGCCGTCGGTTTCCAGTTCACGCAGCTTTTCCAGTTCTGAAAAGAAGTACTCGCCGAAAGTGCCGCCGCCCGGCAGTTCCAGGCTGGCATACGGCAATGTGAAATTGCACATCAGCTGGCCGATCAGCTTGCGCCTGAGCAGGTCGTCGGCAGCCAGCGCGATGCCACGCGCCACCGGCAAGTCACCCCTGTCGAGCCCGGCGTAGTAGGCCGTCAAGGTCTTTTCGTTCTGGCTATACGTGCCGTTGACGGCGCTGATGGCCGACACGCCCAGCGCTACCATGTCCGCTTCGGCATGGGTCGAATAGCCCTGGAAGTTGCGCTGCAGCCGGCCTTCGCGCTGCGCCAGCGCCAGGTCATCGTCGGGCTTGGCGAAATGGTCCATGCCGATGTACACGTAGCCCGCTTCGCCCAGGCGCGCGATGCACAGGCCCAGCATGTCCAGCTTCGCTTGCGGCGTGGGCAGGTCGGCGTCCACAATCAAACGCTGCGACTTGAACAGGTTCGGCATGTGCGCATAGTTATAGATCGCGATCCGGTCCGGCCCCGCGGCGACCACTTTGTCCAACGTGGTGGCGATAGTGGCCAGCGTCTGCTTCGGCAGTCCGTAGATCAGGTCGATGCTGATCGAGCGGAAGCCTGCCTTGCGCGCAGCATCGATCAGGCCGGTGGTCATCGCTTCCGGCTGGACCCGGTTGACGGCTTGCTGCACGTCAGGATCGAAGTCCTGCACGCCCAGGCTCAGGCGGTTGAAACCCTGGCGCCGCAGCACCTCGACCCGGGCCGGGCTGACCGTGCGCGGATCGACTTCGATTGAATACTCGCCTTCGCTGTCGGGCAGAAACTGGAACCACTGGTGCAGGCTGGCCAGCAGTTCGTCCATCTGGGCGTCGGTCAGGTAAGTGGGGGTGCCGCCGCCAAAGTGCAGCTGCGACACCACGTTCTTGCCTTCGAACAGCTTGCCCTGCATGGCGATTTCGCGCTGCAGGTATTCCAGATAAGTGACCGCCTTGCTATGGTCGGTCGTGATCAGCTTGTTGCAGGCGCAGTAGTAGCACAGCGATTCGCAAAACGGAATGTGCACGTACAGCGACAGCGGCGCCGCCTTGGCACTGACGGCCGCGGCGCGGTAGTCGGCCGCCCGAAAGCCCGGCACGAAGCGGTCGGCGGTCGGGTACGACGTGTAGCGCGGCCCCATCTGGTTCAGGCGGGTGATCAGTTCCGGATCGAATTCAACGTTGTGCACGGTGCGTTCCCTTAGCAAGGCATGGCGGCGTTGCGCCGCGCATAGCACCACCAGGTGACGGCGATGCAGGAGGCGTAGAAGCCGATGAAGCACCACAGCGCCGCGTCGGGCGAACCGGTCAGCGCGATCGAGGTGCCGTAGCTCTTCGGAATGAAGAACGCGCCATACGCTGCCACTGCCGAGGTAAAGCCCAGCACGGCCGCGCCTTCCTTGTTCGCTTCGACGATCGCTTGCGCCTGGGCGGGACCGCCCTTGCCTTCGGCTGCGCGCTGGCGCTCGGTCATGAAGATCACCGGGATCATGCGGAAGGTCGATGCGTTGCCCACGCCAGTGCCGGCGAACAGCAGCATGAACATCCAGAAGAAGCCGTTGAAGTTGCCGGCCACGCCGCCATGCGGCAGAAAGTTGAGCACGCCGAACACGGCGCAGATCATCAGCACGAAGGTCCACAGCGTGACGCGGGCGCCGCCCAGCTTGTCGGACACGAAGCCGCCAGCCACGCGCGCCAGGGCGCCGACCAGCGGGCCGAGGAAGGCATAGTCGAGCGGATTGACGTCGGGGAACTGGGTCTTGATCAGCAGCGGAAAGCCGGCCGAATAGCCGATGAAGGAGCCGAAGGTGCCGGTGTAGAGCCAGCACATCAGCCAGTTATGCTTGCGCTTGAAAATGACTGCCTGCTCGGCGAACGAAGCTTTGGCCGAGGCGATGTCGTTCATGCCGAACCAGGCCAGGATGGTCGATACGGCGATGAATGGCACCCAGATGAAGCCGGCGTTTTGCAGCCACATCGCTTTCGTTGCGCCGCCCTTGACCCAGGTCTGGGCGTCGCCGCCGATGGCGCCGAACAGGCCGGCGGTAATCACCAGCGGCACCACGAACTGCACCACCGACACGCCCAGGTTGCCCAGGCCGGCGTTCATGCCCAGCGCCTGGCCTTTTTGCGCCTTCGGATAAAAGAAGCTGATGTTGGCCATCGACGAGGCGAAATTGCCGCCGCCGAAACCGCACAGCAGTGCCAGCAACAGCATGGTCGGATAGCCGGTGTTCACGTCCTGCACCGCCATGCCGATGCCGATGGCCGGGATCAACAGCGACGCAGTCGAGATGGTGGTCCACTTGCGGCCGCCGAAAATCGGCACCATGAAGGAATAGAAGATGCGCAGCGTGGCACCGGACAGGCCGGGCAGCGCGGTCAGCCAGAACAACTGGTTGGTGCTGTACTTGAAGCCGATGTTGGGCAGGTTGACCACCACCACGCTCCACACCATCCACACCGCGAACGCCAGCAGCAGCGCCGGGATCGAGATCCACAGGTTGCGGGTGGCGGTTGCCTTGCCGCTGTTCTTCCAGAAACCGGCGACTTCCGGTTCCCACGTTGCCAGCACATATTTGCTCATGACTATCTCCTATTTAAGCGGGAACTGCGGCCAGCATTGGGCGCGCCGAAGCACGTCCCTGGTCCTTGAATGAGAAATGCATCCAGATCAGCGACACGCAGACCGTGCCGTACAGGAGCATGAATGCCGACGAGCGCACGCCGGTCAGGTCGACCAGGGCGCCGAACATGATCGGCAGCACGAAGCCTCCCAGGCCGCCGGCCAGGCCCACCACGCCGGAGACGGCGCCGATGTTGTCTTGAAAATCATCGCCGATGAATTTGAAGACCGAGGCCTTGCCGACCGCCATGGCGATGCCGACGATGAACAGCAGGCCAGTGAACATCCACGGGGTCAGGCCGATGTGAAGACTGGCGTCGCCATTGACGGTCTTGATGATCATGCTCGTTTGCGGATACGACAGCAGGAAGAAGCAGATCCAGCAAACCCACATCACCCACCAGGTGACTTTGTAGGCGCCATATTTGTCGGCGATCCAGCCGCCCAGGGCACGCAGCACGCCGCCTGGCAGCGAGAAGCACGCTGCCAGCAGCGCGGCCAGGCGCATGTCGAAGCCATATTCGCTGACGTAGTATTTGGTCATCCACAGCGCCAGGCCGACGTAGCCGCCGAACACCACCGAGTAGTACTGGCAATAGCGCCATACGCGCGGGTCTTTGAGTACCTTGAGCTGTTCGGCCAGCGGCACGCCGGCGGCGGCCTGGTGCGACTTGTCGGTGTACGAGAACATCCAGAACAGCACGGCCGTGACCAGCATGGCCACCGCGTAGACCTTGGGCAGCATCTGCCAGCCGAAGCCAGCGATGATGGCCGGCGCGACAAACTTGGTCAGCGCCGAGCCGGAATTGCCGGCCCCGAAGATGCCCATCGCCAGGCCCTTGCGTTCCTTGCCAAACCAGCGCGCCACGTAGGGCGTGCCGACCGAGAACGAGCCGCCAGCCACGCCGACAAACAGGCCCAGCACCAGGAAATGCCAGTAGGCGGTGGCGTACGAGAGCATGTAGATCGGCAGCACGGTCGACAGCATCAGCAGGAACAACACGATGCGCCCGCCGAAGCGGTCGGTCCAGATGCCCAGCGGCACCCGTACCAGCGAACCGGTCAGCACCGGGGTCGCGGCCAGCAGGCCGAACTGGGTTTCGTTGAGCCCGAGCTGGTTCTTGATCGGGATGCCGAGCACGGCGAACATCATCCATACCGCAAAGCAGATGGTGAAGGCGAATGTACTGCTGGACAGTACCGCTATTTGCTGGTGGCTTTTACTTGCCATGTTGTTCTCCTGGACGCTTGACCTGATACGACTAGGTTACGTTTTCAAGGAGAACTGGACTATTGGCCTGAGGGAGACTTTCGGTAACGCAATCTGGCTAGCGTGACTAGCCGAAATGACTAGACGGCTCTAGGCCACTTAGCGCTTCCAGGTGATCTTTGCGCTCGTCGGCGGCGCTTGAACGGCGATCATGTCGGCCAGCGTGGCGCCGTCGAGCACCTTCAGATAGGCGGCAGTGGCGCCCGCCAGCAAGCCCTTGAGCGTACAAGCCGGGGCCAGCTGGCAGTTGCTGCCGGCCGGCGAAAAGCATTCGGCCATGTAGAAGTCGGTTTCGCTGTGGCGCACCACGTCGCCGATGTTGATCAGCTCCGGCTCGACCTTCAGGCGCAGCCCGCCGTTGCGCCCGCGCACCGTTTCCACCAGTCCCGACAGGCCGAGCTGGTGCACCACTTTCATCAGGTGGTTCTTGGAAATGCCATGCAGTTCGGCGATATCCTGGATGGTGGCCAGGCGCTCGCGATGCATGCCAAGGTAAATGAGCGTGCGCAGCGTGTAGTCGGTATAGGCGGTCAGTCGCATCGGGGCGGCAAGCATGGCAGCGTGAATGAAGTATTGAGTATACATCTTCTTTGCTTTTAAAGATGTAAATTACTTGCATCTTCTAAACGATGTATCTAGAATACTCCTTTAATACATCTTAACAACAACAAGGAAACCACGCCATGCACGCCTCGCGCAAACTCTGGACCTGGCTCGCAGTCATCTGCGTCCTGTCCTTCGCCGTCCTCGGCTGGGTAGGAACTGAAATCTACCTGAAGGCGCCGCCGATTCACAAACAAGTCGCCTCCGTCAATGGCGACGTCATCTTCTCCGATGGCCAGGTACAGCGCGGCCAGCAAGCCTGGCTGTCGGCCGGCGGCCAGCAACTGGGCTCGGTCTGGGGCCATGGCAGCTACCTGGCGCCCGACTGGTCGGCCGACTGGCTGCACCGCGAGGCCGTCGCCCTGCGCGCAATCTGGTCCACCCAGGAATTCGGCAAGCCGTTCGAGGAACTCGGGGCCGATCAGAAAGCCATCTTGACCGACCGCCTCAAGCGCGAAATGCGCACCAATACCTACGATGCGCGCACTGGCCTGGTGACGCTGTCGCCGGCGCGCGCCCAGGCTGTGCGTGAAGTGGCGGCCCATTACATGTCCCTGTTTGGCGACGACGCCAAGCTCGATGCGCTGCGCGAGCAGTACGCCATGAGCTCGGGCAGCCTGGCCAACCGCCAGGATCTGGAGGCGCTGCCCGCATTCATCTTCTGGTCGGCCTGGTCGGCCGCCACTGACCGCCCTGGCGAGACGGACCTCTCCTACACCAGCAACTGGCCACATGAACCGCTGGTGGGCAACGCGCCCACCGCCGGCGCCGGCATCTGGTCGATCGCCAGCGTGATCCTGATGATCGCCGCCATCGCCGGCATGATCTTCTACCACGGCCGCGCCCACGAGGACGCCGATCCGGCGCCGCCCAAGGCCGATCCGCTGTTCAACCTCAAGCCGACCAAGTCGATGCTGGCCACCCGCAAGTACTTCTACGTGGTCATTGCGCTGATCCTGGCGCAAGTCGGCATGGGCGTCATCACCGCCCACTACGCGGTCGAAGGCCAGAGCTTCTTTGGCATCGCGCTCGGACAGATCCTGCCGTTCACCGTCAGCCGCACCATCCACACCCAGTTCGCAGTGCTGTGGATCGCCACCGCCTGGTTGGCCACCGGCCTGTATATCGCCCCTGCCATCTCGGGCAAGGAACCGAAATACCAGGCGCTGGGCGTCAATGTGCTGTTCTACGCGCTGCTGTTCATCGTGGCCGGTTCGACCATTACCGGCTGGCTCGGCACGCTGCAGCACCTGGGCACCGATTTCAGCTTCTGGCTCGGTAATCAGGGCCTGGAATTTACCAGCATGGGCCGCGTGTGGCAGATCCTGCTGTTCGTCGGCCTGCTGTTCTGGGTCGTGCTGCTCGGGCGTGGCCTGTTGCCTGCGCTGCGCACGCCATCGTCCAGCCGCGGCCTGATCGCCATGGTGTTCCTGGCCGCGCTGTGCATCGGCGGTTTTTACGCCACGTCGCTGACCTGGGGTCCGCATACCCACTATTCGATGGTCGAATACTGGCGCTGGTGGCTGGTCCACCTGTGGGTCGAAGGCTTCTTTGAAGTGTTCGCCACCGCCGTCATTGCGCTGCTGTTCACCCGTCTGGGCCTGATCGGCGCAGCCACCGCCAACAGCGCCATCGTCCTGGAAACCATCGTGTTTCTGTTCGGCGGCATCCTGGGCACGCTGCACCACCTGTACTTTACCGGCACGCCGACATTCGTGATCGCGATCGGCGCCATGTTCTCGGCGTTGGAAGTGGTGCCGCTGTCGATGATCGGCGTTGAAGCCTGGCGCAACTACCAGCGCTCGAAGGCGGCGCCGTGGGTGCAAGCGTACAAGTGGCCGATCCTGTGCTTCATCGCGGTCGGGTTCTGGAACGTGGTCGGCGCCGGCTTGCTCGGGTTCTCGATCAATACCCCGATCGCGCTGTACTACATGCAGGGCCTGAACATGACTGCGGCCCACGGCCACGCAGCGCTGTTTGGCGTCTACGGCATGCTCGGCATCGGCCTGATGCTGTTCTGCCTGCGCGGCCTGACCGAGCGCGCCGCCTGGAATGACCGCCTGCTGGCGCCGATGTTCTGGTCGCTCAATATCGGCCTGGCCATGATGGTGTTCATCTCGCTGGTACCGGCCGGCATCGTCCAGGCCTGGGCCAGCGTCACCAAGGGCATGTGGTACGCCCGTTCGCCGGAACTGGTGCACTCGCACCTGATGGAAACGCTGGTCTGGATGCGGGTGCCGGGCGATGTGGTGTTCGCGGTCGGCTGCGTGTTCCTGGCGCTGTTCGCGTTCAGGCTCGCTACTGCAGGCCGCGGCAACACCGTGATCGTCGGTTCGATGTCGCCACAGCGTCACTAAGCAGTTTCGCGGGCCGTGCTGCGGCCCGCATTTTTCATCTTTCAAGGAGAATCACCATGTCACACGATTGCGCCGCCCCCTCTTCCATCGGCCTGTATCCGTTCGACGCACGCGGCATCGCCAAGCGCTTTCGCCACCCGGCTATTTTCGGCGCGCTCGAAGCACTTAACCCGGGCGAGATCATGCGCTTCTATAATGACCATGATCCGCTGCCGCTGCTGGCGCAGATCGAACACCGTTTCGGTGAGCGCGTGACGATGGCATATGTTGCGCGCGCGCCGGGAGAAATCATCATCGATTTCAGGATCGACCACTAAGGAAAACATGGATTACCTGGCCGTCAAGCATCTGCATATGGGCTGCGCCGCCTTGAGCGGCAGCGTGTTTCTGTTACGCGGCATATGGATGCTGCGCGCCTCACCGCTACTGCAGCGGCGCTGGGTGCGCATCATGCCCCATTGCGTCGACACGGTACTGCTGGCCAGTGCGCTGGTGCTGGTGTTCTGGAGCGGCCAGTATCCGTTTGCACAGCCGTGGCTGGGCGCCAAGGTAATTGCGCTGTTCGTGTACATCGGGCTGGGCACGATTGCGCTGAAACGGCGCAATGCGTTGGCTTTCGGCGCCGCCTTGCTGACGTTTTCGTATATCGTCGCAGTGGCCATCACGCGCCAGGTTGTACCGTTTTTTTGAGCTGGTTCAAAGCCAACCTGAATCAAGGATTTTAGCCAGCGCAAGCCTTAGCATTTGTGTGACGTTCCCTTTGCAACGTCCCACAAAAAGAAAAGGTTAATCATCATGCGCCGGACCCTCGCCACTCTCTCCGCCCTGCTTTGCACGGCCTCGCCAGCAGTCTTCGCCGCACCCGCTCCAGACCTGCCCGTAATCGTGCAGGAATTGCTTGCACCACCCCAGCTGCCGCCTCCCATCACCCGCAAGACACCGGCCAAAGTCGTGATCAACATGACGGTCGAAGAAGTCGAGCGCGAAATCGCGCCAGGCACCCGCTACACCTTCTGGACCTTCGGCGGCACAGTGCCCGGCAAGATGATACGGGTGCGTGAAGGCGATACCGTCGAAATGCATTTGCTGAACCTGAGCTCGAACAAGCTGCCCCACAATATCGATCTGCACGCAGTGCATGGCCCCGGCGGCGGCGCCGCGCAGACCCTGATCGCCCCCGGCAACAAGGCCACTTTCAGCTTCAAGGCCCTCGCGCCCGGCCTGTACGTGTACCACTGCGCCACCGCGCCGGTCGGCATGCACGTGGCAAACGGCATGTACGGCATGATCCTGGTCGAACCGAAGGAAGGCATGTCCCCGGTCGACAAGGAATACTACGTGATGCAGGGCGACTTCTACACCACCGGCAATTACCGCGCCGGCGGCCTGCAAGGCTTCGACATGCAAAAGGCGATCGACGAACGCCCAAGCTACGTGCTGTTCAACGGCGCCGATGGCGCGTTGACCGGCACCGGTGCGCTCAGCGCCAAGGCCGGCGACAAGGTGCGCATGTACTTCGGCGTAGGTGGTCCCAACCTGACATCGAGCTTCCACATCATTGGCACCATCTTCGACAAGGTCTATTTCGAAGGTGGCAGCAAGTTCCAGGAGAACGTGCAAACAACGCTGGTGCCGGCGGGCGGCTCGGCCATCCTCGAATTTACGCCGCGCGTGCCGGGCAACCTGACGCTGGTCGACCATTCGCTCACGCGTGCCTTCAACAAGGGCGCGGTAGGCCTGATGGCCATTGCCGGCCCGGATCGCCCCGACATCTACAGCAAGGGCGTCAAGACCGCGTTGGCGCCAACTGCCGCCGCACCAGTGGCCGCAGCAGCGCCTGTGGCAGTCAGCAACGCAGCGCGCGCGAATGGCAAGGCGGTGTTCGACGCCAATTGCGCCGCCTGCCACCTGGCCGACGGCAAAGGCGTGGCCGGGGTGTTCCCGCCGCTGGCCAATTCCGATTTCTTCCAGCAGCGTCCTTACGAGATGGCCCACATCGTGCTCAATGGACGTAGCGGCGAGATCGTCGTCAACGGTGAACACTTCAATTCCGTGATGCCGGCGCAGGACCTGAACGACGAGCAGATCGCCGACGTGATCAACTACGTGAGCACGGCGCTCAATGGCGGCAAGGCGGTCCTCACGCCCGAGCAAGTCAAGCAGATGCGCAAGCCGAAATGAAGCTCGGCGCCTTGGTGCTGTTGGCCGTAGCGGCCAGCGCGGGGGCGGCAGACTACCGCCGTCTGCCGGGCGGCTCTCTGCGCTCCGTGCTGCCGGCCGACGGCAAGGAGGCCCCGGCCATGCTGGCGCCGTTCCAGATGCGCTCAACCCTGGTCACGAATGGCGAATTTCGCGCGTTCATCGCCAGTCATCCCGAATGGCGGCGCGGCCAGGCGCCAGCGGTGCTGGCTGGACCTGGTTACCTGGCCGTCGACCCCGCCACACTGGCCGCCGATGCCCCGGTCACGCAAGTGAGCTGGCATGCCGCCAGCGCTTTTTGCGCCAGCGAAGGTGCGCGACTGCCGCGCTGGTACGAATGGGAATATGCCGCCGCCGCCGATCCGACCCGGGCCGACGCGCGCGACGATCCCGCATGGCTGGCCGCCATCCTCAACTGGTATGCCAGTCCCGCCAATGGCGTACCCGGCCCGGTCGCGCGTACTCCTGCCAACGTCTACGGCCTGCACGACATGCACGGCCTGGTATGGGAATGGGTCGAAGACCACAGCGCGCTGTTCGTCAACGCCGACAGCCGCACCCAGGGCAGCGCCAGGCAACTGGACTACTGCGGCGGCGCCGCGCTGTCCTTGGGCGACCGCCGCAACTACGCTGTACTGATGCGCATTGCACTGCTGGCCGCGATGGAGGGTGCCCAGGACGGTCCCTTCCTCGGCTTTCGCTGCGCGCGCCCCACCAACTGAACTCGGAAAACATCATGCCTGCTTACTTCAAACACGCGCTGCGCCTGTGCGCACTCCTGCTTTGCACACTGGCGATTGCAGCGCCGCCGGCGACGTCGCTATACCGGCTGACCATGCCGCTGACCGACAGCGCCGGCCGCCATTTCGACTGGGGCGAGCTGGCCGGAAGGCCCGCCATCGTCACGATGTTCTACGGCGACTGCAATACCGCCTGCCCTATCATCATCGAGAACCTGCAGCGCACGATGGCGGCGATCAAGCCGGGACGTGGAAAAATCACCGTGCTGATGGTGAGCCTCGACCCACTGCACGACTCGCCCGCATCGCTGGCCGACCTGGCGCGCAAGCACAAGCTCGACCCGGCCGTGTTCCGGCTGGCGCTGGCCGCCGATGAAACTCACACCCGCGCATTGGCGGCGGCATTGCAGGTCAAGTACCGCGCGATCGACGGCGGCGCGATCAACCATACTACCCGCGTCAGCCTGCTCGACGCCAGCGGCAACGTGCTCGCCGCCAGCACCGAACTGGCGGCCGAACCGGACCCAGTACTGCTGGCGCACATCCGCACCGCGCTCAAATAAAACCAATCTGCATCAAGGTTTTTGAAGTTGCGCTGGCTTTTCGTTGACCACACCATATTTAGTAATTAATCTTCATTTCAACACTACATATTGTGGTTTATGGAGATTGAATGACACACCTGTTCCCCACACAAATCGTCAAGCGCGATGGCAGCATCGTCCCCTTCGATGCAGCCCGCATCGCCTCGGCCATCACCCGCGCAGGCCTGGCCAGCGGCGAGCTCGAAGCCGACATCGCCGGCGCCCTCGCGCTTGACGCCGTCATGCTGCACCTGGCGCGCGCGCAGGGCGTGGTCCCCACCGTCGAACAGGTCCAGGACGCGGTCGAAACGACCTTGTTCGCAGCCGGCCACCGCGCCACCTTGCGCGCCTTCGTGGTCTACCGCGAACAGCACCACAGCCTTCGGCGCGACCGCAAAAGCCTGATCGACGTCGAAGCATCGATGAACGAATACCTGGAGCGGCGCGACTGGCGCGTCAATGCCAACGCCAACCAGGGCTATTCGCTGGGCGGGCTGATACTCAATGTGTCGGGCAAGGTGATCGCCAATTACTGGCTCGATCACGTCTACCCGCCGGAAGTGGGCGAAGCGCACCGCTGCGCCGACCTGCACATCCACGACCTCGACATGCTGGCCGGTTACTGCGCCGGCTGGTCGCTGCGCACGCTGCTGGCCGAGGGCTTGAATGGCGTTCCCGGCAAGGTCGAATCGTGCCCGCCCAAGCACATGTCGAGCGCGATCGGCCAGATCGTCAATTTTCTGGGCACGCTGCAAAACGAATGGGCCGGCGCGCAAGCCTTCAGTTCCTTCGACACCTACATGGCGCCCTACGTGCGCAACGACGCGCTCAGCTACGCCGAGGTCAAGCAGTACATCCAGGAGCTGATCTACAACTTGAATGTACCGTCGCGCTGGGGCACCCAAACCCCGTTCACCAACCTGACGTTCGACTGGGTCTGCCCGGAAGACTTGCGCGAACAGGTGCCGGTGATCTGCGGCGTCGAGATGGGTTTCACCTACGGCGAGCTGCAGCCGGAAATGGACATGATCAACCGCGCCTACATCGAGATCATGATGGCGGGCGACGCCAAGGGCCGGGTATTCACCTTCCCGATCCCGACCTACAACATCACCGAGGACTTTGCCTGGCACAGCCCGAATGCGGACCTGCTGTTCGACATGACGGCCCGCTATGGCCTGCCCTACTTCCAGAACTTCATCAATTCGGAACTCAAGCCGAACATGATCCGCTCGATGTGCTGCCGCTTGCAGCTCGACCTGCGCGAACTGCTCAAGCGCGGCAATGGCCTGTTTGGATCAGCCGAACAAACCGGTTCGCTCGGCGTGGTGACCATCAATTGCGCGCGCCTGGGCTACCTGCACGCGGACGACGAAGATGGCTTGCTGGCCGCGCTCGACCGCTTGCTCGACCTGGGCCGCGACAGCCTTGAAATCAAACGCAAGGTGATCCAGCGCCACATGGACAATGGCCTGTTCCCGTACACCAAGCGCTACCTGGGCACGCTGCGCAATCACTTTTCGACGCTGGGCGTCAATGGCGTCAACGAAATGATCCGCAATTTCACCTGGGGCGAGCAAGACATCACCAGCGACTGGGGCCATGCGTTTGCGCTGCGCCTGCTGGACCACGTCCGCGCGCGCATGCTCGAGTTCCAGGAGCAGACCGGCCATATGTACAACCTGGAAGCCACGCCGGCCGAAGGGACGACCTACCGCTTCGCCAAGGAAGACCGCAAGCGCCATCCCGACATCCTGCAAGCGGGCACGCGCGACATGCCCTACTACACCAACTCGTCGCAGCTGCCGGTCGGCTTTACCGACGATCCGTTTGATGCGCTCGAACGGCAGGACGCGCTGCAGCGCAAGTACACCGGCGGCACCGTGCTGCACCTGTACATGAACGAGCCGTTGTCGAGCGCTGACGCCTGCCGCGACCTGGTCAAGCGTTCGCTGAGCCGCTTCGGCCTGCCCTACATCACGATTACGCCCAGCTTTTCGATCTGCCCCAAGCACGGCTACCTCGGCGGCAGCCACCCTTTCTGTCCCAAGTGCGATGCCGACCTGATCGCGCGCAAGCACACAAACCCATTGAAGGAAAACACATGACCCTGACCACACCAATCATCCTGTCCGACGACGAACGCCAGCCATGCGAAATCTGGACCCGCGTGATGGGGTACCACCGCCCCGTATCTTCATTCAACACCGGAAAAAAAGGCGAGTTCCACGAACGGACTTATTTTACCGAGACCAGCCTCGCGGCGCGGGCCGACTGATGGACGCCGCCGCGCTGAGGGTGGGCGGCATTGTGCCGTTCACCGCGACCGACTTCCCCGGCAAATTTGCGGCGGTGGTGTTTGTCCAGGGCTGCCCGTGGCGCTGCGGCTACTGCCACAATCCGCACCTGCAGCCGCGCAACCGCGGCGCCCATGCCTGGTCCGAAGTGACATCTTTGTTGAAACGCCGCGCCGGCCTGCTTGACGGCGTCGTGTTCAGCGGCGGCGAACCGACCATCGATCCGGCGCTGCCGGACGCAATCGCCGAAGTGCGCGCGATGGGCATGGCGGTCGGCCTGCACACCGCGTGCATCTATCCGCGCCGGCTGGAACAGGTGCTGCCGATGCTCGATTGGGTCGGTTTCGATATCAAGGCGCCGTTTGCGCGTTACGATGCGGTGACCGGCATTGCCGGCAGCGGCGAACCGGCACGGCAATGCCTGGAACTGATTGTCGCCAGCGGCGTGGCGCACGAATGCCGCACCACGCTGCATCCGGCGCTGCTGGACGAATCCGAAGTGGAAGACATGGCCGATATGCTGGCCGGCGCCGGCGTGCGCAATTACGCGGTCCAGCTATTTCGCTCCACAGGCTGTGGGAACAGCGCGCTTTCGGGTAGCCACGCGCACTTGAGCGACGCGGTCAGGGACCGCATCGCTGCCCGCTTCGAGACCTTTACTTTGCGGCTTCCGTAGCACCTTGCTGCAGGCGTTTTACGCCTTTCACAAACCGCGCCAGCGTATTCGACTGCACGCCGCGCGGTATCATCGCTTCGATCAGTTGAAATTTTCCGCGCGTGGCAATCGCCGTTTCCAGCGCATCGTGCAGCTCGCGCCGGGTCTGGACCCGGTAGCCCTGCCCGCCCATGGCTGCGGCAATGTCGGCGAAATGCCAGTCGCTCAAATCGGTAAACTCGGCGTCCGGCGCAAATGCACGCAGCATCTCCCAGCTGCAGTTATTGAAGACGATCACAATCGGGTCCCAGCCGTAGCGCTGGCAGTTGCCCAGCTCCCAGCCGGTCATCTGGAATGCGCCGTCGCCCACCAGGATCAGGGGCCGCTGGCCGCCGCCGCTAGCAAGCCCCAGGCCGGCCGGAATGCCATAGCCCATGGTGGCGTAGTAGCCAGGCGCCACCAGCGCCGTGTTTTCCATGTCAAGCGCGGTGAACAGGCAGTCGCCGATATCGGAGGCGATCGGCATGCGCCCGTGTTTTGCCATGGCGTCGTTGACCGCGCGCGCGATGTCGCTCGGGCTGATCTGCGCCTGGTCCGCTTCCAGGCCGCGCGGATATTGCGGCGGCTCGGGCGGCGTCGGTGGCGATGCCTTCAGGCGCACGGCGCGCGCCAGCAAGGCGTCCACCAGTTCTTCGATGCCGATGCGCGGATACACGTGGTAACCCATCGTGACCTCGCCGTCGAGCGCCAGGATCGCGCGCCGCATGTCGATGGATTTTTCCGACACACCGAAATTGGTATCCGAGATGATCGCGCCGAGCATCAGCAGCGCGTCGGAATCCTCCACCGCGCGCGTCACCGCGGCCGGGCCGGCCACGCCGAGATAGGTGCCCAGCAAAGGCGCGTCGCAATCGGCCAGCAAGCCGCGCCCCATGAACGTGGTGACCACCGGTAGCCTCATCAAATGCGCCAGGCGCGCCACTTTTTCTTCGATGCAGAAGCGGCGGATTTCAACGCCGACCATCAGTACCGGTGCGCGCGCCGCATGCAGGCGCGCCAGCAGTTCGGTGACGCAGGCCTCGAGTGCATCCGCATCGGTGGCCGGTGCGGCGCAGCTGATGGCCGGGCCGCAAGGCACGCCAACCATGTCGCGCGGCAGTTCAATGTACACCGGGCGCGAATGCGTGAGGCAACTGCGCAGCACGCGCGCGATGTCGGCTGGCGCGCGCTCGGCGTTGTCAAGCACCACCTGGTCGCAGCTGATTTCGCGGAAGATCGCCATCTGCGAGTCCAGCGTGCGGGCCTGGTGGTGCAGCAGGTAGCCGTTGCGCCGCTCGCCGGCACCGGGCGCGCCCGAGATCACCACCAGCGGCACTTTTTCGGCATACGAGGCAGCCACCGCGTTGACCATATTGAGGGCGCCGGCGCCATAGGTGACCACCGCCACGCCCATTCGCGTGTTGTATCGCGCCGAGGCATCGGCAGCAAAGCCGACCGCCGGCTCGTGGCTCAAAGTGTACATTGGCAGGATGCCGGCCTTGGCAGCCTGCTGGAAGAAGGCGAGCACGAAGTCGCCCGGAATGCCGAACATTTCGCGCGCGCCGTGCTGTTTCAGGGCGTCGAGCAGAGTGTAGGAGAGGTTCATGATGTCTTCTTGTTGAGTGTTGGGATAAAGCGCGCCAGGTCGATCGCGTCGAGCGTGTTCTTGACCAGCAGGCCAAGCTCGGTATCGCCTTCCATCGACAGGCGGCGGCCAAAAAACAGCGTGTCCGGATCTTCTTTGCGCTGCGCCAGCAGCAGGAAATCGCGCGCGCTGGCGCCGATCGCCAGGTCGGGCGTGGCGCCGACCCGCTGTGGCTCGAAGCGCACGCCCTGCCAGCGCACGTCGAAACGCAGGCCAAGGTCGGTCACGCGGATCGACACCAGCTTGCCGCGCAGCGCGGCGCATACGTCGGCCGGCAGCTGGGGCGCGATGGCCAGGTTCAGGCCCACCGCAAACAGGCAGGAACCGGGAAAGGCCGGCAGGTGGCCCAGCAAGGCCTTCATGCAGCCTCCCGCGCGCGCAGTTCCAGGCCTGGCTTGCCGAACCAGTAGCCGTCGCAGCCGGGCGCCGGCATCAATGGGTCAAGCGCCGCTTGCGCCGTGCTGGCGCTTAGCACGCCACGGCGCACGGCGTCGAACAGGTCGATCACGGCGGCACTGTCACTGGCCTGGGGACTGATGCGCACCACGCTAACGCCCATCGCTGCCATATCATCCAATTGGCCGAGCAGGTTGTACACCAGGTGCGACTGGATCTGGGTGCCGTTCAAGACCAGGAAGTCATCGGCGTCGCGCGTCTTGAGCGACAGGCCATCCGGGTGGGCCAGGCAGCTGAATTCGCAACTATCCTTGGCCAGGTTGCGTTGGCGGGCAGTGAAACAACGGGCCGAAAACGCGAGCGGCATGCGGCCATACGTGAAGACCTCGGTCTCGACTCCCGCTCCCAGCATCAACGCCACCGCATCGCGTCCCATTTCCAGTGGCGCCACCCAGCGCCGCGCACCGAGCCTGGCCATCAGCGCCAGGCTGTCTTCGTTGTACAGGTTCAGGTGCGGGCCGGCCACGAACGGCAGCGTGCCGGCGGCCAGGTGCACCGCGCCGATGTCGTTGGCTTCGACCGCGAAGCGGCCATTGCCGGTCAGCTTGCGCAGCGCGACCAGGTCGGTGCCCGATTCGAGCAGCGCCTGGGTCGACAGCACCACTTCCTTGCCGGCTGCGGTCAGCCGCTCGGCCAGCTCCAGCCAGTCGGGCACGCGCAGTTCGTGGCGGCGCGAGCACACCGTTTCGCCAAGGTAGACGATATCGACCGCACTGGCCGCCACCATCTCGTAAAACGCCATCATCGTGGCGCGCGGCCAGTAGTACAGGACCGGGCCCAGGGCCAATTTCAACATGCTTGCTTCCTTCATTTCCATGAGCGGTGATAGGCGCCCAGCGTGTGCTGCTGCCCCTCCGCCACTTTGTCCAGGTCTGCCATCCAGGCCTGGCGCGGGGAGAAGCGCCCCGGATTGGCCAGGCACTGGTCGATTGCTTCGCGCCATACGCGCGTCACCTGCGCCACATAGGCGGGGCTGCGCTGGCGCCCTTCGATCTTGATCGCGCGCACTCCCAGTGCGATCAGCTTGGGCAGCAGTTCCATCGTATTCAGGCTGGCCGGTTCCTCGATCGCGTAATACTGCTCTCCAGCGACGTCGAAGCGGCCCTTGCACAAAGTCGGGTAGCTGGCCTGTTCGCCGTCGGCGTAGCGGTCGATCAGCACGCCGTTCAGGCGCGATTCAAGGCCGGCCGGGGTTTGCTGCCAGCGCACCGCCTTGGCTGGCGAGCAGACGCCGTGCGTGTTGGGCGATTCGCCGGTCGCGTAGGACGACAGCGCGCAGCGCCCTTCGACCATCACGCACAGGCTGCCGAAGCCAAATACTTCGATCTCGACGTCGGTGTTGCGCACCACCTGTTCGACCTGCTGCACCGACAGCACCCGTGGCAGCACAGCGCGCGCGATGCCGAAGTGGCGCTGGAAGAAGTTGATCGCCTCGTAGTTGGTGGCCGAACCCTGCACCGACAGGTGCAGTCGCAATTGCGGGTAGCGCTCGGCCGCATAGGCCATCAGGCCGGGATCGGCCAGGATGATGGCGTCGATGCCGGCACCAAAAGCGCGGTCGATCGCGCTGCGCCACAAGGCGGTGGCGCCTGGCTGCGGATAGGTGTTCAGGGCCAGCAGCACCTTGCATTGACGCGCGTGCGCGTAGGCGATGCCCTGCGCGATGGCGGCATCGTCGAAATTGAGACCGGCGAAATTGCGCGCGTTGGTGGCGTCGCGAAAGCCAAGGTAGACGCAGTCGGCGCCATTGTCCACCGCTGCCTTGAGCGCGGGCAGGCTGCCGGCCGGGCACACCAGTTCGAGTTTGGAAGTTCTGCTTGAGTTCATTGAATGACTTCGCGTGGTAGGGACCGAACTGTAGCGCCAAGCTAAGCCTTAAA
The DNA here is from genome assembly GCA_040390915.1 of Pseudomonadota bacterium. Classification (GTDB taxonomy): domain Bacteria; phylum Pseudomonadota; class Gammaproteobacteria; order Burkholderiales; family Burkholderiaceae_D; genus Telluria_A. The sequence continues at coordinate 23,372 of JAZJXM010000040.1, forward strand.
TCCTTGACCTGCATCAAGGATTTAACAGTCCCCAGAGGGAGACAATGTTGCATCGGTAATTTTGCAAGGGAATCATCATGGAAACGATAGGCAGCTATCTGGAGCAGGACCATGCGCATTGCGACGCCCTGTTGCGCCAGGCGCTGCACTCGGCGCGCCGAACCGACATGGCGGCCTTTCAGCACGCGCTCGAACGCCACTTGCTGATCGAAGAGCGCATTCTGTTTACCGCTTTCGAGAACGCCATCGGCCGCGCAAATTCGCCCACGCTCGCGATGCGCAGCGAACACCTGCGCATACGCGCGGTCGCCCAACGCCTGTGCGATACCGTCGCCGCAGGCGACAAGCTAACGTTCGTCAAGCATGCAGAGGCATTGCTGCTGGTGCTTCACCAGCACAGCGAAAGGGAGGAAGGCGTTCTTTACCCGATGATCGAACGCGTGCTGGCACGCAGCAGCGCAGACCTGGTGGGCGCGATGCAAGCGTTCGGCGCCTACGAAGCGTGCGCCGCATGAGCGCACCAACCGTCCACCACCTCGATGCACGCGGGCTGGAGCCGCCGGAGCCGCTGGAACGCGTGCTCGACGCGCTGGAACAGCTGGCCGTCGGTGAGCGCCTGTGCATGCTGATCGAACGCGAACCGCGCCCACTGTATCGCATCCTGCTCAATAACGGCTTCGCCTACAAAACCGAAAGTGGCCCAGGACTGCCGTACGAAGTGACGATCTGGCACGCACCTCAGTTGGACGACTAGGCAGTGCAGCGTGTCCTTTCGCTGGAACAGTCGCCGCCGTTGCAGGCGGTGCTGCGCTTCTTCCTCTCCACGCCGCTGTTCGTGCTGCTGGCCGGCGCGCTGCTTGCATGGCAGGGACCAGACGCGCTGGTGTCGCGCTGGTCGCCCTGCACGCTGGCGCTGACCCATCTGCTGACACTGGGCGCACTCGGCATGTCGATGACCGGTGCGCTGATCCAGATCCTGCCGGTGGTCGCCGGCGTGAATCTGGCGCGCATCCGGGCGCCCCTCATGCATGCGCTGCTGGGCGTGGGCACACTGGCGCTGGCCGCTGGTTTCCTGTCCGGCGCGCCTTGGCTGTTCCGGGCCGCGCTGGCGACGCTGATCCCCGTCCTGCTGTGGCTATGCGGCTGCGTCACCGTGGCCTTATGGCAGCCGCAGGCGGCTGGCGCGGCGCCGATGCTCGGCACCGTCAGGCTGGCGGTTGGCTCGCTGGTAATCACGCTTGCGCTGGCAGCGATGCTGGGCGCCGCGTTCGCATGGCCGGGCATGCCGTCGCCGCTGCCGCTGTTGCGCGCGACCGACTTGCATGCGATGTGGGGCGTGTTTGGCTGGGGTGGCCTGCTGGTCGCCGGAGTCGCATTCCAGGTGGTGCCGATGTTCCAGGTCACGCCGCTGTATCCCGATGCAGTGCACCAGCGGCTGGGCGTCGCGGTGTTCCTGCTGCTGGTGGCCAGTTCGGCCGAGGCCCTGTTTGCGCGCACTGGTGTAATCGCCGCCTATGCCTGCTTTGCTGGCGTGACACTATGGCTGCTGGCGCGCCGCAAACGCCCGCAGCCGGACGCCATGACGCTGTTCTGGCGCTTGTCGATGGCCAGCCTGGGCGCTTGCTTCTTATTGTGGCTGATGCCCGATCACATTGCGGGGCCAGGCCGGCCGCTGGCGCTGGGGATACTGGCCATTGTCGGCTTCCTGTACTCGGCCATCAATGGCATGCTGTACAAGATCGTGCCGTTCCTGATCTGGCACCACCTGCAGGACAACGCCGCCCCTGGCGTGCGCGCGCCCGGCGTCAAGCACATCCTCCCTGACGCCAAAGCGCGTGCCCAGTTTTGGGTGCAGGCTGGCGCGCTGCTGTTGTTGTTGGCCGCGTGCTGGCATCCGGCCAGCCTGGCACGGCCAGCCGGACTGGCGCTGGCGGTGTCGGCGATGTGGCTGGGGTGGAACCTGACGCGCGCTATTTCGCGGCCTTGGCCAGCGATGCCCGTTGCGTCACGCTGACGGTGTACGCGTGCGTGACCGGGCGCGTCAAGTCGTAGCAGCGATTGAGCAGGCAATTGAGGCCGTTGAGGGTCATCTCGGTCCACGGCATATGCACCGACGACAGGCGCGGCGCGGTAAATTCGGCGGTATGGGTGTCGTCGTAACCGAGTACCGAGACCGCACCCGGCACGGCTATGCCGGCTTGCTGGAAGTACGACAATGCGCCAACCGCCATTTCGTCGTTGGCGCAAAACACGGCGCTGAAGGCGTAGCCCGATGCGTGCAACTTGCCGGCCGAGTCCCAGCCGCCTTTGGGTGAGAAGTCGCTGTCGGTCAGCCACACGGCGGCCGTATCGATGCCCGCCAGCGCCAGTTCGTCCATGAAGCCGTCGATGCGCTCGACGTTGTCGGGGGCACTGCGGGGACCGGCGATGACGGCAATTTTGCGGTGTTCGTTGGCCAGCAGCGCCCTGGCGGCCATGCGCCCGCCCAGCTTGTGGTCGACCGTGAAGCAGCGCTCCTCCATCCCTTCCAGGCTGTGATTGAGCAGCACCATGCGCGCCTGGCGCGGGCCGAGCGCCGCGATGTCTTCTTCCATGAGCGAGTTGCTCATCACGAGCACGCCGTCGCAGCCGCGCTGGTTGAGGAAGTCGATGCCTTCGACTGCCTGCTGGCGTTCATCGACGCTGCCGGTGCCAAAGCCCACCACCATGTTCAGGCCAGCGGCGCGCAATTCGGCGTAGATCAGTTGCAAAATCGGGGTGTAGAAGGTGCCGCTCAAGAACGGGATATATACGCCCACCATTTGCGATGTGCCTGACATCAGCGAGCGCGCCGCGTGCGACGGGCGGAAATCGAGCTCCTCGATCGCCTTGCGCACCTTGGCCAGCGTCTTGGGCGATACCGCCCCTTTGCCGCTGACAACGCGCGACGCGGTGCCGAGGCCGACCCCGGCCAATTGTGCTACATCCTTGAGAGTTGCCACGTGCCTGCTCTTTCGCCCGTCATTGAAGCACACAGGATACCGCAAGGGGCCAATGCTTCACAAGTGAGCCAGGCCCGCATCTGTGAGACACTGTCGCCTCATCTTGGCGGGATCAGATTCATGTGGACAGGCGTGTTGTGCGGTTTATTGGCGGGAGCGATGTGGGGCATGGTATTCATCGTGCCCGAACTGCTGCCGGCGTTTTCACCGGTCGAACTGGCGGTCGGGCGCTACATGGCCTATGGCGCGATCGCGTTCGCCCTGATGCTGCCGCGCCTGCGTACGCTGCTGGCGCGCCTTGAGCGCAGCGACTACACCGCCCTGCTGCGCCACGCGCTGTCGGGCAATATCGTCTATTACATACTGCTTGCGCTGGGCGTCAAGCTGGCTGGCGTGGCGCCCACTTCGCTGATCATCGGCGTGCTGCCGATTGCCGTTACGCTGATGGGACGCAAGGATCATGGCGCGGTTGCGCTGCGCAGCCTGGCACTGCCACTGCTGGTGGTCGGCGCCGGGATCGCATGCATCAACGTCGACATGTTCCAGCAGGCGCAGGCCGGCCACATCGACCTTGCGCGCACCGCACTGGGCCTGTTATGCGCGACCGGCGCCCTGCTGTGCTGGAGCTGGTATGCGATCGACAATGCGCGCTACCTGAAACGCAACCCCCATTTCAGCAGCGCCGAATGGTCGGCATTGTATGGACTGGCGAGCGGCTTGATCGCCCTGCTGATCGGGGGCGCCTGTTTGCTGGCATGGCACGCCGACGTCACGGGCGCGGCCGGACTGGCCAGTGGCCGCAACTGGAGCGTTTTCTGGATGACCAATGCGCTGCTCGCGCTGGGCGCCTCGGTGATCGGCAACCATTTGTGGAATATCGCCAGCCGCCAGGTCCCGGTCACGCTGTCGGGCCAGCTGATCCTGTTCGAAACCCTGTTCGCGCTGTTGTATGGCTTTATCTATGCGCACCGTTTTCCGCGGCCGCTGGAGGTGGCGGCGATCGCCTTGCTGAGCGCTGGCGTAGTGTGGTCGGTGCGGGTGCATGCGGTCGAAGAGCCGCTCGCGCCGGTCTAGGCGTTGCGAATATCGTCGACCGGATTTTCGCCAAAACCGGCAGCGAGCAGGTAGTCGATGATCTGCTCGGCACGCTCTTCCGGCGCAGCCAGATGTCCATCGCGCTTCATGTCGACAAAGCGCTGGCGAATTGGAAAGCGCTCAGCCGGCGTGGCGCGAATCTCGGCCTGCATGGCGGTATCGATGACGCCGGGCGCCAGGCTGCATATGCGTACACCCGGCTGCGCATCGAGCGCCACCGCGCGCGCATGCTGATCGAGCGCCGCCTTGGTGGCGCAATAGACGCTCCAGCCGGGATAGGCACTGCTTGCGGCGCCACTTGAAATGTGAAGAATTCGGCGCTGTTTGCCTTGCGTGGCCTGCACCACCGCTGCCGCGAGCATCAACGGCGCAGCCACGTTCAAGGTGATGGCACGTGCCACTTGCAGCGGGTCCTGGTCCGATAGCGGACCGACCGGCTGCACGGTGCCTGCGTTATTGATCAACAGCACTTCGTCGCAGCCGGCAAGGTAGTCCTGCAACGCACCGCTCGCGAGCCAGGTGGCCACAGCGGCAGCATCGTCCAGGCTGATGCTTGCTTGCGCGGACAGTTCCACCTTGTCGGAATGACCGCGCGCGATGCCCAGCACGGGGATGTGACGCCGCGCCAGCGTCAACGCGATCGCGGCGCCCAGGCCGTGGGTGTGGCCGGTGACGATTGCCTTTAGTGTCCGACGTGTTTGATCTCTTGCACCGTTCGTTTTATCCATGTCATTCCACTTTCAATAAGGTGCTCGGCATCGGCTTCGATCTGGTCCACTTTTCGTTCGGCCGAATGATAGGTCTTCTTGGCCAGCTCGGACGCCTCGTGGGCCTTTTTTGCGGCGTAGTCGGCCGCCGCATGTGCGCGTTTTGCAGCCGCATCGGCCGCCGCATTGGCGGCCTTTGCGGTGGCGTCGTAAGCAGCATGCCCCATCGCTGCGGCTTCGTCGGCCTTCTTCTTCGCATACTGCGCAGCTTCATGGGCACGGCGCTGGGCAGCGTCCGCGGCATCCCTGGCAGCCTTTTCGGTGGCCGCCGCCGCCTTTTTCGCCGCCGCTGTCGTGGCATCAACTGCCTCGCCGGTTGCCTCCTGCGCTTTCCTGGCTTCCTTGCTGATCCAATGGCCGCCTTCTTGCCAGATGCTGTCGCCCGATTCTTCCACGCCGCGCGCCTTGAAATAGCTCTGATCGATCATATTGCCCAGGAAGTCGACCATCGAATCGTGGACGTACCTGGACACGAAGCTTACCGCGACATCGCTCGTCGTGCTGTCCCAGGCGTCGATTTTCCACTGCTCCGGTTTGACGTAATTGGCAAATCCGGTCACCGTGTCGCCACCAAATCGCAGCCACTTGCCCAGCGCAGCGGTGCCGCGATACAGTTCAATTTCATACGCCATTCCTTTGGCGCCGAGGAATTTGTAGGCATCTTCATCGCGGCGCCGGTCGCCCGGCGTCTTTATGCCTTTCCGATACATCGTGCCGCAGGTGCCATAGAAAAGTATCCTGTGCTTTCGCATCTGCGCTTCGATGGTCCCGGAAACGGGACCGCATGCGGCCATGTAGCCGAGATAGTCCGCCTCCACGGCAGCGCGGCACTCGTAACGCTGCTGAAAGAAGCTGAACCTGGTCTTCTTGATCTCCTGGTAGCTCAGGATGCGCACCCCGCTTGCACACGCTTCGCGCATCATGTCGCGCATCGGAATGCGCGCGTAGTTGTTATCGATCCCCTGGTCGCTGGACCGGTATCCGCCGCCGACGTCCGAGTGCACGCCGGGATAGGTCACTTCCAGCCATTCCCCCGCCAGCTTGCCATTCTTGCGGATCAAGTCGACCGGGAAGGCGGCGCGCACCTCGTTGGCAGCGACAAAGTGCACGCACCGTTCCACATTGGGCGACACGAGCAGGTCGCGCTCCGAAAACGGCGTGCGCATGTTTTGTCCGGGCACGCCAAAAGAAGCGACCGTATCGAACAGCCCCAGAAAATTGAACCTGATCGGATAGCCGTTGTAGAGCCGCTGGGAGCCTTCCATCGTGCAGTCGGCAATGACCCGGTTGCAAAATGCGCGCGCCAGCGCAGCGCCGCGCGAAAAGCCGAAGAAGGAAATGTTGATCATCTTGATCAGGCGGTGCTTTTGCAGCGCTGCGTTCACCTCTGCAAAACTGGCGGAGCTGCTGGCCTTGGCATACGCGGCCACCGGCCCGCCGAGCGCCTGCGCGTTCGCAATCAGTGCTGCACGCAGCCTTTCGTTGACCGTATCGTCGCCCTGGCTCATGCGCCGGTCGCCGCCGGTGCCGACACCCATGCCCAAGGCGCCATCCTGCAGCCACACCGAGGCCTTGGAGTACCAGGTGGACACGGGATTGCCATTGTATGGCGTACCTACGCCGGCGATATAGATCGGATAGCTATTCGGGGACTGCCTGGCCTGTGCCGCGAAAAACATGCGGGCGACGTTGCTCCATTTCTGGTCCACTTCATCTTCAGCCTTGTTGTTTCCGGTGCCATCGAAAAAAATCGCGATATGCACAACGTCGCTGCAATCCTGACACGGCCCGGGCGCGGTGGCTGGCACATCGCGATTCGAGGCGACCGCATTGGTCACCAGCTCATTTGCCATTGCGCGCCTCCCATGCGGTGTGGAATTTTTCGCCTTGCGGGCTCAGACCGGGAAAGTGCGGCGTGAAAATGAAGTCGACCGTGTTATCCGGATTGATGTGGATTGCCAGGAAGCGCGCGCCGGCGGGGACGTCATCGAGCACCGGGGCGTTTTTCGACGTGACCTTCTCGCCATTTCCCGGCGTACCTTCGGGGCCATCAAGTCGCCATGAAATGCTCTGTGGCCCTTTGGGGAACTGAACACCTGCCATGGTTCCCCGCCCATTGTGCGGATACGGGCCGGCCACGCCAACTTCGCGCTTGCCGACGTAGACGTCATAAATCGGGCGGTCCAGGTAGCTGAAAAGTACAACATCGATGGTGATGGTCATTGGTTTTGCCTTGCAAGCGGAGATCAACAGGACACTCAAAACAGCACCGCACACAACGCGGCGTTTCAGACAGGGGTTACTCGGGTCGCCAGCGGGCATAGTGCGCGTCCAATCAAATTGGGTTCAAGGAAGCATGGTCAGCGCGGTATCGAAACTCACGCCGCCCTCTTTTACAGACTTGAAAATTTCACGAATCGATGCGTCATCATGGCGCCGGTCGCCATAAATGAGGGAGACACACACATAGTTGACCAGGTCATCCATCCGATCAAGTCCAATGTGGCGGGCCTCCTGAATATACCCGCGAATGCGCCGATAGTGCGCCGATGGCGCGCCGCCGTCCAGCAGCGGCGCCTGGTTGAGCTCCACGAAATACATGACGTGGTCCGGCACGCTCGCTTCGACCAGCTGGTCGACTTGGCGCTGGGTGAACGCAATTGGCGCCACTGCCGCGGCGCCATGGACCGGTAGCCGGTCGACACCATGAAAAGCGCCTTCGCGATCCCAATACCACCAGCCCGCCAGCCGCTGCAAGAACGCCGAACGCTGAATTTCACCGAGCACCGGGCCGGGAACGTGCAGCGTCGAATCGTCCGGCTGGCCGATCAAGGTGCCCAGAATGGCAGGGTCCCAAAAACCGAGAAACATGCTTGTCGCATCCGGCAGTTCCACTTCCGCGTTTGCAGCGAGCTGCTCGAACAGCTCCGCGAACGTCATCGTTGTCGCGATAATCGACACGCTCGATCGACATGCCGCATTGCGCCGGATCCAGTCCCACGCGTGCCCGCCACGGGTCGGGGCCGCCAGTTGCACCAGATGCGGAGACTGCGCCGCTACCGGGCTGCCTTGCGGCGCACCGAACAAGCAGCGCACGCGCTCATTGTCGTCGACGATCGCTGCCGGCAATGCCTTGTGCTGCGCACTGTCGGCGATGGCATACCAGTTCCAGCAAGGGTTGGCAGCTGCAAGCGCGGGGAGACTATTATTTTCGCTTGTCATTTACGCGCCCTTGTTGACGAACGCCGAACGCTGGGCGGCCCGCTTTGCCAGGCATTCCAGGCATACCGACTGCGGCAGGATCGGCAGCTTGTAGTGCATTTTTTCGGGGGACGCAAAGCTCTTCTTGCCGGCATGGATAGTGATCTTGCCCGGGCACTGCACCGTAATATTGCCGCCATCGATAGTGATATTCGCCCCGCCCGCCGTCGACAGGCTGATGCTCCTGGCCGCCGCCCAATCGATATGCGCATTGGCGCTGATCACGTTGAGCGTGTCGCGCGCCTGCACCGTGAGGGTATCGCCCTGCGCCTGCATCACGATCGCTTCATTGGCCGCAATCAGTTGCAGCCCGATGCCGCCCTCGCCCGGCTTCACCGCCCCGGCCAGCACGCCGATCGCCTGGCCGCTGTGCACCCGCATCTGGCCGCCGGTGATGAACTGGCTATCGAGCCCGCTCATGACCGAGACCGTCTCGCCATTGGCAAGCTGCATGCTTTGCCCGGCATTCACGCCCAGGCCGCCCTTGGCCGCAATGGCGATGATGGCGTCGCTCGTGTGCGGCAGCTTGTCCTCGCCAGGGCTCGTATCCTTTTCCGCCGCATCGGCCCTGGCCGTATCCAGGCTGGCGTTGCCCACCATTCCCGATACCGCTGCCAGCATGGCCTTGAGCGGCGCCGCCTTGTCATCGAGCGCGCTGTGATTCGCTTTTACCGCACCTGCATGCGCCGCCAGGGCGACGCTCTGGTGTGCTATGGCGGCGGCGCTGAACGTTTCACCCAGCTTGAGCGCCTGCTTCAGCAGCGCGATGCCGGCCGCGTTGTCGCCCGCCGGATCGCGCCGGGCCGCGCCGTGATTGATCCGGTAGCTCGAAATGAGCAAGCCGGCGCCGGCGCGCACGGCGCCATACGCATCGGTGCGCAACTCGGCGCCGGCGCCACGCAAGCTGCCGCGAAAATTGCCGGCCGCATGCACCAGGTGCCCCAGATTGAGTTCGGTCGCAGCGTGGCTGCTCTTGAGTTGAACCCGTCCCTGCGCATCGGTATCGTCAAACAGCAGCTGGTTGTAGCCAGACGCGCCAAACTCCTTGCTGCGCAGGCCCCACTGTGCGGCGCCATTGCGATGCCCGGCCGAGTCGCCCGAGGCGCCATGCCACAGCGGGCTATTGCCACCGGCCGTGTTGCCCTGCGCCGAGGGCAGATGATCATGCGCCGGAGCGAAGTGCGACGCATCGCTTTCGCCTTGGCCGTTGTACAAGGCGCCGACGATGATCGGGCGGTCGATATCGTTTTCCAGGAACTGGACCAGCACTTCCTGGCCGATGCGCGGCAAGAACTGGCTGCCCATGCCGGCGCCGGCCGAGCGCTGCGCTACGCGCACCCAGCACGCGGCGTTGGCGCTGTCCTGCCAGTGAAAGCGGATGCGCACGCGGCCCAGCCGGTCGCAATGCAATTCGTCGGCGCCGCTGGCGCTGTCGTTGCCATCGGCGCCCACCACGATTGCGCTTTGCGATCCCAGCGCGGTCGCGCGCGCATGATTGCGCCCGGCGCTGCCGGCCAGCTGCGGGCGCCACGGCACGTCGGCCGCCAGCGCTTCGAAGCAATTGGCGTAACCGGTCTTGCGCGCTTGCGCAATGACCTGCGCGAATTGCTCAGGCACGTTGTCGCGCACGATGTCCTGCAATAGTTCCGGGATCGGACCGAATAGTTCGGCCAACGCTTGTTGCGCTGGCGACGGCAGATTGTTGACGCCGACGCTGGTTACGCGCAGCACGGAAAACCCGGCCGCCTCGCCCAGCTGCAGCCGCGGCGCGTCGAGCAGCGTCAATCGGGTGCCGGCGCGCAGCGTGCGCACAGTCGAACGGCCGGACCATAATTGGCTGCGCGCCTCGCGGCCTTGCATCTGCATGGTGGCGTAGCGCTGCGCCTGCGCCGCCGTGGCGTAGGCATACTGGCCCGGCACGTCGAACGCTTCCAGTGGCGCGCCCGTGCCGCCGTTTTGCAACAGCGACGGCGTGCCCGTTGCCACTGCTTGCTTGGCCTTGTAGTCGTAGCTGAGCAAAGTGGTCAGCGATGCACAGATGCTGCGCTGCGCGTGCAAGGCCTGCACCGTGTCCTGGCGTTCGCCAGCGCGCACGTTGTGGAAACGAATGCCGCCGTCGGCCTCGCTACTCGGGTCTTGCGGCACCGCGCAGGACTGGGTGCTGTCGGCAAACAGGACTGCACCGGGCCCGTCTTCGGTGTGCTCGAAGCGCCAGCCCAGGCCTTCCTCGGTCAGCAAGCGCTCCACAAAGTCGAGGTCCGATTCGCGGTACTGGCAGCAATAGCTGCGCGCCGGCGCACCATCCATGAACGGGCCGGTCTCGTCGCTCCAGCGCCAGATGGCCAGCGGCAGGTAGGCGCCGAACACCGACTCGACGATCTCGATCACCGTTTTGTCTTGCCACACGCGGCTATTGCGCACCTGGCCCAGGCGCCACATCCATGGCGACAGGCGCACACGGTAGCGCGCCAGGCCGCCTTCGTTGCCCAGCATTGCCACTTCGCTGATGTCGCCACCGAAGCTGGTGCGGCTGCCGTCGGCCAGGCTCACTTCCAGCGTGGCGCTCTGTCCCAGCAGCGCTGCGAGGTCGCGCCGGGCGTCGGTCGAGAGCACGATCACGTCGCGCCCGGCGACACCTTGCAGGACATCGTCGGCGGCAAACGCTTCGACCAGCAGGCTGCCGTCGGCGGCGTTCAATGCATACAAGCTGCTGTCGGCGGAAAACTGCGCCAGCGCAGTGGTGATGATCTGGTTCAGGTTCTCACTCATGAGCCGGACACCGCCTTCGCCAGATGCTGCGCCTTGCACGCGTCCTCTTTGCTTGCATGGCCAGCGCACAGGCGCGCGCGGCACTGTTCGGCTTCGGCCACCGAGCCCAGGGTCTTGCATTGCTGCAGCCTGGCGGCGGCGCCAGCCGGCCGCGTGGGCTGGGTCGCCTTGGCGTGCGCGACCAGCGCCGCCAGCAGGGCCACGTCGGTATCTTGCGGCGGCACCGCCTTCGGATGGGCGACAGGTTTTTTCCTGGGCGGTGCTGGCAAGCGATGCGCCTTGGCCAGCATCCGTTGCGGCGCCACCTTGGCTGGCGCTTTCGAGCTCAGAAATTTTCTCAATTCATCCTCATCCGGCTTGGCTGCGACAACTGCGGCGGCGGCAGGCGCGAGCACTGGTGCATCCTCCAGTATCGCCGCAGTCGACACTTCCTGCGCTGGCGGCGCGGCCATCGGCGGCACTGGCGCGGTGCCAGCCAGGACGATCTCCTTTTCGCCCTCGGCGCTCAGCCAGAACATCGACGCGGCACCGATCGCCAGCACAGCCGCGCCGCTGGCCAACCACTTGACGCTGCCGCGCCGGCGTTTCCCGGCGCCAGCGGCGACGCGCCCGGACTGGCCATCGAGCCCGCCCAGGATGCCAGGGTTGCCGGCCTCAGCTTGTTGTTCGGCAGATAAAAGGCTCGGGCGAGCCGGGGACTGTGGACGTTCGTTGCTGTGCTGCACAATGCGCTCCTTGTTAATTTTTGCATAACCTTACGCTAATCACATGATGCGTGTCGCCTAATAGAACATCAACTTTGCGCAAAGATACACAAAATAACATTCAATCGTGCGCAAGATTAACATTAATTCAAGTTATACTAATAGGCAATCTTGCCAGTATCGCATAATTGACAGAAAGAGGTCCCCGTGTTCGTGCTTGCAGTTGTGACGTATTTCCTGCTGGCGTGCCTGGTGAGCTGGATGATCTTGTTCCCTGCGGGACGCGAGTTTTTTCTGCAGGCACTGGCTGGCGTTGGGCGGCGACTGCACCGGGGGCTGGCCCGGATCGCCCGCCAACAAGGGGAAGGTGTTGTAAAGATACAGCAGACAGGAAGCGAATCCTTGCGCGGAGTCATCGCGTTTGCGCGCCGTCACTATTTACTGTGTGGTGGAGGCGCGTTGCTGATCCTGCTGCCGCCCCTCGTGGCGGTGGTGTCAGGCAGCAAGACGCACCTGCCCGGTTTCGCTACACCTGAGCACGAAGTGAACAGCCAGGTCACGCAGATATTGTCGGGCGAGCAATTGGTGCCACCGCCGGCCGTGCCGCCGATGGTGTTTGCCACGGTCGAACTGGAACAAGTGCGGCCCATGCTGGTATCGGCCAGCCGCGACTGGGCCTTGATGAATCCGGCATACGCGCAGCGGCTGCTCAAGGCGTTCAAGATCATGAAGGACAAGCATGGCTACGACATGGCGATTCTGGAAGGCTACCGCAGTCCCGAGCGCCAGAACACGCTCGCTGCGCTGGGCGCCAGCGTGACCAATGCCAGCGCCTACCAGAGCTGGCATCAATATGGCCTGGCTGCCGACTGCGCCTTTCTGCGCGACGGCAAGATCGTCATCTCGGAGAAGGATCCGTGGGCCATGCGCGGCTACGCGCTGTACGGCGACGTGGCCGAGTCGGTCGGGCTGACCTGGGGCGGGCGTTGGAAGATGATGGATTTTGGCCATACCGAACTGCGCCTGGCCGGCGTGATGAAGCGGCAAAACAGTTAAACGAACAGGAGTACACATGTCAGGTCCATTAATCAGATTGGGTGACAAGACATCGCACGGCGGCGCCGTGCTCGAAGCATCGCAGCACAGCGACAGCGCCGGCATCGGCATCGCGCGCATGGGCGACAAGGTGAGCTGCCCGAACCATGGCAGCGGCACCATCGCCAGCGGCGACAGCACCATGATCGTCGATGGCAAACCGGTCGCGCGCCATGGCGACAAGACCTCCTGCGGCGCCACGCTGATCGCCAGCCAGCAGAAAAGCGTCGACAACATCTGATGGGCGGCTGGTTCAAAAGGACATTGCTGGTGCTGCTGGTGTGCGCCCTGTGCTGGGGCGGCGCCATCTGGTACTGGCGCGCCACCAACCGCATGCCGGCCTCCGAAGACCTGGTGCGCTACCTGGCAGTGCTGCCATTGATGCTGTTGTTGCTGATCTGGGTCGGCAGCAAGCTGCTGGCGCTGTCGATGGCCGCACCGGCAGCGGCCGCGCCGGCGCCGCCACAAGGCGACACCGCGCCGGCGAGTGCGCCCGAGGTTGCGCCGCTGGCGATCCTGGCCTCGGCCCTGCGCGCGCCGCACGGCGCCTCGCCGGAACAATTGTCGCGCGCATTCGCCGAGAACACGGCGCGCGCCGAGCTCGATCCGGAACTGATCGACGACGCCGGCTTTCCCGTCATGACAGCCCGCAGCGCCGATGCGCTTGACGCCGCCCTGCAGGAGGACGCGATGGCGTGGCTGCATGAGAACGGCCTGCCCGAGCTGCGCCTGGATGAAGAACAATGGCGCGCCCTGAGCATGGGCAGCGCGGTGGCATCCGACCTGGCCGCGCAAGCGGTGACGATGCAGCTTGCGCCCGACGGCATGCTGCAGCTGATCCCGATCCTGCCGCAGGCCTGGCAGCTCGACCAGCGCCGCGCCGCCGGCCTGTGGCTGCGCCAGATGGTGGTGCGCGCGGGCTGGCCGCCAGCGCGCATCACGCTGGTGGCCGAACTGCCGCTGGACGCGCGCGGCGCCAGTCCGCTGGCAGTACTGGGCCGCCTGGCGCACCACGCCGCCATTGGCGAGGCGCCGATGGCCGCCATCATGGTTGCCTGCGGTTCGCACCTGGGCCCGGCGAGCGTGAGCAGCTGGTCCGGCAAAGCGACCTTGTTCACCGCATCCCAGCCGCACGGCCTGGTTCCCGGCGAAGGCGCAGCTGGCCTGCTGCTGGCCGACGCGCATCAGGCGGACGCACGCGATGGCGCGCCGGTGATCCTGCTGCACACGGTTGACGAAGCGCGGCGCCACAATTCGGCCGACGAGACCAAGCGCGCCGATGCGGCGCTGCTAGGCACGCTGACCGAAAAAGTGCTGGCGCGCGCCGCCTTTCAAGCCGACCAGGTGGCCATGATCGTGGCCGACACCGGCAACCGCACCAGCCGCGTGCTCGAGCTGATGGGTCTTGCCGCGGCCGCCATGCCGCAGCTTGATGAAAGCGCCGACGTGATACGCATCGGTGCCGCTTGCGGCACCTGCGGCGCGGTGCCGTTCATGACGGCGCTGGCGGTGGCCACCCATCACGCGCTCGAACGCGACGCCCCCGTGCTTTGTATTAGCAATGAAGACGCCTACCGCCGCTGCGCCGCCCTGATACGGCCGGCGGCATCCCTGTCCTGAATGATGAACCAAGCGAGTTACCGACAATGATGCAAAAAACCTGGCAATTACTGACAAGCCGCACCAGCCTTATCGTGATCGGCTGGCTCGCCTTCGCCGCCCTGCTGCTGATGGGCGCCGCCCTGATGGAAATGCCGCTGGCCTGGGCCGGCGGCGTCATCGCGCTGACCATGGCCGGCGCCATCCTGGTCTGGATGTGGCGGCGCCGCAGCCGCCAGCGCGCCGCCAGGGATTTGGGCGGCATGCTGGAACAGCATGCCAGCAAGGCGCCGGTCCAGCGACAGGAGCAGGACGTCATCAAAAAGCGCATGCTCGACGCCATCGCCACCATCAAGGGTTCCAAACTGGGCCACCTGTCGGGCGACGCCGCCCTGTACGAGCTGCCGTGGTATATGGTGATCGGCAATCCGGCGGCTGGCAAGAGTACCGCCATTGCCAGCTCGGGCCTGCAATTCCCCTTCGCCGACAGCAAAATCGTGCAAGGCGTGGGCGGCACCCGCAACTGCGACTGGTTCTTCACCACCGACGGCATCCTGCTCGACACCGCCGGCCGCTATTCGGTAGTCGAGCAAGACCGCAGCGAGTGGATCGGCTTTTTGAGCCTGTTGAAAAAATACCGCAAGAAGGCGCCCATCAACGGCATCATCATCGCCGTCAGCGTAGCCGAACTGACCGGCAATCGCCCCGAGTTTGCGATCAACCTGGCCAAGAGCCTGCGCATGCGGGTGCAGGAACTGACCGAAAAGCTGGAAGTGCACGCGCCGGTCTATGTGATGTTTACCAAGGCCGACCTGATCACCGGCTTCAACGAATTCTTCCAGGATGCCGAGCGCGGAGAGCGCGACCGCGCCTGGGGCGCCACCCTGCCCTACAACCGCCACACCACCAGCCAGCAGGCGCTGGACCAGTTCGACGCGCGCTTCGATGAACTGTACGACGGTCTGAAAGACATGAGCCAGGCCAACATGGCACTTCAGTGGCGCGAACGCATGCCGCCAGGCGTGTTCACCTTCCCGCTCGAGTTCTCGACCATCAAGGCGCCGCTGCGCTCGTTCGTTGCGACCCTGTTCGAAGAAAATCCGTTCCAGTTCAAGCCTGTGTTCCGCGGTTTCTACTTTACCAGCGCGCTGCAGGAAGGCGAATCGGTATCGGCCTCCTCCAAGCGGGTGGCGCAGCGCTTCGAGATCAAGCTGCAGCCGCAGGAGCATGAGGAAGCGCATCATCAGCAAGGATTTTTCCTGTTGAATCTGTTCCGCAATGTGATTTTTGCCGACCGCGACCTGGTGGCGCAGTACGCCAGCCCGGCCAAGACGCGCATGCGCTACGCGGCCTTCTTCGCCGCCACCGCCCTGGTTGGCCTGGCCCTGGGCGGCTGGAGCTGGTCGTACATGGGCAACCGCCAGCTGGTGGCCAACGTGCAGGCCGACCTGGATCAGGCGATCAGGGTGCAGGCCCAGAAAATCGACCTGCAATCGCGCTTCGAAGCGCTGCAGATCCTGCAAGACCGCATCGAACAGCTGGAAAAATACCGCGATGAGCGCCCGTTCTCGATCGGCCTTGGCCTGTACCAGGGCGAACTGCTGGAACGCAAACTGCGCGAGGAATACTTCAGCGGCCTGCGCGAGATCATGCTCAAGCCGGTCGGCCAGACGCTCGAAGCATTCCTGGCCGAGGTCAATGGCAGTGCCGATCAGCTGCAGCCGGGCGCCGCGGCGCCTGCCGCAACCCCGGTCGCCAACCAGCAGTTCAAGGATGCTTCGCCCACCAGTTCCGAAGACGCCTACAACGCGCTCAAGACCTATCTGATGCTCAGCGAGAAGTCGCATGCCGAAGGCGGCCACCTGAATGACCAGCTGACCCGCTACTGGCGCGCCTGGCTCGACGCCAACCGCGGCACCATGCCGCGCGAGCAGATGATCCGCGGCGCCGAGCGCATCATCACGTTCTACATCGCCCAGATCGACGACACCTCGTGGCCGCAGATCGACGCCAAGCTGGCCCTGATCGACCAGACCCGCGACAATCTGCGCAAGGTAGTGCGCGGCACGCCGGCGCGCGAGCGCGTCTACGCCGACGTCAAGGCGCGCGCTGCAACGCGTTTCGCGCCGATGACGGTGGCGCGCATCGTCGGCGACCAGGACAAGGAACTGGTGCTGGGCAGTTACGCCATTCCCGGCACCTTTACCCGCGAAGCGTGGCAAGGCTTTGTGCAGGAAGCGTTGCGCGACGCGGCCAACCGCGAGCTGCAAAGCGCCGACTGGGTCCTCAAGACGGCATCCAAGGACGACCTGACGCTGGAAGGCAGCCCCGAACAGATCCAGAAGGCGCTGGTCGAACTGTACAAGAACGACTATGCCAGGGAATGGCAGAAATTCGTGCAAGGCGTGACGATCCGCGACCTGGACGGCTTTGACGCGGCCGCGGTGGCCATGAACCGGCTGGGCGATCCGCAAACGTCGCCGCTCAACAAGCTGCTGCTGACCGTGTACGAACAGACTTCGTGGGACAACCCGTCGCTGATCGACGCCGGCCTGCAGCGCGCTTCGCGCGGCATCACCGGCTGGTTCAAGGAAGCGGTGTTGCGCCAGGCGCCGTCGCAGGTGAACATCACCTTGCCGAGCGGCGGCACGACCCAGAGCGCCGCCCTGCCGCTGGGCCCGGTCGGGCGCGAATTTGCCGGCGTGGCGCGCATGGTGGTGGCCACCGACCAGGGCGCCTCGCTGATGCGCGGCTACATGGACGCGTTGTCGAAGCTGCGCACGCGCTTTAACCTGATCAAGAACCAGGGCGACCCCGGCCCCGGCGCCAAGCTGCTGATGCAGCAGACGCTTGACGGCAGCAGCTCCGAACTGGCCGAAGCGCTCAAGTACGTCGACGAGCAAATGCTCACCGGGATGAGCGACACCCAGAAAGTGGCGATCCGCCCGATCCTGGTGCGCCCGCTGATGCAAACCTTTGCCGTCATCGTCAAGCCGACCGAAACGGAGATCGACAAGGTCTGGGCGGCCCAGGTGCTGCAGCCATTCAACCAGAACCTGGCAGCGAAGTTTCCGTTTGCGGCCGAATCGAAATCGGAAGCGAGCAACGACGAAATCGCCCTGATCTTCGGACCGTCCGGCGCCATCGCCAAGTTCTTCGATTCCACCATCGGCCCGCTGGTGGTGCGCCGCGGCGACGCGCTCAGCGCCAAGACCTGGGCCGACATGGGCGTGAACCTGGCGCCGCCGGTCGTGGCCAGTTTTCCCGGCTGGATCGCGCCATTGAGCGCTGCCGGCGTGGCCAACACCGTCGCCGCCAACGCCGGCGAAGCGCAGACCTTGTTCGACCTGCAGGCGCTGGGCGTGAGCGGTGCGACCGAATTTACGATCGAAGTCGATGGTCAGGCGCTGCGCTGGCGCGGTCAGCCGCAGCCGTTCGTCCACATGGTGTGGCCCAATGCGCAAGGCACGCCGGGCTCGCGCATCAGCGCCATTACGGCCGACGGGCGCACCGTGGTGCTGCTCGATGAACCGGGCCATTTCGGCCTGAAAAAGATGGTCGAAGCGGCCAAGCGCAAGCGCAAGGACGGCGGCGTCTTCGAACTGAGCTGGGACAGCGCCGGCGTGGTCGTTTCCGCCAACCTGAAAATCGTCGGCACCCAGCAGCCGCCCCCGTCGGTGGCGGCCGCGCCGGCCGGCCAGGGCTTCAAGCGCCTCAAGCTGCCCGCCTCGATCATCAATGCCGCCGCCGCGCCGGGAGCGCAGCAATGACGCGCGCACCGACGCCAACGGCGATTGGCTACTTTGGAAAAATTCCCACCCGCGGCGACTTCGTCAAGGGCAGCGACAATCCGGCGCTGATCAAGATGCTCGACGACTGGCTGGCCCAGGCCATGGACCTGATGAGCGCAGACGCGCGCTGGAAGCTGCACTACGACGCCGTCGCGCCGCTGTACTTCGCCTTCGTCGGCCCGCGCCGGCGGCACGCGATTGCCGGCCACATCGTGGCCAGCAGCGATCAATCGAGCCGGCGCTTTCCATTTCTGATGATGAGCACCATGGAAGTGCCCGAGCCGGCCGCCTTCGTGCCCGACGCGCCGCTGGTGCTCAACCGCCTGTGGAACCGGCTCGAATCGCTCAGCACCAGCGTGACCAGCGCGGCCGACGCCAGCGCGCCGCTGCACGCCGCCGCCAGCCACGTAGTCGACCTGGATCTGCGCAGTACCGCCTACGATGCCGCCTTCATCGATTTTCTCGACCTGCAAACCATCGGCGCGCTCGACGCGCTGCTGGCGCAATCGGGTTTCGCCGGGTCGGTGCGCCAGGTATTGCTGGCACTGGGCATGTTGCTGCAGCCGGTCATGGCCAGCAGCTCGAGCCGCCTGGACAAGAGCCTGCTGCTGCCGCTGCCCGCCGACCCGATGTACCGCAATCTGGTGGCCGCGTTCTGGATGCACCTGATTACGCCGTTCCTGGCGCGCGCCGATTTCGAACTGGCGCTGTTCATCACCCGCATCGGCGACCGGCCGGTGCTGGTGCTGGGCTTTAGCGGCGCCTCGGCCCAGACGCTGCGCGCGATCATGGACCCGCAGGCCGGCCTGGAACGGCACATCACGTTCGACCAGCTCGATTGGGTCGAAGAACAAATCGACGACGACTACGCCATCAAGAAACTGTCGGCCTATTTATCGCAGTCCACCCTGTCACTCAAAGCCGCGCTCGATTCGCTGCGCGCGGCATTTATCGGAAGCTGAGCATGCGCCATATCGCACTTTCCCTTTTCCTCATTGCCGGCGCCGTCAACGCGCAGAGCGTCGCGCCGCAGCCTGGCCAGGTACTGGTGACCGGCACCGTGCCCGACGAAGCGAGCAAGGCCAGCGTGCTGGCCAAGCTGCGCGAAGTGTACGGCCCGGAGCTGGTGGTGGACCAGATCACGGTCGGCGCGGTCGCCACCCCGGCCAACTGGAACGGTTACGTCCAGAAGCTGATCACGCCCGATCTCAAGCAGATCACCCATGGCCAGCTCAAGATCGACGGCAGCAGCGTAAGCTTGAAAGGCGAAGTGGCCAACGAGGTGCAGCGCCAGAAAATCGCCAGCAACGTCGCCACCAGCCTGAACCCGACCTACACGGTCAACAACGGCCTGCGCGTTTCCGCTGCCGACCAGGGCGTGCTGGACAACACGCTGGCCAACCGCACCGTCGAATTCGAAAGCGGCAAGGCCGCGCTGACACCGTCCGGGCGCGCCATCCTCGACGAAATGAGCGCCGCCATGCTCAAGCTCAAAGAACGCAAGGTCGACATCATCGGCCATACCGACAACGTGGGCCTGCGCGCGACCAACCAGGGCCTGTCCCAGGCGCGCGCCGAAGCGGTCAAGACCTACCTGGCCAGCCACGGCGTCAAGAGCGACTTGATGTCGGCATCGGGCCAGGGCGCCGACCGCCCGATCGCCAGCAACAGCAGCACCGAAGGCCGGGCGCGCAATCGCCGCATCGAATTCCGGCTCGCCCAGTAAGCCAATCAAGAGGACACCATGTTTGTAGCCGAGCAGTTATTGAACCCGATTCACGCCGACCAGCCGTGCGGCGCCGACCTGTCATTTGCGCCCGAACTGGACGCCATCGCCAAGGCCCGCGTTGCCGACGATCCCACGCTCGATCAGGGCGAGTGGGTCACCGACTTGAAGGAAGCCGACTGGGAGTTCGTGGTCGCCCGCTGCACCTCCTTGCTCGAACAAAAGAGCAAGGACTTGCGCCTTGCGGTGTGGCTGGCCGAAGCCGGCGCCAAAAGGCACCGCATGCGCGGGCTGGCCGAAGGCATGCGCGTGCTGGCCGGCCTGCTCGAACAATTCTGGGACCATGGCCTGTTCCCGGAAGCGGACGGCGACGACCATGAGCGCCGGGTCGGCAACTTGAGCTGGATACTGGCGCGCATCCCGGCGCTGCTGCGCGAGATGCCGGTCACCGATGGCAATGGCAGCCGCTATTGCCTGATCGATTTCGAGATGGCGCGCAAAAACCCGAACAATCCTGACCTGAAACTGGTCGACATGGATAGCGCCAAGCGCGCCAGTTCGGCCAAGTTCCGTGCCGACTTCGCCGCCGACGCCACCTACTGCCTGGACGCGATCATGCAGCTCGAGCGCGTCGCGGATGCGCGTCTGGGCGATGACAGCCCGGGCTTTTCCGCCGCGCGCGAAGCGATCAAGACGATGCAGGCGCTGATGCCGGTCAGCGCTTGCGTCGCGCAGCCCCAGGCTGGCGAGATTGACCAGGACATGGCGCACATGGCAGCGCCCGTGCGCAGCGGCGCGCCGGGCGCGCTCCACACGCGCGCCGACGCCATCGCCCAGCTGCGCGCGGTGGCCGAATATTTCCGCCGCACCGAGCCGCATAGCCCGGTCTCGTACTTCGCCGACAAGGCCGCCAACGCCGGCGAGCAGGATCTGCATGAGTGGCTGCGCTCCGTTGTCAAGGACCCGGGCTCGCTGTCGCACATCGAAGAGCTGCTGGGCGTGAAGGCGCCATGAGTGACAAAGGGCCGCGCTTGGGCGGCCCTCCCCTGCTTACTTGATGCCGTACTTGAACTGTCCCTGCTTGTTGGCGCTGACCTTGATCTTCGCGATCCCGGCCCCTTCTGCCATCCTGGCCAGCACCGATTGCGCAATCTCCGGCAGCAGCGTCCCGTTGAGGATATGGTCGACATTGCGCGCGCCGGAATCGACTTCGGTGCAGCGCGCCAGCACCGCTTCCACCAGCGCCTCGTCATATGAAAATTCGGCCTTGTGATTGGCCGCGATGCGCTGCGCGATCTTGCCCAGTTTGAGTTCGATGATCTTGACCAGCACATCGTCGGCGATCGGATAATACGGCACCACCTTCAGGCGCCCCAGGAAGGCCGGCTTGAATTGCTTCATCAGGTGCGGCCGGATCAGTTCTTCCAGCGCCGCCGGATCGGGCAGCTCGGTGGCGCTCTTGTTCAGGCACGCATGCATCATCGCGCTGGACGCCAGGTTCGACGTCAGGATGATGATCGTGTTCCTGAAGTCGATTTCGCGCCCTTCGGCGTCATCCATCACGCCCTTGTCGAACACCTGGAAGAACAGCTCCATCACATCCGGATGCGCTTTCTCCACTTCGTCCAGCAGCACCACGCTGTACGGGTTGCGGCGCACCGCCTCGGTCAGCACGCCGCCCTCGCCGTAGCCCACGTAGCCAGGCGGCGAACCTTTCAGGCCCGATACGCTGTGCGCCTCCTGGTACTCGCTCATGTTGATGGTGATGAGTTTTCGCTCGCCGCCGTACAGCACATCGGCCAGCGCCAGCGCGGTCTCGGTCTTGCCGATGCCGGACGGACCGACGAACAGGAACACGCCTTTCGGCTTGTTCGGATCATCCAGGTTGGCGCGCGACGTGCGTACCCGCTGCGCCACCGCCTCGATCGCATGCGACTGCCCCAGCACCCGCTGTTCCAGCAGGTCTTTCAGCTTGAGCACCGTCTTGATCTCGTCCGTGACCATTTTTCCGAGCGGGATGCCGGTCCAGCCGGAGACGATTTCGGCGACCACGTGGCCGTCGACCTGTACCGGCACCATCGGCGTTTCGCCTTGCAGCGCGCGCAGCTCGGCCATCAGCGCCCGGATGTCCCTGGCCTGGCTGGCGTCATGCTGTTCGCCCTGCTCCAGCGCGCGGCGGCCGTCCATGATCTGCGCTGTAAGCGCTTTTTCCTGCTCCCAGCGCGCAGCCAGGCTGGCGTGGCGGTCGGCCGCGCACAGGCGCTGCGCGTTCAATTCCTTCAGGCGCGCGGCATGCTCGCCGCCGGCTGCCTGCTCGCGCTGCAGCGCAGCCGCTTCGACGTCGATGCGTTCGAGCTCGCGGGCCATGGTTTCGATCAAGGCCGGCGTGGCATTCTGGCCCAGCGCGACCTTGGCGCAGGCGGTATCGAGCACGCTGATGGCCTTGTCCGGCAGCTGACGGCCCGAGATGTAACGATGCGACAGGCGCACCGCCTCGGTAATGGCCTCGTCAAACACGCGCACGCCAAAATGCTTTTCCATCAGCGGCGCCATGCCGCGCAACATGGCGCAGGCCAGTTCCTCGCTTGGCTCTTCCACCTTGATCACCTGGAAGCGGCGTGCCAATGCCGCATCCTTTTCAAAATATTTCTTGTATTCGCCCCAGGTCGTGGCGGCGATGGTGCGCAATTCGCCGCGCGCCAGCGCCGGCTTGAGCAAGTTGGCCGCGTCATTTTGGCCGGCCGCGCCGCCCGCGCCTATCATGGTGTGCGCCTCGTCGATAAACAGGATGATCGCGTGCGGGCTCTTTTTCACTTCGTCGATGACGTTCTTGAGGCGGTTTTCAAATTCGCCCTTGACGCTGGCGCCGGCCTGCAGCAGGCCCATGTCCAGCGTATGAATCTCCACGCCTTTGAGCACGTCCGGCACATCGCCGCCGGCGATGCGCAGCGCCAGGCCCTCCACCACGGCCGTCTTGCCAACGCCCGCCTCGCCGGTCAGGATAGGATTGTTCTGGCGGCGCCGCATCAGGATATCGATCGCCTGGCGAATTTCGGTGTCGCGCCCGATCACCGGGTCGAGCTTGCCGTCACGCGCGCGCGCGGTCAGGTTGGTGGTGAACTGGTCCAGCGAAGGCGTTCTCGTGGCCGCCTGTGCGCGCAGCTCGCCCACCGGGTCGGCGCCCTGCTCCGCTTGCGCGGGCACCAGCGGCGCTTCCTGCGACCCGGCCGTCATCTTGTCAAGCTTGTGCTTGATCTGCTCGACGTCGAACTTGTCGAACAATGGGGAACCGCGGTAGGCCAGCTGGGCCAGCTCCGGGTCGGTCAGCAGCGCCTGCAGCAGGTGGCCGCTGCGGATCTCGGCCGGGTGGCCATCCCGGATGTCGAGCGACGCGATCAGCCATGCGTTTTCGAACAGCTTGGGCAAGCGCGCGGAAAACACGGGCGTGCGCGAATTGCCGGCCTTGAGGCGCTGCACTTCGGCCTGCAGGTCCGCTTCCAGCATGCTCACGCTGATGCCGCTGTGGCGCGCCATGAGCACAAAGTCGCTGTCCGGTTGCTCCAGCAACGCCAGGAACAGGTGTTCCAGGTCCACTTCGAACTGCCCCAGCGACACGCAGATGCTGGCGGCGCGGGTGGCGGCCGTGCGGCTCGTTTCGTTCAATTTGCCGATCAGGGTCTTCAGGTTGATGCTCATAGAGGTTCCTCTTGTTGGGATGTTTTACAGCGCGTGAATTTCATAGCGAACGTCCTTGCGGTCCTCGGTCTGCGGCGCGCTGACCAGGAAGGTGTCCCATCCCAGCCGCCCGCCGCTGCGGTGTTCGGCCAGCGATGCCGAGACCACTCCGGCCGCCGCTAATATCAGCTGCACTTCGTATTCCAGCGCGACGCCGGTAAACATCGTGAGCATGCTCTTGAGCGCGCGCGCCGCTTTGCCGCCCGGCAGGAAGGCGTCAAAACTGCTGCTGGCCAGCGGGCCAATCTCAAGGCGCATGCGCAAGTCGCGCTGCCACACGCGCGCACCCGACATGGCGCCGGCGCCCAGCACCGCATTGGCGCCGCCCAGCATGGTTTGCTGCGCGGGCGGCACGTCGTACCAGCAGCCGATGAACTGGATCACCTTGACCGGTTGGCCAAAATACTCGGTCAGCACGCGCCCGATCTGCCCTGCCGACGCTGGGCGGTGGCGCATCGCGCAAGCGAAATAGCCGACCGATTCGTCCAGCACGGCGCCCCCGTCGTCATCGGCCAGGCGCTTGCGCAGCGATTCGTGGCCCAGCCCCGCGAGCGACATCAGCAGCGGCAGGAAGGTGTCCTTGCCGTCAATCTGGTACTTCAGCTCCAGCCGGTACTTGCGCCACGCCTCATAGAACAGCGCCAGCGAGCGGTTCGAAAACGTGTCGAGAAAAGCGCGCGGCCCTTCGTCCTTTTGATACAGCACGTGGGCGGCAATGCGCTCGGTGTAATGCGCCGGCAGCGCGCCATTGCCTCCCAGCAGGCCCATGAAGGTAGGCGTGATGCGGATGTATTTGAGCGTGGCCGACTGCAGCGCCGCGCCCAGCGAGCGCGCGTCCAGCGCCAGCTC
The DNA here is from genome assembly GCA_040390915.1 of Pseudomonadota bacterium. Taxonomy (GTDB): domain Bacteria; phylum Pseudomonadota; class Gammaproteobacteria; order Burkholderiales; family Burkholderiaceae_D; genus Telluria_A. Next base: position 47,744 of record JAZJXM010000040.1, read on the forward strand.
GCGCGGCTCGGTCTGCATCGCTTCGAGCTGGCTGGCCGGAAAATTGAGCGACGTCGAATTCTGAAATCGCAAAAAATTGGCGACCATGCCCTGCTGCGCCGTGGCATGCCGCTTGAGCCACAGTTCCAGCATGCGCACCGCCTGGAAGTACTCGAAGCGGTACGGTTGCGCGAACAGCCGTTCAATTACAGCAGGCTCAAATCGCCGCTTCGTGGTGTGCATTTCAATAGCTCTTCTCCCGTTTTATTCGATACCATCACCAGTTGGGTGAAGCTGTTGGCATGCACATACAGGCCAAGAAATCGTTCGATGATGTGCGCGAACGCGTGGATGCCACTGCCCACAAAGGCTTCCTCTTCGATCGTCAGCCGCACTTCCACCCCGCGCACCAGGCAGGCGAACGGATTGCCCGGCAACCAGGCGTTGGCCGGCTTGTGGGCGATTGCCGTGATGCCGCCGATCTGGCGCTGCGAGGCCGGCGAGCGCGGCAAGTCGTACAGCGTCAGCATTTCGCGAAACGCGTCCAGGCCGCCGTCCGACAGCGACAAGTGGTTCAGCGACAGGTGCGAAATGAGGCGCCAGTGGGCGCCGCGCCCGCGCTCGAAGCGGTTCGATGGCGTCGGCTTGCGCAGCAAACTGATGGCTCTCGCGCTCGATCCGCCTTCCAGAAACAGATCGCCGCCGGAGCGGCCATACCCCAGCGACGCCGGCAGGTCGCCGTTGGAGCAGGTCAGTTCCAGGCTCAGGGTGTCGGTTTCCACTGCCGCCGGGTCGAAGTCGATATCGACGATGGAGATCTGGGCTTCGTAGCCGGGGCTCTGTTCGCCCAGCGCTTCGTCGCGCCGCATGACCCAGTAATGGCCGCTGTTTTCGGGCGTCTGGCCGTGCTTGAGCGAATAGAACGGGTGAAACTGGACCACCGATTCGCCCTGCGGCGTCTGGCGCACCAGCTTGACCGAGTCGATCGAGTGCACCTCGAGCGCAAAAGCGCGGCGCCCGTCGCCCAGCACCGGGTAGGTGGCCGACGTGTGGGTCACGCGAATCGGATCGCCGTGCTGGCGGAACAGGTTGACCACCGGCGTGCAGCCAAGCAGCACGTTGTTGGTTGACAGTGTGCCGAGCATGCGCGCGGCATTCGAATCGGAGCGCATGCCCGACAGCGCCAGGTGCAGCGTGATGGTGCGCGTAGCCGGTGGCAGTACCGCTACCAGCGCCTGCAGGTCGATATCGAAGAAGTTGAATTTTTCGGGAAAGCAGAAGTACTCGGTCAACAGCCGGTAGGCGGCATGCGAACGGGCCGAAAAGTCGATCAGCGATTCGTCCTCGTCAAAGCCGGCCGCGCCGACCGGTATCGCCTGCAACGGCACCCAGCGCCCGCTGCTGCCGCCTTCGGCGTAGGCGGCCACGGTGCGCATGAACAGCGCATCGCGCAGCGCCGCGCAGAACGAGGGCTCGCCGTCGATGAACACGCGCAGCTTGTCCACGTTCAGCTGGGCGATGCTCACCAGCTCGGCGCCGCACGAGATGGTCAGGCTCACGCTCGAGGTGGCACCAGGCGGTGCCTGGAGCGCTTCGGGCATGTCGAGGATGGCAGAAAACGAGGCGTGCGACAGCGTCAGCGGCGCCACCGTGACCGGGTAAGCGGTGCGAAACAGGTAAGGCCCGCCGCGCACCGGGCTCGTCTTCAGCTCGGTGCCGCGTGCAATTTCGCTGGCCGTGGTCAGCTGGGCTGCGGCGCCGCTAAAGTCCATGCGCGCAATCGAACAGGACGGAAACGGGCGCAGGTAGTGCGGATACAGCACTTCGAACAGCGCCTCGGTAAATTCGGGGTAATCGTCATCGAGCCGCTTCGAGATGCGCGAATTGAGCAGCGCAAAGGACTCGATCATGCGTTCGATGTGGGGGTCTTCGCATACTTCGCCGCCGATCAGCAGGCGCCCGGCGATCTTCGGGTAGCGCTCGGAAAACTCGCGCGAATAGCGGCGCAAGAAGCCCAGTTCGCGCTCGTAATACGGTAATAATTGTTCCAAACTCAGGCTCCCGCAGGCGTGCTGCGGCGCGCCTTGCTAATAGTGTAGTGCAGGCTCGATGGCTGCAGGACGGCGTCGAAATTGACCGGCTCCTGCGATGAACTGACGACCATCAGTGCGGTGATGGCAAAATTGAGACGGTTGATCGCGTCCTCGCGCACCTCCAGCGAGGCCTTCACCTCGCGCAGGCGCGGCTCATGGCGGGCAATCGCCTTTTCCAGGCACAGGCAAATATAGGCGCGGTCGTCGGGACTGGACAGCGAACGGCCGGCGAAATCGTTCAAGCCGTAGGTAATGATCGATCGCTCGCATTCGGGGTACCGCTTCAGCAACCCTTCCGGTATCACTGTGCGTGTATTGAGCAGCGCCTCCAGGTCGCGCGCAACCGAGTCCTTCAAGTCCTCGATTGACATGCGCGATACGGTGGCGCCGGTGGCACCGCTGACCGGCACATCGAATAGCCGGTCAAACAATCCAGGCGTAAAACCCTTCATCGGTACCCCTTGTGCTTGACTTAAACCGTCTTGTTGGTGGCCAGGTCCCAGCCGCCGGACGTATTGCCGCCCGAACCGCCGCCGACCTTCTGCTGCGTGTACTTCCATTTGACTTTGGAATACTTCAGCGACAGGTCCTCGGTCAGGATGTCGCCTTGTTCCACCGCTGGCGCGACGCTGCTGATGAGGACATTTTCCAGTTCAATTTCGAAGTACTTGATACGTTCGCCCTTGCCGTCGGCGCGCAGAAATTCCAGCTTGGCGCGCGGGATGGTCTTGCCCGACGAGCAGTTCTGCAGCAGCAGCGGCGTAGCCAGGTCGGCCAGCTTGGAGACCACGATATCTTTGTGTTCGGTACGCTCGGCGGTGTGGCCGCCGCCGGTCGACGCGGTGGCCGACTTGGGCTGCAGCACTTGCCATTCGACCGATTTGCACTCGATCCAGTCCTTGTGGGAGGAGTCGGTCGATTCGCCTTTGATACCGTCGATTTGGAGGTAGACGTCGATTGCCATTGTGTTCCTTTCAGTGGGTTGGGGGTGTTACGATTTGGTCGATGCAGGTAGCTCCGCGACCAGTCGGAGTGAAACGGAAAGTTCGTCGAGCTGGAAATGCGGACGCAGGAACGACACCGCGCGATACACGCCCGGGCGGCCCGGCACTTCGGCCACCTGCACCGATGCCTCGCGCAGCGGGAACTGGGCCTTCTGCTCCTGGCTGGCGTTATCGTCAAGCAGCACATACTGGGTCAGCCAGCGGTTCAGGAAATCTTCGACGCCGGAGGCGGCGGCAAAGCTGCCGATTTTGTCGCGCATCATGGCCTTCATGTAGTGGGCAATGCGCGAGACGGCGAAGATGTACTGCAGCTGGGACGACAGCACCGCGTTGGCATTGGCCGCGTCGGACTGGTATTTCCTGGCCTTTTGCGCCGATTGCGCGCCGAAGAAGGCGGCGTAGTCGGTGTTCTTGCAGTGGACCAGCGAAATGAAGCCCAGGTCCGACAGCTCCTTCTCGCGGCGGTCGGTGATGGCGATCTCGGTCGGGCACTTGAGGGCAACGTCGCCTTCGTCGGTCTTGAAGGTATGGGTCGGCAGGTCTTCGACCAGGCCGCCGCCTTCGACGCCGCGGATCGCTGCGCACCAGCCGAAGTCCTCGAAGGCGCCGGTCAGCTTGGTGCCGAAGGCATAGGCCGCGTTGCACCACAGGTACTTCTGATGGTCGGTGCCGTCCACGTCCTCGACATAGTTGAACCCTTCGGTGGTTTCGCCATCGGCCGGGTTGAACGGCAGGCGCCCCAGGAAGCGCGGCAGCGTCAGGCCGACGTAGCGCGAGTCGTCGGATTCGCGAAACGACTTCCATTTCGCGTATTCGATCGTGTCGAAAACCTTCGACAGGTCGCGCGGCTTGCCCAGGTCACTGTAGGTCTCGAGCCCGAACAGCTCGGGCGAAGCGGCCGAAATGAACGGCGCGTGAGCGGCGGCGGCGACGTGCGACATCTGCTCGATGAAGTACATGTCTTCCGGCTGGCGCGTGATTTCAAAGTCGCCCAGCAAGGCGCCGAAGGGCGCGCCGCCGAAGGTGCCGAATTCTTCTTCGTAGATCTTCTTGAACATCGTGCTCTGGTCGAATTCGAGCGCGCTCTGAAAGTCGCGCACCAATTCCTTCTTGGTCGCGTTGAACATCTTGATCTTCAGGTTCTGGCTGGTGGCGGTATTCCTGACCAGGTAGTTCAGGCCAGTCCAGCTGCTTTCGAGTTTCTGGAATTGGGGCGCGTGCATCACCGCCGACAACTGGGCCGAAATCATGCGGTCCAGTTCAGCCACGCGGGCGTCGATGGTGGCGGCCAGGTTATCGGAGACGACCACCGTGCCTTGCATGACCTGGCTGACCAGCTCCGTGATCAGGTCCTTGGCGCGCGCATGCTCGGTGCTCGACTTGGCGACCTTGCTTTGCTCGACGATCTGGTCGAGCAAAGCCATTTCACTGGTATGGGTGGCGCCCGCTACTTGGTTCAATTGAGCCGACATGATCAGTCCTCCTGGGTGGCTTGGCCGAGCTGCGCCATTTTTTCGGTGCTGTGCAGGACATCGTTGAGGATGTCTTCGAGCTTGTCGTTGCCGGCCAGCTTGTTGCGCAGGTCGGCCAGCTTGGTGCGCGCTTCGAGCAGCTTGCGCAGCGGTTCGACCTGCTGGACCACCGCTTCCGGCCGGAAGTCGCCCAGCGACGCGAACGTGAGGTTGACGGCGAAGCTGCTGCCGTCATCGGCCATCGTGTTGGGCACCTGGTAGTCGGCGCGCGGCTCGACGCCCTTCATCACTTCATCAAAATTTTCGCCGTCAATGCCGACGAAGGTGCGCTCCTTGAGGCGCTTTTGCTCGACTTCCGAATTGCCGCCGAAGTCGCCCACGACGCCCATCACGAACGGCAGCTCCTTGGACGAGACGGCGTCGCCAATCTCGACGTCGTACGTCATCTGCACCCGCGGCGGGCGAACTCGTTGCAAGCGCTTCTGGACACTTTCAATTTTGGACATGGCTGGTTCCTCTGGTTGGATGGGATTATTTCAGGACGCTGAACGGGTCAGCCTTGACGTCGGTGTCGCGCTTCTTTTCAATTTTCCTGACGATGCTGCGCGGCCGTTCGTTGGCCGGCTTGGACGGCGCCATGGCGATCGGCACCAGCACGGTTTCACCGAGGCTCTCGCGCAACAGCTTGGCCAGGTCTTGCGATTCGGTGCGCAGCGAGCCGCTCAGATTGTTCTGGCGGCTCAAGTCGCCCAGTGCGCGGGTCGACAGGCGCAGGCCGCTGATGGCGATGATGCTGTTGGCCAGCGTGTCGTTGGGGTCGCGCACCAGCACTTCCTGGGCGCTGACGATCGCCTCGCCGTACTGGCCAGCGTCATAGCGGGCCTGGGCGATGTTGATCCACGGCGTCTTGTCGGCCGGATAGGCGCTCGCGCTTTGCTGCCACAGCGTGACAGCTTTTTCTTTCTGGCCGCCGGCCGCTGCCTGGCTGGCCTGGCCCAGCAAGTCTTGCAAAGTGGGCTTGGGCAACGCGGCCACCGGCGCCGTGCTGCATGCAGAGAGGGTGGCGACAAGGGCGGCGCCGGCGAGCGTGCGCAACAGGGTATTGATCGTGGTCATGCTGGATCCTCGGGAACAGTGGCTGAAAACAATGTATTATTGGAAATATTGACACAGACCACACGTTAGCACAAAATTAAACTTAATGTAAAATCAATTTAAATTGACAAACACGGTCGCATCAATGTTATTGTTTCGGCAATTTACTCTCACAGAAAGGCGGCTGCCATGACCAGCAAAGTACTTTGGGGCGAAGGTTTGTTCCTGCGTCCCCAGCATTTCCAGCAGCAAGACCAGTACCACGAGCACCGCCTCAACGAGAGCGTCAAAGCGCTCCATCCCTACGCCTGGGGCGTGCACCAGATCGAGCTCGATCGCGAAGCGCTGGCCAGCAACACGCTGCGCATCCTCGCCCTGTCGCTGCGCTTCCAGGACGGCGAACTGTATGACGCGCCAGGCGCCGACCAGCTGCCCAATCCGGTCGACCTGTCGGCGCTATTGCAATCGCAGCAAACGGTGACCTACTACGCCGCCCTGCCCGCGTTCAAGCCGTTCGGCGGCAATTTCGGCCCGCCCGGCCAGGCCATGAACGCGGCCCGCTTCGTCCAGGCCGACCACGACACGCCGGACCTGTACACGCAAGCGGCGCAAGCGCAACTGGCGTTCCTGAAAAAATCGGTACGGCTGGTATCCGAATTCGAACCGCGCGATTCGTACACCCACTTCCCTGTGCTGCGCCTGCGCCGGGTGGCCACTGGCGGCTTCGAGGCCGACCCGGCGTTCGTGCCGCCGACGCTGTCGATTCGCGGCGCGCCCATCCTGTTCCTGCAATTGCGGCGCCTGATCGACGCGCTGCAGGCCAAGGTCAGCGCGCTGTATGGCCACCATCGCGAGCCAAGCAAAAACGTGATCGAATTTCGTTCCGGCGACATGTCGTCGTTCTGGCTGCTGCACACGGCCAGCTCGGCGTACGCGTCACTGGCCCACTATTTCCACCATCCGGCGCTGCATCCGGAGCGCCTGTACGCGCAGTTGCTGGGCGTGGCCGGGGCCCTGATGACGTTTTCCAAAAGCTGGACCCTGGCCGACCTGCCGCCTTATGTGCACGGTGATCCCGGACCTGGTTTCGCCAAACTGCACATGATCATTCGCGAGCTGTTGGACACCGTAATATCATCCAAATACTTTGCCATTGCCTTGACACAAGTCAGGCCTTCCTACTACATCGGCATGCTCGACTCGGGTAAGATCGACGACAAAACGACGTTCTATGTGGCGGTGACGGGCACCATGCCGGCCGTCGAACTGGTGGACCTGGTGCCGCTGCGATTCAAGCTCGGCGCGCCCGACGATGTAGAAAAATTCGTTCTCTCGGCCATGCCAGGCGTGCGCCTCCAGCACGCACCGCAAGTGCCGGCCGCAGTGCCCGTGCGGCCCGACACCTGCTACTTCACGATCGAAGCGAAAGGCCAGATGTATGAACGCATGCTGCAAGCGCAATCGATATCGATCTACGTCCCGACCGGCATGCACGAGCTGCAGCTGGAACTGATCGCAGTCACTTCCTGATCCGAGGATTGAAACGCATGACAACCATGACCGCCCCCTCCCTGATTGGTGCCAGCACCCAGGCGCCACCCCAGCACGCCGCCCCGCAAACCCTGCTCGACCTGATGTACGACGGCTTTTACGCGCTGTTCATGCTCAAGAACGGCAACGGCCCGCAAGACAACGCCGACTTCGCGCAACGCATGGCGCAGTTTTTAGATGAGTTCGGACGCGGCGCCAAGAAGCAAGGCGTGTCAAGCGACGACATCGACGCGGCCAAGTACGCGTTTTGCGCCGCGGTCGACGAAATCATCCTGCGTTCGCCGTTCCCGATCCGCGAACACTGGTCGCGCCGCCCGCTGCAATTGCTGATGTTCGGCGACCAGCTGGCCGGCGAGAACTTCTTCAACCGCCTCGAAGCGCTGCGCGCGCGCGGCAGCGCCCACATGCAGGCGCTGGAAGTTTTCCATATGTGCCTGCTGCTCGGCTTCCAGGGAAAATACATCATCGAAGGATCGGAAAAACTGCACTACCTGACCGCGCGCCTGGGCGATGAAATCGCCAGCATGAAGGGCAAGCGCGGCGGCTTCGCGCCGCACGCAGAACGGCCCGACACCATCATCCACAAGCTGCGCAGCAACCTGCCGGTGTGGGTACTGTGCTCGGTGTTCGGCCTGATTTGCCTGCTCGGCTACATCGGCCTGCGCACCTCGCTCGACAGGGCCAGCGCCGAGCGCATGAACGCCTACAACGACGTGATCAAGCTGGCGCCCAAGTCGGCCAACCTGACCATTACCCTGCCCTGATGGACGCCCTTGATGCGATTGCCGCCTTGCGCCAGTTCGGCACGGGGCTGAGCCAGCATGCACGCCTGATCACCCTGGCCAGCGCACAAGCACGCGCGCTGCCCGAGTCGCTGATGGCCGAACTGTTCAGCGGGCGCGAAGCGGTCAATGAGCTGTTCATGTTCGACCTCGACGCGCTCAGCGTATCGACCGACCTCGAACTGTCGCAGTTCATCGGCGAAGAATTGACGATCGGCCTGCTGCAGGCCGATGGCAGCACCCGCGCATGGCACGGCCTGTGCACCCAGGCTTCTTGGCTGGGCGCAGATGGCGGCGTTGCGCGCTACCGGCTGCGGCTCGAACCGGCCCTGGCCTTGCTGCGCGAGCGGCGTGACTGCTACATCTTCCAGGACAAGAGCGCGCTCGAGATCGTGGCCGAACTGCTGGCCGACTATCCGCAAGTGCGCTTCGAATTTGACGTGACGCAGGAGCTGGCCAGGCGCGCCATCTGCACCCAGTACCGCGAGAGCGACTTCGAATTCCTGACGCGCCTGCTGGCGTCCGAAGGCCTGAACTGGCGCTTCGAGCACGACCAGGCTGACGACGATGGCGCCGACGGCCAGGCCAGGCACAAGCTGGTGATCTTCGACAGCCGCGCCAGGGCGCCTGCCACGCCGGGCGGCAATACGATCCGCTTTCATGGCGTGCGCGCCACCGACAGCGACGACGCGATCGATGAACTGCGCGCGCGGCGCCAGGTGCAAGCCAATGCGGTCAGCATCAGCAGCTGGGACCCGGCCAAAGTCTTTGCACCAGGCGCCGAACAGCAATCGAACCTGGACGCTGGGGAACTGCCGGCACTGGCGATCTACGACGGCAGCGGCGAGCGTATCGCCAGCGACGCCGGTGCGGCCGATTCGCACAGCCTGTTGATGCTGCTGGCGCTGGAGATGGACAACAAGCTATTTGAAGGCGCCGGCGCGGTACGGCGCCTGGCCGCCGGCCACCGCTTCGAGCTGACCCAGCACGCACGCTACCCCGACGGCGCCAACAGCTTCACCGTGCTGTCGGTGAACCATGAGGCACGCAACAACTACCAGGCGCAGATCAAGGCGAGCGCGCGCATCGGCCTTGAAGCGGGCACCTACCGCAATACATTTTCATGCGTGCGCGAGGAGGTCGCGATCGTGCCGCGCCGGATGGCCGCGCCGCATGCCAGCACCGCGATGGGGCCGCAAAGTGCGCTGGTGGTCGGACTTGCCAATTCGGTGGCGACGACAACGCGCGACCACCAGGTGCGGATTCAGTTTGCCTGGCAGCGCGGGCGAAGCGCCAACGCGGGCGGCATGGAGCACGACACCGACGACAAAGGGAACGCTCGCGGCGACGAAACATCCGGCACCTGGGTGCGGCTAAGCGAAGCTTTGGCGGGACCGAACTGGGGCACGCAATTCACGCCGCGCATCGGCACCGAGGTGCTGGTCGATTTTATCGAGGGCGATATGGACCGCCCGGTGGTGGTGGCGCAGTTGTACACGGGATCGGATACGCCGCCATTTGCAGCCGGCATGGACTCGGGCGTCAATCATGCGGGCGTGCTGTCCGGGATCCACAGCCACAATTTGGATGGCAGCGGCTTCAATCAATGGCAGCTTGACGACACGCCGGGACAGCTTCGCACGCGGCTGGCCACCAGCACCGCGGCGAGCCAGCTCAATCTGGGCTACCTGGTTGCGCAGGCGCCCGCTTCCGCACATCGCGGCAGCTATCGCGGCAGCGGCTTCGAACTGCGCACCGATGCGTGGGGCGTGGTGCGCGGCGGCGAAGGCGTGCTGCTGTCAACCACGGCGCGCGCGCAACAAGGCAGTGGCGTGACGTCGACCCAGATGGATGCGACCGAAGCGGTGTCGCTGTTCAAGGGCGGGCAGGCGCTGACCACGCGCTTGACCGACGCGGCCACGCAGCAGCAGGCGCTATCGAGCAAGGACGCGGCCAAGGCGCAAACGGACTTGATCGATCTGATCGATCCCAAGGCCAAAGGCAAACATGCGGGCGCGGTCAATGGACAGCAGGCGCTCAAGGCTGCCAGCGGCGCACGCGAACTCGATGCAGCGCTCCCGGTGGAAAAATTCGGCGCGCCGATCGTGCTGATGGAGGCGCCGGCCAATATCAACTGGGCCACGCCAGCATCGACCGTGATCTTCGCCGGGCAGCACGTGCAGTGGACGTCGCAGTCGGATTTGCATATGGCGGCGGCGCACACGGTGTCGTCGGTGGCGGCCAATGCCGCCAATTTCTTCACGCATTCAGGCGGAATACAGGCGATTGCGGGCAATGGGCCTGTGTCCCTGCAGGCGCACACGGATCAGCTGGAGATTTTGGCGGACAAGGCGATTACGGTCATTTCGGTCAATGACTGTATCGAGATCAAAGCCAAGGAGAAGATTGTGCTGCAGGCTGGGCAATCCTCGATCACGCTGGAGGGCGGGAATATTACGTTCGCTTGCCCAGGTAACTTTACTATTAAGGGTGGAAGCCATATTTTCGACTCGGGGGCGGCGAAACATGCGGACTCAACACCACTGCCAGATCAAAAGCTTATCGTGCCTGTTCTAGTTACGGAGCCGCCAAGCGCATCTCAATTAATTATTCTTACGGATAATGACGGACACTTGTTGAAGAACCGGCCATACCGGATATGGATGGACGATGGAAAATATCTGGAAGGCATATCCGACCACAATGGCGCGACCATGCTGCTGACGGCAAATGCGGCAAAAGTCGCGGAAATACATATTCTAAAAAGGCTTGAGAAATTTTCATGACTCCTACCAAGCCCCATCCGGTAGCCAGAGGTGAGACTATGTCGTCGATCGCGAAACTGTACGCCGTCGATGCTCATGCCCTGGCCAAAGAAAATGGCATCGTCGACTGGAACAAGTTGCGCGAAAAGCAAATTCTCCAAATTCCTGAAAAGCGATTACACAATGCGCCGCTTGCTGTTGCACCAAAATCGGGTCCGGTTGCGCCAGCGAAGAACGTCGACACAAAAACTTTTTCCGAGTCCGCGGACGCGCTGCTCGCTAAAGGCAAAGCAATCTCACTCGGTTGGCTGAATGAACTTCTTCAAAAACTCCGCACCGACTCAGCAAATGAACATGTTCAGAAAAAAGAAGCGGTGCCTGTGCCCGCGCAAGTCACCCCTGCGCGACACACTCCGGTTCCGCCAAGACGCAGGGGAAGCCGGAGTGGTCGGACCCTCGACGACGTTAAAGAACAACTCAAGCTAAAGCTCGGGCGGGAGCCACATGTTGTTGTTTTCAATGGTGTAATGCTATCTGAAAACGAAAAGAAGCAAATTGTAGCGAGTGTTGCGCTTTGCGAGATGAACGCCGATGGGTTCGGCAGCATGAATTCGGACCAAGAATTTGTCGGACGAAAGTACGGCGCTAGCGGTATCGGGGGCCTGAGCTATTCGCGAATTGTTCACATCGGTCTCTCATACGGTGTCATCCAATACACGCAGGATTCTGGCAGCCTGGGTAGAGTGCTTCAAAAAATGTATGAAAAGAACCATTCCAAATTTGATGAAATTTTTGGCGCCGGCGATGCTGCAATTGCGACATCGCTGAGGACGCTTACTACTGCCGGCCGCCCGGATCTTCAGGAAAACGCGCAAGTTCCGCTCTCTGGGCAAGCGTACTGGAACAGCATAAGGACAACCCCAGCCGGCCGAGAACTGACCGCTCTCGCAAACGGGGACACGAAATCAGACTTGCCTGTATCTCGGGAGATTCGGGGTAAGCGGGTACAACCAATCCCGGCAGTTCGTGGTGGCCCTGCGATCGATATTTGGGAGGGAGAATGGAAGGGACGATTTCTGGCGGCAGGTCAGATTATCGATTTCCAGGAAGCGCAACTTGAATTCGCCGTTTCAGAATATTTCAATCATATTCTCCCTTTGGCCAAAGAAAACAAAGTCCGATCAGCCATGGCGCTAGGCTTGATTGCGGCCTGCGCAATTCGCGGTGGCGTGGGCAGTGGACTGTCCAAGCTTTTCTATAAGGTCGCAGAAGAGCTGCACATAGCACTGCCGTTTGACAATTCGGATGATGAGAAAACCTGTTTCGACGCGATTGCTGCGGCGTCGATACAGCGCAATAGAGTTGGCGCAGTGCGCGTGCCTGAAGACGAATCACGGCGAGCGCGACTTTTGCGCAATGACGAGATCGGCTTCCTGACCGAAGATTTGTATGATATTTCCACCTATGGATAATTATGAAGATTAAATTACTTGCAGTCCTGGCAGTCACCTCGATCGCACTCCACTCAGCTGCGTTGGCGGACAGTTGTCCTAACTGCGGCCTGAAAAACCGCTCCGACGATCAAGCCTGCGCGCTGGGGAAAACACCACTCAGCCGCTGCGAAACCTTGGGTGAGTACTTGAAGAGCGACAAGGAACTGAACAGCGCATACCGCAAACTGACCAAGCAGCTCGATAGCCCCTCGCTTACCGTCCTGAAGAAAACTCAGCGGGAATGGATTAAATGGAGGGATGAAAAATGCGAAGCTGCAGAGGTAGCGGCGAATTGCACTAACGGTGTCTGCGCCGGCGTTAATCACGACAATTGTGTTGTTGAATTGACGGAGAAACGTACCATGGAACTAACTGAGTTTGCAAAAAAAATACCAAACGCCCAAGCGTCTGGCTTTACATTTGAGAAGAAGTACGAATAGTAAATTGTTCAGAAAAACCGGCTCTAAATACCGGATACCGAGCCCGGCTGCGCCTAAAAACTGTCGCTACGCATGAAAAAACGGTCATGTGCCTGAGACGAAAGTTAGTCGACCGCAGGGATGATCCATGATCAAAAAGTATTGTTCGCCCATGAAAATTCGCCACGCATGAAGTTTGCGTCGAAGACCGAACCTTCAAATACGAACGAAAGAGATGGATTATTGTTGGTAGGGGCGAAGCTTGCGACCAATTAAGTCTAGCCTAAATTTTCGGCTGACTGCATGGGTGGCCTATCCCAGCCGTTTGAGCCGCTGCCCGTGAATCCCCCACTGGCAATCGACGCCGTCGGAGGTACCGCACAGCACCCAGCCGGTCCCGATCTTCTTGACCGTCACCGGGCTCTTCAGTTCGGCAGCCAGCTTCTCGGCCCACATGCTGGCCGAGCCCTGCCCTTTGAATAGCTCATTCCCTTCAAAAATCACGGTGGCGTCGAATACGGATGCGGCAAATATGGTCATGGTAATGGCTGCTTTTGATGAATGAATGGGGTCGGGCGACCATTGTATAGGCGATCGGAATCTCGCGCCGGCGTTACGATACACCCTGGACCCACACCGCCAAATTCTGTATCACTTCCCAGCCCGAATCTCGGGCAGGAAGCATTCCAGAATATGGAAATGGTCCTCGTAAAACTGCTCTTCCATCGCGGCCAGTTCCGCAATCGCTACCCACGCCACCACGGCCGCGTCGTCGGCCGCTTCCACGCTTGGCAGCGCATCGGAGCTCAGGTCAAAGTAATGCGCGTGCGTGATCGTGCGCCCGCGCTGGCTGCGGTCCGGATGGTCGAACACCTTGACGTCAACCAGCGCCCCCTCCAGCGTCGAGGCGAGCACGCCCAGTTTGGTTTCCTCGCCCAGTTCGCGTATCGCCGACTGCAACAATCGTTCGCGCTGCTCGACAAATCCGCCCGGCACCGCCCATTGCCCCTTGCCCGGAAAGCCGCCGCGCCGTATCAGCAGCACATGGCCCGCACAGCGCACCACCGCATCAACAGTCGAAAAGATCGGCGCATACGGCGCCTTTTTCCACGCTGCCTTGTACTTGCTGACGAAGCGATGCTCCTCCACCAGGGCCACGTAATGCGGCAATGCCGCCCATGCCTTCAGATACTGGCGCACCGCCAACGGCAGCGCGTCTTCGAGCACGCTCATCGAGACATCCATGTCCTCGGCCTCGAAATACAGGCGCCGGATATCGGTGGCATCGTTTGCATTGCCTTCTTCCGCCGCCAGCATGGTCCATTGCGGAAAATGGTTCAGGTAATAGCTGGACGCATCCTTGAAGTAGCCGACCAGCGCCGTGCGTGAACAGGCCTGACCGACCGCCGCTACCGCCTTGCCCACTTCCTCGGCCCACTGGCTGTCGTCGTAATAATCGCGCACCGGGACAAACGCTACCCGCTTGCGCTCGGCGTCATCCAACGTCAAGGCTATCATCGCGGCCCGTTCCTGCCAGGTGAACGGATTCTTCGCGCTGCGCGCATGGAACGACGACCCCAGCACCATCACCACTTGCGGCGCCGTTGCCAGCGCCATCTGCAGCAATCCAGCATGGCCGCAATGGAACGGCTGGAACCGCCCGATCAGCACCGCAACATCCATCGATTCGCTCATGCCTGCTCCTTGGCTGGATGTTGAAACACCTGGCGCAAATAGGCGAGGAAAGTCTCGTCCTTGCACATGGTCTTACCCTCCGAATCGGACAGCTTCGCCACCGGCTGGCCGTTGCATGACATCAGCTTCATGACGATATTGAGTGGCTTGATGCCCACGTCGTTCGACAAGTTGGTCCCGATGCCGAAGCCGGTCATGGTGCGGTCCGAAAAATGCCGGTACAGCGAGAATGCGCTCGCCAAATCGAGCCCGTCGGAAAACACCAGCCGCCGCGTATGGGCGTCGATGCGCAGCTTGGCATAGTGCGCCAGCGCTTTTTCGCCCCACACCACCGGGTCGCCCGAATCATGGCGCAAGCCGTCAAACAGTTTGGCGAAATACAGGTCAAAATCGGCCAGGAAGGCATCCATGCCGACCACGTCGGTCAGCGCCGTACCGAGGTCGCCGCGGTATTCCTGCACCCAGTCCTCCAGCGCCGCCTTCTGGAAGTCGCGCAAGCGCACCCCGAACGACTGGAAGCTTTGCAGGTATTCATGCGCCATCGTCCCGATCGGCACCAGCTTGTATTTCATCGCCAGGTAGACATTCGATGTCCCCTTGAAGAACTGCGGCACCTCGCGCGTCAGCGTGGCGACCACTTCCTCATGCCAGGCGCCGGAAAAGCGGCGCCGCACGCCGAAATCGAAAAACTCAAATGGATGGGCGCGCGCCGGTTCCTTGGCAAACTGGCGCAGTTGTTCCACCTTGGCCTGCAGGCGCTGGCGCCCTTCCGCCAGTGCGCTGGCCTGGTCAAAGCGCCGGAAATACAGTTCGTTGACGATGTACAGCACGTAGATCTCGAATCCCATCACATGCACTTGCGGGCCGCAGGCGCGGATCGAGAGCGTCTCGCCATCGGTTTCAACGTTGACAAAGCGGCGCTGGAAGCGAAACACGGTCAGGAAGTCGGCGAAGTCGCTCTTGATAAAGCGCAGCGAGCGCAGATAGTCGATTTCCTCCGGCGCGAACGACAGGCTGCACAGCCGGTCCAGTTCACGTTCGACATCGGCCTTCAATTCGGCCAGCGGATAAGCGCTCTGGCTGCGGCACAAGAATGCGTATTCGGCATGCGCCGATGGATGGCCATGCAGCATCGCTTGCCACATCGTGAATTTATACAGGTCCGTTTCAAGCAGGCTGCGTACGACAGGTAGGTGTGTCATGGGATTAATGTCCGCTGTTGGCAATCAGTTCGCCGGCGACATCGCCAGATCGCGCGATCTGCACGCCGCGCCCGCGCATGGCGCCGATGAAGTCCTGGTATTGTTGATCGAAGCCGCTCACGGGGCTCATGCAATCGGTCACCAGCACCAGCTTGGACAGCTGCGCCGGATCCCAATTGTCGACGATGTGCTCCGTGGTCGCCTTGACGCAATGGCTGCCCGCTTCGCCGGTGATGTACGCCCGGTCCGCCTGGCGCAGCATGGCGATGAATGCGGCATTGAGCTGGGTGTCCGGATCGCCCGCGTCCGGCACTTCGGCCTGCACCGCGGAATAATGCTCGGTCCAGGGATTGGTGCCCTTGATGATCTTGGTCACCGTGCGCAGCGTGCGCTCTTCCCAGCCGTTGTAGGCGGCGCGCACGGCGCCGTGCACGTTTTGGCCCCATGAACCGATCTCGCAGTGGGTCGGCCACACCATCAGCGTGTAGCGCCCGGCCGCTTCCAGCGCATCCAGGTAGGCCACTACGCGCGCCATCGCCTCCGGATCGCGCGGCGCGTAGCGGCCTTGCGCCACGTCGGCCTTGGTGATCTGGGTAAACGGCGCCACCGGCGCCTGCTGCGCATCCATCCAGAATGCCGGATGGGCGATATCGCGCCGGTGATGCGCGTCGAGCGTGATGCTCACCGCGGAAAGGCCGGCGCCGCCGCGCTCAATCAGGTCGGCCACGCGCAACATGTCGGCGTGCGCGCCCGGTACCGGCAAGGCCGGCGTGCCCTGCCCGGGCGGCAGGTCGCAAAAATCATTTTGGGGATCGATGACCAGCAGATGCAGCTTCATGACGTGTCCTTTCAAAACATAGCGCCAGCATAACCGACTTAGTTTATTTTTGCAACTAAGTACTACAGCAGCCAGTCGATCGGCAGCAGCGACATGAATTTCACCATCCCGCGCTGCCACAACGAAGCGCCCGGTTCAACGTCGTGCCGCACTTCGCCGTCCGGCCCCGGTTCGATCCAGTACAGCGCACCGTCTGGCGTCAGACGCACTTCGTAGGCGCGCTCGATCATCGTGGCGCCCATCACCGCCGCCATGCTGTGCGCCAGCGCCGGGCTGTCGATCACAAAGCCCATCTCGGTATTGAGTTCGGCCGAGCGCGGGTCCAGGTTGAACGAGCCGACAAATACCCGCTCCAGGTCCACCTCGAAGGCCTTGGTGTGCAGGCTGGACATCGAACTGCCGCTGATGCCCGTATGCCTGGCCACGCCGGGACGGCGCCAGTTGCGCTTTAACTCGAACAGTCTGACGCCGCCGCGCAGCAGCGTCTGGCGCGACTTGGCATAGCCGGCATGCACGGCCAGCACGTCGGTCGCTTCGAGCGCATTGGTCAGGATGCGCACCTGGACGCCAGAGCCCGGCAGGGCCGCAAAGCGCCCGCTCCAGGCCTGGTTCGGCACGAAATACGGCGACACCAGGTCCAGCTGGCGCAGCGGTTGCCCCAGCAGCGCCGGCAAGCGCTGCACCAGGCCCGATGCGGGCGCGGCCCGGTCCAGCGCCTTGGCCGGATCGTCGCTGACCAGCGCGACCTTGGCCCATTCGAGCGGCAAAGTTTGCCCGGTCAGTGCCGCCACGAAGCGCGACGCGCGCACGTCCGCCAGATAGGCCTGGGTGGCCGGCGCGCCGGCCTGTAATCGGCCCTGGCGCCGCACCTCGGCCGCGCTGTCCGCGTCCGGCGCTGCCACCAGCGACTGCACCGGGTAGGCCGAATCACTGTTCCAGTAGCGGTCGAAATCCTGTTCCACCGCGGCCACCACGGGGCCCACCGCCAGGATGTCGAGGTCGGTAAACAGCACGTCGCCGGCGGCATCGAAATACTCGTCGCCGATATTGCGCCCGCCCACGATGGTGGCCTGGGCGTCGACCGTGAACGATTTGTTGTGCATGCGCCGGTTCAGGCGCTGGAAGTCTTGCAGCATGCCCAACAGGCGCGCGCTGCGGCTGGCATAGGGATTGAACAGGCGCACTTCGACGTTAGGCTGGGCCGCCAGCAGTGCCAGCGCCGCGTCCAGGCCGGCCGTGTTGTTATCGTCGAGCAGCAAGCGCACCCGCACCCCGCGCGCGCCCGCGGCGCGCAGCGCGTCGAACAGCAGCGTGCCGGTGCTGTCGCTGCGCCAGATGTAGTACTGCACATCCAGGCTGCGCTCGGCCTTGTCGGCCATCATCATGCGCGCGGCAAAGGCATCGCGCCCGTCGGCCAGCAGGTGCACCCCGGACAGGCCGGGATGGGCCGCCGCCAGCGGCGCGACTGCCTTGCCGATCAGCGTGGCGTCGGTGCCGGCCAGCGCGCGCGAGGCGATCCGCCCGTCTTGCGGCGGCAGCGCTGCGCAGCCAATCAGCAGGCTGAACGCGGCCAGGCGGCAGAGGGTATTGATGAGCGGTCGCATGCGGGGTTCTCGTTAAATGAAACACAATTCTACGCGGGATGTTGCAGCGATGGAACACCCCACTGAGTGGCGCACGACATTCGCCCGCTTCGGGATTAAGCTGTATGAACACGCAACGATGATCCGGAGACCAGACCATGAACAACATCGTCAAATTTGCTGCCGCCGCCGCGTGCGCGCTGGCCATGCAGGGCCAGGCCTGGGCGGCCGAGCATGCCACGCCTGCCGAAGCGACCGCCATGGTCAAGAAGGCGATCGAATTCATCAAGGCCAACGGCAAGGAAAAGGCCTACGCGGCCATCAACGATCCCAAGGGCCAGTTCCGCGACCGCGACTTGTATGTCTTCGTGTACGACATGTACGGCGTGACCCAGGCGCACGGCGCCAATCCCAAAATGCTGGGCAAGAACCTGATGGAACTGAAGGATGCGGACGGCGTCTACATCATCAAGGCCTTCCTGGACGTGGGCAAAACCAAGGGCAAGGGCTGGGTCGATTACAAGTGGCCCAACCCGGTGTCCAAGGATATCGAGTCGAAGTCGACCTATATTGAAAAGTATGACGACGTGCTGGTCGGCGCCGGCGTCTACAAATAGGCGCCGGGCGTGAACAAACTGGCCTTGCTGCTGTGCGTCGCCCTGGCGGGCCTGCCTGCCTGGGGCGCTCCCGCGCCCGCTGAACCGATCCGCATCGCCACCAGCGAGCTGCCGCCGTTTTCGATCGACGCGGCGCCCGGCGCGCCCGGCGCGCTGCACGAGATGGTGGCCGAACTGATGCGCCGCACGCACACGCCGGCGCATATCGAATTCGTGCCGTGGCAGCGCGCCATCTATCTGTCGGCCAACCTGTCGCGCACCGCCATTTTTCCGCTGACCCGCACGCCCGAGCGCGAAAGCCAGTACCGCTGGCTGGCGCGCCTGTATCACGAGCATTTTCTGTTCATGAGCGTCAAGGGCAGCCGCTTCGACGTGCGCCAGCCCAGACAAGGCAAGGAGCGCCGCATTGGCGTGCTGCGCGGCGCGGTATCGGGCACACTGCTCAAGCAATACGGCTACACCCACCTGGTCCAGGCCTCGTCGGTGGCCGAGTGCGTGCGTTTTCTGCGCGGCGGCATCGTCGATGCCATTTTCGGCGACCGCAACATCTTTCTCTCCGCGCTGCAAGGCCACGACGACAGCAACTACCTGTTTAGCGAACCGCTGCACAGCACCACCACCTGGCTGGGCGGCTCGCTTGACTTCAGCGAGGCCGAGGCGGCGCAATTCCAGAAAGCCATGAAAGAGATGATGGACGACGGCACCTATGCCCAGATCGTCAAGAAATACGGGCTCGCGCCCGGTCCATGAGCGCGATACCCACCGGGGCAAAGTTTCATATAAGATAGCTGTTACCTCGACCCTCTCCGAAGCGGTGCATGAAGCCTGACCAGATCCTGGCATCCCTGTCGCAACTGCATCACCAGAAACGGCCCGTCACGCTGGTGGCCATCGCCTTCTTCTCGCTGGTAAGCCTGTCGCTGGCAGCGGTCCAGGGCTGGAGCGTGTACCAGGCACGCGAAGCGCAGCTGTTGGCGGCCGACATGGCCACCGTGGATATGACGCGCGCGCTGTGCGAGCGGCTCGGCCACCTCATTGGTAGCACCGACACCTTGCTGGGCGACCTGGTCGAACGCATCGAGACCAGCGACGGCCAAGCCGACCCGCGCCTGACGGTCATCCTGGCGCAGCGCCTGCCACGCCACAGCGCGCTGTCCGGTCTGGCCGTGTATGACGCCAGCGGCGCGCTCGGCGCCAGCGTCGGCAGCGTCGCCGCCGGGCCTCACCCGCATGCGCTGGACCCCGCTCCCGGCCTGTTCATCGGCCAGCCGCTGCGCGACGCGACTGGCAAGCAGTGGCTGCTGCCGCTGTCGCGCCGCATTACCCGCACCGACGGCAGCTATGGCGGCATGGTGCTGGCCAGCGTGCAGCTGGCCGCGCTGCAGGGCTACGCCAGCGACCTCGAACTGGGCGCGCATGGTTCGCTGGCGGTCGCCCTCGACAGCGGCGCACTGCTGCTGGCGCGCCCGCCGGCCGGGCAGGCCATCGGCAAGGACGTCAGCCAACACCGCTGGTTCCAGCTGTGGCGGGTGCCGCCCAGGAGCGCGGCCGGCAACCAGGTGCGCGACGGCAGCCTGTTCAGCTACCGCCGCATGGACGGCTACGCCCTGCTCGTCACCGTCAACCGCGCCAGCGCCGACGTGCTGGCCAGCTGGAGAGACAGCGCCTTGCTCTCGAGCGCCACCGCGACGCTGCTGCTGCTGTTGCAGCTGTGGATGGGCATTCGCCTGTACGGCCAGATCGCGCTGCGCGACCGGCTCGAAAAGGAACGCCGCATCCTGCAAAAGCTGCTGGTCAAGAAAAGCCGTTCGCTGCGCCACCAGGCGCTCAAGGACGCGCTGACCGGCATCGCCAACCGGCGCCAGCTCGACACGCGCCTGGTGCGCGAGTTTAACCGCGCCATGCACGAAGGCAGCTCGCTGGCCATGGTCATCCTGGACGTCGACTTCTTCAAGAAATACAACGACCAGCACGGCCACCCGGCCGGCGACGAATGCCTCAAGGCGGTGGCGGGCTGCGTCAATGGCGGACGGCGCCGCCGTCAGGACCTGGCCGCGCGCATGGGCGGCGAAGAGTTTGCCATCCTCTTGCCCAACACCGGCTTGCGCGGCGCCATCGCGGTGGCCGAAAAAATCCGCAAGACCGTCGCCGCCCAGCGCCTGACCCATATCGACGGTTTTCCCCATGCGGTGACCGTCAGCTGCGGCGTGCACGCCTTGATTCCGATCGAGGGCATGACGGCCCAGGAACTGGTGGACGCCGCCGACCGCGCGCTGTACCTGGCCAAGACCAGCGGACGCAACCGGGTGCGCGCCGAAGGCTCGACGCCACCGTCGCGTTCGCGCCGCTTTTCGCTGGTCATCAACAAGTAGTCTTTCCATGTAATTTACCTACAAATGGGCGCAACACCAGCGCTCCTTTCTCGCACGCCCCTGCCTTTCCCCTCTATGAAAAAGACGCCGTCACGGCCGTCAATACACTGCACAAAAAGCAAGTGTGTTTGTAGTGTGATATCATCTGTGGCTTAATTGCAATAAACGCATAGCTATCATTAGTTCCGATTGACAATTTCACTCAGGACAACGACAATTCAAAAAACGTAACTTTAATTGACCAAACGCAAACAGGTGTTGATTAGAAGTACTTTTTTGAAATCGAACAAGCTGTGGTTTGTGGCACGCCCCTTCCCTGCAGGACGACGACATGACTATTACGCTCCAAAAAGACGGCAACGCACCAGCCTGGATCACCACGCCAGCGCACGCCGTGCCCGAGCCGCTCACCACGCCGGCCAATATGGCCGAGCGCCTGGCTGCGCTCACGGCGCTGGCCAACACCAATGAAAGCATGCGCCACCGCGCTCACGATGTCGGCCTGGCCAGCATCGTCGGCGTGACCGCGCTGGTCAGCGCCCAGCTGCAGCAGCTGCGCAGTGGCCTGTTGCCGCTCACGCCGGCCCGGATCGGCATGCTGCGCCACACCGGCACTGTGCTGGCAAGCCAGCTCGATGCCCATTTCGACCAGCATCCCGTTGACGAAGCCGCCATCGACGCCCTGGCCGCCATGCTGACTTCGCTGTCGCCGCCTGCGGGCAGCCTGGCCGGGCCCGACATCGCCCCCAAGCAAGGCTTTTACCTGTCGGTCAACAACAAGTTCCAGATCGCCTGCGTGGGTGGCCTGGCCTGGATGGCCTTGTCGATCTACCTGGCCATGCCATGGATCGGCGAACTGAGCCGCGTGATCGGCGCCACTGCCGCCATGTTCGCCATTGCCGGCATCGCCATCATTCCCGGCTTCATGAACGCCTTCCTGCTGATCGGCCTGACCATGGACCGCCGCCCGCAGCACACCCGGCTCGACCACTACCCCGCCATTTCGATCCTGATTGCCGCCTACAACGAAGCCGAATCGATCGTTGACACCATCATCAGCATCGCCGCCCAGGACTACCCGGGCAAGATGGACGTGATTGTCGTTGACGACGGCTCGAGCGACGGCACGCCAGAACTGGTGGCGGCGCTGGTGGGCCGCTACGAGTGGCTTAGCCTGATGCGCATGCCCAAGAATGGCGGCAAGGCCAAGGCCCTGAACTACGCCCTGACTGCAAGCAAGGCCAGCCTGGTGATCACTGTCGACGCCGACTCCTATCTCTACCATTCGGCGCTGCAAAGCATCGTCGAGCGCTATTTCGAAGACCCGCGCAACACGCGCGCCGTGGCCGGTACCGTGCTGGTGCGCAATTCGCGCACCTCATGGATCACCAAGGCCCAGGAATGGGACTACTTCCACGGCATCTCGGCCATCAAGCGGGTGCAATCGCTGTTCCAGGGCACGCTGGTGGCGCAGGGCGCGTTTTCTCTGTACGACCGCGCCACGCTGCGCCATATCAAGGGCTGGCCCGACTGCGTGGGCGAAGACATCGTGCTGACCTGGGCCATCCTGAAAGAAGGCTACCGCATCGGCCACAGCGAAGAAGCCTATCTGTTTACCAATGCCCCATCGACGCTGCTGCAATTCATCCGCCAGCGCCAGCGCTGGTCGCGCGGCATGGTCGAAGGCTTCAAGAAGCATCCGGACATCATGCTCAAGGCCCAGCTGTCGACCTTCTTCGTCTACTGGAACCTGCTGTTCCCGCTGCTCGACCTGGCGTTTACCCTTTGTTTCATTCCCGGGATAATATTGGCCCTGTTCGGGCACTACGAAATTGTCGGCCCGATGACGCTGGCGCTGCTGCCGATGGGGTTCGCGATGAACTACCTGATGTACTCGATCGGCAACAAGAGCTTCAAGCAAAACCGGCTCAAAGTGCGGCGCAACTTGCCAGGCTTTTTCATCTACACGCTGGCCTACAGCCTGATCATGCAGCCGGCCTGCCTGGTCGGCTACAGTTCGGAACTGCTGGGACGCAAAAAGACATGGGGAACCAAATGACGGCATTGACCTTGCCCCGCCTGGCATGGCTGCTCGCAGCCATGCTGGCAGCGAACGGCGCCAGCGCGTTTGACACTGGCGCCGGCGCCGGCCTGCTGGTGGCCAACGACAGCGAAGGCTTCCAGACGCGCCGCCTGGCGTTCGACTACCTGCCTGCGTACACCACGCGCGACAGCGTGACCGGCGTGCGCTATGCGGCCAGCCGCTACGCGATCGACGACTGGTCGCGCAGCGCGCAGCAGATCAGCGGCGTATACCGCCACATCGACCCGGCCACCACCGACGGCGTCCAGCTGGCAGCGGGCGTCTCGCGCCAGGGCGGGCGCACCCTGCTGACCATCGACGCCGGCTACCGCACGCCGCTGGCGCAAGGCACCAGCCTGGAACTGTTCGTCAACCGCGACTGGGTCGAGACCCGGCGCGCGCTCGACGAGGGCACCAGGTTCACCTTCGCCGGCGCCGCGCTGGAGCAGGCGCTGGGCGCGCACGTGACGGTGGTCGGCATGGCCGGCCGCCAGGATTTCTCGGACGGCAACGAGCGCAGCCATGGCCGCGTCAAGCTGATCGTGCAGCCATCGCTGGACATGGGATTGACGCTGCAGGCGCGCTACCGGATGTACCACAGCGACGCCAACGAGCTCGCGCGCAGCTACTTCAACCCCGAGCGCTACCACGAAGCGATGCTGGCAATCGGCTGGCGCAAGCGCTTTGAAGGCTGGATGGGCAGCCTGACGGCCGGCGTCGGACGCCAGCAGGTCGGCGCCGACGGCCGCACGCCAACGCGCCTGATCGAAGCCGGCCTCGAATCGCCCGCCAGGGGCAAGCAGTCGCTGCGCCTGCGCGCGGGCCTGAACAAGAGCGCCTCCTACGGCGGACCCGATTACACCTACCGCTACGCGCAAGCGGACTGGCTGATCGGGTTCTAGCGGGAAAACAGGGTCAGTGCCAACATTCAGACACGGGCTCTACCTTTACTAAAGATAGCAGCCAGGCTCACGGCGGCGAACCTATTTCAAACCGCCGCACCGCCCGGCTGACCGTCTTGTCACTCACGCGAAAATGTTTGGCTAGCTCAGCCATCGTAAACGCGGTCGATTGGTATGCCCGAGCCATTGCCTCATCACGATTCGGGTAGGTCGCTTCATATTGCCGCAGCGTCATCACGACTAGCCGGCGCTGGCTTTTAATTACGGCCGTGAAATCAAACGTCCCCAGTCGCTCGGCATGGTGGGCCACGAATGCCTGGTCGCCCAGCACTATTTGATGTTGCGTGTCCTTGAGCGGATTTGCGCCACCGATTCCCTCCCGCACAAATTGACAGTATCGGCTCAGGGCCAATTCGCGCGTGCTGCCAAACTGATTCAACAGCCAATCTGTATGGAGCCAAACAGGCGGATCATGGCGCCCAGCCGTACAGTTATAGCTTCCCCAACGCCATTCCCCTGGATCACTCACCAGTCCGGCCCGAACCGGGTTCAACACGACGTAGCGCGCCAATTCCAGCAGATAGCTTTCTCTTTGAACCAGAATGGCCTGGTACCTTCCCTGAAAGACATGCCCTACAATGCGATGATGCCGATTGAAATCCTGCGAGTAGCTGCCGTTCAGCAGACGCATACCCTGTGCTAGATTGCCCTCCACCGTTTCCATCATCAAGTGATAGTGATTGCCCATCTGACAGTAGGCGTGAACGACAAAGTTGAAGCGGGCACAAACCTGGCCAAGCGTATCGAGCCATCGCAAACGGTCCCCATCATTCAAAAAAATGGTTTTTTGTCGGTCGCCGCGCGCCATCACGTGA
Organism: Pseudomonadota bacterium; assembly: GCA_040390915.1. GTDB lineage: Bacteria > Pseudomonadota > Gammaproteobacteria > Burkholderiales > Burkholderiaceae_D > Telluria_A. The sequence goes on from JAZJXM010000040.1 coordinate 72,564, forward strand.
TAGAGCGCTCCTGGAAATTCGATTCTGAGTGGCCTGGTCATCGGTCAACTGTAGCAACAGATGGCGACCGAACTGTTCGCACAGATCAATCGCGCGCTGCCCGCGCTTGCCTCTACGGTCGAGCACGTGTCCGAATGTTGGCACTGCCCCTCTGCCTGATTGACATTCCAGCCTGTTGCTGTCATTGTCAATAATTCATCATTCTCAGGGGTATCGCATGCGTACAAACCAGCTTATCTGCATGGCCGCTGTTGCTGCTGCCGTGTTGCCGCTCCACGTATTGGCCGCCGATGCGGCCCCCAGCAGCACGTTCGCTGGCAAGCTCGACGCCAATCAGGCGCTGGCCACCGCCGCCGGCACCCTGGTCACCGGGGTCAAGGACTGGAACGTGCGGCGCGAGGCCAACATGCTGGTGTTCGATGCCCCGGAACATAATGCCAGCCTGGCTGTCATCGACCTGACGGCTGCCGATGGCGCAGCGGCCATCAAGGCGGCCCTGGCCCAGTTCGGCGGCAAGCATGCGAACCTGGCGCCGCAGTCCTTGAACCCGGCGCCGGCGCGCACCGGCTGGGATGAGCGCGTCGTGGCCAGCTATGATGTCCCGGCCGACCAGCTCACTACCGTGCAGGCGTCCGCCTACCGCCACGGCGCCAGCTGGACCGTGGTGATCCTCGACAGCGCCGACAGCACCGTCGGCAAGCGCAGCGCTGCCATCAGCCAGATGCGCGCCAGCGTGGTGCCGGCCGACTATACCCCCGAATCATTCGCCGGGCGCACCCCCCATCGGCTGGACGCGCCCCGCGTGGCGCAGATGCGCGCCTTCCTGGCACAAGCCATGCAGGATGCCGGCGTGCCCGGGGTCGGCTTCGCCCTGCTCGAACACGGCAAGATCGTCTACGAAGGCGGCGTTGGCGTGCGTGAACTGGGCAAGCGCACGCCGGTCGACGCCAACACGCTGTTCATGGCAGCGTCCAATACCAAGGGCATGAGCACGCTGCTGCTGGCCAGCCTGGCCGATCAAGGCAAGCTGCGCTGGGACCAGCCGGTCACCCAGCTCTACCCACCATTCAAGCTCGGCAGCGCCGAGGTCACCGCGCAGGTGCTGGTCAAGCACCTGGTGTGCGCCTGCACCGGCCTGCCACGCCAGGACATGGAATGGCTGTTTGAATACCGCAACACCAGTGCGCTCGACTCGATGGCCTACCTGGCCAAGAACAGCCCGACCAGCGGTTTTGGCGAACTGTACCAGTACAACAACCTGATGGCCGCGGCCGCCGGCTTTGTCGGCGCCCACCTGGTGTATCCGAACATGGAACTGGGCAAGGCGTATGACAAGGCCATGCAGGAACGCATTTTCACGCCGCTAGGCATGAAGGCGACCACGTTCGAAATGGCGCGCGCGCTGCGCGCCAATCACGCCAGCCCGCACGCGACCGGTTTCGACAACCAGATGCAGGTGGTGCCCATGGAACTGAACAACGCGGTCTACCCGCACCGCCCGGCCGGCGGCGTGTGGACCTCGGCCCATGATTTCATCCGCTACGTGCAGCTCGAAGCAACCGGCGGCAAGCTGCCTAACGGCAAGCAGCTGGTCACGCGCGAGAACCTGATGATGCGCCGCCAGCCGCAAGTGTCGTCGGGCAAAGACAAGTGGTACGGCATGGGGCTGTCGACCGAACGCACGGCCGGCATCGACGTGCTCATGCACGGGGGTAGCCTGTTCGGCTACAAGAGCAATTTCTTCCTGATCCCGGAAAGCGGCTACGGCGCGGTCATCCTGACCAATTCCAACGAAGGCCAGCTGTTGCTGCGCCCGATGCTGCGGCGCTTGCTCGAAGTCATGTATGACGGCCAGGCCGAAGCGGCCGACGACGTCAAGAGCGCGGCGGCCAGCAAAGCGCGCGAGCGCACCGACTTTGGCAAGACCATCGCCATGCCGGCCGACCCGGCCGTCATCGTCCAGCTCGGCAAGCACTACCGCAACGCCGAGCTGGGTGACGTGTGGATCCGCGCCGATGGCCAGCACGCGCTACTCGACGCTGGCGAGTGGCAAAGCCGGATCGGCACGCGCAAGGGCGACAATGGCACGCTGAGCCTGATCACCACCGCTGCCGAATTTTCGGGCCTCGAGCTGATCATCGGGCAGCATGAAGGCAAGCGGGCGCTGACCCTCAACGACGCCCAGCACGCTTACCGTTTCGACGAAGTGTTGTAGCGGCTCAGTGCGCCATCCATAGCGGTAGCGGCGACGCCGCCAGCACGCTGCGGGTGGCGCCGCCCAGCAGGATGTCGCGAAAGCGCGAATGACCGTAGGCGCCCATGACGATCAGGTCGACGCCGGCGTCGGCCGCGTGGCCAAGCAGCGCCTCGCCGACACTGGTGTCGCTGTCGGCCGCGCACACGTCCACCTGCACCCCATGGCGTGCCAGATACAGGCCCATGTCGGCGCCCGGCACCTCGCCGTGCGGGCCGCCATCGCTGTCGGCATTGAGCACCAGCAGCTCAACCCGGCGCGCGCGCTGCAGCAGCGCCAGCGCGCTGACGATGGCGCGCACCGCGTTGGGACTGCCGTTCCACGCCACCAGCACCTTTTCGCCGATGCTGGCGCACTGGCCCTGGGCTGGCAATACCAGCACCGGGCGCGCCGTGTGCAGCAGCACATACTCGGGAAAATCGGCGCGCATGAACGGGGCGCCGGCAGCGCCACTGTGGCCAATCACGACCAGGTCGCAGTAACGTGCCTGCAGGCTCAAGCCCATGCCCGCTTCCTCGTCCATGCGGCGCCGCTCGAACGAGCCCACCGCCGTGGTGCGCACGCGCGCCTCGAACACGTCCAGCGCGTGTTCGGCGTCGGCGCGCAATTGGGCCAAAGGCAGCGCGAAGTTGGCCGGCACGGCGCCAAGATCGCCCATCGGAAACATGTACGGCGACAGCCCGGTCATGGCCGCCCCCACCAGGTGCGATTCGAACGTGAGCGCCAGCCGCGCCGCGGCATCGATGCGCTCGGCCGCGCGCGCCGTGCCATCGACATGTACCAGGATGGTTTTATACATAGGTCCCCCGATCGGAACTGCGATGATAGGCGTGCACGCGGCAGGCGTCCACGGCGTCCGTTTGAGCTGGCGCAAGGCGCGTCGATCCGTATAGAATCCATGCAACGCGATTCCAAGGAAAAACGATGCATCGAATGATACTGTGCGTGGCCTGCGCGCTCGCCATGACGAGCGCGCACGCCGCCAATTGGGTGGCCGCCTGGGGCGCCGCCCCCGATTCGGACGGGCCCTCCCTGCACCGCCAGAGCGTGCGCCAGCAGCTGCGCATCAGCGCCAGCGGCACGCGGGTGCGGATCCGGCTGTCGAACGCCTACGGCAACGGGGCGCTCACGCTCGGCCCGGTGCAGCTGGGGCGCGCCGGCGGCGCGCCGCGCCCGGTGCTGTTCGACGGCCGCCCGAACGTGACCATCCCCAAGGGCGAAGATGTGCTCAGCGACCCGCTCGAACTCGCGCTGGCCCCGCTCGACCTGCTCGACGTGAGCATCTATGTGGAAGACGGCGCGGCCACCTTGCACAGCGACGCGCGCCACAGCGCCTTGATCAGCGGCGCGCCTCCAACCAGCAGCGACAGCCGCTACTTCCTCAGTGAAGTGCAGGTCGACGCAGCGCCTGGCGCGCGCGCCATCGTGGTCGTTGGCGACTCGATCAGCGACGGCGACGGCTCGACCCCGAACCGCAATGCGCGCTGGCCCGATGCGCTGGCCAGCCGCCTGCACGGGACATCGATCGCGGTCGTCAATTCCGGCATCAGCGGCAACCGCCTGCTCAACGACGGGCCGGTCGGGTCCAGCATGCTGCAACGGGTCCAGCGCGACGCCTTCGACAAGCCGGGCGTGAAGTGGCTGGTGCTGGAAGCGGGCCTGAACGATATCGGCCTGGCCGACGAAACCGGCATCCCCGGCGGGCCCGTGACAGCCGATGCGATCATCGCCGGCATGCAGCAAGTCATTGCGCAAGCCCACGCGCGTGGCATCAAGGTGTGGGGCGCCACGCTCACGCCCTATGGCGGCGCCCAACAGCCGCTGCGCCACAATGCGCAGGCAGAGGCCAAGCGGCTGGCCGTCAACGCCTGGATACGCGGCTCGCGCAGCTTTGACCGGGTGCTCGATTTCGACGCTGCCGTGCGCGATCCGGGCGATCGGACGCGCATCCTGCCCGCGCTCGACAGCGGCGACCATGTGCATCCGAACGACGCCGGCTACCGCGCGCTGGCCGCGGCGGTACCGCTGCGTTTCTTCCAGCGCTGACACTGCGCTATGATGGTTCCATGAAGAAACCAAAACCGGCCCGCATCCTGATCGTCCACTCGCGCCTGTTTGCCGGCCTGCTGCTGGGATTGGCGACGGCGCTGGCCGTTCCCGCCGAACTGGCAGCGCACCCGGTCACGCGCGCCATCATCGGCTGGAACGCCGGCGCGCTGGCCTACCTGGCCTTGACGCTGCACATGATGTTCTCCTCGTCGCATCAACGCATGCGCGAGCGCGCCGTGCTGCACGACGACGGGCGCGTGCTGATGCTGGTGATGGTGGTGACCGCCGCCGTCAGCGCGCTGGCCGCCATCGTCGGCGAACTGGCGATCGCGAAACTGCTGCCTGCGGGCCAGCGCTACCTGCACGTGTGGCTGGCGCTGCTCACGCTGCTCTCGTCGTGGACCTTCACCCAAGTCACGTTTGCCACCCATTACGCGCACGACTACTACGCGGCCATCGCACGCGGCCAGCCGGGCGGCCTGCAGTTCCCTTCCGAGCCGTCGCCCGACTACTTTGACTTCGTGTATTTTTCCTGCGTGATCGGCACATCCGGCCAGACCGCCGACGTCAGTTTCACCAGCCGCGCGCTGCGCCGCACCGGCCTGCTGCACTGCGTGCTGGCGTTCTTCTTCAACGCCACCTTGCTGGCCCTGACCATCAATATCGCCTCCAGCCTGTTCTGATTCAAAAGCCTTTCGCGGCCAGCAGTGCCAGCGCCCATGCCGTGGCGCTGTCGAGGTCATGAAAGAATGCGTACGGGTTGCCGCCCAGGTACAGCTGCTCGTACATCGGCAGCATCAGCGCGCGGCCCTCGACGCCGGGGTCGGCCACCAGCGCATTGCCGATGCTGCCCAGCCGTTCATTGCCAAACAAAACCGCCTGGCGCATGGCCTGCAGCGCATCGGGTGGACACATCATCGATGTGTGGATGCGCGCGATGCCCACATGCGGCCCGCTGGCCGAGAGCTGCTTGGCGTAGCCGTACATCACGCGCGACCACTTGTCGACCAGCTCCTTGTTCCAGGGGCCCACCACCTCCGAGACGATGATGCGCCCTTCCACATGGGCCTTGAACTCTCCGTGCGCGGCGAATGGCGTGGCCATGCAAGCTCCCGCTATAGACCTTCGGCCACGCCCAGCTGGGCGTCGATCGCGCGCAACACCGCACCGAAGCGCGGCGCCAGCGCAGCCAGGGCGGAATCGACGCCGCTGCCTGCCACCAGCGCCTGGCCCAGCTCCAGCGCCCCAGCGGCCAGCGCGCGCGCGCCAAGATTGGACGCAATGCCGTGCAGGTGATGCACCAGGCGCCGCGCGCGTTCGGTTTCGTCGGCACGCAGCGCGTCGCGCACCTGAGGCTCGAAGCGCGCCTGCATCGCCAGCAGCTGCTGCATCAGCTTGCGGTAGGCAATGTCGTTGCCGTGCAGCCGATCGCGGCCGGCGTCGACGTCGATGCCGGCCGCGCGCAAGGCGCTGTAGTCGGCTCTGGCCCCATCCTGCGGCGCCGCGGCCGCGTGGGCGGCCGGCGCCAGCCAGCGCGCCAGTGTCAGCGCCAGCGATTCCTGGTTGACCGGCTTGGAAATGTGTTCGTTCATGCCGGCCGCCAGGCAGCGCTCGCGGTCGCCGCTCATGGCGTTGGCCGTCATTGCCAATATCGGCATGTGGGCCAGGCGCGCCTGGGCGCGGATCAGGCGGCTGGCCTCGAAGCCGTCCATCACCGGCATCTGGCAATCCATCAGCACCGCGTCATAGTCGTTCACGCCCAGCATGTCCAGCGCCACCTGGCCGTTGCCGGCCACGCTCACTTCCAGACCGAGCCCGGTGAGAATGTCGACCGCCAGGCGCTGGTTCACTTCATTGTCCTCGACCAGCAGCACCGAGACGCCGCGCAGGGTTTGCAGCGCCGCTTCCAGGCGCCGCTCGGGCGCCGTGCGCGCAACCGCGGCCGGCGCGCCGCCTTGCAGGCCGCTGACGATCGCGTCGAGCACCGACGATGGCGTGACCGGCTTGTCGAGCACCCCCAGCTGCTCCATGCCGTCGGCCCGCACCAGCAATTCGTCTCGGCTGTAAGCGGTCACCATGATGATGGTCAGCGTGCGCGCAATGGCCGGATTGGCACGAATCGCGCGGATTGCCTCCAGCCCGTCCATGGACGGCATCAACCAGTCCATCAGCACCAGCCGGTACGGGTCGCCGATCCGTTCGGCCTTTTCCAGTTCGGCGATCGCGTCCGGCGCCGACAGCGCCAGCCCGGCGCGCATCTGCATCGATTCCAGGATGCCCTGCAAGATCTCGCGCGCGGCCGCGTTGTCGTCCACCACCAGCACCCGCAGCGCAGCGAGGTCGTGGCCGTTCGGCCCCGGCGTGGCGGGCCAGCTCTGGCGCCCGAAGCGCGCGGTAAACAGGAAGCGGCTGCCGTGACCAGCTTCGCTTTCGACCCACAAGCGCCCTTCCATCATCTCGACCAGCTTGTGCGCAATCGCCAGTCCCAGCCCGCTGCCGCCATGCATGCGCGTCGTGGAGCTGTCGGCCTGCGAAAATGCGGTGAACAGGCGCGCGGCATACTCCGGCTTGATCCCGATGCCGGTATCGCGCACTTCAAACTGCAGGCACACTTGCGCCCCGATGACCTCCAGCACCTGAATGGCGACGATGATCTCGCCGCGCTCGGTGAACTTGATCGCATTGTTGACCAGGCTGAGCAAAACCTGGCCCAGGCGCAGCGGGTCGCCCAGCATTTCGAGCGGCACCTCGGGCGCGACGTCGAACAGCAGTTCGAGCCCCTTTTCCTGGGCCCGGTACACCGTCATGCCGGCCAGGTGATCGAGCGTCTGGCGCAGCTGCATGCGGCGCCGTTCGAAATGCAGCTTGCCGGCTTCGATTTTCGAGAAATCGAGAATGTCGTTGATGATGCCAAGCAGGCTGTGGGCTGCACAGTCGACTCTTTCCAGGTAATTGCGCTGGCGCGCATCGAGTTCCGTATTGAGCGTCAAGCGCGTCATGCCGATCACCGCATTCATCGGGGTGCGGATTTCATGGCTCATATTGGCCAGGAATTCGCTCTTGCTGCGCGCGCTCGCCTCGGCCAGCTGCTGCGCCCTCAAGGTGGCCTCGAACGCGGCGCGCTGCTCGGTGACGTCGATCCCGAACGCCATCAGCGCCACTTCGCCGCCTTCATCACCGAGTTCGGTGTTCTGCCAGGCGATGCGGCGCTGTTCGCCGCTGGCGCTGGTAAAAGTCGATTCGGCCGCCGCCTCCCAGGTCCGGCCCAGCACTTGCGGCGCCGCCAAGCCAGTCAGCGCACTGGCGGTGCGGTTGAAAATGCACACTTTGCGCTCGCGATCGAGGCCGACGATGGCCACGTTGGCGCAGTCGATCAGCCTTTCGGTCAGTTCCTTGGCGCGCCGCAGCGACAGTTCCGAGACGCTGCGCGCAGCATGCGTGGCGGCCAGGCTGGCGCTCATGGCGTCAAGCGCGTCGAGCAGCAGACCCGGTTCGTCCTGGTAGCGCGCATGGCCGCGCGCCCGCAGGTCGCCGGCGGCCACCCGCCGCGCCAGCAGCAAGGCCTGGTCCAGCGGTTCGGTGATGCTGCGCCGGATCAGCACCGCCGCCAGCAGGCTGGCACCGAGCACCGCCAGCAGGATCAGGCGCAGCATCCCGGTGTCGGCTTCGATGCGGCTGGCGGCCGCCGTTTCGAACCGGGCCGCGCGCGCGGCGGCGCGCGCCACCAGCGCATCGACTGCGTGCCGGTGCGTATCGTACGCCTGGCCCATGGCCGCCAGCGCGGCGTCGACGCCGGCCCGTTCGCCTTTGCGCAGCGCCGGGATCAGGCGCTCGAACGCGAGCGCGTAAAAGCGCGCCGCCGGCGCTC
>JAZJXM010000041.1:0-112419 GCA_040390915.1 Pseudomonadota bacterium
CCCAACAGTAGCGCGCTACTGTTGGGCCCGTGTCCGAATGCCGGAACTGACCCTCCTCATTTATTTTCAGGAGAAAAACACATGAACAAACATATCGCCAAAACCATCGTAGCAATGACCGTCATGGCACTGGCCACCGGCTGTGCCGACATGAGCCCGACCCAAAAAGGCACGGCCACTGGCGCCGGCGTTGGCGCCGGCCTCGGTGCCATCATTGGCGGCACCACCGGCAACGGCGGCGGCAGCCGCGCCACCAAGGGCGCGCTGATTGGCGGCGCCGCTGGTGCGCTGATCGGCAACATCTGGTCGAATCGCATGGAAAAGCAAAAGCAGGAAATGGAAGCGGCCACCCGCGGCACCGGCATCCAGGTCAGCCAGACGGCCGACAACCGCTTGAAGATGGACATCCCGGCCGATGTGTCATTTGATACCGGCCGCGCCGACATCAAGTCGAACTTCCGCCCGATCCTGGAACGCTTCGCGCAAACGCTCAACGATAATCCGGCCACCACCGTCTCGATCGTGGGCCACACCGACAGCACCGGCAGCGCCGCCGTCAACGACCCACTGTCAGTCGAGCGCGCCGCCCACACCCGCGATTACCTGGCCCAGCGCGGCGTCTCGCCCAACCGCGTCATGATCGACGGGCGCGGCGAGCGCGAGCCGGTCGCCTCCAACGACAACGATGCAGGCCGCGCGCGCAATCGCCGGGTTGAAATCTTCGTGTCGGAACGCCAGGGCTAACACTGACCGCCGTCGTCGCGCAAAGCGCGTCGACGGCTAGCGGCACATCTGGCCATACGGCAAAAAAATAATCAAAAAAACAGATCTCAGATAGCCACCTGTTCCTGGCGCAATAAGGCTTCAAGCGTCTCCTGATTCTTCTGGTCGGTCACCAGCGCATAAATGCCGGTATAGAAAGGCAGCGCCCTGATCGCCTTGCGCGCCGCGTCTTCACCGAACACCTTGGCCAGCGCCTTGTATTCCATGTAGCACACCAGCACGTGGCCGTAAGTCGACACGTCGCCGCCCGAGCCTTTGGGGTGATCCAGATCGAGTCCCGGAAACTTCGCCTTCACCTGCGCGGCCGACACCTCCGGCATGAATTTGCCATTTAGCACCATGTTCCAGTGAAACTCTTCGTGCAACAAACTGCCGACCAGATAGACGTCGTCGCTAAGCAGCTGCTCGCGCACGCCCAGCGTCAACACCGGGTGACTGTGCGGCGGCCATACATCCTTGTCAATCCGGATCTCCCCGGTATAGAGCCACTTCTCAAGTTTATATTTCGCCACGACTTGTTCCAGCCGCGCCTTGAGCGCCAGCTCGCCCGCGTCATTATGCGCAGCGCTTGCGCGCAAGCTCTCCGCCGCAGTGGCAGGCACGCAAGACAACGCCAGCACTGCCAGCACTGCGCTCATGCACGTCGTAAATTTTTGCATTGTCATTTCCTCGAATTTGTCGATTTCAGGCATCGACGGTGACCACATAGGCCTGGATTTTGCCGTCCACTTCCCCGCTTCCGAACCGTTGGGCAAGCGCTTCGGCAGCACTGTCGGTAGCGGCGCCGAGCAGCGTGGCGTCGCGCGCTTCGATCTCGTTGCGCAGCGGCGTGCCCTGGCAGTAGGCGATCGCCACGTCGCGCGCGCACCTTGCCCGGCTGCGCAGCGCGACCGTCTCAAGCCGGGCCGGTTGCGCGAAGCCGCCATTGGCAAGGTCGCGTTCGATGATCGCAGCGTCGCAATAACCGTGCGGCGTGCGCGCGAGAAAGCGCGGCGGATCATCCGGAAACAGCGGTGCCAGCGCCGTGGTCACGACGTGCGCGAACGCGTTGTCCTCGATCCGGTCCCAGGCGCTGAACATGAAGATGCCGCCTGGCTTGAGCACCCTGCGCGCCTCGGCAAACGCAGTGGCCCTATCGGGAAAGAACATCGCCCCGAACTGGCACACCACGGCGTCAAACGCCGCGTCGGCAAAAGGCAGCCGCATGGCATCGGCCTGACGCCATTCGACCGGGCGCGACGTTCCGACTGCGGCAGCATGGTCGAGCATTGCCTGATTCAGGTCGGTGGCGACAATGGCGACCTGTTCTGGCAATAGCGACGCCATGGCGCGCGTGACGACGCCAGTGCCGGCGGCAATCTCCAGCACGCGCGACGGCGTCCTGGAAGCGAGCCGGCGCGCCATGTCCTGAGCGTAGGGTTCGAAAATCAGCGGAACCAGATAGCGCTCGTATAGCGCCGGTATCTGGCCCGCAAAGATCTTGTCGGTATCGGAACTGCTCATGGATTCTCCTTCAGATCATCGACGCGCTGCAGCCGGCAGCACGACACAGCCCAGCTGTCTTGCTCGTGATATTGCAAAGTTGACCGATACAGTCCCGGCGCAAGCCACAGCAAGGCGCCACTGCCATCGGTAGCCATATCGAGCAGCAGCCCCGGAGCCGACGGCCCCGTGTCGGCGCTATCTATGGGCCGCGACAGGTCGCGCACGCTGTTCGGCGACCATGCCACGACGACGGGACCGCACGTCACCCGGTATTGGATGCCGGGCGCCGCTTGCGACAGATCGGCCGTCAGCGCATGGGCGTGCGCTGCCTGTTCGTCCACGTCGTCGTCCGCATACTCAACCTGGGACAGCAGCAGCAGGTCGCGCTGTTCGGCCAGCGTGATGCGCACCACGCCGGGTGCGGCACTCCACAGATAGCCCATGGCGCTGCTGCCAAAATGATGAATGGCTTCGCTACCCAAGTCCCGGATGGCGCGCTCGTATTCACTATCCGGTGACAATGCGGCATGCAACAGGCGGCCGTCGGGAAGGGTGGCGCGCCAGCTGCCATTGCTGCGGTCAACCGTCGTTCCTGGCCAGCGTTCGACGAGCATAGACATTAACGCGTCGCGGCACGCCGACGGATCGGCAGTGGCGAGGTATTGATGGCCGGCGCGACCGTTCGGATGCCATTGCTCGGGCAGTTCGGCGGTGAACTGCGACCAGTAATGCAGCTCCGTGGCGCTGGCCCGGTCAAGCGGGTCGCTGCCATGCCAGCGCTGGAAGTCGTCGAGATTGGCGACCAGGACCGGGCCGCCTTCACAGCCAATGTCGCCGCTCCAGGCGCGCGTGCTGGTGTCTATTTCATCCACGTTCTGCTCCATGGCGCCTCAAGAGGACTGGCGCCAGCTTCGCCCGCCGCCAGCCCCCATTTTTTCAACTTACTTCGCTTTCGTGACTTTGGCGAAATCACCGGCGCTGATGACCGACACGCTGGCCGGCTTGATGAACTGGCGCATCGCCTCGTTCACCTGGGCTGCGCTCAGGCTCGCCACTTTCGCTTCGAGCTCCTTGTCGAAGCCCATCGTGCGGCCCATGCTCAGGTAACCAGCCAGGCGCTGCGACAGCGCGCCATCGTCGGTGCGCCCCACTTCCTCGCCCTGGCGCCAGCCCTTCTTGGCCTCGGCCAGTTCGGCCTCGGTGAAGCCATCCTTGAGCGCCAGCGCGATCTCTTCGCGCAGCGCCGCTTCCACCTTCGGCGTATTTTGCGGCGCGCTGATCGCGTAGGCGATCCACATGCCGGCCGGGTCGCGCGCTTGCACGCTCAGTTGTGAGCCCACGCCATACGACAGCCCTTCCTTCTGGCGGATGCGGTCGGCCAGGCGCGAACGCAGCGCGCCGCCACCCAGCATGTGGTTGGCCATCAGCAGCGCCGGGTAGGCCGCCGCATCATCCTTCATCGGCAACGGCAACACCGCCAGCAGCATGCTGTTGGCCTTGTCCGGGGTTTCCAGCGACACCTTCTGGCCCGCCACGTCCTTGATGGTGGCCGGAATGCGCACATAAGGCTGCGCCGCATTCCAGTTGCCGAACAAGCTGGCCAGCTGGGTCTTGAGCGCGACCGCATCGAAGTCACCCACCGCTGCCACGGTGCCGTTGCCGGCGCCGTAGAACGCCTTGTGGAAGGCGCGCACGTCGGCCACGGTCAGCGCCTTCATCGCCGCCAGGATTTCCGGCATGGTCAAGGCGTGGTTGACGTGGCCTTCCGGCGTGGCGTCGATCAGGCGCGACAGCGCGTTGCTGGCCAGCGCCTGCGGTTCCGGCATCTGCTGGGCGATCTCGTTGACGCGCTCGCGCTGCATCTCGGCGAATTCGGCATCCGGGTACAACGGCGTCTTGAGCACTTCGGCCACCAGGTCCAGCGATTGGGGCAACTTGTCGCGGGTCGTCATCAAGGTCACGCTCATGTTTTCGGCGCCGCCGTTGATGCTCACGCGGGTACGCAGCTTGTCGAACTGGTCCTTGATTTCCTGGCGCGCCAGGCGCTCGCTGCCGCGCGCCAGCAGGGCCGCTGCAAACGCGCCGGCATTCGACTTGCCCTTGAGCGCGTCGGCGCTGCCGGTGTACAGCTGCAGCGTCACGCTCACCATCGCGCCCTTGGTTTTCTTGGCCAGCAGCGCGCCCTTCATGCCGTTGGCCAGCGTGAAGCGCTCCAGGCGCCCTTCGATGTTGGCCGGGCTCGGATCGAACGCTTCGCCCTGGGCCACCACTGCCCTGCCCTTGTAGTCCTTGACCACGGCGGCGACGTCAGCCGCTTCCGGCACTTCGGCGCGGTCCGGCGCGTCGGTCGGCACGAAGCGGCCAACGGTGCGGTTGGTCGGCTTCAGATATTTTTCAGCGACCGCCTGCACCGCCGCCGCATCGATTTTCTCGATCCGGTCGCGCTGCAGGAAGAACAAGCGCCAGTCGCCGGCCGCCATCGATTCGGTCAGCGCCAGCGTCAGCGCGGCCGTATCGTTGGCCGCCAGGTCGATCTGCTTGATCAGGGTCAGCTTGGCGCGCGCCAGTTCCTCGTCCGTCACCGGCGACGTCTTCATGTTCTCCAGCACCTTGAGCATCGCATCCTGGGTCACGTCGAGCGGCAGTTCCTTGGGCACCAGCGCGCCAAAGATGCGGTAGCCCGGTTCCAGGTTGCTCACCGATTCGCCATCGAGGCTGGTGGCCAGTTTGGTTTCAACCAGCGCCTTGTGCAATCGCCCGGCCGGCGCGTCCACCAGGATTCGCGTCAACAGCGCCAGCGCGGCCGCATCCGGGTGGCTCGACGCCGGCACGTGATAGCCGGCACCGACGAACTGGGTGCCGCCGCTGCGGCGCACGGTGACGCTGCGTTCGCCGTCCTGGGTCGGCTCGCGCGTGTAGGTCGGGGCCAGCACGCGCGACGGTTTCGGAATCCGTCCGAACAGCGTGGTGATCTGCGCCAGCACCTTGGCTTCATCGAAGCGGCCGGCCACCATCAGGATCGCATTGTCTGGCTGATAGTACTTTTTGTAGAAGGCGCGCAGGCGCGCGATATTGACCTGCTCGATGTCCGAGCGCGCGCCGATGGTCGACTTGCCGTAGTTGTGCCAGTCGAACGCCACCGATTGCAATCGCTCGCTGGTGACCGACAGCGGATCGCTCTCGCCCATTTCGAATTCGTTGCGCACCACCGTCATTTCGCCCTTGCCGGTCTTGGTGTTCCACAAGTCGTTCTGGTCGATCGGCGAATTGACCATGCGGTCCGCTTCCAGCGCCAGCATCTGGCGCAGATTGGCGTCGTTGGCCGGAAAGGTGGCGTTGTAATTGGTGCGGTCGAACCAGGTGCTGCCGTTAAATTCGGCGCCGCTGCCATTGAGTACTTCGACCGGGGTCTTGGTCCCCTTCTTGATGCCGAAATTGGCGGTCGGCTTGAACAACAGATGCTCGAGCAAGTGCGCCATGCCCGTTTCGCCATAGTTTTCGTGGCGCGAACCGACCATGTACACGATATTGGTGGTCAGCGTGGGCTTGCTGGCGTCGGGGAACAGCAACACGCGCATGCCGTTGGCGAGCCGGTATTCGGTCAGGCCTTCGACGCTGGCGACCTTGACCGCGCCGGCCCTCATTGCCGCCTTGGGCGCAGGCGCCGTGGCCGCATAGGCGATTCCGGACGACAGGATACCGGCGCTGAGCATGAGAGCAGTAAGTAGTTTCAAGGGATGATCCAATCTATCGAGTCGGGTTGCGAGCGCCAGTGCGGCATGTTCGTCATTATTTCATTTATGACAGCTTTTTGCCATGCATTCGGGATAAACTATGCCATCAATCTTCGGAGGCCATCATGAATTCTCGTCTGATCTTTGTTGCCGTGTTATCGCTGAGCGCCGTCACCGCCTTGCCTGCCGCGGCCCAAACCATGAAACCCGGACTATGGGAGGTCAACACCAAGATGACCGGCCAGGACGATCCGCGCATGAAGCAAATGCGCCAGGAGCAGCAAAAAAACATGGCCGAGATGCGCAAGCAATATGACAGCATGCCGCCGGAACAGCGCAAGCACATGGACGCCATGATGGCCAGGATGGGCCAGCTCAACATGAACGAAGACGGCGGCATGACCATCAAGACTTGCGTGACGCCGGAAATGGCCGCCATGAACCGCATGGAAACGCAGCATCAGCAGCGCCATGGATGCACCGATACCCGCTCGCCCATGGTGGGCGGCGTCATGAAAGTGTCGTTCAGCTGCACCAATCCCAAGTCCAGCGGCGAAGGCACGGTCAGAGTCACCGGCAACAGCAGCTACACGATGGACATGACGATGCACAGCGAACATGAAGGCAAGGTCATGGCGACCGCAATGGCGGCCAGCGGCAAATGGCTCAGCAGCGACTGCGGCGACGTCAAGCCGCCGCCAATGCCGCCAGCGGCAAAAAAATAACCGTCAGCTGGCGTCGCTAAAAGCCAGGTACAGCGCGCGCGCCAGCGTGGCCATCGGGCCCACGTCCAGCGTGCGCGCTTCATAGCGCACGCACGGCGTGACCTTGCCGTAATTGCCGGTATTGAAAATTTCCAGCGCCGAGTCGAGCTCGTGCGGATGCACGCTGCGCTCTTCCACCGTCACGCCCGCCTCGGCCAGCAGGGCAATCACGCGCGCGCGCGTGATGCCGGCCAGGAAGGTGCCGTTCGGTACCGGCGTGACGACTTTGCCCTCGGGCGTGACCAGGAACAGGTTGGAGGTGGCAAATTCGGCCACCATGGCGTCGCTGTCGAGCACCACGCCGTTGTCGAAACCGCGCGCCTGGGCTTCGCGCATCACGCGCGTCGAGTTGGCGTACAGCGCCGAGGCCTTGGCGTCGGTGGGCGCCATGTTGGCGTCCGGCCGGCGCAGCGTCGACAAACAGGCTGAAAAGCCGGTAAACGCCGGCATGGCGGCGTCGAACAGCGTCAGCGCGAAGCCGCTCTTGGCCGGCTCGGGGACCAGAAAGCCTTCGCAGCCGAACACCAGCGGCCGGATGTACAGCGCCGCGTCGGCTGGAAATTTGGCCACGCCTTCGCGCACCAGTACGTCCATTTCATCGACCGTCAGCGGGCACTGCAGGCCTAGCCGCTCGGCCGAATAGATCACGCGCTGCAAGTGCAGGCGCAGGTCGGGCATGCGCCCGCCGATCGACCGCGCGCCGTCGAACACCGACGAGCCCAGCCAGGTGCTGTGGTCCATCGCGCCAAACAGGGGAACATTGCCTTCAGCCCATTGGCCCTTGAAATACGTCAGATACATGGTTGTCCTCGTTGTGGTGTGCCGCCCAAGTTTAACCGAAGTGCCGCGCATCATCTTTGGCGTCACTGTGTTCGCTAACGTACCAAGTTTCCCGACCGGCCCGACGTACACTGTATTTTTGTTCCAGGAGGCCACCATGAGCCAACCACGCGCCGCTGCCATGTCAGTCCTGCTGGCCTGCGCGCTGGCGCTGGTGTCCTGCGCCTCGCTGCCGGAAGTGAACGCCAACAGCGCGTCGGTGGCGCTGCGCGAGAACCCGGCGCTGAACCAGCCGCAGCGCAAGAAGGCCGCCGAACTGCTGGCACGGCGCTGGGCCCACGCCACGCCCGACATGAAGGCGCTGGCCGTGCTGGAACAGGCCGCCACTGGCGTGCCTTTGATCGCCGGCAACAAGGTCACGCTGCTGTTTGACGGCCCGGCCACGATGAAGGAAATGATGGCGGCGGTCAGTGCGGCCAAGACCTCGATCAACCTGGAAACCTATATCTTCGACCAGGATCCGATCGGCGTGCAGTTCGCCGCGCTGCTGATCGACAAGCGCAAACAGGGCGTGACGGTCAACCTGATGGTCGACAGCGTGGGCGCAATCAACACCCCGGCCGAGTTCTTCCAGCGCATGAAGGATGGCGGCGTCAATGTGCTGCTGTTCAATCCGGTCAATCCGGCCAAGCGGATCGGCAAATGGGAACTGAACAACCGCGACCACCGCAAGCTGATGGTGGTCGACGGCAAGGTTGCCTTCACGGGCGGCATCAACATCAGCAGCACCTACGCCAACAGTTCGTTTTTCCGCTCGCGCCGCACGCCAGCCTCGAATGGCGATCACAAGGTCGGCTGGCGCGACACCCATATCAAGATCGAAGGACCGGCGGTGGCCTCGTTCCAATGGCACTTCATCCACGCCTGGGTCGACCAGGACGCCGGCGAGCTGGCCGAGGTCAATTATTTCCCGCCGCTGGCGCCGGTCGGCGACAAGATCGTGCGCGTGCTGGCCACCGATCCGGAGCGCGATTCGGAAATCTACAAGGCCTTCATGCTGGCGATTCAGGAAGCGAAAGCGACGGTGCACATCACGTCCGCCTATTTCGTGCCCGACCAGCAGTTCGTCGACGCGCTGGTGGCCGCGGCCGCGCGCGGCGTCGACGTGCGCCTGGTGCTGCCGGGCGTGTCCGACCACGGCCTGGTGGTGCACGCCGGGCGCGCCTTCTATGACCAGTTGCTCAGCGGCGGCGTCAAGATTTTCCAGCTGCAAGTGGCGGTGCTGCATGCCAAGACCGCCGTCATCGACGGCACCTGGTCGACCGTCGGCTCGGCCAACATCGACCGCCGCAGCTTCCTGCACAACTATGAACTGAACGTGGTGGTGCTCGACCCGGCTTTCGGGCACGACATGGAAAGCGCATTTGCCGAAGACTTGCGCGATTCGAAACCGGTCACGCTGGCAGAGTGGCGCGAGCGGCCCTTGAGCGACCGGATCAAGGAATGGATGTCCAAGCTGACCGCCTACTGGATCTGACGCCCAATCAGATGCCGGCGGCTAGCAGGCCCTCGGTATGGGCCGACCAGACATTGCCGGTGCGCAGAAACGGCTCGGTCGTCATCAACGAAAACTGCTTGCCGATGTCGTCCCAGCCGTAGCGGTCCACTTCGATGCGCGCCGCCTCGACCCGCACCACGTTGAAGGAATTGACTTCCCCGCGCGCGCGGGTGGACGTGGCGGTGCCGGCCTGCACCACCAGGGCCGCGTAGTCGTCGATCCGGTAGCGCCCTTCGGTGCTGCCGGCGCGGCTGGTGTGCATATGCCCCGACAGCAACAGGTCGATCCCGCAGTCGGCAAAGGCGCGCATGGCCATGGGTGCACGCGCCACCAGGTCGTCGTCGCCGGACGACGCCGGCAAATCGAAGGGATGGTGGGTGACGATGATGCGCGTGACGTCCGGCCCCAGCGCGGCAAAGCGGGCCTTGATGGCAGCGACTTGCTGCTGATTGACGCGCCCGTCCTTGAACGTCAATGAGCGCGCCGTATTGACGCCCAGCACGGCGATTTCGCCATCCACGTATAGCGGGGCCAGGTCGTCGGTGATGTAGCGCCGGTAGTCGTCCAGCGGCGTCAGGAAACGGCGCAGCACGTTGTACAGCGGTATGTCATGGTTGCCCGGCACGATGATTTGCGGGCCCGGCAAGGTAGCGAGCCAGGCCTTGGCAGCCTGGAATTGCACGCGCCTGGCGCGCTGGGTCAGGTCGCCCGATACCACCACCACCTGTGGCGCGATGCGCTGCACCAGCGTGCGCAAGGGCGCCAGCAAGGCCTGGTCGACCCGGCCGAAATGCAAATCCGATAAGTGCACCAGGGTACGCATACGCTCTCCTCAAGATGGCACGATGACGCTCAGCGCCGCCGGCCGGATCCGGTAGTGCAGCGGCGTGGCCAGCACCGTCACTTCGCCGTCGGTGGCTACCCGGATGCGGCGCTTGCGCGTGTCGATCGTCAGCGCGGCAATGTCCAGCACGTCAAAATCGCGCTCCTGCGCCAGCTGGCCGCACAGCGCGCGCCAGCCCAGGCGCAACAGGCCAAGCCGGCCGGGCCGCTGCGCCACGTACAGGCTCAGCTTGCCCGCATCGAGCCGGGAGCGCGCGCCTATGTCCAAGCCTTGCATGGTGTAGGCATTATTCCCGATAAAGACAAACGGCGTGCGGCGCGCCTGTTCGATGCCGTCGTCCAGGTGCAGGCGCAGGCTGAGAAAGGGATAGCGCCGCAGCGCGCCCAGCGTGGCCCAGGCCGCCGCCAGCCATTTGCCGCGCCCGAGCCGGCTTTGCTGCTTGGTGCGCTCGCGAACGATGTCCGGGTACAGGCCCAGGCTGGAATTGTTCAGGAACACTTGCCCGTTCACCTCGCCCACGTCGACCTGGCGGCGCACCCCGCTGGCAATGGCGGCAATGGCCGCGTCCAGCGCCAGCGGCATCCCGATGTCCTTGGCGAAGTGGTTCAAGGTGCCCAGCGGCAGCACGCCAAACGCCACATTGGTATCGACCAGCACCGAGGCGACCGCATTGATGGTGCCGTCGCCGCCGGCGGCCACCACGATTGCCACGCGCGCCTCCAGCGCAGCGCGGGCACACGCGGTCATCTCGTCGCCGCTGGAGGCCAGCGTGACGCGCGCGACAATGCCATGGGCGCCGAATTGTTGCTGCACATGGCTGGCCCGCGCCTGGTCGTGGCCGCTGCCGGCTTTGCCGTTGAGGATGACTGCGATGATGGTCAGACAAGTCCCCCGTGACGCCGGCGGCGAAGCTGGCCTGTTGCTGCGTTGCTCAGGCCAGCGTGTTGACCAGCTCGAGCAAGGCCACGTGGTTGAGCGGCTTGTTCATGAACGCAGTCGCGCCCTGGCGCAAGGCCCAGACGCGGTCCGAATCCATGTCCTTGCTGGTGAGCAAGATGACCGGGATATGCCAGGTCGTTTCGTCATTGGTGATGGCGCGCGTGGCCTGGAAGCCGTTCAGGCCGGGCATGACGATGTCCATGATGATCAGGTCCGGCAATTCGCTCTTGGCTTTGGCAACGGCTTCTTCGCCGTCACAGGCCATGATCACGGTATGGCCTTCCTTGGCCAGCAGGGCCGCGACGATCATGCGCTGCGATGCCGAATCGTCTACCACAAGAATTTTTTGATTGGCCATGGCGGGATACTCTGTCTACTCATATTCAGTTTGCTAATGAAGGGGCGGCCGATGGCTCGTCCCCGGTTCTTTCCTCAGGCAGATAGCGCCAGTAAAACGCGTGCACCTGCAGGCGGAACTCCTGTTGCAGTTCCTTGGTCACCATTTGTTCAGCCAGATACAGCGCTTTCAGGTTGGTCGTGCGTCCCAGGGTCGCATACACCCGGATCGTTTTGGTCAGCGACGAGTTGTGCAACTCCATGTCGGTGACGTCAATTTCCATGCCCTTGAGCTTTTTCTTGATGTATCTTGCCACATCTTTCCTGACGGTGTTAAACAGTTCAGGGCTGATCACTTTTAGTTGCGTCATTGTGAAGCCTCAAAAAATCGAAAACCGAGAAGAAAACCGCGTTTGACCGCCCCTCTTCCAGTAGATATCACTTGTTAACCTTCGTCAACCCAGACTAGCAAAACGGGCGTGACAAAGATCAACTTCACCGCCTCCCTGTCCCACGAGGCGTCAAGTCGCACATTGCAAAGTTGCAGTACAGCATCATAGCATCTGCAAAAACGTCACAACATTAAAATTTACTGTTTATTCATACAGTAACTGTTGTTTTGTACAGTGGTTGTGGTATTCTGGGTTCTCTTGATCAACGCAACCCCCTACAAAGGAAGTGTCATGACCACCTTGAACAGCAACTTCGGCATGCAGTACGCACCAACCCCTTTCCTGATGCGCCTGGGCCGCCGTGAAGTGTTGGTCACGCGCGACTTCCGCAAGCGTTTCTATCCGGTCAACCCGGTGATCGAATGCGACACCGGCGTCGAGCCTGGCCATATTGAAGTGCTGCTGATGCGCCGCTGGCTGTTGATTTTGTCCAAGGCACACTGAAATCGCACGGCCTGATTGGATGTGCGGTGTGGTGATTTAGTGCTTGAGTGCGGTGTATAGCGCGAACTGTATGCCGGATGTGACCGAAATAATTGAAATGGCTAGCGTGATCATCCATGTTTTCAAGCGCGCTTCCATTTGCGCCATTTCGCATCGGATCTGCGCCAGTTCGACCTTAATTCCCTCCAGGTCAACCCTGAGCTGTGCTACGTCACTCCTTAGTTGGGCAACGTCCGACTTCAGCGTAGCGACATCGGCCTTCAGGACGGCGACGTCAGCCTGAAGTACGGCAATGTCAGCCTCGATGCGCCCGAATCGTCCATCGAACATGCGCGCGTCGTCGCGAGTCAAACAGGACGATTTGATCACCGCAATCTCCGATTTGATCGCGCTGATTTCTAGCTCTAGCATGTCAATTCGCTGGTCCATCCTTACAGCTTCCACCTGTGCGCCAGCTGCGTCAAGCGCCACACCGCAGTGTCGATTGAGGCCCCTCAGCACTGCGCAGCGAACCAAAAACACGTTCATTTTTGTACTGTTATGCAGTCGTTTCGTCATCGGGTTATGATCGCTTTTCGCGGCGGTCGCCTCGCGCCGCACGCTTATGACAAGGAGACCCGACGATGACACGCATGACCCAGCATGATTTCGATCCTGAAGTGCTCAAGCTGTTCGACCAATACGTCCACGGCGGCATCGACCGCCGCGGCTTCCTGTCGCAGGCCGGCCGCTACGCCGTTGGCGGCGCCACTGCCGCCGGTATGCTGGCAGCGCTCTCGCCCAGTTTTGCCGCGCCCCTGATCGCGCCGGCCGACCCGCGCGTCAAGACCAGTACGCTCGACTATCCGTCGCCGCAAGGCTACGGCACCGTGCGCGGCTACCTGGCGCAGCCGGCGCAGGCCAAGGGCAAGCTGCCGGTGGTGCTGGTGGTGCATGAAAACCGCGGCCTCAATCCGCACATCGAAGACATCGCGCGCCGCCTCGCGCTCGACGGCTTCATCGCGTACGCGCCGGACGCCTTGTTCACGCTGGGCGGCTACCCGGGCGACGAAGACAAGGCGCGCGAGCTGTTCGGCAAACTCGATCCGGCCAAAACGCGGGCCGACTTTGTGGCCGCCGCCGAAGCGGTCACAGGCATCGCCGGCGGCAATGGCAAACTGGGCGTGGTCGGCTTTTGCTGGGGCGGCGGCATTGCCAATTACCTGCCCACCGTGGTCAAGGGCATCGCTGCGTCCGTGCCGTTCTATGGCGTGGCCGCGCCGCTGGCCGAAGTGGCCAAGATCAAGACGGCGCTGCTGATCCACGACGCCGAAAAGGACGAACGCATCATGGCTGGCTGGCCGGCCTACGAGGCCGCGCTCAAGGCCAACGGCGTCGACTACCAGCATTTTGTGTATCCGGGCGCGCAGCACGGCTTCAACAACGACACCACGCCGCGCTACGACGAAGCGGCTGCCAAGCTGGCCTGGCAGCGCACGCTGGCGTTTTTCCGCCAGCACCTGGGCTAGTCTCAGCGCGGCGTTGGCGCCGGCGGGCGCCACTGCATGCGCTCGGTGACATCCATGCCTACCCCGCGGTAGCCGGTGAAGCGGCTGCTGCCGTCGAACATCGGCTCGCCGCTCACCTGCAGGTACTGCACGTTGCCGTTGGCGCGCGTGCGGGTGTACAGGAAATCAAGGAACGGCATGCGCCCGCTGATCTTGGCGGCCAGTTCGGCGCGCTCGTCGGCATTCCAGCCGCCTTCGGCACCTTCGCCCGCGCCGATGCCCAGCATCTCGGCCACCGGTCCAGAAAAGCGCGTCATGTTGCCTTCGGCATCCTGCTCCCAGTACCAGTCCGAGGACAGCTCGGTAAAGCGCTGGAAGCGCGCTTCGCTGGCGCGCAGTTCAGCCGTGCGTTCGAGCACGGTCTGCTCGAGCTGGCGATTGTAATCGGCCAAGCGGCGGTACAGCAGCCGCACTTCGAGCATGTTGTGGATGCGCGTCTGCACTTCGATCAGGTCGAACGGCTTGCTGACGAAGTCCTTGGCGCCGGCCTTCAATGCCTGCAGCTTGTGCCCTGGCTGGGCGGTAATGACCAAGACCGGCAGGTAGCCGCCCGGCTCGACCACCTTGAGCGCTTCGATCACTTCGAAGCCGTCCATCACCGGCATCTGCAAGTCGAGCAGGATCAGGTCGTAGCGGTGCTGCTGGTGCAGCGCCAGCACCGCGGTCGGGTCCTGGGTGGTGGTGATGTGCTGGTAGCCGGCATTGCGCAGCATTTGCTCGAGCAGCATGACGTTGGCTTCCTGGTCGTCCACGATCAGGATGCTGGCGTTGAGGATTTCGGTGACGTCTAACATAAATACTTTCGGTGATGAGTATTACAGGCCGGGCTCGGCAATAGCTTCAGGAATCTGGTTGACGCGCTGTTCGAGCGCCTTGTCGAGCGCTTCCATGAACTCGCCGACGCGGATCGGCTTGGTCAGGTAGCGGAAAAAGCCCGCTTCCAGGCCGCGCTCGATATCGCGCGACATGGCGTTGGCCGACAGCGCCAACACCGGTATATGCCGGGTTGCCGCATCATCCTTGAGCAGGTACAGCGCGTCGTAGCCGCTGATGCCGGGCAGGTTGATGTCCATTAAAATCAAGTCGGGCAGATAAGCGCGCGCCAGTTCGACGCCCGACTGGCCGTCCACGGCGCTGAGCAGGCGCAAGTCGCCGCGCCGCGCAATGAGTTGTTCGACCAGTGCCAGGTTGGCCGGATTGTCTTCCACGTACAGCAAGGTGGGCTGGTCGCCCGGCTCGTGCAGCGCCGCGCCGCGCCGGACCAAAGTCAGTTCGTCGATATGATTGAGCAGCATGTCGGGCGCGTCCGAGATCGCGAACTCGACCCAGAACACGGAGCCGACGCCGACGCTGCTTTCCACGCCGATCACGCCGCCCATCAGCTCGACCAGCTGCTTGGTCACCACCAGCCCGATACCGGTGCCCTCTTCCGACTGGTTTTCCTGCCCCAGCCGGTTAAACGGCTGGAACAGCTGGGCCAGCTGCTCGGGCGCCAGGCCGATGCCGGTATCCTTGACACTGATGCGCAGCCGTTCCTTGCCACTGACCGCGCACTGCAACACCACCGCGCCGCCGACTGCGTTGTACTTGATCGCGTTCGACAGCAGGTTGATCATCACCTGCTTGACGCGGGTGCGGTCGGCATGGATGTAGAACGGCTTGTCGAACTTGGGGAACTCGAGATGGATGCCGCGCTTTTCCGCTTGCGGCATCACCATGTCGTGGCAGTCCTGCAGCACGTCGCCGATCAGCATCGATTCCTGCGACATGCTCACCTTGCCCGATTCGATCATGGCCAGGTCGAGAATCTCGTTAATCAAGCGCAGCAGATACCAGCCGCCCTTGAGGATCTGGTCGATCGAGCGCTGCTGCTGCGGCGGCGGCGGCGGCACTTCAGACGCCATCAGCTGGGCAAAGCCAAGCACGGCGTTGAGCGGGGTGCGCAGTTCGTGGCTCATCGAGGACAGAAATTCGGACTTGGCGCGGTTGGCCTTTTCAGCTGCCGCGCGCGCCTTTTCCAGCTCGGCGTTGGTCTCTTGCAGCGCGCTGTCGAACATCTTGCGTTCGGTCACGTCGCGCGCGGCAGCAAACACGCCCTGCAGCTTGCGGTCGCGGTCGTGGAAAGTAGTGGCGTTGTACGACACCACCGTCTGCTTGCCTTCGCGCGACAGCGCCGTCAGCTCGTAATTGGTCACCTTGCCTTCGCGCAGCACCCGGGCAATGGCTTCCTCGGCGCGTTCGGGCTCGGTGAAGTAATTCTTGAATGGCGCGCCTATCAGTTCGTCGCGGGTGCAGCCGGTCAGTTGCTCCATCTGCGAATTGACGTCGCTGATGATGCCGCGCGGGTCAGCCGCAATCAAGGCATCGATGTTCGATTCGATCAGCGAACGGGTGTAGAACTGCTGGTCGCGCAAGCGCTGGTCGAGCAGCGCCTGTTCCTGCTCGACGTGCTTGCGGGCCGTGTTGTCGGTACCGATCAGCAGGTAACCGATTACCTTGCCGATCGCGTCGCGCAGCGCCGTCACCGACACCAGCGCCGGAATCCGGCTGCCATCCTTGCGGATATAGGTCAGCTCGTAAATGTCTTCCATGCCGCGCTTGGCCTTGAACACCATGGCCTCGAAGCCGGGCCGGATGGTCTCGCCCATTTCGCGCGACAGCACCGCCGCGCGCGCCACCAGTTCCTGGACATCCGAAATATTGGCCGGGGTCTGCTTGTCGACCACTTCGGCTGCCGTGTAGCCCAGCATGCGCTCGGCGCCGACATTGAAAATCTGGATCACGCCTTGCGAATCGGTGGCGATACTGGAGAAATTGGCGCTGTTGAAGATCGCATCTTGCAGCGCGCCAGTTTTGAGGATGGGGCCGTCGCGAAATTCGCGTTCGCGCTGTTCGCGCGCGCTGACCGCTTCGCGCACCTTGACCAGCAGCAACGCCAGGAACGCGAGCAGCAGCACGATGCTGGCGGCGATCAGCTTGATGGCGCCAGGCTCGCCCACGATATAGCTGAACGCGACGGCGCCCACCAGCATCAGCATCGCCAGCGTGGTGGCCAGTCCCAGCAGGATCAGGCGCTCGACCACATTATGTTTCATCAAGATCTTCATCATCCCACCTGGGCCTGGCGTTGGCGCACGTCCGACAGCAGGCGCGCAAATTCTTTCTTGACCACGGCGTAGCATTCGCACACGTCCGCCTCCAGTCCAACCCGGTCAAGCACCGTGATATGGCCGCGCCGATAGCTGATGTAGCCATAGCCTTGCAAGCGCCCGGCCGCTTCAGTGACGCCCTCGCGCCGCACGCCGAGCATATTGGCAATCAATTCCTGGGTCATGGTCAAGTCGCTGCCGGGCAGCCGGTCCAGCGTCAGCAGCAGCCAGCGGCACAGTTGCTGCTCGACCGTGTGGTGGCGGTTGCACACCGCCGTTTGCGCCATCTGGGTCAGCAGCGCCTGGGTGTAGCGCAGCAGCAAGCGCATGACCGGCCCGCCGCGGTTGAATTCTTCGACCAGCAGCGCGGCCGGCAAGCGGTAGCCGAAGCCGCCGGTCTGGACGATCGCGCGGCTGGGGGTGGTATTGCCGCCCATGAACAGCGACACGCCCAGCACGCCCTCGTTGCCGACACCGGCAATCTCGGAAGAACCGCCGTTTTCCAGCAAATAGTGGAGCGAGACGATGCACGTCGTGGGGAAATAGGCGTACTTGAGCTTGCCGCCAGACTCGACCAGCACGTCGCCCAGCGGCATTGCCACCAGCTCCAGGAACGGCGACAGGCGCTCGAAGTCGGCATCGAGCATGGCCGCAAGCAGGTGATTCTGGTTTGGATCGTTTTTACTGGACATGTTGTTCTACCCCTGCTTCCAGCGGCGCTTGTGTGGGACGTACGACGGAGTTGCACGTTTCAATACGGAATGTATTTCAATTGGGCCTGCACGTATGTTCGGTAGCGAACGTACCTGCCTGGCGCCCGGGGATATATTCAATTGCGTCCATTACGAGCTGGCAATCCATTATGAAGCATCTATTTCAAAGCGTGCGCTTATCGGTGACGGTCTCGGCCGCGCTGACGCTGCTGCTCGGTTCGCTGTTGACGCTGTTGCTGTTCGCCTCGGTGCGCCGGGCCGAGACCCAGAACGCCAGCATCCGCTTCGAGGAAGCGGCCGCGCTGCGCATCCACGCGGTCTCGTTCGGTCTGAGCGACGCGGTCGAACAGGTGCTGGTGGTGAACCAGCTGTTTCGCACCGTGGGCGCGGTCAGCCAGGAGCAATTTAACTCCTTTGTCGCCCCTTTGCTGCTGCGCTACCCGGAAATCCAGGCCTTCAGCTATGCGCGCAACTTGCAGCAGGCCGACCGCGCGCGCTACGAAGCGGCCATGCAGCGCCGCTTTCCCGACTACCAGATCACCGAATGGGTGGCCAACGTGCAGCGCAAGGCCGCCCTGCGCGAGCGCTACAACGTGGTCGAATACCTGCAGCCGATGGTCGGCAACGAAGCCGCGTTCGGCCTGGACACGGGGCGCACCGACGACCAGGCCGAGGCGCGCCAGCGTTCGCGCAAGAGCGGCGTGGCGGCCGCCACCGGGCTGCTGTCGCTGGTCCAGCACCACGGCCACCACAGCGGCTTTCTGGTGCTCTCGCCAGTCTATCTGCGCGGCGCGCCGCAAGACACCGAGGCCCAGCGCCTGCGCGCGGTGGTCGGCGAAACCGAGGTGGTGTTTCGCGCCGACACCCTGTGCCACACGCTGCTGCACCGCAACGGCTTTCTCGATGCGCCCGGCATCTCGGTCAGCATCTACGCGGCCGGTTCGGCGCAGCCGTCGCAGCTGGCGTTTCGCAACGGCCCCACGCCGGCGGCGCTAGGCGCCCCGGCCTGGGTGCCGGCCTGGCTGCTGTTCGACCAGCCCGAAGCGCGCGCCGGCGCTTTCACGCTGGCCGGCAGCGCCTGGTACATGGAGGTGCGCCAGGCGCCGGCGCTGTTCGTGTCGCGCCACAACGGTTCGCTGTTCGTGCTGCTTGGCGGCCTGCTATCGAGCCTGCTGGCGGCGGGCGCCGTGGTCAGCCTGGTGTCGCGCCACGGGGCGCTGGCGCACGGCGCGGCGCTGCGCCACGACAACGCGCGCCTGAGCGAAGACCTGGCGGTGCGCGTGCGCACCGAAAAGTCGCTGCGGCTGCGCGAAAAAGTGATCGACGTGTCGTCCAACGCGATCCTGATCTGCAGCGCGCAAGGGCCCGACTACGCGATTGAGTACGTCAACCCGGCGTTCGAAGCGATCACCGGCTACAGCGCCGCCGAGGTGGTGGGCAATAGCCTGCGCACCTTGCAGGGCGCCAGCCAGGACCACCAGAACCTGGAAGAAATCAGCGCCGCGCTGCGCGAACAGCGCGAAGGCCACGCGGTGCTGCGCAATTACCGCAAGGACGGCAGCGGCTACTGGAACGACCTGTTCATCTCGCCGGTGCGCGATGACAGCGGCGTGATCGTCAACTTCGTGGTGGCCCAATACGACATCAGCGCCGTGATGCGCTTCGAGGCCGAACTCGAATTCCAGGCCCGCCACGACGCCCTCACCGGCCTGGCCAACCGCAATTTGCTGCATGAGCGGCTGGAACGGGCCATCCATGGGGCGCGCCTGGACGGCAGCGCGCTGTGGGTGCTGTTCGTCGACCTGGACCGCTTCAAGTTCATCAACGACACGCTCGGCCACGAGGCCGGCGACGTGCTGCTCAAGACGCTGGCCGAGCGCCTCAAGCAGACCGTGGGCGAGCGCGACACGGTGGCGCGCATGGGCGGCGACGAATTCGTGCTGGTGCTGCCGCAAGGCCGGTTGCACGTGATCGACGCCATCATGGCCGCGATCGCCAAGCCGCTCACCATTCAGGCCCACGAGTTCTACCTGACCTGCAGCGTGGGCATCGCGGTCTACCCGGGCGACGGCGCCAGCGCCGAGATCCTGACCAAGCATGCCGACATCGCCATGTACCGGGCCAAGGAAACGGGCCGCAACAGCTACCAGTTCTACACCGCGGCGATGAGCTTGAACACGCAAGAACGGCTGGCGATCGAGGCCGATTTGCGCCACGCGCTCGAACGCGGGCAATTCGACCTGCATTACCAGCCGCAGGTCGCACTGGCCAGCGGCGCCATCGTCGGCATGGAAGTACTGCTGCGCTGGCACCATCCAGAGCACGGCATGATCGCGCCGGCGCGCTTCATCGCGCTGGCCGAGGAGATGGGCCTGATCATCCCGATCGGGGCCTGGGTGCTGCGCGCGGCCTGCGCCCAGACGCGCGCCTGGCAACTGGCCGGCCTGGGCCAGCTGCGGGTGGCGGTCAACCTGTCGCCGCGCCAGTTCACCCAGAAAGGGCTGGTCGAATCGATTGCCGCGGTGCTGCGCGAAACCGGCCTGGAAGCGTGCTGGCTGGAGCTGGAGCTGACCGAGAGCATGGTCATGGGCGACGTCGACAACGCCATCGTGATCCTGCGCGACCTCAAGCGGCTGGGGGTGAAAATTGCCATCGACGATTTCGGCACCGGCTATTCGAGCCTGTCGTATCTGCGCCGCTTCCCGATCGACGTGCTCAAGATCGACCAGTCATTCGTGCGCGACATCACGCTCGAAGCAGATGGCGCTGCCATCGTCAGCACCATCATTTCACTGGCCCACAGCCTGCGCCTGCAGGTCGTGGCCGAAGGCGTGGAAACGACCGCGCAACTGGCCTACCTGCGCGAACACGGCTGCAATCAGGTGCAAGGATATTTGTTCAGCCGTCCGCTGGCGACGGCCAGTTTCGAAGCGCTGCTCAAGCAACGCTTGGCGCTAGAAGGCGTGGCGCATACCCAGGTTTAGCGCCGGCGAACCGCGGCTGGGCGCGAGCGGCGTACCGAGCTGGTAGCCGGCGCCGCTGCGCGGCTTGATCAGCGACCAGGCGGTGTAGAAATCGGTATGGCGCGACAGCGCGTAGGTGGCGCCTACCGCCAGCTGGTCGACATCGCGGTTGGCCAGGTCGCGGTCATTCTTGCGCACCAGCGTGGCCAGCAAGGTGGTGCGCCCCAGCGGCAGCGCTACCCCGACCAGCACATCGCGGCTGTCGGTGGACGGGCTGCTCGCCATCAGGGCGCCATACGGATTATCGGGATTCCACAGCGGCGAACTGCCCCAGCCCCGGTTGGCGCTGTAGGCGGCATACACCTTGACGCCGCCCAGGTCGACATGGGCGGCCACGATCGAATTTTTGGCATCCATGCGATTGCCCGGCAACAGGGCCGGCCCGATGCGCGCCACGTTCTTGTTCTGGTGCGCCAGGCGCAGGCTGACCGGCCCGGCCTGCATGCCCACCGACATGCCCCAGGCCCGGTTGGCCGAGCCGTCGCGCTCGAGCGCATTGCCCATGAAGGACGGCGCCGGGGCCGCGCTTTCGAGCCCCATGCGCTTGCCGGGATAGCCGAATACCCGTGTTGCCGAATCGGCCATGTCGGGATCGCGCAAGCTGGCCACGTCGATCACGACCAGGCCATGCCTGGTGGTGACCGCGGGCGTGGCCAGCGTGTAGCTGCGCCTGGCCTGGGCATGCGCTTGCGTGGCGCAGGCGCCGAGGGCAAGGATGGCGAAACAGCACAGTTTCATGACATGCTCCAGAAAAGAAAGACCGATCAGATCGTTATCCTCTTTTCCTCGATTATGCTCCGTCCGCTATCCCACACAAGCAATTTATTTCATTGCAGCATGTTTACTGGGCCGCCATCAGCTTGTTTTGCTCATCGAGCCACACTTTCAGCGGCGCAAAATACTCCAGCAGCGCGCCGCCGTCGATCTTGTCCTCGCCGCTCATGGCCTTGAGCGCTTCCTGCCACGGCCGGGAGGCGCCCATTTCCAGCATCGCCTGCAGCTTGGCGCCAGCCTTCTTGTCGCCGAACACCGAGCAGCGGTTCAGCGGGCCCACGTAGCCCGCTTCGCGGCACAGCGCGCGGTGGAACTGGAACTGCAGCATGGTGGCGAGAAAATAGCGCGCATACGGGGTGTCGGCCGCCACGTGGTACTTGGCGCCGGCGTCAAAGCCACCGGCGCCGATCGGCGCCGGCCGCTTGATGCCCTGGTATTGCTCGCGCAAGGCCCACCAGGCCTGGTCGTAATCGGCCGGCTTGGTCTTGCCGGCATACACATCCCAGCGCCACTTGTCGACCAGGTAGGCGAACGGCATGAAGGCCACCTTGGCCAGCGCGCGCTCCATCAGCGGGGCAATATCGTCGGCGCCAGCCGGGGTGTCGCGCAGGCCGACTTTTTTCAGGTAGTCGGGCGTGATCGACAGCGCGATGGTGTCGCCGATGGCTTCGTGAAAGCCATCGTTGGCGCCGTTCTGGAACAGGTGCGGCTGCTTGGCGTAGGCCAGGTCGTAATAGATATGGCCCAGTTCATGGTGGATCACCGAAAAGTCTTCTGCCGTTGGCGTGATGCACATCTTGATGCGCACATCGTCCTTGCCATCCATGCTCCAGGCCGACGCGTGGCAGACCACGTCGCGGTCGCGCGGCTTGGTCAGCAGCGATCGGGTCCAGAACGTCGGCGGCAGCGTCTGCATGCCCAGCGACGTGTAGAAACGCTCGGCGTAGCGCGTCATGTCGGGCGCGCCGGTGTTTTTCGCCACCAGCGCCGCGCCCAGGTCGTAGCCATCCTTGTCACCGGCCGGCTTGAGCAGCGGGTACAGATTGCTCCAGCTCTGGCTCCACATATTGCCGAACAAGTGAGCCGGGATCGGGCCGCTGGCCGGCACCAGTTCCGGGCCGTAGGCGGCGCGCAGCTTGTAGCGGGTGTAGGTGTGCAAAGCGTCGTAAAGCGGCTTGACCTGCTGCCACAGGCGTTCCATTTCGGCCGCGAAGGCGTCAGGCGGCATGTCGTAGCCCGAGCGCCACAGCGCGCCGGTGTCGGCAAAGCCCATTTCGCGCGCGCCCTTGTTCGACAGCGCCGTGTAGGCCACGTAGTTATCCTTGTACTGCGGCGACTGGCTGTGCCAGCCGAGCCAGATTTCCTTCAGGCGGGCCGGATCGCGGCTCTCGGCCAGCACCTTTTCCATCTCGCCCAGCGCCATGCAATTGCTTGGGGTCGGGCAGTACTTGCCCTTGCCATAGGCGCCAGTCATGCCCGCTGCCAGGCGGGTATAGGCTTCGCGGTCGCCGGCGTCGGCCAGCATCAGGCTCAGCTGCAAGAGCTTGAGCTTGCGCGCGGTCGCTTCGGGCAGCTTGAGGCCCTTGAAGCGGCGCGCCTTCAAGGCCAGTTCGCCGGCCGCGGTCAGGCGCACTTCGCCCAGCTGAGCGCTCAGCGTTTCGGTGTCGTCGGTGATGAAATTCTGGCCCACCCAATCGGCGCGCGCGCTATTGAAATCGAGTTTGGTCAGCAATGCTTCGGCGTCATTGACGAAGCGTTCGGCTTCGGCCACGGTGGGCGCGGCCATCTTCTTGGCAGGCGCGGCCAGCAGCGCGAGCGGCAATCCCAGGCCGGCCACCAGCAGCGCGGCAAGCTTCAGTTTATTCACAGTCATTTGCTCTCCAATGATTCAAATAAAGGCCTACGAGAAGTAAGGCCACAAGGTCAACACCCCCACCAACAGCGCCGCCAGCGCGGCAATCAGCACGCCGCCGGCGGAAATATCCTTGGCGTGCTTGACCGCTTCCGAATACCCGGGCGAGACCATGTCGCACATGTATTCGACCGCGGTATTGAGCGTTTCAGCCACCCACACCATGCCCATGGCCACCGTCAACCAGCGCCAGTCGCTGGCGCTGACGTTGCAGTACAGCGCCAGCCCGATCACCAGCAGCGTGGCCAGCCCGTGCAGCCAGGCATTGTGCTGGGTCTTGAGCATGAAGCCTACGCCAGCGAGCGCGTAGCGAAAACTCTTGAGCCGCCCTGCCAGCGTGAACGCCTGGGGCACGACGAATTTTTTCGTTTCTTTCATACACTTTCCCTTTTTGGCCCCTATTCTACGTTACCCGCCGGACACTCTGGCGCCCCGGCAAACTGTTTCCGTTGACGCCGGCCCGCGGGCAATCGATACTGCCCCTATTGCCCCACTTCAAGTACCCGGCCATAGGACCGTCAACCTTGCTGCTCATTTCCCGCCTCCGTCGCTGTTTGCTGTGCGCCCTGCTGCTAGTGCAGCCGCTGGCGCAAGCGCGCGACACGGCCGGCGCCTACACCTTTCGCAGCTACGGGCCCGACCAGGGCTTGCGCAACCAGGCCGTGACGGGGCTGGCGCAAGACCTGGACGGTTTCATTTTCGTTGGCACGGAAGACGGCTTGTTCCGCTACGACGGCAGCCGCTTCGAACGCTTCGGCACCGAGCAGGGCTTGCGCAGCGACAGCATCGTCGGCCTGTACCGCGAGCCGGGCGGGCGATTGTGGGTGAGCAACGCCAAGGGCGCCATCGCCTGGTCCGGCAACCGCCCTGACCCGCGCGTCAAGGCGGCCATCCTGCCGGACCAGCGGATCATCTCGATCGCCGCCTCGCAGGCCGGCTATTTGCTGGTGTCCACCACCGACGGCGTGTACGAAGGCCAGCCCGGCGCCCTGGTACCGGTGGCCGGCTTGCCCAAGACCGACACCGGGGCGATCTGGATTTCCCCCGACGGGCGCGACATGCTGGCCACCGCCAATGGCCAGCTGTACCGGCGCGGCGCGGACCGGCGCTGGCAACAGCGCGCGCTGCCGGACGGCTACCAAAATGAACTGATCCATACCATGCTCAAGGACGGCGCCGGGCGCATCTGGATCCGCGGGCGGCGCGTGCTGCTGCGCCTGGAATCGTTCGACGGCGCCGCCGAAGACTTGAGCGATCAGCTGCCGGGCGCTTCGGTGCTCAAGGGCCATCTGAGCATCGATCCGCTGGGCCATGTCTGGACCAGCACCAACCTGGGCCTGGTGCGTTTTGATGCCAGCGGCGCCTGGCGCCTGTCCGAACACCAGGGCTTGCCCACCCAGTGGGCCACCGCGCTGCTGTTCGACAGTGAAGGCAACCTGTGGGTCGCTTCCGAAGGCGTGCACCGGCTGCAGGGCCGATTGCAATGGAGCGCCCATACGCGGCGCCAGAAACTGCCGTCCGACACCGTCTGGAACGTGTTTCGCGGCCGCGACGGCGTGCTGTGGGCCGGCACCAACCGCGGCATGGCCCATGCCGGGGCGCAAGGATGGGAACTGTTGCCCGGCACCGAGGAGCGCTCGGTGTATGCGTTCGCAGAAGACCGCGCCGGCAATTTCTGGGCCGGCGGCAACAACCCCAAGCAGGAAACCAATGCCTTGCTGCTGCGCCCGGCCGGCGCCAGCACCTTTCGCCCCGTGCCCCTGAACCTGGACGGACCGAGCACCGTCAATGCCATGGCGTTCGGGCCCGACCAGCAACTGTACATCGGCACGCTGGCGCATGGCCTGATCCGCTTCGAGCGCAACGGCGACGCGTACAGCAGCACCCGGGTGGCCTTGCCACTGGGCGAGGCGAACGAACAGATCAACCAGATCGTGCGCGATCCCGGCGGGCGATTGTGGGTGGCCGGCATGGCCGGCCTGGCCTCGTTCGACGGCGTCCGCTGGCGCCGCTACGGCACCGCCGACGGCTTGCGCGAGACCCAGATCGAGACGCTGGCCATCGATCCCGAAGGCCAGCTGCTGGTGAGCTATTGGAATACCCATGGCCTGACCCGCTTCAAGCTGGGTCCGCATGGCCTGGCCGGCGCCAGCGAACTGGCTGAGCCGGCACTGATCTCCGACAACATCTACTCGCTCGGTTACGACGCGCGCGGCGCATTGTGGCTGGGCACCGCGCAAGGGGTCAAGCGCTGGAAGAACGGCCGGGTGCAGCAGTTCGGGCGCGGCGAAGGCTTGCCCAGCGAGGACGCGGCCGCCAACGGCTTCTGGGCCGACCAGAATGGCGATGTGTGGATCGGCATGGCCACCGGCCTGGCGCACTTCCACGCCGATGCCGAACTGCGCCCGCCGCCGCCACCCGGCACGCGCGTGCTGCGCCTGCAGGACGGCGCCGGCAAGGTGCTCGAGGCCGCAGTGCCGCAAGTGGCCTGGCGCGACCGCACGCTGACGTTCCGCTTCGCCGTGCTGGGCTACACCAACGAAACCAAGATCCGCTCGCAAGTGCGCCTGGCCGGCTTCGAGGATGAATGGCGCGACACGGAAATTCGCGAAGCGCGCTACACCGGCCTGCCGCCCGGCGCCTTTCGCTTCGAAGTGCGGGCCGCGCTCGGCGCCGACCAGTTCGGCCCGGTCAGCATGCGCGAGGTGGTGATCCTGGCGCCGTGGTGGCGCACCGGCTGGGCGCTGGCGCTGCAACTGCTGTCGCTGTCGGTGCTGCTGTTCCTGTTCCTGCGCTGGCGCCTGGGCCGCCTGCATCGGCGCAACACCGAACTGGAACAACTGGTGCGGGCCCGCACCGACGCGCTGGAAACGGCCAACGCGGCGCTGCAGGAAGCGTCCATGGTCGACCCGCTGACGGGCCTGAAAAATCGCCGCTTCCTGGGCCTGTCGATGCCGGACGAACTGGCGCGCGTGCGGCGCCAATACCGTTCGCGCCATGATGCGCGCAGCGGCGACAACACCACGCTGCTGTTCATCATGCTCGACCTGGATCACTTCAAGGCGATCAACGACCTGCATGGCCACGCGGCGGGCGACCTGGTCCTGCAACAGGTCAGCGCGGCCTTGCGGCATGCCTGCCGCGATGCCGACTTCGTGGTGCGCTGGGGCGGCGAGGAGTTCCTGATCGTGGCCAGGAATGCCGACCGCAGCTGCGCCGACGTACTGGCCGATAACCTGCGCGCGGCGGTGCGCGCTCTGCGCATCGACGCCGGCCACGGCGCGCCGCTGCAGCTGACGTGCTCGCTGGGTTTTGCCGCGTTCCCGGTGCTGGAAACGGCGCCCGACGCCCACTCCTGGGAAGACGCGGTGAAGATGGCCGACCAGTGCCTGTACGCGGCCAAGCATTCCGGGCGTGACGCCTGGGTCGGCGTGGCGCTCGCCGCAGACCAGGCCGACCCCGGTCCGCGCATGGCCCATGAACTGGGGGCGCTGGCAGACGAAGGGCTGGTCGCGGTACTGAGTTCCCTGCCCCCCGGGACCGTGTATCGCTGGAAGTAGCTTACACGCCCAGCAGCGTGCGCAAGCGGGCCACATCGACCTCGAACAATTCGGCCGGCGCGCGCACGCTGGCGGCGCTGCAACCGAGTTCAATCGCCGTGCCGTCCTTCAGGCCCAGGCTGACCGCACCCTTGCCGGCGCAGGCATCGAGCACCGACGCGATCACCGCCACGCCGGCGTACAGCGGCTGCCCCTGCGCCGTCACGATGGACATGCCTTCGCGCAGCACAGCGCATTGCCCGACCGGGCCGATCAGCAGCATGCCAGGGTTGTCATAGAAGCTGACCTGGCCATGGCAATCGATGCGCATCAGCTGCCCGATCACGTCGCGCATGACCGGTTCGAGCACGGTGGTGGACGCGGTGTCGGCCACCTTGAGGAAGCCGCCACTGCGGGCATAGTCGGAAAACACGGCGGCCACCGGCTCGGCGCCGGCGATTCGGTTCAGCCAGCGCGCATGGCAACCGGCCTTGGCGCCGCATTCGAGCGCACTGGCAAAATCGGTGGCCGCGCCGCTGCGCCCGGCCCGGTAATAATCGCGCAGCACGGTTGTCGCCGGCGCTTGCGCGCTGCGCGCCGCCAGTCCGATCGCATGGAAGGCCAGGCCGCACTGGTATGGCGCCTTGCCCCAGCCGCGCTCCGCAGTCGCATTCCAGCTGTTGCCCTGGGCCGCAATCAGGCAGCCATTGAACGCTGTGTCCATGTATTGCTTGAGGTAGGCCTGATCGGCCCAGGCCAGTTGGGCCAGCGCGATCCAGCGCAGCAGGTCGGCGCCGCCTTCGTCGATCATCGGCTGATCGCGCCAGCTGTCGTTCCACTTCATGGGCTGGTGCATGTGCGCCACTTCGTGCGCCAGGTAGCCATGAATGTCCATTTCCATCGGCGCCGGCAGGCTGGCCGGCACCGACAGCCGGATGGTGCTGTGGGCCGCCACGTCGCCACCGAACGAGCGCGGATCTTGCGACAGGGTGATGGCGACAAAGGCGCTGTCAACATCGAGGCCTGGCAAGAGACGCCCGTACAAGTCGAAGGTGCGCTGCACGGTGTCGCTGACAAACGCGCTGGTCGGCTTTGACAAGCGCGCATCGACGTAACTGCGGCCCGTGTGCGGTCGCTCCATGAAAATCACGGGCAGCCACTGGGCGCTGGCGGCGCTGACATTGTCCGGGTACGCCGCGCCGTTCAGCACCACCGTACCCTTGGGGGCGCTGAACTTCCAGGTGACCGGACCGCAGCTGGTATCGACCTCGAACGCGCTGGTGTGCGAATAAATAGCGCCGCCCATGGGAAACGCCCACGGGTAGACCCGATCGAGCTGCAGGGTCGATGCAGGCACCGTAAATTGCAAGGCCTCGCAGGTGGCCCCGCTGCGCTGCATCCCCTTGCCGTCGATCGAGGCGCAATCATCGCTGGCGCGCCAGTTGGCGCGCATGGCCTGCGCATCCTGCGGGCGAATGCCGCCGTTGACAAACGTCAGCGCCTGACAGCTGGCCGGGATATCATAGCGGATCGACAGCGTATCGGCGCTGGCCAGCGACAGTGTGGCAGTGACGCCGGCGTGGGCGGATTGGAGTGTGGCAAGCAGCAACAGGGCGAACAGCTTCGGCATCGTGGATCAGGGCTTGTATTGGAGGTTGGAAGGCGGTTCGGATGCTTGCAGGCGTTTGGCGACGGCTTCATTGGCGCGCAGCACGCGCAGGATATTGCCGCTGGCCAGCTTGGACAGGTCGGCGTCGCTCCAGCCGCGCCGTGCCAGTTCCTCGAACAATGCGGGGTATTTGTCGACGCCATCGAGGCCGGCCGGCGTGCTGGAAATGCCATCGAGGTCGGCGCCGATGCCGACATGGTCGACCCCGGCCAGCCTGGCGATATAGTCGACCTGGTCGGCCACCATGGCCAGCGTGACCGCCGGCGCCGGGTGCAGCTTGGTCCAGGCCTCGATCGCAGCGGCGGCGCGTTCGGGCTGGCCGATAAAACGGCCGGCATACGGTGGCGCATTGCCGCGGCTGACCTCTGCCTGGTAATCGGAATTCCAGTCGGCGGCAGCGCTGGTCACATAGCTGGGGAAGAAATTGACCATCACCACGCCGCCGTTGTGGGCAACCAGCTTGAGCACATCGTCGGGCACATTGCGCGGATGTTCGGACAGCGCGCGCGCATTCGAATGCGAGAACATCACCGGCGAGCGCGTTGCTGCCAGCGCCGCCTTCATCGCCGCTGGCGACACGTGCGACAGGTCGACCAGCATGCCGGTCCGGTTCATTTCGCGCACCATCGCTACGCCGAACGGGGTCAGGCCCTGGTGGCGTGGATTGGCGGTGGCAGAATCGACCCAGTCATTGGCCGAGACGTGCGACAACGTCATGTAGCGCGCGCCCAGCGCATGCATCTCGCGCATGGTGGCCAGCGAATTGTCGACCTGATGGCCGCCTTCGATCCCGATCAGGGACGCGATACGGCCTACCTTGAAAGCGCGCTCGATATCGTCGGCGCTATAGGCCATCGCAAAGTGGGCGGGGTATTGCTGCGCCATGCGCTTGACCAGGTCAATCTGGCGCAGCGTGGCGGTGACTGCGGCCGGGCCGGTGATGGTATCGGAAATCCACACCGACCAGAACTGGCCGCCCACATGGCCGCTGCGCAAGCGCGGAATGTCGGTCATCAACGCCACCGCGTCGGGGCCATGCGGCAGGCGCGACGTGTCGGCGCCCAGGTCGATCCTGGCGAAGTCGCCGTCGTAGCGCTCGTACAGCTCCCACGCCAGGTCGTTGTGACCATCGATGACGGGCGTGCGCGCCAGCAGGCGCTCGATGCGGGCCGACAGGTCGGTGGCGGCGGTGGACGACAGCGTGACGCAGGCAAGCGCCAGCAAACAGATAAGACGATGCAGTTTCATGGTGACTCCGTTGGCAAGCGCAAGGTTGCCATCCTAGCACTAATTAACGGAGAGAAATGTCATTTTATGCGCTGCAAATCCAGGTCGACCCAGGTTGGCGCATGGTCGCTCGGTTTGTCGCGCCCGCGCACCTCGCGCTCGACGCCGGCGGCCGTGAGCGCCGGGGCCAGCGCAGGACTAAGCAGCAAGTGATCGATGCGCAGACCGGCGTCGCGCCCGTAGGCATTACGAAAGTAATCCCAGAACGTGTAGATGCGCTGGTCCGGGTGCAGGTGGCGCAATGCGTCGCACCAGCCCTGCTCCATCAGGCGTTCAAACGCAGCCCGGGTTTCCGGGCGAAACAGCGCATCGTCGGTCCAGCGCTCCGGCTTGTAGACATCCAGATCGGTAGGAATGACGTTGAAGTCGCCGGCCAGCACCACCGGCTCGGCGCTGGCGATCAGTTCGGCCGCATGGGCGATCAGGCGTTCGAGCCACAGCAGCTTGTAGTCGAACTTGGGACCGGGCGCCGGATTGCCGTTCGGCAGATACAAACAGGCCACGCGGATGCCGCCCACCATCGCTTCGATGTAGCGGCTTTGCGCGTCCTCGCCCGGATCGGGCAGCGCGCGCCGGATTTCCCGGGGCGCCTCGCCGCGCGCCAGGATCGCCACCCCGTTCCAGCTTTTCTGGCCATGCCAGATCGCGTGGTAGCCGGCATCCCGGATGGCCGCCTCGGGAAATTTTTCCTGGGGCGCCTTCAGCTCCTGCAGGCAGGCGACATCGGGCTGCGAGTGTTCCAGCCAGTGCAGCAAGGCTGGCAGGCGCGCGCCAATGCCGTTGATGTTGAAGGTGGCGATGCGCATGGCGTCACGGCAGCCTGACGTAGTCTTTCAGGAAAGCGCGCGCCGACAGCGTGTCGAGCCGGTAGATCACGTTGCTTTGCACGCACTGCGCATCGCCCGTGATGGTGGTGCCGGCTATGACGCGCGTTTCGGCGCTGGCGCTGCCGATGAAATTGGGACCGCCCGAATCGCCATAGCAGGTGCCGGCATTGCCGGTGGCGCTGTTTTGCGACAGGCGCAGCCAGGCCGGATTGAGCGCGTCGAATGCCGACACCGCCCATTCGCGCTGGTCTTCATAGTTCACGTAAGGTTTGCCTTTGTCGTCGAAGCTGCGCTCCTGGCCGCCGTAGCCGACCGCCGTGTACAGGGTGTTGGCGAGCATGGCGTTGTTCTTGAGTGTATCGAACAGGTTCAGCGTCGGCAGCTTGGCCGGTGCGAGGCCGGGGATCGCGTTGTCGAACACGATCACGGCGATATCATGCGGATCGCTTTGGGCCTGGCTGTAGCCGGGATGGGCAATGTAGCGCCCCATGTACATCTTGGCGGCGTTGCGCACCCGGGCCTCGAACGTCACTTTGACTGTTGCCACGCCGGGATTGCAATGGGCGGCGGTCAACATCACCGTCGGGCTGATCAGGGTGCCGGTGCAAAACGCATAGGCTGTGCCGCGGCTGTCGT
The DNA here is from genome assembly GCA_040390915.1 of Pseudomonadota bacterium. Lineage (GTDB taxonomy): Bacteria > Pseudomonadota > Gammaproteobacteria > Burkholderiales > Burkholderiaceae_D > Telluria_A. The sequence goes on from JAZJXM010000041.1 coordinate 31,196, forward strand.
AATCGACCAGCGCGCCCACTGCGGGATGCTTGCTGCCGTCCAGCTGGCCATTGGTGATCGCTTGCGCGTGGGCACCGATCAGAATCAACAGCGGTGCTGCAAGGCGGAAAAGTTGAACCATTCGCATAGAGAAGTCTCCGTGGATTCGGGTTGTTAACATTTTCATATCTTGAATGAAGATCATCCACTGCACGATTGCGCATGTCAACCTGATATTCACTGTGGGTATGACGGCTCAAAACGACTCGGCAAACGCCTTGAGCTTGCCCAGCGCCACATCCCATTCGCGCCCGATCAGTTCCAGCGTACGCCGCGCTTCCTCGATCTGGCCCGGGTCGAGCTGCCAGTGGCGCTCGCGCCCCAGCTTGACGTCGCGCACAATGCCCGCCTCGGCCAGCACTTGCAAATGCTTGGTCACGCCCTGGCGGCTGATGGCGGTGTTGGCGGTCAGCTGCGCGATCGAAAACACGCCGCCAGCGCACAGCACCGCCACCAGCTTGAGGCGGGTGGGGTCGCCCAGCGCTGCGAAGATGTGCGCCAACCTGTCGCTGGACGCGATGATCTTATTGGCTGACATAGCGATCGACATTGCGCAGCTGGGCTTCCCAGCCGCCGCTGTTCATGCGGAACGCTTCCATGCGGCGCTGCGGCGGCACCTTGTCAAAACCGGATTCGACGATCTTGAGCAGCGTGCCATTGCCAGGCGCGTCCTCCAGCGTGAAAGTGACCAGCGTCGGTTCTTCCTGCGCGTAGTCGACGGCCGGGTCAATCGCATACGGATGCCAGCGGTAGGCGAACACGTCCTGCGGTTCGAGGCGTTCGACGACGGCGTCGAACATCACATGCTCATAGCCGCACGAGGTGATCGGTCCGCGCACGCGCTGGCCGGCTTTGAATTGCTGGCCTTTCAGGTTGGCGCCGAACCAGGTGCCGAACTGCTCGGCCTGGGACAGCGCCTGCCACACGCGTTCGCGCGGGGCGTTGATGACGATGCTGCGTTCAATGCTGTTGGTGTCAGTAGTCGTAGTCATGAATCGCTCCTGGCTAATGGATTGGCAACCATTTGGTTGCATGTCTCCATTGTAGCCAGCTTGCGAAGAAAAGCAACCGCCCGGTTGCATTATTTTTGACTTAGTCTTTTTTCGGATCCCTGTAGCGGAACGGGTCGGTCGCGTCTGGCTGGCGCGGCAACACATTGCGCGGGATCGCCTTGTCGCTGTCGGCCGCCTGCAGCAGCACGCTGGCCATGATCACCGCCGCCTGGCGCAGGTCTTCGGTGCGCAGGTGGTCGAACGTGTCGAGGTCGGTGTGGTGCACCTTGCTCATGTAGTCCAGCGGATCCTGGATGAACTGGAATGCCGGCAAGCCCAGCGCAGCCATCTGTTCATGGTCGGTGCCGCCGGTCTTGGCCGCCACCACCCTGCCCGCGCCCAGGCTGTCGAATGGCGCCATTCAGTTGCGCAGCATCGGGATCGCGGCGAAGTTGCCTTCGGCGTAGATGCCGCGAATCTTGCCCGAACCGTTGTCCAAATTGAAGTAGGCGGCAAGCTCGTTGAAGCCGGCCAGCGGCGTGCTCGGATAGGTGTTCCACATGTCTTGCGGGTAGGCGGCCAGTTCCGGATCGCTCGGGCGCGGGCGCTTGGCCAGGTGGCGTTCGATGTAGGCGTTGGAACCGATCAAGCCCTGTTCTTCGCCCGACCACAGCGCGAAGCGGATGGTGCGCTTGGGCTTGTTCGGCAGGCTGGCCAGGATGCGCGCCGCTTCCATGACCACCGCGCTGCCGGCGCCATTGTCGGCCGCGCCGTCGCCTGCCATCCAGCTGTCGAGGTGAGCGCCGGCCATGATGTAGCCAGCTTTCGGATCGCGCCCGGGAATGTCGGCGATGACGTTGTAGCCGTTCATGTCCTGGTCGTCGAAATGCACCTTGCTGTTGATTTCCAGCTTGACCGCGCCGCCCTTGGCCAGGCGCGCCAGGCGGCGGTAGTCTTCCGCCGCCATTTCAATTTCCGACAAGGCGGGCGTGCCGCCAGCGCGGAAGGCATAGCCGGCGCCATGCACCAGGCCATGATTGCGTGGCGACATCTTGACCAGCGCCACGGCGCCTTCGGCAGCCATGAAGCGGTTGATGTCACGCGCCAGTTCGATGTGGTGGCGGAACCCGTCCTCGGCATCCGGATCGTAGGATGGCTGGTGGTAGGTATTGAGCTTACCCAGTTCGCCTTCATCGAGGCGCTTGAACGATTCGGTAGTTTCATCCTTGGGCGGCTCGGGATAGGTGACCAGCACGATCTTGCCTTTGAGCTTGCCCTTCCATTTTTCCATGTCGCGCACATGGCGGATCGGCGCGACGATGATGTCGGCGCTGACCGGGCCGTTGGTGGCCGGCGTCCAGGCAACCGGAATGGTGTGCAGCGCCAGGCTGCGCGGCGCCAGCATGCGCGTTTGCGCCGACTCGATCCACCAGCCGCGTCCAAAGTCGAACGCCTCTGTATGCACATCCTTCAAGCCCCAGCTGCGGAACATTTGCTGGGTCCACTTTTCTGCTTCGCGCATTTGCGGCGAGTTGGTCAGGCGCGCGCCGATGCGGTCGGTCAGGTGGGCGGCGATGGCCACCACCTGGCCGTGGTTATAGCCTTCGTCGGCGATCTGGTTGATCGATGACGCGTCGGCCGCGTGTTGGGCGTGAGCGCCATTCATTGCCAGCGTAACGCAAGCGACTAAACAAAGCGGTCGAAGATGGCGCATCGGATTCCTTCAAGTTAGGGTGGCGCTAGGCTACCACGCCCCCATGGACGCTGGCTACATGCTGAGGCGGAATTCCAGTCCCACTTTGCGCGGCGCGCTGATCGATGCATATGGCGTGCCGAGCGTGCTGGCGGTGGTGTTGCCGATGCCGGTCACGTAGCGATTATCAAACAGGTTGTTGGCATACAGCGCGATGCCCCAGTGGTGATTGCCTGCCTCGTAGCCGATGCGCAGGTCAGTGCGGTTATGCGCGCCGCCGACGCGAAACGTTGGCGTGACCAGGCAGCTGCCCTGCAGGGCGTCGGCGTTGCAGCGCGTCGGTCCCGAATAGGCGTGCTGCAGCGTCAAGTTGACGTCGCCGCCAGCCACATTGCGCAGAAAGTACTCGACCCCGCCCGCAGCCGACCAGGCCGGCGTGCCGACCGCCTGCCCGCTCAGGTTGGCACCCTCGCTGGTGACGAAATGCTTGTAGGTCTGGTCGATGTAGGCGCTCGAAAAATTCAGGCGCAGGTCGCGCTGCGGCTGCCAGCGCATTTCAAGGTCGAAACCGTTGGCGCCCTGGTCACTGCTGGTGATCTGGTAGGTCGGAATGGCCGCGCCATTGTTGACCAGGCTGAGCGACTGCAAGTTGGAGAACACGTACTTGAACACCGACGCGTTGAACATCAGCTTGAGGTCGCGGTTGTAGGTCTTGATGCCTGCTTCGTAGTTCCACACTTTCTCCGGCTCATACATGCCGTTGACCGACAGCGCGTTGAAGCCGCCTGCCTGGTAGCCCTTGGACACCGAAGCGAACGCCATCGCATCGGGCGTGAACTTGTAGTCGAGCACGGCGCGCGGACTGACATCGCTCCACTTGTTGCTGCGCGACAGAGGCTGGACGCTGGCGCCAGGCGTAGTAAATTCGATGTTCTGGGTCAGCGCGCCCATCATCATTTGCAGTTCCTCGGGCGAGACCGCGCCCATCGCCACCAGCGCGTCAAAGAAGCCGAGCTGGTTCAAGCCGTTGACGGTGGCGTCCAGGCCATCGGCCTTGCGGTTCGGGCTGAACCAGCTGAACTGCTTGTTGTCGCGCGTGAAGCGCACGCCAGTGGTCAGGTTCAGCTTGGGCGCCATGTGCCAGATCACGTCGCCATACACGGCCGCGGCCTTGTAGTTGCCTTTGACGTGCATGGTTTCCTGCCAGCTGTTGCCGAAGAACTGGGCCGGAATGCCAGCCATCTGCGCCGCGCCGTCCAGCAGCGTGTAGACCGGGAAACCGGCCACGTTGCCGAACACCGTGTCGAGCGTGTCGGTGTTGGTGGTGACCTGGCTGGCCTGGGTGGCCGATTCGTGGAAGAAGGACATGCCAGCCACCCAGTCCGCGGTCGCGTTGTTGCCCGACAGGCGGAACTCCTGCTGCCAGCTGCGGTTCGTTTCGGCGTTCTCGGTATCGAGATAGGTGACGACCTTGTTGGTGCCGTCATTGTCCTGGCGGTTGCGCGAATTGAAGCGGCGCATTGCGGTGGTTGAATTGAAGGTGGCCCAGCCCAGCGGCTTTTCGATGCGCAAGGTGGCGCCGTGGAAGTCGCGCGTTTCGCCGTTGCCAATGGCGTCGTTGTAGACCGGCGCGGTCAAGGGATTGAGGAAGGTGTGCGGGTCAACCGGCAGCCCCGGCTTGCCGTCGATCAGGCCAATTGCCGGGCGCGCCAGGTGGTTCAGCTTTTCGTACTCATACGACAGCAGTAGTTTGGTGTTCGCTGGCGCGTTCCAGCGCAGCGTGGCCTTGACGCCCGAGTCCTCGCCGCTCTGCAAATCTTTTCCGGTGGCAGCGTCGCGGATGGTGCCGTCCGTGCTGTCGTGAACGATCGACACGCGCAGCGCCACCGTGTCCGACAGCGGCGCGTTCATCAAGGCCTGCACGTTGCGGGTGTTGTAGTTGCCGATGCGCACGCGCAGCTCGGCTTCTTCCTGGTTGGACGGCTCTTTGGTGACGACCGAGATGGCGCCGCCGGCGCTGTTGCGCCCGAACAGCGTGCCTTGCGGGCCCTTGAGCACTTCGACGCGCTGGATGTCGTTGAAGTTCATTACCGCGCCGCCGGTCTTGCCGGCATACACGCCATCGATATACATGCCGACCGGCGAATCGGTGCCGATGCCAAAGTCGCCGGTGCCGATGCCGCGCATCGACATCGCCGGCTGGGTCGGCTGCTCGGCGCTGACCGACAGGCCGGGCACATAGCCGTTCATTTCGGCCAGGTTGGGCGCGGCCAGTTTGCCGATCTGCTCGGCGCCAATGATCTGCAGCGCAATCGGCACGTCCTGCGCCTTCTGGGTGCGGTTTTGCGCCGTCACCGTCACGGTGGCAATCGGTTCGGCGGGTGGAACGTCGGCCGCCATGGCGTTGCCGGCGAGTGCAAGGAGAGCTGAGGAAATGCTGACTGAAAGGACGGTACGTTGCATGCGGGCTCCGGGGTTATTGGCTGGCGTTCGATTTGTCGTTGCAACTGTCTTTCATGGCGCCGATCCAGGCACGGATCAAGGCCAGTCCTTCGGCGTGGACCGAACCGCGTCCCAGTTCCGGCATCATGACCCCGGTTTCTGCGGTGGCCAGGCGGAACGCCATGATCGACGCGTCCGGCTTGCCGGGGAAGATGTCGTACTGGTAGCCGCCGGTGCCAGCGCCTGCTGCCACCGGCGGCTTGCACAGGCCCAGGTGCAGGTCGTGCGGCGCGCCGATGTTCAGGTGCAGCGCGGTGGTGTTGGCGGCGCCCTTGTCGTTGTGGCAGTGGGCGCAATTGATGTCCAGGTAGGCCCGCGCGCGCGCATCCAGGCTGGCCTTGCTGTCGCTCCAATCGGCGTTGCGCGGGGCTTTGGCCGGGCTGGGCGCACCTGCCAGGTAACCGATCGCGGCCAGGTAATCGAGCTGGTTGCTGGTGATGCCTTCATGGCTGGCGTCGCGATTGAGGTGGCGCGCCTTGGGGCCGAGTGGCTGGAACTGGTGCGACTTGAGGTCGGCCACGTGGCAGGACGCGCACTGGTTCACATTCGGCACCACATAGGTCAAGCCATGGCGGCTGCTGTCGCTGCGCACCAGTTCGAGCGGGATTTGCTCGCCGGTGCGCTGAAGCACAGCGTCGGTCTGGCTTTCGTTCCACACGTAGGGCAAGGCGGTCCAGCCGTCGGCGCGCCGCACCAGCAGGCGCGTTTCAATCAGGCGCACCTTGTCCAGGTCGAGCCGGTCGCCACCGAGGCCGCTGCTGTCGCTGCTGGCCAGCAGCGCTTTGCCGCCGGCCGGGTCGCGCGGATAGTAGAACGTCTTGGACAAGATGGTGCCGACCGGGAAATCGAAGCTGGCTTCGGCATCGTAGCGCGCGGTTTTACCGGGCGGCATCCAGATCGTGCGCAGCTTGAGCGCATAGTCGGTAAACAGCGGCGTATTGAGCTGGTACGGCACCACCTTGGTATTGAGCGCCAGGTGGCCCTGCTCGACCGCCATCAAATGCCAGTCTGACAGGTGATCCGGCTTGCCTTCGGCGATAAACACAACGGGGGCCTGGGCGCGGGTGCAGGCCGACAGCGCGAGCGCGCACAAAGCCATCCCTGCCGCGCAGCGGCCGAGGCGTGCAAATAGTAACTTCATCGGTACGGCCTTGGCTCAGATTTGCGCGGTCACTTGGGGAATCACGACCGGCGCCAGCTTTGGCAACTGGCAGCGGTACGGCGCGCTGTCGCTGGTCGGGTTCTTGTACTTGTGCGGGCCGTCGGCATTGAGCACGCCCACGCCGTCCTGGATGCAGATGCGCGCTTCCGGCGGCAATACGCCGCCCACCATCAGCTTGGTGTCGACGTAGCCGTCCCACAGCACGTCAGGCAGGTGGCCGCCCAGGCCGAACATGGCCAGCTTGAGCGTCTTCAGATCGAGCCCGTCGGGCGAATCGCCGCCGCCCTTGAAGCGGTTGCCGTACACGAAGATCGCCTTCGGATACGGATCGTAGTTGGCGGCCACGCCTTTTTCGGTGAAGTAGCCGGTCGAGTGGTAGCTGGAAATGATAACGTTGGCGGTCTGGTTGTCGCTGATGTCGTTGTCGAAGATTTCGACCTTCGAATTGGAATTGATCACCACGCCCGAACCGGCCGGCACGCTGGCCACCGCGGTGCCCTTGGCGGCGAAGTTGCCCAGGTTGTTTTTATCGACATGGTTCTTGAATACGCGCGTGCTGTGCCCGGGCTGCGACAAATTGGGCATGTTGAACACCAGGATGCCGCCCGTATTGTTGGTGGCCACGTTGTTGTAGACGTCGGCGTTGACGGTGTTCTCGATCTCGATGCCGGCCACGTTCTGCTCTGCGCGCGAACCGCGCACCACCACGCCGTTGGACTGGCCGACATAGATGCCGGCGTCGGAGGCGGCAATGGCCACGCAATCTTCGATCAGCACGTTACGCGTCTTGACCGGATAAATACCGTAGGCGCCGTTACTGACCTTGGAGCCGCCGGTCCACTGCACTTTGACTTTGCGGATCGTGATGTTTTCGCCGTCGTTGATCTTCAGGCCATCGCCCTTGGAGTCTTCGATGGTCAAGCCCTCGATGGTGAAGTCATTTCCATAAACCAGCATGCCTTCGGGACCGGTGACCTGGCCCTTGAACGACAGCACTGTCTGGTCCATGCCGGCGCCGCGCACGGTCACGCCGTTGGCGCGCAGGGTCAAGCCGCTGGTGAGGTGGTACTTGCCGGCCGGGACGGTGATCACGCTGCCGGGCTTGGCGTCCAGCAGCTGCTCCTGCAGCGACTTCTGAAAGGCCGCATCGGCCGACGTCGGCGCCGGCGCGTCGTTTTTACACGCCCCCAATAAACCACATAATGCGATCGCGCCAATTGCCTTGTACATGTGCCCGTCCCTTAGCTCGTTATCCAAAAATAAATTCAAAATGAGTATAGCTGTATGTTGCAAATCGGGAACATCGAATTTCAGCCAACTTAAATGCTAGTATCAGCCATATGAGAACTCCGGTGACAGTTGGTATTTACATTGGTGATGACTGCTGGGCCGGCATGGCCATGCTGGTCAAGGAAGCGTTCGCCGTCGCGGGGACCTTGCACGCCAGGAGCGCCGACATCGCCGCCAGCGCGCTGTTCGATGTGCGCCTGACGGCAATGGCGAGCGCGCCGGTGCGCAGCTTTACCGGCCCGCAGCTCGCACCCGAGTGCACCATCGGCGCGGCCGGCTGGCCGGAAGTGGTGGTGGTGGCGCCGCTGTTTTTCCATGACGAGGACCGGCACGCCCTGCCCGCCGCGCTGCGCAACTGGCTGGTCGAAGCGTACGACGCCGGCGCCATCGTGCTGTGCCTGGCCAGCGGAGTGCGGCTGCTGGCCGAAACCGGCCTGCTCGATGGCCATGAAGTGACCGGCAACCTGTCGGATCAGCGCGTGTTCGCGCGCCACTATCCGCAAATTCGCTTCAGCCCGGACACGCCGCTGGTGATCGACGGGCGCATCATCAGCGCCGCCTCGATCAACCCGTGCATGGACGCCTGCGCCTACCTGGTCGGCCATTTTTACGGCGAGTCGATCGCGCACAAGTTTTCGCGCTACACCAATTCGTTCAGCCATCCGACCTACGAGCGCATGGCGATGCGCAATGCCGCCTTCAAGCAGCATGGCGACCAGCGCGTCAAGCAGGCGCAGGAATTCATCGAGCGCAATTTCAAGCGCGACATCACGGTTGACGACAGCGCGCACCGCACCGCCATGAGCGTGCGCAATTTGGCGCGCCGCTTTCAGGCTGCGGTGGGGATGCCAGTGCATAGCTACGTGGCGCGCTGCCGGGTCGAACATGCCAAGGACTTGCTCGAGCAGCCCGGCATGTCGATCCTGCAGGTGGCGTTGCAGTCGGGCTTTCGCAATGAAGTGACACTGCGGCGCGCTTTCATGCAGCTGCTGCAGACGACGCCGACCGCGTACCGTTCGGCAACCCGCGTCAAGGGCGGTTGGAACGAACAGGTGTGATCAGCGGCTTTCCTTGACCGCGATATCGACCAGCGTCTTGCCGTCCGCACTGACGGTGCACTGGGCTTGCATGGACGAGGCCATGCCGATTTCATTCTTGGCCGAAAACTTCAGTGACACCGCCAGCTGGCCCTTGCTGTTCTTGGTCACCGGCGTGCCGTCGGCGATGTAGGCCACCGAATTGCGGTTGATGGCGCGTGCCTCGATGGTGTCCATGCAGGTGTGGCGCGCAGCCGCTTGCAGCGGGCTGTCCGTGGGCGCCGACTTGCCGCATCCGGCCAGGGCCAGTGCGCACAGCAGCATCAGTTTTTTCATGGTTTTTTCGTTGGTCATTTGAGCAGATGGCGGAAAGTCGGTTCGATATTTTTCGCATGCAGGAATTGGATGATGTCTTCCAGCGTGGCGTCCTTGAGCAGCAGGCCGTCCGGCGCAGTGGTCACGCTGGGCGCGCTGCGCGCCGGCTGCAGCAGCTGCAGCGCGTGTGCGAACTGGGCGGCGCTGATGCTGCTCAGGCCTTCCAGGAACGCGATCTGGCCGGCCAGCGGCGGCGCCATTTCCAGTCCCGGCTCGTCGGCGAACGACGCGCCCAGGCCCGGGTGGATGAAGGCGGCCCACTTGCCGCTGGCCTGGTGCAGGCAAGGCGGCAGTTCGACCGCGGCGCTGGCGGCGTCGTCACCGAGCTCCATTTCTGGAAAGTGGGCGGCGCGCAGCAGCGCCAGGAAGGCTTGTACCTGCGCCACTGGCGTGGGCGCTTCCAGCGACAACCACAAGCCGTACGCATTGGCGCCCGAGATGCTCACTGCCGGCGCTGGCAAGCCCAGGCTGGTCTGCATGGCATTGGCTACCTCGCACAGGCGCTGCCAGTGCTGCGCTTCGCCGCTGTCGGGCAGCTTGGGAAAGGCGATGACGATGGCGCGGGTCAGGCCGTCGGCGTTGGCCAGGCTGCGGGCCACGGTGGCGTGGCCTTGCAGGTGCTGTGTCAGCATCTCAAGCGGGAACACGCCGTCCACCAGATAAAGCCTGGTCAGTTCTTTGATTAGTTTTTGCATTTAATTTAGTTGGAACGAATTGAGGAAGCGTTCGATCTGCTTGGCCGAACGTTCGCTATCGGGCACTGTCACCATCACTGCGCAAAATTTATTGCCAATGAAGGCGTAGCGCGCCACGCGCTCGGCGCCACTAGGCAGGCGTACCCATACTTCACGGCCCATTGCACCGCGCAGCGCAACCGGCGTCGCGCGGATCAAAGTGCCGTCCTTGCCCACGATGGCGCGCTGCGCCACATCCATTTCGACGCTCAGGTCGGCCGGCATGCGCTGGCGGCGGTAGATGGAGATCTCCATCATGTAATTGATATCGTCGGCCCGCAACCGGTATTGGTGGGTCTCGATGTCGCCCATATGCTTGACTTGCTCGGGCGACGCTTCCACTTCTTCGGCCAGGCCAGGCAGACGAACGGTGAAACTGTTGTACGCCACCGAGAAGGGAACCTGGCCATCCGGCGCTTCCGGCTTGGCGGCGCTGGCGGCGATCGCAGCAGGCGCCGCCGCGGCTTTGGCCGTCTTCGTCGGGATGGGCACTTCGGCCGGCGCCGGCTTCTTGATGTGCTGCGGGGCCAAGCTGAGCGGAATGAGGATGGCTGCCAGGATCGCCGTCGCGGCCAGCGACAGCACCACCGGCTTGACATAGCGCGGCTTCAGCACGGGAGCCTGGCGCGCTGGCTGCGCGCCCGGATGAAGCACCGGCAATGGCGCCGCCGGCGCGGCCGCGCGCAGCAGACTCCTGGTGGCGGCGCGCGCCTGGGTCAGCTCTATGCCGCTGCGCAGCCAGCGCGCGCGCTTGTTCGAAATGGGAAAAGCGCCCTCGCCCAGCACCACCTGGATGCCGGCGTCGTCGTCCAGCCGGCGCAATATCTCGGCGCCGGACAAGGGAACGATACCATCGCCCGGGTTCTGCTCCAGCCGTTCGCGCGCTTCGGAAATCATCAGCGTACTGCTACCGTCGTCCGGATTGCTGGCCGTGAGCAGGCGGTAGTTTTTCGGGTCGTCGTCCAGCGAGCGCAGGAACGCCACGAAGAACTTGGTCTTGATGAACGCCTTCCACACTGGCGCCAGCGCATCCGCAGCTTTTGCCGCGATGGCCTGATCTCCCCATTCAGCACGATTGTTCATCATTTATTGCGTCGCTGAAGGGCGGTCCATGGCTACCGAGAACGCCAGCTGCGTGCCGTCCCGACTCACCGCAATATTCTTGATCATGCCGCCCAGGGTTCCAAGGTCGGCAAACGGCGTGAAGCTGCTTCCCTTGACGCCGTTCCAGCGGAAGAATTTGCTCCCGTTGGCCATCAGCATCGAGCCATCGGGCAGCCACACGAAGTATTGGCTGCGCGCCGATTCCGGTTCGTCCACCTTGCCTACCGCCGTATCGACCAGCACCTGCGGCTGCGCATCGTCCGGCCCCATGGCGGCGATGACCCAGTGTTTGGGGTCGGTCTGGTCGACAAAGGTGGCGCGCTTGCCGTCGGGCGTGCGCCCCAGCGAGCGGCCTGGCTTGTTGGTCAGCAGCGTCACTTTTCCAGTGGTTCGGTGCACCAGCACCGCCTTGTGCGCATTGCGCTCGGCGACATCGTCGACCAGGAACATGGCCAGTTGCTGCTCGCCGACCATCGCATAGTAGGCGGCGCGCTTGGTGTCGATCAAGGCGCCGATCGGCTTGCCGTCCCAGCCGAAGCGCCACAGTGGCGGCTCGTGCGCTTCCAGGCCGTAGTAAGGATCGGCCGTGACCACGCGCACCGCGACGAAACCGCTGCCATCGGCCAGGGCTGTCGGCGAATACAGGCTTTCCTTGGTTTGGGTGACGGCGCTCGTTGCGCCGCTGGCGATGGTGTAGCGGTAGATATTGGCCGTGCCCGAGCGCGGCGACACGAACAGCACAGCCGTGCCGTCGGGGACAAAGGATGGCTGGAAGTTGCTGCCCTTGCCGGGCGTGATATTGCGCACCTGGTCAATCTTGGCGCCAGCCAGGTCCAGCTTGGCCATGAACAGGGCGACATCGGGCGGTGCCGGCTCGGCCGCATTGGCACTCAAAAATACGCTGGCGAGTAAAACGATGAACAAGCTGTTGCGGCGCGATGGGGTGCGGGACATGTGTGGTCAGCCTTTCTGTCAGTATTGAGAGAGGTAAATCTTCAATCGGTCCACGGGTCAATAACATCCAGTCCCATGTCCGCAAAGTCGCGTGCATTGCGCGTCACCAGACTCAAACCATAATGCGCGGCAGTCGCGCCTATCAGACTGTCTATGGCTGGCAATGGGCGACCTGCTGCGGCCATCATGCGCCCCCAGCGATCTGCGACCTGCAGATCCACCGGCAGGATACGCCCGGTAAAGAAGGCTGGCAATTCGGTCTCAAGCCAATCGAGTAGGCCCGCGCGGCGACCGGCGTCAGTCAAACCTTCAACGCCCTTGTGTAACTCGCCGAGCGTTAGCACGCTCAAGTACAAGGTTGAAGCCGGGCGCTGGGCCATCCATGCGACTACGCGATCGCTAGGCGCCTTGCGGCGCAACTCGGACAAGACGTTGGTGTCGAGCAGATAGCTCAAAGATCCACCTCACGCGTTGCGCTTTGATTACGCTGAAAATCCATGTCTTCGAGCCCGAACAGGGGCGAATTGCGCATGAACTCAACTAAGGACTGTTTGCTTCCTGACAGGCTTTCAAAAGCGGAGCGTGACAATACGACCGCAACTGATCGCCCATGCAGGGTGATATCTTGCGGCCCCTCGCTCTCGGCGAGCTTCATAAGCTCTGATAAACGCGCTTTCGCTTCTTGCATTTGCCATGTGCGCACAGCATCTCCCAGAAATTCGGACCAGTCTAGTCAGACACTATCAGATGACGGCCGCAGGGTCAATCCGGCCAATCGCGCTTTATGCCAAATTTTTTGCCCGCCGCGCCAGATAGTCAGCAATCGCCTGCTCGGAATGGTCAGCCAGCGCATACACCGCCCGCTGTCCGCTGGCCAGCAACACGCCCGATTTGAGCCAGCATTGGCGCATGTGAACCGGCACGCCACGGGCCGTCAGTTCGCCGGCGCTGATGGTCTTGACCGGAGCCGGGCTGGCGATGGACACGGCCGCCACGTCAAGGTCGATCCCAAACAAGGCCGACAAATCGGCATCAGCGAGATTCTGACCCGGATCGGTTTCGGCCTGGACCAGTGTGCCCTGCACTGCGCCCTGGATCAACTGGGCGGGATCGATATTGCGCAGCAGGAACAGCAATTCCGGCTGCTGATCGAGCCGGTGGCCCACGCCATACAAGGCAGCGGCAATATGCTTGCACATATTGGCGCCGTCGGGGCAGCTGCACGTAAACCGAATTTGCCGCGGCGCCGGAAACAGCCCGCTGCCAGCTTGCGCCACCACCGCCATCACCGCGGCCGACAAGCGCCCTTGCAGCAGCTCAACCAGCGACGCGACCTGGCCGGCGCAACGGGCCAGTATCGCTTGCCACAGGTCCGGTTCCAGCGGGCGCACGGTGACCTTCACCTCATACAGGCTCGAGCCGGAGACTAGCGCGGTAATGCTCTCCGTCCCAATCTGCAAGTCGACCACGGAACCATTACGCGCATAGGTACGCCCGCGCGGCAGGCGATTTTCATAATCGCTGTACTGCTCCAGGTTGTCGCACCATTGCTTGCCCCAAAACGTGGTGGCGATGGCGCGCGTGTCGATCACCACCGGGACGCATACCCGTCCCTTCTTTTTCAAGGTCTTGATCGCCTTGTCCGCATTGGCGCGCCGTTGCGCCACCGATACGTACGGCGCCCAGCCGCCATCGTTATTCCAGCCCATCGTGTCCTTCCTATTCTATCGCTGCGCTATTCATATCGAGCGATACCATGCGAATTAGTTCATCGTTGCTCATCTCCGTCAGGCGCGTTTCGGCGCCGCCTTCCAGCAGGTCGTTGGACAGGTTTTGCTTGGTTTCGATCAAGCTATCGATCTTTTCCTCGATGGTGCCGCGGCAAATGAACTTGTGCACCAGCACATTTTTCTTTTGACCGATGCGGTAGGCGCGGTCGCTGGCCTGGTTTTCGACGGCCGGGTTCCACCAGCGGTCAAAATGGATCACGTGCGAGGCTGCCGTCAAGTTCAGGCCGGTGCCGCCAGCCTTGATCGACAGCACGAAGAACGGCGGCCCAGCCTCGTCCTGAAACTGGTCGACCAGCCCCTTGCGCGCGCGGATCGCTGTACCGCCATGCAACACCAGGCCGGGACGCTTGAATATCTTGTGCAAGAAGTCGTGCAGCGGCGCCGTCATTTCCTGGAATTGGGTAAACACCAACACCTTTTCCTGGCGCGCCGCGATTTCCTCGGCCAGCTCGCGCAAGCGCGCGAATTTGCCGCTGTCTGCGGGGGCATAGTCGCCGTCGCCCGACCACTGCGCCGGATGGTTGCAAATCTGCTTGAAGCGCATCAGGAATGCCAGCACGATGCCGCGCCGCGCGATGCCTTCGGCGCTGGCCAGCTGTTGCTGCAAACTTTGCACGGCCGTCTGGTACAAGCTGACCTGCACGCGCGACAAGGCGCAATAGGCTTTCAATTCTGTCTTGTCGGGCAAGTCGCCGATGATGCGCTTGTCGCTTTTCAGGCGCCGCAAAATATACGGCTGGACCAATTTACGCAATGGCGCGTACACCGCGCCCTCGCCCTGCTCCAGGCGCTTGACGAAGCCGCCGAAGGCTTTTGCCCCGCCCAGCAAGCCGGGGCAAATGAAATCGAACAGCGACCACAGGTCGCCCAGACTGTTTTCGACGGGCGTGCCGGTCAGCGCGAAACGCACGCGGCTGTGCAAATTCTTGACCGCGCGCGTTTGCTGCGCGCCCGGATTCTTGATTGCCTGCGCTTCGTCGAGCACCACGATCGACCAGTGCGTGGCCAGCAGTGCCGGCACGCGTGCGAGTGTGCCGTAGGTGGTCAGTACCACGTCGACCTGGCCGAAGTGATCTGCCGGCAACGCCGCCAGCGTCTTGCTCGGCACGGCCGACGGATGGGCCACCAGCGTGCGCAGGCTGGGCGCGAAACGGGCGATTTCGGCTTGCCAGTTGCCGATCAGCGAAGCGGGCAGCACCAGCAGATGGGGACCCGGGTCGGCGTCGCGCCTGGCCAGCAGCAGCAAGGCCAGCACTTGCACTGTCTTGCCCAGGCCCATATCGTCGGCCAGGCAACCGCCCAGGTCCAGGCGATTGAGCAAATGCAGCCAGCGCACGCCGTCTTGCTGGTACGGTCGCAGCTGCGCTTGCAGTTCCGGGCCCGGCAGCGCCGCCGCGCCAGCGTGTGCCGGATGGCGCAAGTCGTCGAGCACGGTCCGGAGCCAGTCGCCCGCCACCACGGTTGACCACAGCTTGTCGGGCGCCGCCAGGGCCGGCGCGCCTTTGGCTTCCACGTTGACGCCGGCCAGCAGGCGCATGCCGTCGAGAAAAGAAATGCCCTCCCCGGCGTGCGCCTGCACCGTGTTCCAGTGTGCCAGCACGGTGTCGAGCTGGGCGCGGTCGACCTCGACCCAGCGGCCCTTGATGCGTACCAGGCCGGAACCGGCAGCCATCAGCTCGGCCCATTCTGCTGGCGTCAGCGATTCTTCGCCCAGCGAAAAGGCGACGTTGAAATCGAGCAGGGCATGCAGGCCCAAGCCCGCCTGGCGCTGGCCGATACTCACTTGCACTTGCGGACGCGGCGGCTGGCCCGGCTTCCACCAGTCCGGGATGCGCACGACGATGCCGCAGGCTTCGAACAGGGGGACATTTTGCAGGAACTGGTGCGCATCGTGGGGCGACCAGGCGCGCGCATGGTAGATCGCACCGGAGGCGACCAACGCGCCCAGCCACGGGCACTGCTCGGACGCCTTGTGCACCGGCAGCAGCAAGCGCAGCAAGGCGTCGCGGTTTTCACTGCCCGCATATTCCTGCAGCGCGCGCCCCAGCGGGACGTGCTGCACCTTCGCTTGCTGCGACATGGTGGCGCCATAGGTGGCCAGGAAGGCAAAGGGCAGCTCGGGGTTGGCCTTGTTTTCAGCCAGATTGAAACAGACCCGTCCCAGCAGGTTCCAGCTGGGATGCTTGCGCGCCAGCCAAGCCTGCACGTCGCCATCGGCCTGCGCGATTTGGGCCTGGGTCTCGCACAACAGGTCGTACCAAAGGGCTTCCAGACGCGCCAGTTCCAGGTATTCGGCGCCCACCATGGGCGGCACGCCGGCCAGTAGTTGTGCCAGTTCGGCTTGCGGCGCGGGTATGACCAGGCTGCCCCATTGCTGGGCCAGATCCGGCACGGCGCACAAGCGGGTCATGAACAGGTGCGCCAGCTCGCGGCCGAAGGCGAGCGACGGCGGCAAGGGGACGGCCAGTTCGCTCGCGCCCAGATGCAGCAAGCCGGAGGCGGCGCTGCGTTCGAACGCGTGCTGGACGCGCGCCAGCACAGCCCGCGTTACGCCAGCCTGCTCGGCAGAAACCAGGTCCAGGTGCAAGCGGCCGCTTGGGGAAAAGGCGAGCGAGGCCGTGAAAGAAAGCGATGAATTCATCGCCCGGATTTTAACAGGCCTATGCCGGCTGAAAGAGTTTGAGGATGCTGGAGAAATCCCGCTGGCCATTGCCTTGTTGTTGATGCAGCTGGTACAGCTGCTTCGCCAGACTGCCCAGTGGCGTAGCCGATTGCGCCGCCTGCGCGGCCTGCTGCGCCAGAGCCAGGTCCTTGAGCATCAGGGCCGTGCCAAAACCGCCTGCATAGTCGCGCGACGCCGGCGCGTTCTCCATGACACCGGGCCACGGGTTGTACAGCTCCAGCGCCCAGTTGCGGCCAGAGCTCTTGGCCATGATGTCCGACAGCACTGCCGGATCAAGGCCATGCGCCACGCCCAGGTTGAGCGCTTCGGCGGTCGCCGCCATCAGCACGCCCAGCAGCATGTTGTTGCAGATCTTGGCGACCTGGCCCGCCCCGGCGGCGCCGGCGTGGAAGATGTTCTTGCCCATCTTGGCCAGCACGGGACGCGCACGCTCCAGCGCCGCCGCGTCGCCGCCGACGATGAAGGTGAGCGTGCCGGCGCTGGCGCCACCGGTGCCGCCGGACACCGGCGCGTCGAGCATGGCAAAGCCGCGCGCCGCCGCGGCGCCGGCCACTTCCCTGGCCACATCGGCCGAAATGGTGCTGCAATCGATCAGCAGTGCTTGTGGATTGGCGTGCTCCAGGACGCCACCCTTGCCCAGATAGAGTTCGCGCACGTGGCTGTCGGCCGGCAGCATCGAAATGACCACGTCGGCCTCGCGCACCGCGTCCGCGACCGAAGCGCCAGCGCGCGCGCCGGCGCCCACCAGGGCCGCAACGGCTGCGGCGGACAGGTCGAACACCGACAGCCGGTAGTCGGCGCGCAGCAGGTTGTGCGCCATTGGCGCGCCCATATTACCTAATCCGATAAATGCTATATGTTGCATAAGATTCTCCACTGAATGGTTAAAGTAGGCGCACCAGGCCGGCCGGGTTGGCGCTCCAGCGCGGCGCGTTGTCCTTGTCGATCAACAGGGCGCGCACGCCTTCGATGAAGTCAGGCCCTGCGCAGCAAACAAGGGCGGCGCGCAATTCGAGCTGGAACACCTCGGCCAGGCTCAGATGGCGCGCGCGTTCGCGCACTTCCCACAACAGCGCGGCCGACGATGGCGCGCCCGCTGCCAGTGCTTTTGCCGCCGCCTGCAGCCAGGGCGCATCGCCATCGTAGGCGCAGATGGCGGCCACGACTTCATCCAGGCTGCGCGGCGCCGTCATCGCTTCGATGGCGTCGAAATGGATGCGCACCTGGGACGGCGCCTTGCTCACTGCTGCGAACTGGCGCAGCACGCGATCGAGCGCCAGGTGATTGCCGCGCGCGTCACTCCACGCAACCGTGCGCAAGGCAGCCAGCAGCGCTGCGCGATCCTGCTGCGGCAGGCAGTAGTCGCCCAGGCCAGTGAACAGGGCGTCGTTGGCATTGAGCGGCGCGCCGGTCAGGCCAAGGAACAAGCCGCTGCGGCCCGGCATGCGCGGCAGGAACCAGCTGGCGCCCACGTCGGGAAACAGGCCGATCGATATTTCCGGCATCGCGATGCGGGTCGTTTCGGTGACCACGCGGTGGCTGGCGCCTGCCATCAGGCCGAGACCACCGCCCATGACGATGCCGCCGCCCCACACCAGCACCGGCTTGGCGTAGGTGTGGATGCGCAGGTCGAGCCGGTATTCCTCACTGAAGAAATCGCGCGCGGCCGCATTCGGCACGCCCTGCATATCGTCGAGAATCGCCTGGCGCAGGCCACGCACGTCGCCACCGGCGCAAAACGCCTTGTCGGTGCTCGACTGCAGCACTACGCACGCAATGTTCGGATCGTCCGACCAGCGCCGCATGGCATGGTCCAGCACGCGGATCATCTCCAGCGTCAGCGCGTGCAGCGATTTTGGCGCGTCCAGCGTGGCCACGGCCACGCGCATGCCGCCGGCGCAGTCGATTTCTTCGAGCCGTACCGATGCATCAAGCATTGCGCCACCTCGCTGCGCGCTTGTCGATGAACGCCTGCACGCCTTCCTGCTGGTCCTGGGTGTCGAACAGGCTGACGAAGCGCTCCCGTTCGAGCGGCAACATGTGCTGCGCCGGCACGCTGCGCGCGCCCTGGATCAAGTCCTTGCATGCGGCAACGCTGCCCGGACTCTGGCACGCGACCTTGGCCGCCAGCGCCAGCGCCGCGTCCAGTGCCTGCCCGCTGGGCACCACTTCTTCGACCAGGCCGATCGACAGTGCGCGCGCCGCGTCGATCCTTTCGCCGCACAGGATCATGCGCTTGGCCCAGCCCTCGCCCACCAGGCGCGCCAGGTTCTGGGTGCCGCCGGCGCATGGCAGCAAGCCGACCGACGCTTCCGGCAGCGCCATTTGCGCGTGTTCTTCGGCGATCCGGATGTCGCAGGCAAGCGCGCATTCGAGGCCGCCGCCCATTGCGTAGCCGTTGATGGCAGCGATGGTCACACCGCGAAATGCGGCCAGCGCTTCGAAGGCATGGCCAAAGCGCTGCGCCATCGCGCGCGCCACAGTCTTGTCGCCGTCGGCGAACAATTTTAGGTCGGCGCCGGCGGAAAAGAACTTGGTGCCGGCGCCGGTGATGACCAGCGCGTAGATGTCCGATTCGGCTTGCAGGTCGCCGACCAGTTCTGCCAGGCCGGCAAGGCTGGCTAGCGTCCACGTATGCGCGGGCGGGTTGTGCAGCGTGATGACGGCAGTGTGCTGATGGCGTTCGACCATCAGGCCGGGATAAGTTCTGTTCATTTCAATGTCTCCGTGGCGCCGTCTCGCAGGATTGCCCGTGCGATGATCAGGCGCATGATTTCGTTGGTGCCTTCAAGGATTTGATGGACCCGCGTGTCGCGCACGTGGCGCTCAAGCGGGAACTCGCGGATGTAGCCATAGCCGCCATGCAGTTGCAGGGCGTCGTTGGCGACGTTAAAACCGACATCGGTGGCGAAGCGCTTGGCCATGGCGCAAAACGCGCTGGCCTGCGGGCTTTCGTTATCCAGCTTCCAGGCGGCCAGGCGCACCAGCTGGCGCGCCGCCACCAATTCGGTGAGCATATCGGCCAGCTTGAACTGCAAGGCCTGGAACTGGGCCAGCTCGCGCCCGAACTGGACCCGTTCCTGCAAATAGGCCTGGGCGCGGTTCAAGGCCGCTTGCGCGGTGCCGATCGAGCAGGAGGCGATATTGATGCGGCCACCATCGAGTCCTTTCATCGCCATCGCAAAGCCCTGCCCTTCTTCGCCCAGGCGGTTGGCAGCCAGCACGCGCACCGCGTCAAAGCTGATGGCGCAGGTGGGCTGGCTGTTCCAGCCCATCTTTTCTTCCCTGCGGCCAATGGTGATGCCGGGCGTGTCGCTCGGTACCGCGAAAGCAGATACGCCGCCGGCGCCCGGTTCGCCGGTGCGCGCCATCACCACCAGCAGGTCGGTGCTGCCGGCGCCGGAGATGAAGGCTTTGCTGCCATCGATGACGTAATGCTCGCCGTCGCGCCGCGCGCGGGTGGCCAGCGCCGCCGCATCCGAGCCGGCCTGCGCTTCGGTCAGGCAGTAGCTGGCCAACGCGCGTCCGCTGGCCAGGCGCGGCACCCAGCGCTCGCACACGGCTTCGCCGCCCCAGCGCGCCACCATCCAGGTCGCCATATTGTGGATGGTGAGGTAGGCGGTGGTGGAGGTGCAGCCGGCCGCAAGTTCCTCGAACACGATGGCCGCGTCGAGGCGCGACAGGCCAAGCCCACCCCAGCGCTGCGGCGTGTACAGGCCGCAGAAACCGAGTTCGCCCGCCTTGGCCAGCGTGTCGCGGCAAAAGTAGGAGGTGGCGTCCCAGTGCGCGGCGTGCGGCGCCAGCGCGCCTTCGGCAAAGGCGCGCGCCGCCTCCTGATAGGCGCGCTGCTCTTCACTCAGATGAAAATCCATGGCCTTACTTCAAGCTGATGGTGGTGTTGACCTGGCCGACCGAGGCGGCGTCGGCGAACCAGCGCTGGGTGATGGTCTGGGTCTGGGTATAGAACAGCACCACCTGCTTGCCGAACGGGCCCAGGTCGCCCAGCTTGGAGCCGCGCGAACCGGTAAAACTGAACAGCGGCACCGGCACCGGAATCGGCACGTTGATACCAACCTGGCCGACGTCGATATCTTCCTGGAATTTGCGCGCCGCCGCGCCGCTCTGGGTGAACAAGGCCGTGCCGTTGCCGTTCGGGTTGGCGTTGACCAGGGCGATGGCCTCGTCGAGCGTGTCCACTTCCACCACCACCAGCACCGGGCCGAAGATCTCCTGGTCGTACACCACCATGCCTGGCTTGACGCCGGACAGGATGGTGGGCGCGATGAAGTTCCCGCTCGGGTAGCCGGCCACCTGCACCGCGCGTCCGTCCAGTGCCAGCGTGGCGCCTTGCTCGACGCCTGCCGCGACCATCGCCAGCACGCGCTCCTTGGCCGCGCA
The DNA here is from genome assembly GCA_040390915.1 of Pseudomonadota bacterium. Classification (GTDB taxonomy): domain Bacteria; phylum Pseudomonadota; class Gammaproteobacteria; order Burkholderiales; family Burkholderiaceae_D; genus Telluria_A. The sequence goes on from JAZJXM010000041.1 coordinate 51,949, forward strand.
CGAAATGAGCGGGCCCAGGTCGGGATTGTCCTTGCCTGCGCCAACGGTCAGATGCTGCGCCTTTTGCACCAGTTCTGGCAGCCAGCTGCGCGCTTCGCCCACCAGCACCGCCACGCAGGCGGCCATGCAGCGCTGGCCGGCGGCGCCGAAGCCCGCGCCCAGCAGCTGATTGATCGTCTGTTCCTTGTTCGCGTCCGGCAGCACCACGGCGTGGTTCTTGGCGCCCATCATGCATTGGGCGCGCTTGCCGGCCAGGGTGGCGCGCTGGTAGACGTGGGTGCCGACCTTGCTCGAACCGACAAACGAAATCGCCTTGATGTCCGGGTGATCGCACAGCGCATTGACCACGTCGGCGCCGCCATGGACGATATTAAGCACGCCTGCAGGGATGCCCGCCTGCAGGGCGAGGCGAACCAGCTTTTCGGTCACCAGCGGGTCTTGCTCGGACGGCTTGAGCACGAAGGTATTGCCGCAGGCGATGGCCATCGGGAACATCCACAGCGGGATCATGGCCGGGAAGTTGAACGGCGTGATGCCGGCACAGACGCCCAGCGGCTGCAGCACGCTGTAGGTGTCGACGCCGGAGGCCACGTTTTGCGCGAATTCGCCCATCTGCAAAGTGCCGATATTGGCCGCGTGTTCAACCACTTCCAGGCCGCGGAAGATGTCGCCCTCGGCGTCAAGCAAGGTCTTGCCCTGTTCGGCCGTCAGCGTCGCGGCCAGGTCGGCCATGTTCTCGCGGATCAGTTGCTGGAGCTTGAGGAAGATGCGGGCGCGCGCGCCGATCGGCGTCTTGCGCCAGGTCTTGAAGGCGCGCTTGGCGCTTGAGACGGCCTGCGCCACTTCGGTCGGGGTGGCGAACGGCACCCGCGCCAGCACTTCTTGGGTGGCCGGATTGACGACGTCTTGCCAGACGGTGGTGCTTGACTGGACCCATTCGCCGTTGATCAGCAGCGCTACGGTAGGGATAGTGTTGGACATGCGATGGTCTCCGGTGCGGTGAAAATAAATAGCGTTGAGCGCTTGCGATTTCCTTCAATTGTTTGCATTATTCGCTAACCGAAGAACACAAGAAAGACGTATTCATGCTAGTAAATGCGAAGAAAACTCTGCAAACTTGCGAAGTTTGCGAAGATTTGTGCGAAATCCACCATCATGGCTAAGGTGTTCATGGGAGTGCGCCTGCAGCGCCTGCGCGAAGAGCACAAGATGACCCAGGCGGCCCTGGCCAAAGCGCTGGGCATTTCGCCGAGCTACCTGAATCAGATCGAGCGCAACCAGCGGCCATTGACGGTGCCAATCCTGCTGCGCATCGGCGCGGTGCTCAACGTCGATCCGCAAATGTTTTCGGAACACGACAGCGCCGGCCTGGTGGCCGACGTGCGCGACGTGTTTAGCGAATTGCCCGACGCCGAGGCGAGCTCGCTGGCCGAACTGAAAATGCTGGTCGAGAACATGCCTGGCGTGGCGCGCTCAATTTTGCAGCTGCAGCGGCGCTACCGCATGGTGGCCGAACGCGCCGACGCGCTCGAATCCCAGTTCGACCTGGGCAGCCGCGGCGTCAGCGCGATGCCACCGTCGACCGACGAGGAAGTGCGCGACTACCTCAATCAGCGCCAGAACTACATCGGCGAATTGGACGAGCAGGCCGAACTACTGGTCGACAACAGTGCGCCGGCGTTGCAAGCGCGGCTCGAACAAGGACACGGCGTGACGGTGCTGACCTCGCCCGATCAGGCGGTGCTGCTTCGCAAGCGCCAGTTTGACGCCGCCCAGAAATTACTGTGGCTGCCAGAGGCGATGAGCAGCGGTCAGCAAGCGTTCCAGATGGCGGCGCTACTGGGCTTGCTGGAACAGGGCGACGTGCTTGAAGCGCTGGTGCAGGCGGCGGCGTTTTCCTGCGACGCGGCGCGCACCAGCGCACGCCTGGCGCTGTCGAACTATTTCGGCGGCGCGGTGCTGATGCCGTACCGGCGCTTCCTGCAGGCGGCCGAGCGCTGCGGTTACGACATCGAGCTGCTGGCGCACCAGTTTGGCGTCAGCTTCGAAGCAGTCTGCCACCGTCTGAGCACGATGCAGCGCCCGGGCCTGCTGGGCTTGCCCGTGTTCTTCATGCGGGTTGACCGCGCAGGCAATGTGTCGAAGCGACAGTCGGCGACCGATTTCCACTTTTCACGGGTTGGCGGCACCTGCCCCTTGTGGATCGTGTACGAAGCGTTCAGTCATCCGGGACGGGTGCTGCGCCAAGTGGCGCGCATGCCGGACGGGCGCACCTACTTGTGGATCGCTCGCCAGGTCAATGCGGGGGCGCCAGGATTCCTCGCGGCCGGAAAATCGTTCGCGGTGGCGCTCGGATGCGACATTACGCAGGCACACCGCCTGGTGTACGCCAAGGGCTTGAACCTGCTGGACCCAAACGTGGCCACGCCGATCGGCACCGGGTGCAAGGTGTGCGACCGATCGGAATGTCCGCAAAGAGCGTTTCCGTCGATTTTGCGCGCGCGTGGGGAACACGCGAGAAGTTAGTACACCAATTAAACTAACTAGCCTATAATCGTCGCAATAGCGAAGGTATCACGCGATTTTGCCGGACAGAAGCTTACGCACATGAATGGCCTTAGTCGCCACTTGCCTGGATCTTGCCATGAACGAAGTCATTAGCACCGTCGATGTGGTCCTGCTCACGCTCAAGGACGAGCAGCTCAGCGTAGCCCTGCTGAAACGGGAACGCGAACCCTACCAGGGCGTGCTCGCCCTGCCCGGCGGCTTCATCCACGTCGAAGAGGACAGCGACGCCAGGGATGCGGCGCTGCGCGTACTCAAGGACAAGACCGGCATCGACGCGCCCTATCTCGAACAGCTGGCCACGTTTTCCGGCCCGGGGCGCGATCCGCGCGGCTGGTCGCTGTCGGTGACCTACTACGCACTGGTGTCGTTTGACGTGATCGAGCGCGCCGGCCATCCGGACATCAAGCTGGCGCGGGTCGACAAACTCGGCAGCCTGCCGTTCGACCATCGCACCATTGTCGACACGGCCGTCTCGCGCCTGCGCAGCAAGAGCCAGTATTCCTCCCTGCCCTGCTACCTGGCGGGCGACACATTCACCCTGACCCAGTTGCAGCGCATTTACGAAGGCCTGATGGGCGAGCCGCTCAACAAGGTCAGTTTTCGCCGCAAAGTGGCCGAGATGGCGATGCTCGAAGCGATCGATGGACAGTTCGACACGGCCGGCGCGCACCGGCCAGCCCAGCTGCACCGCTTGAAACCGGAACTGCGCGAACGGCTCACGCTGCTCGCGCGCGGCCTCTGAACGACCCCACTTGGGAGAAGAAGATGTTCAGCATTAAATTCATCAAGTTTCAGCCGACCACCTACGTGTTGCAGTTCAAGAACGGCAAGGTCAAGCGCGAAGGCGCCGGCCTGGCCTTTTTCTACTACGCGCCGACCACCTCGATGGTGGCGGTGCCGATGGGCAGCGAGGACGTGCCGTTTATCTTTGAAGAGAACTCGTCGGACTTTCAGCTCATCACGGTGCAAGGCCAGGTCACGTACCGGATTACCGACCCGGCCAAGATCGGCGCGCTGCTGAACTTTGCGATCAACCCGGTCACGCAGCTGTACATTTCGGACGACCCGAAGAAACTGTCGCAGCGGATCATCAATGCGGTCAAGGTCATCACCCGCAAGGGCCTGCAAAACCTGCCACTGCGCGACGCCCTCAAGGCCACCGACACCCTGGCCACGCTGGTGACGGAAGCGGTCAAGGGCAATACCGAGCTGCAGGCACTGGGCATCGAAATTCTTGGCCTGTCTTTTCTGGCGATCAAGCCGACGCCCGAGACATCGCGCGCACTCGAAGCGCAGGCACGCGAACAGATCCTGCGCGAAGCCGATGAAGCCGTGTACACGCGGCGCAATAGCGCGGTGGAGCAGGAACGCCGCATCAAGGAAAATGAACTGAACACGGAAATTGCGGTGGAAACCAAGCGCCGCCAGATTCGCGAAACGCAGATGGACGCCGAACGCAGCATCCAGCAAAAGCAGCACGAACTGCAGCAGGCAGAAATGGACGCCAAGATCGCGCTGGAAGCGAAGAACACCGACCTGGTCGCGCTGGCCATGGAAAACGCCAGGCAGGAGGCCGACGTCAAGGCGCATGCGGTGTCGGTGCTGATGCAGGCCTATGCCGGCGTCGATCCAAAAATCCTGCAGGCGCTGGCGATGAGCGGCATGCAGCCGAACCAGATGATGGCAATGGCATTCCAGGACATCGCCGGCAACGCGGGCAAGATCGGTCAGCTCAATATCACGCCCGACCTGCTGCGCGAGATCATCAATCAACCGGCCAGGAAATAGCGATGGCGCGGCTTACTGAAAACAAAACCATCCTGGTCACGCGCAAGACCAGGCTGGAAGATCTGGTCGCGAAATACAATACGGTCGGCCAGGCCAAGTTCTACGTCGAGCACCTGGGCGCCGACTATTCAGACTACCTGGCCGAGCACGATACTTACCAGCACTGCGTGCGCGACGCGCAGGCCGCGCTGGAGCGCCTCGGCCGGGTGCAAACGATAGACCGCACCTTCCTGCCGAATTTTCTGTTCGGCCCCTACGACACGGTCATCACGCTGGGCCAGGACGGGCTGGTGGCCAACACCCTCAAGTATCTCGATGGCCAGCCGCTGGTAGGCGTCAACCCGGACCCGAAGCGCTGGGACGGGGTGCTGTTGCCGTTTCGGGTGAGCGACCTGGATGTGCTCATTCCGGACGTGTTTGCGGGGCGCTGCAAAAAGCGTGACGTCACCATGGCCAAGGCACAGCTTAACAACGGGCAGTGCATCTACGGGGTAAACGACATTTTCATCGGCCCCAAATCGCATACGTCGGCGCGCTATACCATCCGGCTGGCCGAACAGCAGGAACAGCACTCGTCGAGCGGCATCATCGTCTCGACCGGGCTAGGGTCGACCGGCTGGCTCAAAAGCCTGATGGCGGGCGCGGCGGCCATTGCCGGTGGCGCGGCGCAGCAGACGATAGAACAGACCGCGTGGGACGCCGATTACCTGTACTTTACGGTGCGCGAACCGTTCCCCAGCAAGACCTCGGCCGCTTCGCTGGTGTTCGGCAAAATTACGCGCGAGGCCACGCTGACGCTGACGTCGCTGATGCCCGAGCATGGCGTCATCTTCAGCGATGGCATCGAGGCCGATTATCTTGAATTTAATTCTGGCACCGTGGCCGAGCTGGGAATGGCCGAAAAAAAAGGGATGCTGGTGGTCTAGGTCTTGGGCACACGGTATGATTGATGTCATGTCCCTGCCCCGTTCCATTTTGCTCCTCGCCACTGGCCTGTTGCTGGCAAGCGCCGGCGCGCGCGCAGTCACGCAAGCGGAGGTGATGGCTGGCGCAGCGAAAATCTACCGCGTTCGCATTGCGGAACTGGCGCACGCCGGCATGCTGAGCGGCGACGCCGCCTTCCTGGCGCGCGTCGAGCGCATTGCCCAGCGCCTGCGCGAGCAAGCCAGGCGCGACGATCCGGACGCGCCGGCCATGCCGTGGGAAATCAACGTCAGCACTGACGCCGATGACAATGGCTCGTGCATGGCTGGCGGCTTGATTGTGCTGAGCCAGGACTATGTCGAGCGGCTGAAGCTGACCGATGCGGAGCTGGCCATGCTGCTCAGCCATGAGATGCAGCACGCCATCCTGCTGCACAATCTGAAGGAATTCGAAGAGGCCATCCGGCTCGAGCCAAGCTGGCTGGCCCGCCCGTTTTCGGAACTGGAAGACGCTGTGGATAATAACCTTCGCCTGGAGACCAAACTGGCGGCATCTAACAAGGCGCAAGAAGTCCAGGCCGATCGAGCAGGCTTGGCGATGGCGTGGCGCGCAGGGTGGCCAGCCATGGCGCTGACCGGCTACTTCAGAAAACTGGCCGACGCCAGAAGCATGACCAGCTGGGGCAGCAGTGCAACCCACCCGTCACCACTGCAACGCTTGCGCGCGGCGCGCAAACAGGCTGAATTGCTCGACGTCGGAAATGTTGGCGTGCCCAAGCCACAGGCGCCTTGAGCCGAGCGATTTCCTTTTCGCGGCCAGCTTTGTTGCTGGGGCCGGACAGGGGTGCTGTTGTCGTTGCAAAGACGCGCCAGTCGGGATAGATTGACGACACACTACACGTGCTCTGAGAAGACATCCCCATGAACAAGCTGAATCCTGTCGCCTGCGCCCGCCTGACGTGCATTGCGGCGTTCTCGTTGCTCATCGCGCCGGCACTGGCCTGGGCCGACACCGGGTACTACATGGTGACCACTTACGATGTGGCGGGCCAGAGCTCGATCGACTTCAAATACTGGAATGCGCGCTTTCGCGGCCGCACCATCGCCGCGCCCGAACTGGGCGTCGGGTACGGCGTCACGGGGCGCTGGTACACCGAGCTATACGGCACCTGGGTACAGTCGACCAGCTCGCCCATGCACTACGTGGAAACCGCGTGGCAAAACGATGTCATGCTGACCCAGGGCCAGTTCGACGTCGACGTCGCCTTGCATACCAAGATCGAGCGCCCGCAAGATCGCGCCGAAGGCTACGCGCTCGAATGGGGCCCGGCGCTCAAGACCGATATCGGCCGCACCCAGGTCAACGCCAACCTGTTTTTCCAGCGCGACGTCAGGGTCAGCGAGCCGGGCGGCGACAGCCAGACCGAGCTGGCTTATCAACTGCAATTGAAATATCGCTGGAAGCGCTGGCTGCAACCGGGCCTGCAGGCGTTTGGCGAAGTGGGAAAATGGAACGACTGGCTGCCGGCGAACCAGCAGGCGCACCGCGTCGGCCCGGCCGTTTTCGGCAGCAGACCGATCGGCACCCATACACTGCAATACGAAGCGGCCTATCTGATGGGGCGCAATGGCGCGCGCACGGCGCACAGCTTCACCATGCGCGCTCAGTATATTTTCTGAGCGACTTTGCCTTGGGTGACCAAGCCGCTGCTGGCGTCGTCCTAGGCCGATTTCAATTGCTCGTACGGCAGGCCAACATAGTTTTCCGCGATCGTGCGCCGGCCCGCTTCGGACTGGGTAAAGTATTCCAGGTCCGCCTGCTGGATGCGCTGTGTAAAACCGTCATCGCCGAACTTGTGCAGCAGGGACGTCATCCACCACGAAAAACGCTCCGCCTTCCAGATGCGCCGCAGCGCCACTTCCGAATACTGCGCCAGCACGCCCTCGTCGCCCGTTTCATAGCGCTTGACCAGCACACTGTGCAAAGTATGGACGTCGCTGGCGGCCAGGTTCAGGCCTTTGGCGCCGGTCGGTGGCACGATGTGGGCCGCGTCGCCGACCAGGAACATGCGGCCAAACTGCATCGGCTCGGCCACAAAGCTGCGCAACGGGGCGATGCTCTTCTCGATAGACGGCCCGGTCACCAGCCGCGCCGCCACCGCCTCCGGCAGACGCGCCTTCAACTCGGTCCAGAAGCGTTCGTCGGACCACTCTTCCACCTTGTCGTCCAGCGAGCATTGAATGTAATAGCGGCTGAGCATATCGTTGCGCATGCTGCACAGGGCAAAGCCGCGATCGTGGCTGGCGTAAATCAGTTCTGCCGCCACCGGCGGCGTGCGTGAAAGCACGCCCAGCCAGCCAAACGGATAGACGCGCTCGAAGCAGGTGATCTTGTCGGCCGGCGCCGACTGGCGCGACACGCCATGAAACCCATCGCAGCCTGCAATGTAGTCGCATTCCAGCTCCACCTGTTCGCCCTTGTGCGTGAACGTGACGCGCGGGCGCTTGGTGTAGAAGTCGTGCAGCTGCACGTTTTCTGCCTCGTAGATGGTGGTGGCGCCGGACGCCTTGCGTGCTTCCATCAGGTCGCGCGTCACTTCGGTCTGGCCGTACACCATGACGGTCTTGCCGCCGGTGAGCGCCTTCAGGTCGATGCGCTCCTCGCGGCCATTGAAGGACAGCGTGAAACCTTCATGCACATGACCTTCGCGCTGCATGCGCTCGGCGGCGCCAGCCGCATGCAGCATGTCCACCATGCCCTGCTCCAGCACGCCGGCGCGGATGCGTCCCAATACGTATTCCGCGGTGCGCGCTTCCAGGATCACGTTGTCGATCCCCTGGCGCTGCAGCAGTTGTCCCAACAGCAGGCCCGATGGGCCGGCGCCGATAATGGCTACCTTGGTCTTCATGCCAGCGCTCCTTGCAGCTGCTGCAGCACCTGATAGCAAGGCAGCACCTGGGCCACGCTGCCGTTCGGCTCGCGCCCCTCGCGGATGGCGGCGAAAAATTCGCGGTCCTGCAGTTCGATGCCATTCATCGACACGGCCACCCGCGACACATCGATCGGCTCTTCCTTGCCGTTGACCAGATCGTCGTAGCGGGCAATGTAGGTGCCCGTATCGCCGATATAGCGGAACACAGTGCCCAGCGGGCCATCGTTATTGAACGACAGCGACAGCGTGCAGATTGCGCCATTGGCCGCCTTGAGCTGGATCGACATGTCCAGCGCAATACCCAGCGCCGGATTGACCGGGCCCTGGATCGCATGGGCTTGCACGACGGGACTGCCACACTGATAGGCAAACAGGTCGACCGTGTGGGCCGCGTGATGCCACAGCAGATGGTCGGTCCAGCTGCGCGGCTGGCCCAGCGCGTTCATGTTCGAACGCCGAAAAAAATAGGTTTGCACATCCATCTGGTGGATGTTGAATTGGCCGGCGCGGATGCGCTGGTTCACCCATTGGTGGCTGGGATTGAAGCGGCGCGTGTGGCCGCACATGGCAACGAGCCCAGTTTCCTGCTGCACGCGCACCACTTCTTCGCCATCGGCCAGGATGTCGCACAGCGGGATCTCGATCTGCACGTGCTTGCCCGCCTTCAGGCAGGCAAGCGCCTGGCTGGCATGCATCTGGGTCGGCGTGCACAGGATGACCGCATCGACATCGGAACGGGCCAGCGATTCATTGAGGTCCGTTGTGGCGTGCCTGATGCCGTACTTGTCCGCCACGGCCTGCGTTTTTGCCCAGTCACGCGACATGATGGACGTGACTTCCACGCCGTCGATCTGGCGAATCGCGTCGAGGTGCTTGATGCCGAATGCACCCGCTCCCGCCAGCGCTACTCTGATGGTCTTCATTTGTTCTCCAAAATAAGGTGGCCCACGGCGGTATTTGAAGCCGGGACATGGTAAAAACGATGTTTGAGAATGGGCGCCGGACCGCCGCACGCGTCGTCCATGGCGCCGCGCGCGATCAGCCACATCACCAGTTCGATGCCTTCCGAACCTGCTTCGCGCACGTAGTCGATGTGCGGGATGGCAGCGGCGGCGGCCGGATCGGCGAGCAGCATGTCGAGAAAATTGTTATCCCATTCGCGGTTGATCAGGCCTGCGCGCGGCCCTTGCAGCTGGTGGCTCATGCCGCCCGTACCCCAGATCTGCACATTCAGCGCGGGATCGAAACTTTCCACCGCGCGCCGGATCGCCTGCCCCAGCTGGTAGCAACGGCGACCCGATGGCGCCGGGTACTGCACCACATTGACCGCGAACGGAATTACCGGGCATGGCCACGCGTCCGGCTGGCCGCACATCAGCGACAGCGGCACCGTCAGGCCATGGTCGACATCCATGCGATTGACGATGGTCAGGTCGAAATCGTCCTGGATCACGCTGTGCGCGATATGCGATGCCAGCTCGGGATGGCCGATCACGGTGGGCACCGGGCGCGGGCCCCAGCCTTCGTCGGCCGGAATGAATTGCGCCGCCGTGCCAATGGCGAAGGTCGGAATGAAATCCTGGCTGAACGCCGTCGCGTGGTCGTTGTAGACCAGGAAGATGACGTCGGGCTTGTTTTCCTTCAGCCAGGCGCGCGAATAATCGTAGCCGGCGAACAGCGGCTTCCAATAATCGTCGCCGGACTTGCCCGTGTCGAGCGCGGCGCCGATCGCCGGCACGTGGGATGTATAAACGGATGCGGTGATGCGCGCCATATCAGTGTTTTCCTTGTGGTTGGCGGTGCGCTTGCGCGTCGCCGTCTTCGCCGATGCAGCGGTTGCCGTTTGGCGAGCGGCCGCCATTGAGCATCATGGTGCGGTACTCTTCTTCCGTCATGCCGGTCATGCTGCCGGCCATTTGCTGAAAGCTCTTGCCGTCGGTGGCGCCGATCTTGGCCAGGAAGTAGATATTGCCGCCGGCGCGCATGCAGCGATTGAGGTCACGCGCCAGCACGGCCAGCTTCTGCTCCTCGCTCATCGCCCATTCATCAAGGTAGGCGCGCTCGTTGGCCTTGAAGCGGGCGCGATTTTCCGCCTTCATCAGCGACATGCAGAATTGGTTCAGGCTATAGCCTTTGCGCGACTGGTCGGCGTCAAAGATGATCGTGCCAGGCACGTCGGCATAGGGTTTTTCCAGGGCCATTACAGTTCCTCCGGCCAGTAAAGGCGCATGGGGTTATCGACCAGCAGTTTTTGCTGCAATTGGGTTGTTGGCGCGATGCGGGCAATGAAGTCGACCAGCAGGCCGTCGTCCGGCATGTGGTCCTTCAAGTTCGGATGCGGCCAGTCCGTGCCCCATAACACGCGATCAGGAAATTGCTCGACCACGCGGCGCGCAAACGGCGCCACATCGCCATATCCCTGCGCCGGGCCGGCCACGGACAGGCGCTCAGGGCAACTGACCTTGCTCCAGACGTTGGGATGCTCCCGCATCAAGCGCAGGAACAGCGAAAACTCGGGACCATCAACCGCCTTGCTCACATCGGGGCGACCCATGTGATCGACCACCACGATGGTCGGCAACACGCTGAAGAAATCCCACAGCTCCGGCAGGTCCTGTGCTTCGAAATAGACCACGACATGCCAGCCAAGATGCCGGATGCGGCTGGCAATCTCCATCAGTTCGGCCTTGGGCGTCACGTCCACTAGCCGTTTGACGAAGTTGAAACGCACGCCACGAACGCCAGCCGCGTGCATGGCTTCAAGCTCTTTGTCGCTGACCGAACGGCGCACGGTTGCCACGCCGCGCGCCATGCCGGCAGAGGCCGCGCAGGCATCCATCATGGCGCTGTTATCAAAGCCATGGCAGGTCGCCTGCACGATTACATTGCGGGAAAATCCCAAGTGGTCGCGCAGCGCGAACAGCTGCTGCTTGCTGGCGTCGCAAGGCGTGTATTTTCGCTCTGGCGCAAAAGGGAACTGCCCGCCAGGGCCAAATACGTGGCAGTGCGCATCCACTGCGCCCGGCGGCACGACCAGCGTCGGCTTGGCTGGGTTGGCCTGCCAATCGATCCAGCCAGAGGTCTTGATAAAGTCTGCAGGCATCACGGTTTCCTGACATGAGTAAGAATGCAGTCTGCTGCCATGCGCCAGTCGGCACTGCGTTCGCCGTTTGCTGCAAACAGTTCGGCGATCCAGGCCTGGCGCTCGGCGGTGGCGCTGGCCGACCACGGCTCCAGCCCTGCTTCGCGCACGGTATGCGCCACTTCGCGCATTTCTTCGGAGCGGCGCCGGCCATGCTGGATCACGCGCTGAAAGAAGTAGGCAGCCTGCGTGTTCCAGTCAATGGCGGGAAAGGTTTCCTGCAGTGAGGCGATCAGCTGGTCTTCCACGCCATAGGCACGGGCCGCGGTAAAGCTTTCGATGACCATCGCCTCCATCCCCTTGATCATCACGCTGCGGCACATCTTGAGGGCCGATGCCGTGCCTAACTGCTGGGACCCCACACTTGCGGCAAAGCCCAGCTGATTAAGCTGTCCGCACAACGCGCCGGCATGCGGGCCGCCCAGCAGCAACGGCACTTTGATGCGGTACGGCGGCACGGACGCCATCACGGCGCCTTCCACATAACGACCGCCAGCTTGTTCGATGACGGCCGCGCAGCGCTGCTTGGTGCCAGGCGATGCAGAATTGAGGTCAATGAACCAGGCCTGCGCACGCATGTCCGCGGCACAAGCGCTGGCTGCCGCCAACGCCTGGCTGGCGGTGACGGCGCTGAACACCATGTCGGCGTTCTGCGCCAGTTCAGCATGACTGACTGCCAGTTGCACGCCATGCCGCGCCGCGTGTTCCGCGCTGGCCGGGAAAACGTCATGGGCATGCACCGCCACGCCTTGCGCGCGCAAGTCTTCGGCCAGGATGCGCCCTACTTCGCCGTACCCGACGATGCCGATAGTGAATGGGGTGTCCATGATCAGTCGATGTATTCGAGACCGGCCTGCGCCAGCGGACCGCGCATGTCGTACATGTCCAGACCCAGCACGCCGGCGGCGAGCTTGGCGCGTTTTGCGCCTTCGAGCTGTTCGCGTTTTTGCGCGGCTTCGGCCACGCGGGCTGCATCGGCAGCCGGCACCACCACCACGCCGTCATCGTCGGCCACGATCACGTCGCCCGGATTGACCAGGGCGCCCGCACACAGCACGGGAATATTGACGGAGCCCAGCGTGGACTTGATGGTGCCTTTGGCGCTGATGCATTTGCTCCATACGGGGAAACCCATCTCGGCCAGCGTGCGCACATCACGCACGCCGGCGTCGATCACCAGCGCCCTGGCGCCGCGCGCCATGAAGCTCGTGGCCAGCAAGTCGCCGAAATAGCCGTCGGTGCATTCTGCGGTGAGCGCAGCGACCACGATGTCGCCTGGCTGCAGCTGCTCGGCGGCGACGTGCATCATCCAGTTGTCGCCCGGGTGCAGCAGCACCGTCACGGCGGTGCCGGATACCGGCTCGCCGCTGTAAATCGGACGCATGTAGGGCTTCATCAGTCCCAGGCGGCCCATCGCCTCGTGCACCGTAGCGCTGCCAAGCTTGCCCAGCATGTCCACCGCAGCCCGGTCGGCGCGTTCAATATGGCGGCGCACGACGCCGAGCCGGTTCATCAGGGGAGTCGTCATGTTCAGCGTCCTTGTTTTTTCAGTGCGGCGTCAAGCCGCGGGTAGACGCGCCGCGCGTTGCCTTCGAAGATGGCAAAGCGGTCTGCATCGCTCAGGGCGGCGCCCTGGATATAGCGGTAGGTGTCGTCGTAATAATTACCGGTTTCCGGGTCGATGCCGCGCACCGCGCCGATCATTTCGGAAGCAAACAGCACGTTCTTGACCGGGATTACCTTGGTCAGCAAGTCGATCCCCGGCTGGTGATAGACACAGGTGTCGAAGAAGATGTTGTTCAACAGGTGATCCTGCAACAATGGCTTCTTCATTTCCTGCGCCAGGCCGCGGTAGCGCCCCCAGTGGTAAGGCACGGCGCCGCCGCCATGCGGGATGATGAATTTGAGCGCGGGGAAGCGCTCGAACAGGTCGCCCGTCAGGCACTGCATGAAGGCGGTGGTGTCGGCATTGATGTAGTGCGCGCCCGTGGTGTGAAAGCAGCTGTTGCAGCTGGTGCTGACGTGCACCATGGCCGGGATGTCGTATTCCACCATTTTTTCATAGAGCGGAAACCACGATGCATCGGTCAGCGGCGGCGACGTCCAGTGGCCGCCGCTCGGGTCCGGGTTCAGATTGATCGCCACGGCGCCGTACTCGTTGACGCATTTTTCCAGTTCGGCGATGCAGCTGGCGGGGTCGACGCCGGGCGACTGCGGCAACATGGCCGCCGGGATGAAGTGCTCCGGAAACAGCGTGCTGACGCGATAGCACAGCTCATTGCAGATCGCCGCCCAGGTCGAGGAGACCTCGAAGTCGCCGATGTGGTGCGCCATGAAGCTGGCGCGCGGCGAGAAGATGGTCAGATCGGAGCCGCGCTCGCGCATCAGGCGCAGCTGGTTGTTCTCGATCGTTTCGCGCAGTTCGTCGTCGCTGATGCGCAGGTCGGACACGCGCGGGCGCAGGCCGGCGATCTGCTGGTTGCGCCATTCTTCCAGCGCCTTGGGTGCGGTCGTGTAGTGGCCGTGTATGTCGATGATCAATGGCTGTTTCATGTTGTTTCCATCAGGTGGGTGGGGACCATCACTTGACCGCGCATGATCAGGCGCGCGGTGCGCAGCAGTGCCGCGCGGATGACTTTTTGCGGGTCGGCCGGGTCGAGCGCCAGCTCCACGCTCAATTCACCGGTCGGATGCTCGACCGAGATCACTTCGCCCGACAGCATCGCCACGCCATCGGTGACGGCGCCTCGGAGCACGCAGGCCGTGCCGACCGTGACGGCGGCCAGCACGCCGATGGCGTCGTGGCACACATGCGGGATAAAGCTGCGGGTGCAGATATTGCCGCCGTCGCGCGGCGCGGCGATCAGCGTCATCTTCGGATAGTTCTTGCTGGTGACGTCGCCCAGGCCCATGGCGTGCCCGCAGGCGATGCGCAGGCGCTCGATGCGGTCTTTCAACGCCGTGTCGGCATTCATGGCATCGACCGGCTCATAGCCGCTGCGGCCCACCGCGTCGGCGCGCAGCAGCACCAGCGGCATGCCGTTGTCGATGCAGGTCACGTCCACGCCGTCGATCAGGTCGCGCACGTTCCCGGTCGGCAGCAGGCCTGAACACACGGAGCCTGCGGTATCGAGAAAGTTGATGGTGATGGGCGCGCTGGTGCCCGGCACGCCGTCGATGCGGGCGTCGCCATCGTAGGCCACGCGCCCGCCTGGCGTTTGCACCGTGATATCGCACTGCATGCCGGTGTTTTGGGTCAGCACGCGCAGCGTCGTGGTGTCGCCCTGCGGCTGCACCAGCCCCGTTTCAAGCGCGAACGGCACCACGGCAGCGAGCATGTTGCCACAGTTGGGCGTGGTGTCGACCGTGTTCTTGTTCGGCTGCAGCTGCACGAACAGGAAGTCCAGGTCGACGTCTGGCAAGCCGCTCTTGCGCACGATGCCGGCTTTGCTGGTGAGTGGGTGGGCGCCGCCCAGGCCATCGATCTGGCGCGGGTCGGGCGAGCCCATGACGGCCAGCAGCACGCGGTCACGTTCGGCCTGGCCGGCCGGCAGGTCGGACTCCAGGAAGAACGGGCCGCGCGAGGTACCGCCGCGCATGAAGAGAGTGTTGATTGGTGTTTGCATGGTGTGGATTGTGTGCTGCTGCCTGACCATTTAAAAGAGTGATACCTATCTAGCTGTTATCGAATTTTGATATATCATCAGGCCATGGACCTCAAACAGCTTTCCTACTTTGTACGCGTCGCGGAACTGGGCAGCTTCACGCGCGCCGCCGATGTTCTCGACATTGCCCAGCCGGCCCTGAGCCGGCAAATCCGCCTGCTCGAAGTCGAACTGAGGCATACCCTTTTGCTGCGCAACGGCCGCGGCGTCACGCTCACCGAGGCCGGCACGCTGCTGCTCGAGCACAGCCGCGGCGTGCTGCACCAGGTCGAACGCCTGCGCGAAGAACTGTCGCGCGTGCGCGGCTCGCTGGCCGGCAGCGTCGCGGTCGGCCTGCCGCCCACCGTGGCCAAGGTGCTGGCCGTGCCGCTCACGCGGGCCTTGCGCGCCGCGCTGCCCGACGCCACGCTGTCGATCACCGAGGGCCTGTCGGTGTCGATGCAGGACTCGCTGCTGTCGGGCCGCCTGGACATCGCCCTGCTTTACAATCCGCTGCCCTCGCCCGAGCTGGAAATCCATCCCCTGCTCGACGAAGAACTGGTGCTGGTCACGCGCGCTGCCGACGGTGCGCCGCAACGGCCGGTGGCGCTGGCCGAACTGGCGGGCCTGGCGCTGGTCATTCCCAGCCGCCCCAACGCCATCCGCATGCAGGTCGAGCTGGCGCTGATGCACCTGGACCGCCAGCCGCGCATCGCAGTCGAAATCGACGGCGTGGCCGCGATCCTGGAACTGGTGGCCGATGGCGTAGGCGCCGCAGTCCTGCCGCGCAACGCCGTGCGCACGGCGCCGCAGCCCGAACGCTTCCTGACACGGTTGCTGATCGACCCGCCGCTGTCGACGCGCCTGACCGTGGCGGTCCATGCGCACCGTCCGGCCACCGATACCCAGAAGGCCATGCTGGCGCTGCTCATGCGCATGGCGCCCGAGGTGCTCGGTTAGCGCGGCGCCAGGCGCAGTGCGCCGTCCAGGCGGATCACTTCCCCATTGAGCGACAGGTTGCCCAGCACATGGGCCGCCAGCGCGGCAAATTCCTCCGGCTTGCCCAGCCGCTTGGGGAAAGGAATTGCCGCCGCTAGCGACTGCTGCACTTCTTGCGGCAACTGGTGCAGCAACGGCGTCAGGAACAGGCCCGGCGCGATGGTGACCACGCGGATGCCGTGCTGCGCCAGGTCGCGCGCCAGCGGCAGCGTCAGCGATGTCAGGCCGCCCTTCGACGCGGCATACGCTTCCTGGCCTACCTGGCCGTCGTACGCTGCCACCGAGGACGTCATCACGATCACGCCGCGTTCGCCGTCCTCCATCGGTTCTTGCGCCGCCATCGCCGCCGCTGTCAGGCGCACCACGTTGAAGGTGCCGATCAGGTTGACCTGGACGATGCGGGCAAAGTCTTCCAGCGGCATCGGCGCGCCGTCGCGCCCGATGATGCGTTTGGCCCCACCGATGCCGGCGCAATTGACCAGCGCGCGAATCGGACCCTGCACCGCAGCGATGGCCGCCTGCACGCTGGCGGTGTCGCCGATATCGCAGTGCAGCGCGATGCCGCCGACTTCGTCTGCCAGCGGGCGCGCCAGCGCCATGTTCAAGTCCAGGATCGCCACCCGTGCGCCCTGGCGGGCCAGTTCGCGCACCGTTGCCGCGCCCAGTCCCGAGGCGCCGCCAGTCACCAGTACTGCTTGTCCTTCAATCTTCATGCTGTTCTCCATTCAGGGTTTTCAAGCAGCAGCGCAATGCCCTGGCCGCCGCCGATGCAGGCCGACGCCACTGCGTAGCGCTGCTTGCGCTCCTTCAGTGCGCGCGCTGCGGTAATCGCCAGGCGCATGCCGGTCGCCGCCAGCGGGTGGCCGAGGGCGATCGCGCCGCCATTGATGTTCAGGCGTTCACGGTCCAGGCCAAGCTCGCGTTCGACCGCCAGCACCTGGGCGCCTTGCGCCTCGTTGATTTCAAATACGCCGATATCGTCCAGCGTCAGGCCGCTGCGTTCGAGCAGCAGGCGGATCGCCGGCGCCGGGCCGATGCCCATGATTTCGGGCGCCACGCCGACCACGGCGCAGGCGGCGATGCGCGCCAGCCGCTTGTGCGCGCAGGCGCCGCTGGCCACCACGGCGGCCGCCGCGCCATCGACCAGCGCCGCGCTGTTGCCGGCCGTTTGCACGCCGTCCGGGTACAAATTTTTCAGGCCGGCCAATACCTCCAGTGGCGACGGGCGCACATGCGTATCCATCGCCAGTTCCTTGTGCTTGCCGGTCAGGCGCATCTGGCGCGCGGCATAGCCATCCAGCTCGAAGGTTTCATTGGCAAGCGCCACGATTTCGCCTGCATGGAAACCGCGCGCCTGGGCTGCCAGCGCGCGTTCGAACGACTGCGCCGCGTAGGCATCGACCTCGCTGCGCGCGATGCCATAGCGCCTGGCCAGGTTTTCCGCCGTCTGTGGCATGGACACGCCAGCGGCCGGATCGAGCAGCGCTTCCCACAGGTAGTCCTTGAACTCCACCGGCGCGCCGAGGCGAAAACCGGCGCGGTGTGCAAAGGAAGCGATCGGATTGCGCGTCATCGATTCGGCGCCCACCAGCAGCGCCGTCTGCGTATAACCGAGCTTGATCTGGTCGGCGGCCTGGCGGAACAGTTCCAGGCCGGTGCCGCAGATGCGCTGCACGTTGAGCGCCGTCACGTGCTGCGGCACGCCGGCATACAAGCCGATATGGCGCGCGATGAAGTATTGGAAGCAGTCGCCAGGCGCCATGTTCCCGGTCAGCACCGAGCCGATATCGGAAGCCGCCACGCCGCTGCGCGCCAGCGCCTCACGCGCCACCTTGATGCCCAAGTCGGTTGGCGACACGGCCGACAGGCCGGTGCAATAGTCGACGAACGGCGTGCGCACGCCATCGAGCATCCAGATGTCGTCCCAGGAGGAGTAGAAGCCGTTCATGGTAATTTTCGCTTTGCTTGAATGATGGCGTCGTCGTTGCCCGCGTACAGGCGGGCCACGTCGGCGGCGCGCTGCGTGAGCATGGCGCGCTGGTTGATTGAACCCTTGTCGGTGATTTCACCCAGTTCGACCGAGGGCGGCTGTTCCAGCACCAGCGCGCGCGCCACTCGGGTGGCGCTGCCGGTTCCCTGCGCATGCAGGCGGTCAATCAGGTCCTGGAAAAAGCCGCGCATGCCCGCCGCTTCCGGCCGCGGGATGATCAGCAAGCCGACTTCCGACCTGTCATGCCCGGTCACCACCACGTCCTGCAGGTAGGGTGCGCCGGCGGCAATGGCCAGGTCGCGCAGCGCGCCGACGCTGACCCAGGTGCCTGTATTGAGCTTGAAGTCTTCTGCCACGCGCCCGTCGAACACAAAGCCCAGCTGCGGGCGCTGTGGGTCGAGCCAGGTCACGGCGTCGCCCGAACACAAGTAGCCCTCGTCGTCGAACATGGCCGCGGTTTCGTCAGGCGCATGCCAGTAACCCGGCATCACGTTCGGCCCGCGGTAGCGGATCTCGACCTTGTCGCCGCACTGCACCAGCTTGGCCTGCATGCCCGGGCTGGGGTTGCCCAGTTCACCTGCATGCACTTCGATGCGCTGCACGAACAGCGCGCATGGCGCCGTTTCCGTCATGCCCAGGCCGGTCGTCATCACAACGCGCTCGCCCAGCGTGCGTTCGGCGCTGCGGTGCAACTGGTCCCAGACCGGCTGCGACAGGGCCGCGCCGGCATAGAATTGCAGGCGCAAGCGGCTGTAAAAATTGCGCGCCAGCGCTTCATCGCCGAGCAGGGCCCGGGCGATGTCTTCCCAGCCTTTTGGCACGTTGAAGTAAATGGTCGGCGCGATCTCGCGCAGATTGGCCAGCGTGGTGGCGATACCCTGCGCGGTCGGCTTGCCCTCGTCGATGTACAGCGTACCGCCATTGAACAGCACCATGTTGACGTTCTTGTTGCCGCCAAATGTATGATTCCACGGCAGCCAGTCGAGCAGCACGGGCGGCTCGCCGGCCAGGAACGGCCAGCACTGCAGCAGCATCTGCTGGTTGCTGCACAACATGCGCTGGGTGGTGATCACCGCCTTCGGCATGCGCGTCGAGCCGGACGTGAACAGGAATTTGACGATCGTGTCGGGGCCGGTGGCCAGGCGCGCCTGCTCCACAGCCTGCGTCGGGACGGTACGCAGCAGCGCATCGAAGCTGCCCGACACCACCGATTCGGTGCCGTCAAAGACAGTGTCGAGCGCGCGGCCGAACTGCGCGCCATCGCTGGCAAACACCAGCCCGGGATTGAGCAGATCGCGTATGTGGCGCAGCTTGCCGAAGTCGCCCGACACCAGCGAATACGCGGGCGACACCGGCACGAAAGGCACGCCGGCGATCTGGCAGGCCAGCGCCAACACTGCGTGCTGCAGGTCGTTGCCGGACAAAATCACCAGCGGCCGCTCGGCTGACAGCTTGCGGTCCAACAGCGCCTGCGCGACGGCGCAGCCCTGGGCCCAGGCTTGCGCATAACTCAGATGCTGCCACGCGCCGTCTACGCCACGGCAGGCCATGAAAGTGCGCTCGGGCGCCTGTTCGGCCCAGTGCAGCAGCCGGTCGGTGGTGCGCGTGGCGTATTCGCCCAGCGGTTCGGCCGCCTCGACATAGGTGGCGCCGCCCTCCGTACGCACGCACACGGCAGGATCGCCAAACTGGATTGCACGGTAGCTGGTCATTTTTTGGCCTCCAGGAAGGCGGCCAGGCGGCCCTGGGTTTCCGGATCGCTGGAGGCGACTGCCGCCATCAGGGCTTCCGTCATCAGGCCATCCTGGATCGACTGGTCGGCGATGCGCGGCAGCACATGCATGACGCCGTAATTGGTCATTGGCGCATTGCCTGCGATCTTGGCCGCCAGCGTCATGGCGAAATCAACGCCCTGCCCTGCTTCGACCAGGTACTGGCTGATGCCAGCCTGCTGGCCCTCCTGTGCGTCGAGCACGCGCCCGGTCAGCATCAGGTCCGTCATGCGCGCCACGCCGATCAGGCGCGAAATGCGCGCCGAACCGCCGCCGCCGACAAACAGGCCACGCGAGCCTTCCGGCAAGGCGTAAAAAGCGCTGGGCTCGGCCACGCGCACATGGCAGGCGCTGGCCAGTTCCAGGCCACCACCGATCACGGCGCCGTGCAGCACCGCCACCACCGGCACCCGTCCAAAACTGATGCGTTCGAAAGCGGCGTGCCACATGCGCGAATGGTGCACCGCTTGCGTGGTATCGATGGCGCGCATGGCCGACAGGTCAAGGCCGGCGCAAAAGGCGCTGCCCTCGCCGGTCAGCACAGCGGCACGCGCTTCGGCCGGCAGCGTGTCAAAACATGTTTGCAGTTCGCGCACCAGCTCATCGCTCAGCGCATTGCGCTTGGCTGCCCGGCACAGCGTGATTTTGGCCACCGCCCCCACCATTTCCAACTTCAACAAGCTCATTTTTCCAACCCTTTGATTTAGTAATATCGTAGAATGGTTATACTTTATAACGATATTTTGCGAAACGCAAGGGAGCCATGCATGAAACTGTTGACCGCCGACCAGGCCGCTGAACTCATTACCGACGATTGCACCATCTTTCTCGGGGGGCTCGCGATGATGAGCCTGGCCGAAGAAGTGCTGTGCGGGATAGAACGCCGCTTCCTCGCCAGCGGGCATCCACGGGCGCTGACGACGTGGGCCTGCGGCGCGATCGGCAACAGCGGCAGCGGAGGCATGGTGCATTTCGCCCACGCGGGAATGCTCAAGCGCACGGTGGCCGGTCACTTCGGCCAGACCGGCAAGGAACTGATGGCCATGATTCACGGCGACCAGGTGGAGGCCTACAACTTTCCCCAGGGTTCCCTGTCGCATTTGACGCGCCACATTGCCGCGCGCACGCCCGGCCTGTTGACCAAGGTCGGCCTGGGCACCTTTGTCGACCCGCGCCAGCAAGGCGGCAAGCTGAATCCGAGCGCGCGCGAAGACCTGGTCAAGCTGGTCGATTTCGCCGGCGAGCAATGGCTGCACTACCCCTGCCCCAGAATCGACGTGGCCATCATCCGCGCCACACTGGCCGACGAACATGGCAACCTGACGCTGGACAAGGAAGGCATCCACCTTGAACAGCTGGCGCTGGCGCAGGCCGCGCGCGCCTGCGGCGGCATCGTCATCGCCCAGGTCGAACGCGTGGTGCAAGGCGGCAGCCTGCACCCCAAGCGCGTCAAGGTGCCCGGCTTGCTGGTCGACTATGTGGTGCTGTCGACTCCGGACAAGCACATGCAAACCATCAGCACCCAGTTCAACCCTGCCCTGTGCGGCGACGAGCGGGTGCCGGTCGCGTCGCTCAAGCCGATGCCGCTCGACGAACGCAAGGTCATTGCGCGGCGCGCGGCCATGGAACTGCGCGCGGGTGCGGTCACCAACCTGGGCATCGGCATCCCGGCCGGCATTCCTTCGATCGCCGCCGAAGAAGGCGTGGCGCATCTGCTGACGCTGTCGATCGAGAGCGGCGTCAATGGCGGCATCCCGGCCCAGGGCGGCGACTTCGCGCTGGCCTACAATGCCGAATCGATCATCGAGCAGTCGGCCCAATTCGACTTTTACGACGGCGGCGGTCTCGATGCCAGCTTTCTCGGACTGGCGCAGACCGACACCAGCGGCAACGTCAACGTGAGCATGTTCAACGGACGCCCGGTCGGCTGCGGCGGCTTCATCAACATCACGCGCTGCACGCCCAAGCTGGTTTTTTGCGGCACTTTTACCGCAGGTGGGCTGGAAGTGGCGATCGAGGACGGCGCACTGCGCATCGTGACCGAAGGTCGCTCGCGCAAATTCATCAGCCAGGTCGAGCAGATCACGTTCAACGGGGTTGATGCCGCCCAGCGCGGCCAGCAGGTGCTGTTCATCACCGAGCGCGCCGTATTCAAGCTCACGCCGGACGGGCTGGAACTGACAGAAGTCGCTCCCGGCATCGATATCGAACGCGACGTGCTGGCACATATGGACTTCAAGCCTGTCGTTCGGCATGTGGCGACCATGGACGCGGGCTTGTTCCAGCCGCAGTGGAACGGCTTGTCCAGCGCGATCGCGTTTGAAATATAATCATTTCTTTTTTGCGGTGTGGAAGAGATGAGCGCCAAACTCAAAGCTGAAAAACTGGCGGCGGCGGTACAGGAAACCGCGGCCTTGCCACTGGACCAGGGCTTGCTGCATAGCCTGGTCGGCTACAACTGCCGGCGCGCCTACCTGGCGATCATGCCCTTGTTCGCGGCGCGCATGGACAAGTACGAGCTGCGCGCAGTCGACTTTTCCGTCCTCACGCTGATCAAGTCCAACCCCAACCTGACCCAGCGCCGCCTGGCCGAGGCGGTCAATGTGTCGCCGCCGAATATGGCAACCTTGCTCGACCGGCTGGAACAGCGCGAACTGCTGGTACGCCAGCGCAACCCGCTCGACAAACGTTCCCAGACGCTGGTCCTGACCACCGAAGGCGCCAGGCTGTGCACCAAGGCGGAAAAGACCGTCAGCGAACTGGAACTTGACGCGACCGGCATGCTGAGCGACGCCGAGCGCGCCCAGCTGCTGCTGCTGCTGCAAAAAATTTACCAATGAAGAAGGCGGCCCTTGAGCCGCCCCCTGCGTCGCTTACAGCTTGGCCGCCAGGCTGAAACCGATCGTGCGCGGCGCGATGCGATACGCCTCGTTGTAGGTCGCCTGCACGATAGGACGCTGGATGATCTTCTGGTTGTTGGCCAGGTTCTTGCCAAACACCGTCAAATCCCAGTTACCCAAGGTTACGCCAGCACTGGCTTCGAACACGTTGTAACCCGGGCGGTGATAGTCCGGATTCGCTTCCATGGTCGGCAGCACGCTGAAGCCGCCATTGCTGCTGCCGGTCCAGCGGCTGGCGCCGCGCACGAAACCATACAGATCACCGGCAAAGTTGAAGTTGTATTGCGCCGACAAGGCGGCGTTAAACTTCGGCACGCCCGGAATACGCGCACCTTCGACAGCGCCGGCCAGGCCAGCCGCTTCGCCGGCACTGTCGGCCAGGGTGGCGCGGGTCAGGCCACCGGCGAAGCTCAATACCACGCCGCGCATCGGCTTGGCGTTGATCTCCACCTCCGCACCATAGCTGGTAGCGCGGCCCACATTGGTGTTGTAGCCGAACCCGCAGGTGTAGAACACTTGCTGCTGCATGTCCTTCCAGTCGACATAAAACGCCGATGTGTTCACCGACAGGCGATTGTTTAAAAAACGCGACTTGTTGCCCACCTCGTAGCTCCACAGGCTGTCGGCTGCAAACGACGAAGGATTTGGCTGGCTCAAGCCGCACAGTCCCATCGGCAGGCGCACATTGGCGCCGCCCAGGCGGAAGCCCTGGCTGGCCGACGCGTACAGCGTGTGGTTGCGATCGACTTCCCACGCCAGCGCCAGTTTCGGCGTCGACTTGTGGCCATCGGCCTCTGTCACCGTGTCTTCATTGCCTTCAAGGCCGTCGAGATGGTTGTTGAAATACAGCGCGCCGCGGCGATGCAGCTCGCTGGTGGCCTTCACCGCGCGCAGGCCAATGGTGGCGTGCAGCGTGGGCGAAAAGTAGTAGTTCGCTTCGCCAAACAGCGCTTGCTGGCGGTCGCGGAACTGGATCTGGCCAAAGAACGTATTATCGTTCGGAAAGCCGGCGCTGATCGGGTTGAGGATCGCGGCCGGGTCGGTCGGGCTCAGGCCATGGGCGGCGAAAGCGGCATTCAGGCCCGGAAACGGCTCATTGTCGGTGATATTGGTGCGCTGATTGGCGACATACAGGCCGGCCATCCAGGTCCACGGCGACACGCTGGCGTCATACGATTTCGAGGCGATGCGCAATTCCTGCGAAAACTGGCGCACGTCATTGTGCAGATAGACCATGCCGGCCATGTCGGCCACGGTAGCCTTGAGGCCCGGATCGAGGATATTCTGGATCAGGTTATACGACAGCGTGGCGCTGCCATCCTGGGTGCGGTCGAACTGGCGCTGGAAGTAGCTGCTCACGGAGGTGACGTCGCCAATCGGGGTGGCGTAGTTGACCGTCAGGCTGGGCACCAGCAAGCGGTCGCGGGCCGGTTCCAGCACCAGCTTGGCGGCTTGATTTTTTGGCAGCTGCACGCCGCTGAACGGCAATTCGGTATACTCCACGTCGATGTCGCCGGTCTTCACGTTCTGGTAGAACAGCGCCGGGGTAATCGACAGGTTGCGGGTCGGCGCCCACTTCAGCGCCAGGCGCAGCACGCGGCTGCTTTCGCTGTTGGTATCAGCCTTGAGCAGCGCACCGCTGTTGCGGTCGACCTGGTCGATAAAGCCGCCGTTGCGCGCCGTTTGCAGGCCAATGCGCAGCGCCATTTCATCAGCCACCAGCGGTTCGTTGAACACCACGTTGGTCAGGTAATTGGGAGAGCCGCCCTTGGTCGAGGACACCTCGGCATACAACGAAGCTTCGCGCTGTTTCAGGTTGGGCTGGTTGCTGATGAACTTGATGGTGCCGCCCATGGAGCTGGCGCCGTACAGCGTGCCTTGCGGGCCGCGCAGCACTTCGACGCGATCGAGGTCGAAGAACTTGGGCTCGATGCTGCCCATCGAATAGATATTCCCGATCGACATGGCGATGTCATCCTGATAGATGCCCACGGTGGCCGAGCCGGAACCGGAGCTGATGCCACGGATCGACACATTCGACAGTCCCGCGCCATTGCCCGCGTTGCCGCCAAAGCCGCTGGAAAAAGCGATGTTGGGCACTGCGCGCGTGACATCGGCAAACGTCGCCAGGTGCTGCGCGGTCAGCTCTTCGCCGCTGATGACCGAGATACTGGTGGCCACCTTGCTGGCATCTTCCTTGCGCTTGCCGGCCGTGACGATCACGGTGTGCAGTTGTTCGGAGTTGCGGGCATCGGCCGCCGGCTGGGGCAGCGCGGCGTCCTGTTGCGCAGTCGCTTGCGACGCGATCATCGCGCAGGCGATCGCCACGGCGTGGGCAAGGCGTTTTTTATGGTATTTCATGTTGTGTGTCTCCAAGTCCTATAGTTATGATGAAAAATTCAATGTGAGTCAACTCACATTGATCCAGGTGGTCTTCAATTCGGTGTACTTATCGAAGGCGTGCAAGGACTTGTCGCGTCCATTGCCCGATTGTTTGTATCCACCAAACGGCACCGTGATATCGTCGCCGTCGTATTGATTGACATGTACCGTGCCGGCCCGCAAAGCGCGCGCGACCCGGATTGCCTTGCTCAAATCAGCCGTCCACACGGCAGCCTGCAAGCCGTATTGGCTGGCATTGGCCAGCCGCACCGCCTCGTCGACATCGGTGAACGTGAACACCGACAGCACCGGCCCGAAAATCTCTTCGCGGGCAATGCGCATTTCTGGGCGCACCTGATCGAACACGGTGGGCTCGATGTAGAAGCCTCCCGATGCGGCGCGCATCTGGCGCCCGCCAGCGAGCAGGCAGGCGCCTTCGCGCTTGCCCGCATCGATGTAAGCGAGCACGCTGTCCATCTGGCGCGCATCGACAATGGCGCCGCTGACGGTGGCCGGGTCGAGCGGATCGCCCGGCGCCAGCGCCGGCAGCAGCGCCAGCGCCTTTTGCATGAAACGCGCCTTGATGCTCTCTTCCACAAACAGGCGCGATGGCGCGTTGCAGCTCTCGCCCTGGTTGTAATAGATGGACCCGACCGCCGCAGCCACGGCGGCGTCCAGGTCGGGGCAATCGGCGCACACGATATTGGCCGACTTGCCGCCCAGTTCAGTCCACACCCGCTTCAGGTTGGACGCGCCCGCCATCTGCACGATCTGCTTGCCGACCGCGGTGGAACCGGTAAAGCCGATGCTGTCGACATCCATGTGGCGCGCCAGCGCAGCGCCGGCTTCGTCGCCGAAACCGGGAACCACATTGAGCACGCCGGCCGGCAAGCCGGCCAGGATGGCGATATCGGCCAGGCGCAAGGCCGTCAGCGGCGACTTTTCCGACGGCTTGAGGATCACGCTGTTGCCGGCGGCGAGCGCCGGCGCGATCTTCCATGCGGCCATCAGCATCGGGTAGTTCCATGGCACGATGGCCGCGACCACGCCCACCGGTTCGCGCGTGATCAGCGCCAGGCTGTGTTCCGCGGTTGGCGCAATCTCGTCGTAGATCTTGTCGATCGCCTCGCCATACCAGCGCAGCGTTTCGGCCGTGGCGCGCACATCGACCGCCAGGCTGTTCTTGATCGGCTTGCCCATGTCCAGCGTCTCGATCAGCGCCAGTTCGTCGGCGTGCCGCTCCACCAGTTCGGCAAAGCGCAGCAGCACGCGCTTGCGCGCTGCCGGCGCCTGGCCGGCCCAGCGCCGGTCCTCGAACGCGGCCCGCGCCGCGGCCACAGCGGCGTCGACATCGCTGGCGTCGCAGCGCGCCACCACGCATAGCTGGCTCCCGTCCACCGGCGAGCGGTTGTCGAACTGGCGTCCGGACAGCGCCCAGCGGCGCGTGCCGTCAATCAGCGCGCGCCCATCCAGCCTCAGTGCGCTGGCGCGTTCATGCCACATTGTGTTCTCCTTGATATATACGGCAAGCCTTGGCAAACGCGCCAAAGATGCGCAGCGAGTCCGGGTTCTCGGTCAGACGCCATTCGGGATGCCATTGCAGCGCCAGCGCGAACCCCGTCGCAGCGCTATCGGAAAAGGCCTCCACCAGGCCATCGGCTGCACGCGCCTCGACCACCAGTCCGGGCGCCAGCCGGTCCACGCCCTGCCCGTGCAGCGAATTGACTTGCAGCTCGCCGTCATGGCCCAGGATCTGCGCCAGGCGCCCGCCCGGCGCCAGCGTCACTGCATGCGCAGCGGCGTATTGCTGATCCAGGCCCGCTTGCTTGTCCTCGCGGTGGTCGCGCATTCCGGTGACCGCATGCACGGCCTGGTGCAGCGTGCCGCCCATGGCTACATTGATTTCCTGGAAACCGCGGCAAATGCCCAGCAGGGGCATGCCGCGCGCCAGCACGGCGCGGATCAAAGGCAAGGTGGTCGCGTCGCGCGCGGCATCGAGCCGCAAGCGCGCATCTTGCATCGGCTCGCCGTAGTGACGCGGGTGCACGTTCGATGGGGAGCCGGTCAGCATGACGCCGTGGCAGGCGCCCAGCACGGCCTCGATGTCGGCCACCTCGCCCAGCGCCGGCAGGATCAGCGGCGTGCAGCCGGCCGCCACCAGCGCATTGACGTATTTGACCTGGACCGTGTGCTGTTCGTGCAAACCGATCTTTTGCACGCAGGCGGGAAGAATGACAATCGGCTTCATCGCAGCTTCTCCAAGGTCTGGAAATACATCATGCCCAACGCCAGAATCTGGCGTCCCATCCAGTCGCCGACCGGAGCTCGCACATGGCTAAAGCGCTGGAACACGTCGAACTGGTCCATGGTGCCGCCAATCGCCTTGGCCATCACCTCGCCCACGATGTGCGAGGTGGCCAGGCCGTGGCCCGAATAGCCTTGCGCATACCAGACATTCGGCGCCAGCTTGCCCAGCTGCGGTATGCGGTTGAAAACGATGCCCATGTCGCAGCTCCACTGGTAATCGATTTTCACGCCGTGCAGCTGCGGGAAGGTGCGCTCGATGCAAGGGCGCAGTTCGGCCGCGATGTCGCGCGATGGCTTGCCCGAATAATTGGCGCCGCCGCCGAACAGCAGGCGGCCGTCGGCCGTCATGCGGTAGTAGTCCAGCACGAAACGGCTGTCGTACACCGCCACATCGTGCGGATTGAGCCGGCGCGCCAGCTCTCCCAGCGGCTCGGTGGCGACAATGCCGCCGGCCGCTGGAAAAATGGTGCCGCTCAATTTGCGCCGTTCCAGCTTGTGGCTGACATCGCCCGCCAGCAGAATCTGGTCGGCGAACACGGTGCCGTTCTCCAAGCGCAGCGACGGCGTGGCGCCGTGCACGATTTCCAGCACCGGCGACTGCTCGAAGATCAAGCCGCCCATGCCGGACAGCGCGTGCGCCTCGCCCAGGCATAGGTTCAAGGGATGCAAATGCAGGTTGTTCTTGTTGTAGACACCGCCGTGATACAGCGGCGTGTCGAGCAGGTCGCCGACATCGCCAGCTTCGATCCAGCGCACCATGTCGCCCATGCCGCGTTTGGCCATGTCGTCGCAGGCCGCGCGCATCGCCGCAATGTGGCTGTACTTGTAGGCGGCGTGCAAATGGCCCGATTTGAGGTCGCAATCGATGCCGTAGCGTTCGACCCGGCGCCGGATAATGTCCTGGCCGCGCCAGCGCAAGGACCAGATGAAGTCATCGGCCGCCTGCTGCCCGATCTGGCGCGCCAGCTGGCGTTCCATGGCGGCGTCGCCAGACAGGCTGCCGGTGACCTGGCCACCATTGCGCCCTGACTGGCCCCATCCGATGCGCTTGGCCTCCAGCAGCACCACGCGCTTGCCCTGCTCCGCCAGTTCCAGCGCAGTGGCCAGGCCAGTGAAGCCGCCGCCGATGATGGCGACATCGGCCTTGACGCAGCCATGCTGCGTCGGATAACGCGCGGCGATGTTGGCGCTCGCGTTGTAGTACGAATGTACGCGTTCAGTGCTCATGCCAGTTCCAGGTAGCGCTGCAGTTCCCAGTCGGTCACGCCCTGGTTGAATTGCGCCACTTCCCACTGGCGCGTCTGGACGAAGTGCTGCACGAATTGCGCTCCCAGCAGCTCGCGCGCCAATGGCGAACGGTCCATCGCGGCAGTCGCTTCGGCCAATGTGCGCGGCAAGCGCTCGACGTTTTCGGCGCCGCTGTTGGCACCGGCCACCGGCGGCAGCTCCAGCGCCAGCTTGTGCTCGATGCCATACAGGCCGGAAGCCAGCGCCGCGGCGATCGCCAGGTAGGGATTGGCGTCGGCGCCGGCCGTGCGGCTTTCCAGGCGCATGCTGTTCTCGCCGCCCGGAATCACGCGCAGCGCCGCATTGCGGTTGTCCACCGACCAGGTGGGCTTGACCGGCGCCAGGTTATGGTCCACCAGGCGCTTGTAGCTGTTGATGAAGGGCGCCAGCAATGGCAGCAGATGCGGCAGGCAATGCAGCTGGCCGGCGATGAAGTGGCGCATGGTGTCGCTCATGCGATGTTCGGCGCCCGCGTCATGGAACACATTGCGCCCGTCGCGCCACAGGCTCTGATGCAAATGCTGGCCGCAGCCGGCGTAGTCGGTCGAGAGCTTGGCCATGAAGGTATTGAGCAAGCCATGGCGGCGGCCGATTTCACGCACCGCCTGCTTGAACAGCACCGCGCGGTCTGCGCTCACCAAAGCGTCGCCATAGCGGATCGCGGCCTCGAAATTGCCGGGACCGGCCTCGGTGTGCAGCGCTTCGAGCGGCACGTCGATGGCGTTCAGGTTGCTGAACAGGTCGCGCACGAAGGCATGCTGGGCGTCGATGCGAAAGGGTGAATAGTTGGTCAGGCCGTGGGTGGCGGTCTGCAAATTGCGGTAACCCTTGGCGCGCACCGACACTTCCGTTTCGTCCAGCACGAACCATTCGAATTCGGTGCCTACCTGGGCGTTGTAGCCCATCGCATCGGCCTTGGCCAGCACGCGTTTGAGTACCTGGCGCGGGCAGATCGGCAATGGCGAGCCGTCGGCGCGGGTGTGCTCGCCCAGGATCAGCCAGCGGTTGTCGTCCCACGGCAGGCGGCGCGCCGTGGCCGGGTCCAGCACCAGGCCGACGTCGGGAAAGCCGGTGTGAAAACCGGTGAAGTCAACCTGCTGGTACAGCTGGTCCTGGATATCCCAGCCGAAGACGGCGCTGGCGATGGTCGCCCCGCCATCGAGCATGCTGCCGATCTTTTCGGCCGACAGGTGCTTGCCGCGGGCGACGCCGTCGATGTCGGTCACCATGAAGCGGGCATAGCTCTCCCCCGCCAACTGGTCTTTGGTAAATTTCGTGTTCATTTTTTGCTCGCGCAGGGTCACGCCACCGGCATGGCTGCCGGTGAACGGGTGTGGATCGGAGTGTGAAGGGGCGCGCTAGCGCTTAGGTGACGTCGGGCGGGGCTTCCGGACGCGGCGCCGGCCAGGATGCCGGCTGGGCCGCCTGTTCGTTCAACAGCATCAAATGGCTGGCCAGCGCGTGCCGGCAGATCCTGTGGTTGGTGTCGAACACGGCAGCGTTGGCCGGGTCGCGCACCAGGGATGCAATCAACAGGTGGTGATCGAGAATGGTGATGGTGCGCGCCGTGGCGCTGCACTGACCATGGCCCACATGCGGCACCAAACGCCCCATGGCATCGGTCAGCAAGGCATTGACCTGGGCGTCGACCTGGTCTTCCAGCGCTTTGAGCGCCGGCACCGAGGACAGCAGCGAAATGAGCACCGACACGCCCGGCACCTGCTGGTACAGGGGACGCACCGCGTCATACACCATGTTCAGGTAGCGCAGCAGGTCGACGCAACCAGTCTTCTCCGGGTGGATGGCGGCCACCGCGTCCTTGACTTGTTCGAGCCACTGGCTGACCAGCGCGTGCACCACCGCTTCCTTGTTGGGGAAGTATTCGTACAGGCCGCCCACCGACATGCCCGCCGCTTCGGCGATGCGCTTGGTGGTCAGCTTGGCCAGGCCGCCGCGCGCGATTTCCGCGCCGGCTGCGCGCAGGATCACTTCAATCGTCTTGTGCCCGCGCTCCTGCTGCGGAATGCGCCGCTTGGCAGTGGAGCGGGGCTTCTTGTCGGCGCCAGTGTCCGGGACCATGGTGTTCTCTTTAGACATACGTTTGGTCCGATTATGCCACAGCGACTGGCGGGAACTGCTCGACGAACAGCTGCGAACTGCCGGCCCTGGCGTGGTTGGCGGCGACCCGGAACACGGTTTCGTCGTCGTACGCATTGGCCACGATCTGCATCCCGGTCGGCACGCCGTGCACGGACAGGCCGGTCGGGGCGTTCAACACCGGATAGCGGTTCAGCAGATTGAACGCCGGCGTCAAACACCAGCCAAGGTTGGCCTCGTACTGGTGGCCATCGGCGTCGATGATCGGCTCGGCCGCCGGGTCCTGGTCGGCCGCCAGCTCGGTGGTGAGCATCGTGGCGCAGATAAAGGCGCTGTAGCCCTGGCCCCAAACCTTGTCGTGCATATCGCGCTGCAGCTGGCGTCCCAGCGCCGCACTCGGCATGATTGAAACAGGCTCGCCCTTGCCCTGGGTATGGATTTTCTCGGCGTAGCTGCACAGTTTCGCGGCGTCGCCGTCGCCGATATCGCGCATGAATTCATCGACAAACACGGCGCGCAGGCCGTCCAGCAGCACGTCGTTGATCTGGGCCAGGTCCCATTTCAAGTCGACCTCTTCGACCACCGCGCCGGCGCGGCGCAGGCCATCGAGCGCGCGCATCAAGTTGCGATGAACGTCGTCCGCCAGTTTCGCGTCACCCAGCGCGGGGCTATAGGCGATGCGCATGCCCTTCAAGTCGGCGTAGCTGGTCGGCAGCGCCGCGTAGGGCAGCGTCGTGAACGACGATGGATGGGGGCCGGACACCACGTTTTGCATCAGCACCAGGTCGTCAAACGTGCGCGCCATCGGGCCTTCGACCGCCTGCACCAGGTATTCGTCGCCGGGAGCGCAGGCCAGCCGGCCGAACGGCGGCTTGTAGCCATACACGCCGCACAGCGACGCCGGCAGGCGGATCGAGCCGGCCATGTCGCTGCCGGTGGCCAGCGGCGCCACGCCGGAGGCCAGCGCGGCGCCGGAACCGCCGCTCGAACCGCCGCACGAGTAATCCAGCGCCCACGGATTGCGGGTCACGCCATACATCTTGCTCCAGGTGTGACCGAGCACGCAGAACTCGGGATTGGTGGCCTGAAAATAGGGAATCGCGCCCGCTTCAAGCAGCTTATCGACGATCGGATGGTTTTCGGTGGCCACGCGGTCCTTGAACACCAGCGATGCCAGTGGCCGCGGCCAGCCCTTGACCGCGGTTTCTTCCTTGATGATGACGGGGATGCCTTCCAGCGCGCGGGCGGTGCCGTCGGCATAGCGACGGCGCGATTCGAGCGCCATCGCCCGGGCCGGCTCGAGGTGCAGGCTGGCGGCGCAGTTGACGCTCGTTTGCTGCGCATGCGCGGTGGCGATCAAGGCTTCGAGCACGCCAACCGGGTCAAGGCTGCCGGCGCGGTATTGGGCCAGCAGTTCGGTGGCGGAGGTAAATTGGATCTGATGCATGGTGATTCCGTTATTTGGTATGGTTGTAAAACGATTCGTCCGCGCGTGGCAGCCACCAGTCATGGATGCGTGGCTTGTGGTCGATGATGACCATCTTGCTGCGGCGGAAAGCGTCCAGTCCCTGCCTTCCCAGCTCGCAGCCCAGGCCCGACATCTTGGCGCCGCTAAATGGCAGCGCATCGTTGTCGATGAGCGGGTTGTTAATCCAGACCATGCCCGATTCGAGGCGGTCGGCCGCTTCCATCGCTTCGGCCAGGTCGGTGGTGAACACCGAGGCGCCCAGGCCAAATTCGCTGTCATTGGCCAAGCGCAGCGCCTCATCGAAGTCCGGCACGCGGCAAATCGCCGCGACCGGTCCGAAGCACTCTTCGCGCATGATGTCCATCTCCGGCGTGACGCCAGTCAGGATGGTCGGCTCGTAGAACCAGCCGGGCGGGCAGCCAGACGGAATGCGCCCGCCGCACACCACGGTGGCGCCCTGCTCCACCGCCTGCGCCACCAGCCGCGCCACCTTGTCGCGCGCCGCGCGGCTCACCAGCGGCCCGATTTCGGCCATGCCCATGCCGTCGCCGACGCGCAGTTTGCGCGTGCGGTGGGCGAACTGCGCGACGAATTCATCGTGCACTTCATCGACCACGAAGAAGCGTTCGGACGAAGTGCATACCTGGCCACTGAGCAGGAAAGCCGAATTGACGCAGCCGGCCGCCGCCACTTCCAAAGGCGCATGGCGCGAAATGATCATCGGATCGCTGCCGCCCGCTTCGAGCACGCACGGCTTCATGCGCTGGGCGCAGGCCACGCCCACCGCTTGCGCGGCCGCCACGCTGCCGGTAAAGGCCACCGCGTGGGTGCCGGGCGAGGCGATCAGCGCTTGCGCGGTGGCCGCGTCGCCTGGCAGGCAAGCCATCAGGCCGGCCGGCAGCGCGGCAAAATACTCCATGAAGCGCAGCGTGCACAGCGACGTTGCTTCGGCCGGCTTGACGATGCAGGCATTGCCGGCCGCCAGCGAAGCTGCCACCGTCCAGCACAGCAGCAGGATCGGGTAGTTGAACGGCAGGATATGCACGGACACGCCATATGGCACGTAGCGCATGTGCTGGAACGAACCTGTCAGGTTGGTGCCGGCCACCTTGCCGCCATCGTCGCGCGCCAGTTCGGCGTAGTAGCGAAATACCGACGCGCAGATCGCCAGTTCGCCCATCGCATCCGGATACGGCTTGCCCATTTCGCGGCATACCAGCTGTGCCACGTCGCTGCGGATGGTGGAATTTTCCAGCGTATCGGCGATCTTGTGCAGCAACGCGGCGCGCGACTGGGTGTCGGTCGCTTGCCACAAACGCTGGGCAGCGTTGGCAGCATCAACGGCGCGCTCCACGTCGGCGTCGCCGCACACCGGGTAGCGGCCCACCGCGGCCAGCGTGGCCGGGTTGACCGACTCGCGGCTGGCGTCGGTGAGCGGCGCGCAATATGCGCCCTGCAGGTAAATTTGCGTTTGCATCAATCAGCTTCCCCGCAGTGTCATCAAAATCGCCTTGGCGCATTTCTGGCCGGTTTCCACCGCGCCGTTCAGGAAGCCCGAATGCTGGACCGAGGCATGCTCGCCCGCGAAGTGGCAATTGCCCTGACGCGTGCCGGCGTAACCGTAATACGTGGTGTAGCTGCCGACCGGATGGGCGCTGTACGCGCCTTTGGTCCATTGGTAGCCGGGCCAGTAGTTCAGGATAGCGCGGCCGTTCCACAGCGCCTTCAGGCCGGGGAAGGTCTTGTTCATGCCATCAAGCAGGTCATTGGCCTTCTGCATGAGCGGCTTGTTGTTCATGGCGATGGCCACCTGGTCGCCCGAGAAGCTGGTCAGGATGCCTTCGGCGCCGGGCTGGGCGCGCGTGACTTCCCAGCTGATCTGGTAGCCGGTATCGCCGTCGCTCAAGCCCGTGTAGCCCTGCTCGCGCCAGATGCGGCGGTTGAACTGCATCTGGAACTTCGAATGCATGCCCATCTTGAAGTTCTGGATGGTCGAGACCATGCGCGTATCGAAGCCCGCGCGGCTGAAGTCGACCGCGCTTTGCAAGATCGAAAACGGCAGCGCCAGCACCACCTGGTCGGCGATCACTTCGACGCTGCCGGCGCTGGTGGCAAAGCACAGCGAGTAAGTCTGGTCGGTGTTGCGCGCGATGCGGGTCAGCGCGTGGCCCTTGCGGATTTGCGTCGCGTCGAGCGTGGCGGCCATGCGCGTGACCAGCTGGTCGTTGCCGCCGCGGATGTGAAAACGCTCGTCCGAACCGCGTGCCGCGAAAAAGCCCACCAGGTCCAGCGCGCTGGTCTGGCTGGCGGCGACGCCGGACGAGGCATCCATCAGCAGCTTGAGCAGCTTGCCCTGGCGCGAATTGAGGCCGCCCGGCACGTACTGGGTAATGTAATCGGTGACCGACATATTATCGAGCTCATAGCCGCGCTGGGTATGGTTGTTCCAGGTTTGCGGAAATGGCGCGGCGCGGTTGTCGGCGTCGATCTGACCGGCGAAGACGGTGAAATCGACCACCTGTTCGTCCCAGGTATAGCGCGCGCCGTCGATCCAGAACGTCAGCTGGCCACCCATCGCTTCATCGTAGGCTGCCAGGTCGTCCATCTCCAGACCGAGGTCAGTGGCCAGGCGACGCAGTTCCAGGTGGCCGGTGTCAATCAGCTCGCCGCCGTTTTCCGCGACCTGGCCCGGGAAGCTGGTGGTGTCGGACGAGCAGCGCCCGCCCAGACGATCGGCCGCTTCGTACACGGTCGCTTTCAAGCCCGCCTTCTTCAGGTCATAGGCGCAAGCGAGGCCACCGAGGCCGGCGCCGACGATGACGATGCGCGCGTTGGTGCCGCCGCCCAGCGTGACCGCTGCCGCCATCAATGGGCTGGCGCCGAGCAAGGCGACCGAGCCGGCAGCGGTCATCTTGAGCAGCTTGCGCCGCTGGTGCAGCAATTCGGCCGCTTGGGTATGCGAAATGCCAAGTTCATTGCACAGGCGTGCCGCGTCCATCACGGACGCCAGAATGCGCTTCAGGGGAGAATGAGCCATGTTGTCACCTTTCTATTTATTATGGGATGGTTGAATAGCATCGCGATTGCTGCCTGACCCGCGACTGGTCCGAACAGAGAAAGTCCAATACGCCAGGCCGGCCAGCAGCCAGCCGCCGCCAACGGTCAGCGCCGTGGCCGACAGGTGCGTCAGGATGGTCAGCACCGCGCCGATGCCAAGCAATGGCGCGGCCAGCTGCGTCCACCAGCGGCGCTCGGGGCGCCGGCCGAAGTGCACCAGCACCGACAAGTGAACGAATACAAAACCGGACAGTGCGCCGACGCTGATAAAAATCGCCAGTTCGTCGATACGGTCGCGCATCAGCAGCGCAATGGCCAGCGATACGCCGGTCGAGACGATCATGGCCACGTACGGATTGCCGTGCTTTGGATGGACCTTGGCCAGCACCTTGGGCAAGGTGCCGTCGCGTCCCATGGCAAACAGCACGCGCGAGACGCCCGCCTGCATCGGCAGCACATTGGGCACGCCCACCACCAGCGTCATGAACCAGGCCAGCGCGAGCGCCGCCGGGCTGCCGGAAATCTTCGCCACCAGGTCGTAGATCACGGTTGCCGGGTCATGGATGGGGAAGCCCGTCATCAGGTTGGCAAGCACCCAGGCGGTCAGCACGAACAAGGTGCCGGTCACCGCCAGATTGGTCATGATGGCGCGCCCGACCACGCGGGTGTCGTTGTCCTTGACCTCTTCGGCCAGGGTCGACACCGCATCGAAGCCCAGGTAGCCCATCACGCAAATCGAGGTGGCGGCCAGCACGCTGGCGCCGTTGAATTTGCTGGCCTGGAACAAAGGCTCCAGCGTCAGGGCGCCGCTGCCGGCGCCGCCATACAATGCATACAGGCAGACCCCGACCACCCCAAACACCAGCAGCAGCTGCAGCACCACCGACACCAGGCTCACGCGCGAGGTAACGCTGATGCCAAACCAGTTGACAGCAAAGGTAACTGCCACCGTCAGCACGATCCAGGTGGCGCGGTCGACGTGCGGCACCAGCGTTTCGATGCCGACCGCGCACAGCGCATAGGTGAAGGCCGGCACCAGCAGGTAGTCCAGCAAGATCATCCAGCCGGCGATGAAGCCGGCGAACGGGCCCATGGTCTTGCTGGCGAAGCCGTACACCGAACCTGCACTGGGCATGGCCGACGTCATCACTGCGTAGCTGCTGGCGGTGAAGTAGACGCACAAGGCGCCCAGCAAGTAGGCCAGCACCGGCAAGCCGCCCGAGACGGTCCAGACGAATCCGGCCATGGTCAGCGGCGCCACGGGCGCGGTGTAGGCCAGCCCGTAGAACACCAGATCACGGTAGGTGAGCGCCTTTTGCAGCGTGGCGGTGGTTGTCATCTCAGCGAACTCCCTGATGGTCGATGGCGGGGCGGCGGCCCTGCCAGATGGCGCTTTCCAGCGCGGCGCCGATGCGGAACGCCGTGGTTTCGTCGTACTGGCGGCCGACGATCTGCACGCCGGTCGGCACGCCGTTGCTGGCGACCCCGGACGGCACGTTCAGCACGGGATAGCGGCTGAGCAGGTTGAATGGATAGGTCATGGCATCCTGGTGCAGCAAGGCGGTACTGTCGGCCTGCCCCTCTGCCGCACTGCCGATGCCGGCCATGGTGGGGCAGATAAAAGCATCGTACTTGCCCATTATGCCGGACATGGTGTCATACATGCGACCCATGGTGGACTGGGTGGCCAGGTACTGTTCGCCCGTCACCTGCAGGCCGGCGGCGGCAAAATAGCGGATGTAGTCGCTGGTTGGCTTTTCCTGGGTAAGGATGCGGGCCGCGAACTCGCGCCCGGACTCGAAGCCGAGCCGGTGGTCCAGCGCGTCGGCCACCCACGTGCCCCAGGCGAGCGGCACTTCCTCCACCACGGCGCCCTGCTCGCGCAATGCCGCCGCCACGTTGTCGAGCGCCTGACGCACCTCGGGGTGCACCTGGCAGTAGCCCAGGTCATAGGACAGTGCAATGCGCAGGCCGCGTACCGGTTCGAACGACAGCGGCAGTTCCAGTTTTGGGCTGATGGTGGCAGGGTCGGCGCCATACGGGCCGTTGACAGCATTGAACATCAGCGCGCAATCGGCCACGGTACGTGCCATCGGGCCGATATGGTTCATGGTGTTGAGCGCGTAGATGATCGGCGTGACCGGCACCCGGCCATAGCTCGGTTTCAAACCCACTACGCCGCAATAGCTGGCCGGG
The DNA here is from genome assembly GCA_040390915.1 of Pseudomonadota bacterium. Classification (GTDB taxonomy): domain Bacteria; phylum Pseudomonadota; class Gammaproteobacteria; order Burkholderiales; family Burkholderiaceae_D; genus Telluria_A. The sequence goes on from JAZJXM010000041.1 coordinate 89,402, forward strand.
ATGCGGATCGAACCGCCGATATCGGAACCGGAGGCCAGCAGCGTCAACCCGGCTGCGAGCGCGGCGCCGCTGCCGCCGCTGGAGCCGCCCGGCGTCATGGCCAGATTCCATGGGTTGCGGGTGACGCCATGGCGCTCGGACCGGGTAAAGCCGGCCATGTAAAACTCGGGCACATTGGTCTGCGCGTGGATCACGGCGCCGGCATCGAGCAGGCGCTGGGTGATCGGCGCATTGACGCTGTCGGGGGCGTCGACCAGCCAGGACCCCTTGGTGGTGGTCCAGCCGATCAGCGCGTGTTCATTCTTGAGTACAGTCGGTATCCCTTCCAGCAGGCGCGGGCTGGCGCTGCGGCTGGCATAGGCCTGCTCGGATGCGCGGGCGGCAATGAAGGCGGCCTCGCGCCGCTGGCAGCTGAAGGAATTCAATGCCGGCTCGACCTTGTCGGCGCGATCCAGGCAGGCTTGCAGCAGTTCCACCGGCGACAGGTCGCGGGTACGGAACAACTGCAGGGCCTCGGTGGCGGACAGGTAGCAAAGCTCGTCGGATTGGTGCTGCTTGGTCATGGTTTTCCTTAATTGAACAATTCGTTTTACTGCACCGGGCCGCGCGCCGACATCAGCGGCGGCGTGGCGCCGGCATTCGGCAACAGTGCGTACAGGGGCAGCCGGTCCTGGCGATAGCTGGCCTGGAAGCTAACGCCGTCGTCCAGGCTGCGTAGCGTCAGGCCGTCCTGGCCGACCGCCAGCACTTCGTGTTCGCGGCCAGTGCGGGCCAGCGCGGTGATCGACATGGTGCTGCCGGTAGCGACGCGTGCCCAGCTCTGGCCGGCGTCGGCGCTACGGAACAGGGCGCCGCGCAGGCCGCCCACCAGCAGCGAGCCGTCCGGCAAAGCGGTGCCGGCCCAGAACGAACCGGCATGGCCGGTGGCCAGGTAATGCCAGCTGACGCCCTGGTCGGCCGAGTGCAGTACATAGCCTTTTTCGGCCGCCGCGTACAGCGCGTTGCCTGGGCCGGCAAACAGGCCAAACAGATTCAGGTCGGCGCGCTTGCTGCCGGGTGGCGCGGCCAGCTGGCGCTTCGTCCAGTGTTGCCCGCCGTCACTGGTGGTGATCACTTGCGACCACAGGCCGACCGCTACGCCGTTGGCGCTATCAAAGAAGTGCACCGCGAACAGCGGCCGGTCCTGATCCGGCGCGCTGCGCTGGACTTCCCATTGATCGCCGCCGTCGCGGGTGTGCAGCACCACGCCGGCATGGCCAACGGCCCAGCCTTCGCGGGCATTGGCAAAGGCGACGCCGGTCAGCGTGGCGTCGAGCGGCACTTTGGCGGCCTGGCGCCAGTGCTTGCCCTGGTCGTCCGACAGCAGGATGACGCCGCGCGCGCCGACGGCGACTGCACGTGGGCCGGCCCAGGTGGTGGCCAGCATGCCCGCTTGCACGGCGTGGCCCACGCTGGCGGCCGGACGCAGCGCCACCGGCCAGGTTTCGGCGCCGGCGGCGCAGCATGCGGCGCCAAGCACAATGGCCAACAAGTGTTTCAGATTGCGATTCATGGCGTTCCCTTTCGATTCAATGCTGCAGCAGGCCTGGCGCGCGGGCCGGCTTGGTGCGTGGGAACAGGCGTTCGAGCCATACCGCCAGTGCCGGCAGGGCGGTCATCGCCATGACCATGTTCACCATGAACATGAAGGCCAGCAGCTTGCCCATATCGGCCTGGAACTTGAGCGCCGAGAACGACCATGTCGCCACGCCCACTGCCAGCGTCACCGCAGTGAAAATGGTGGCCGTACCCACTTCCAGGATCGCGTTTTCCAGCGCCTGTACGATCGGCTGGCCGTGCGCCAGGTGCAGCTGCAGCCGGTTGTAGATGTAGAAGCTGTAGTCGACGCCGATGCCGACCGCCAGCACCATCACCGGCAGCGTGGCCACGGTAAGGCCGATACTGAGTTCCTTCATGAACCAGTAACCGATGAAGGTTCCCACGCACAGCGGCAGGCAGCACGCCAGCACGGCGCGCAAATCGCGGTAGGTGACCAGCACCAGCAACACGATGGCCGCGTACACCCACAACATCATTGGCACTTCGCTGTGTTCCAGCGACGCGTTCACGGCTGCCAGCACGCCGGCGTTACCGGCAGCGAGGCGGATCGCAACGCCCGGCTCCACGTTCTTGGCGGCGAACGTTTCGGCGGCGCCGATCACGCGGTTGATGGTGACGGCCTTGTGATCGGTCAGATACAGGTGCACCGCCGTCATGCTGCAATCCTTGCGCATGGTGCCCCGAGTACGGGCGACCTCGGTGGCCAGGCCGGCAAAATTGCCCGAGTCCAGCGGCACTGCTTCCATCTTGGGATTTCCCTCGTTGTAGCCGCGGTTGTACTGTTTCATCTGGTCCGAGAACGACGCGATCGACAGCACGCCCGGCACCGGCTGCATGGCCCAGGTGAAGCGATCCTGGAACAGGCCGATATTGGCGTTGCCGCAAAAACCGACGCCGCCGCCTTGCGCGCCCTTGGCTTCGAAGATCACGGTGAGCCAGTCCAGGCCCGTGTCGTAGTTGCTGGCGATGGACACCGCATCGAGGTTGAAGCGGGCATCCGGGCGCAGTTCCGGCGCACCCGGTTCCAGCGTGCCGATGACCCGTCCCTGGCTCTGCCACACTGCCAGGCCGAAAATGACACCGGTCACCAGCAGGCAGACGGCGGCATTGCGCGGGCGCGCGATGCGCGCCACCAGCCGCAATGCGCCGGCCCGCTTTTCGCGCAGCAGCATGGCGCCATCGGCGTAAGATTTATCGATGCGGCAGTACGAGGCGGCCACTGGCAGCATCACCAGGTTGGTGATGATCTTGAAGGCCACGCCAAGCGAAGCGGCGATGGCCAGCTCGCGCACCATCGGGATCGGAATCAGGAGCAGCGTGACGAACGAGACGAAGGCGGTGACAAGCGCCAGCGTGCCCGGTATCAGCAAACCAGAGAAGCTGGCGCGGCAAGCGCTCACGCAGTCTTTGCCAAGCGAGACTTCACGCACAATGTAGTTAATCTGCTGCACGCCGTGCGATACGCCGATCGCAAACACCAGGAACGGCACCAGCACCGCCAGCGGATCGAGGCCGAAGCCGAGCAGGTGCAGCGCGCCGAACTGCCACACCAATGAAGTCAGCGAGCACGCGATGGGCAGCAGCGTGAACAGCACCGAGCGGCAATACCAGTACACCGCCACTGCCGTCAGCAGCAGCGCCAGTGCAAAAAATTGAACGACCGACTTGGCCGAATCGGCGATTTCGCCCACCTGCTTGGCGAAGCCGATGATCTCGATGCTGAAGTTCTGGTCTTCGAATTGGTGGCGCAGCTGCTCCAGAATGGCGTTGTAGGCCACGTAGTCGAGCTGCTTGCCGTCCTTGTCGGTCTCCAGCAGTTCGGCGCTGATCATGGCGCTGTCGCCGCCACGCGAGACCAGGGTGCCGACGAAGCCGCCTTGCACCGCAGCGGCCTCGATGCGGGCAATCGCGGCGCTGTCGAGGCGGTCCGGGTTGATGCTGCCGTCGATCAGCGGATCGGCGCGAAAGCCCTCCTCCGTGATCTCGTTCACAAAGGTATTCGGGGTCCACAGCGACTGCACGCCGAGCCGTTCCACGTTCGGCAGGAACGTCACGGCCTGGGTCACCTGGTACAGGCGTTTCAGGCCGGCGGCGCTCCAGATCTTGCCGGAGCGCGCGCGCACCACGATGTTGAGGCGGTTCGCGCCCATCACATCGTCGCGGTAGGTGTGGAAAGTCTCGACATACGGATGATTGGCCGGCAGCTGCTTCTCGAAGCCGGCTTCCATCCGCAATTGCGAACCGAGGTAGCCCATCACCATCGTCAGTCCGAGCAGCGCAACCATCAACCAGTTGCGCCGCGCGAAGCAGACAGATTCAAAGCGCGCCAATAATCGGGCGGGTGCACGTGTCATCTTTTACGGTCCGATTAAAGGTTGCGCGAGAGCGTCAGGCCAACGAAACTGCGGTCGCGATAAGGCTGGTCGAACACCGAATTGCCCCCCATGAAACGCGCGTAGTTGATGGCGAACTGCCAGTCGGCCGGGTTCTTGATCAAGCTGACGGTGAAGTTGACCGACTGCGCGCCCTTCATGAACGTTGCCGCCCCATTCGGCGTGCGGCCATTAATGGCGCGAAAGTAGTACACCTCCGGCACCACCTGCCAGCCAGGAATGAGCGTGCCGTCATAGACCCAGCTGAAATCGAAGTTCACGCCCGACGAATTGCGCGTGCCAACCGCCACCGGTGTGCCGGCCGGATTGAACTCCTGGCCCCAGCCCCAGCCGCCGGCCGACACCGGCGCGCCGCCGTATTCGCTTTCCATGTGCGGGAAGCGGATTGCGACCGCTTCAGCGAGCAGCGTGCCGGTATCGGCGTGCAGGAAATTGAGCAGGGCCGGCGCGGTACTCGGGGTCAGGCTGAACAAGGCCGTCACGTTGGCCTGCATGCGGGCCGTGTCGACCCAGCAGTTGCCCCCTTGCGCAGCGCAACCGGTGGTGGCGGCGTTGATCGTCACCGCGTCTTTTGGCCGGTACGACAATTCGCTGCCGATGGCCCAGTCGCCGATCGGAAAATTGGCCGACACGCCATACAGCTTGCGGTCTTCGGTGTACACCCAGCCCATGGCGCCGTTCGGATTGTTGAACGTGAACGACGGCGACTTGTCGTGGTAGTTGATGGCGTAGGCGCCCAGATTGAGCTGGGTGCCGGGCGGCGCATAGCGCAGCGACAGGCCCCACTGGCCCTTGTCGCGCGCCTTGGTCTCTTGCAAGCCGTAGCTGTCATGGCCTTTGCCCAGGCCATTGGACACCGACCAGTAGCTGCCGGTAGGCGGCATGTAGTTGGCGTTCCAGCCCATCTGCACATACGCTTCCATGTTGAAGCCGCCGCCAAGGCCGGCCGCAGCACTGACGATCGGCGCCGGCAGGATGGCTTCCTTGAGCTGGGTGCCAGGCTGCGACAGGCGCATGATATCGACCGCGTTGGTGACGTTGATGCCGCCCGGGATAAACAGGCTCTCGCCCCAGCTGATCACCTGATTACCGGCGCGAACGCGCAGCATATGGCCGTCGATATCGAACTTCTTGCTGACCCAGAAATCGAGGACGCGGGCCTTGAAGCGCAGGTCCTTGCGCGCATCGTCGGCCAGGTTGTCGGCCATGCCGGGTGGCGTGGTGGCGCTGGTCCAGCCGGTGGTCTTGGTGGCGCTGAAGTCGCGCAGCCAGCTGACGCGGCCCATGACGGTCCAGTCTTCCGGGAATTTGAGCAGCAGTTCGTGCGAGCCTTTCAAATAGGTGGTGAAGCGGTCGCCCCTGGCGTAATTGAGGTCGCCCTGGTCGCCCAGGATGCTGGTGGGCGCCAACTCGCCGTCCGGCCCGCCGCTGTTGCCGGCGGTGATCAAGGTCGGGTCCGGGCCGCGGGTGCGGATGCCGGTGCCGACCGTGATGGTGGAATCAAAGCTGCCCGAAAAATATTCGTTCTTGAAGGTGTCGGCGCGCGCGCCCATGCTGGCGAAGGCCGAGCCGATAGCGCAGGCCATGATGAATGGCTTTTTCATGTGTGTTCCCTAAACTGTGGTGGACGGATCAGCGGTCGCTGATGGCGCGCAGGTTTTCCGAGGTGTAGAACGAGGCGCGGGTGCGTTCGCCACGGCCTTCAGTGAGCCACTTGACGTCGACACCGGCGCCGATGGTGCTGAAGTCGAACACGTAGCGCCCTTCCGGCAGGTTGTACTGGCCAAACGCCAGCACATCGCAGGTGCCGGTCTCGTAGGCCGGTACCAGGTAACCTTCGCGCACTTTCCACAGCGCGCCCTGGACGTCGTAATCTTCGGCCAGCACGGCGTTCCAGCTATCTTCATCGAGGTAGAAGGTCCGTTTTGGCGACACGTGGCGCGCGCCCTGCTTGACCGTCGCTTCGACCACCCATACGCGGTGCAGCTCGTAATGGCGGCTGCTGGTGGCCAGCGCATTGCGGCCCACGACATCCTTGATCTTGGCCTTGAAGTCATACGCGCCCAGCACGTTGTAGGGCACCACGACTTCCTTCTTGCCGACCAGTTTCCAGTCGAAGCGGTCCAGTGTTCCGGTGAACATGACGGTTTCATCGAGCAGGTACTGGTTCTCGAAACCGATCTGCGGCGCATCGTAGGCGTAGGCCGGCATGCGGCGCACGCGGCGCTGGCCAGGGAAGTAGTAGAAGGTTTCGCTGTTTGGATTGTCCAGGTAGACGCTGGCGGCCAGCCCCTGCCCTGCCAGCGCGGCCGGCGACTTGTAGCTGAAGTAGGTGTAATACTCGACGTTGCCGGCGTCGGCCAGGCTGGTCGTTCCCTTTTTACCGGTCGGGAAGAAGTAGCTCTGCTCGAAGCCGGCCATGATCCAGTCTTCGCTGCCGCGCCGCGGCGACACCATGGTGTAGCCATTCTGGTATTCGACGCCGATGCCGCGATAGCGCATCTTCATGTTCATCATCGCTTGCGCGCCATTGGCCGGCATCGGGAACGGCGTGCCCGGCACGATGGCAGACTTCAGGCTCCAGCCGTCGGCGCCCAGCTTGGCGGTGCTGACGTTCTTGCGCGTGTTTTCGGCCACGAAGTCCGGAGCGCTGCAGCTGCGGCGGGTCGGGTACACGTCCATCGCGAATCCGGGATTTTGCTTGAGCAGCGCCAGCTGGCCCGGCGTCAGTTCGCCCGCATGCTGGGCCATGTTGGCGGCGGTGATGGTGTACAGCGGTTTGTCGTTCTTGTACTTCCAGTAGTCCTTGCGCAGCTTGCCCCAGGCCCAGCCTTCGCTCGCTTGCGCTTCGTCTTTCCAGGCCGGGATGCGGCCGTCTTTGCTGCCGGCCATTTCGCCACCCAGCGGCGTGAGGGTGGTGCCGAGCTGGCTGGCGTCAGGCGCTGCCCCTGCCGGCGCGCCTGCCATCGCCAGGCAGGCGGCGGCGACGAGCGCGAGGTGGTGTTTTACGTTGGTCATAGTCTTTGTCTCCATGTATTTTTTATAGAACTTCAGTCTTGCTTGCGTGCTGCGTGATACCAATTCCAATCACTGCCAAAATCGAAGCGGGTGATCTGCTTCACTTCCAGGTAAGCCTCATAGCCATGCCGTCCCAATTCACGTCCGATGCCAGAGGCCTTGTAGCCGCCCCACGGCAGCTGGGTGAAGGTCGGCTGCGAACAATTAATCCAGACCACGCCTGCCCGCAGCGCGCCGGCGACCCGGTCGCAGCGTTCCAGGTCGTCCGACATGACCGCCCCGGCCAGGCCGAAACGGCTGTCGTTGGCCAGCGCGATCGCCTCTTCTTCGGTGTCGAAGGGACGCACCGACAGCACCGGGCCGAACACTTCTTCGCGCCAGATCGCGCTGTCGACCGGCACATCGGCGAACACGGTCGGTTCGACGAAATAGCCGCGCCGAGGAAGCGAGCGCCCGCCGGTGACCAGGCGCGCGCCGCTGGCGATGCCGCGCTCGATGGCGTCCATCACGCGCCGCTTCTGCAGCTTCGACACGATCGGTCCCATTTGCACGGCGTCGTCGGTGCCCTGCCCCAGCACCAGGCTTTGCGCCGCCACCTTCAGCCGTTCCAGCAGCGCTTCGTAAATAGGCCGCTCCACCAGCAGGCGCGAAGTGGCTGAACAAATCTGGCCCTGGTTCCAGAACACGCCGAACTGGATCCATTCAACCGCTTTATCCAGGTCGCAATCGGCAAACACGATGAAGGGCGATTTGCCGCCCAGTTCCAGGCTGACGTTGCGAATGTCGCGCGCCGCGGCCTGCATGACCAGCGTGCCGGTCGCTTGCGAGCCGGTAAAGGCCACCTTGTCGACGCCGGCGTGCGCGGTCAGCGCAGCACCGGCGCTCTGGCCCAGGCCCGTCACCAGGTTGAATACGCCCGGCGGCAATCCGGCCTGGTGCAGGTAGCGCGCCAGCTCGGTGCAGCTCAATGGACAGATCTCCGATGGTTTGAGTACAACGCAACACCCGGCAGCCAGCGCCGGCGCCACTTTCCAGGCCGCCATCAGCAAGGGGAAGTTCCACGGCGTGATGGCTGCCACCACGCCGAGCGGCTCCCTGCGGATGCGGCACTGGAAACGCGCATCGCCCACGTCCTGCACGGCGTCGCCTTCCAGCTCGACGCGTTCGGCCATGTCGGCGTAATAGTCGAAACAGAAGGCGGCGTCGCTGATGTCCCAGCGCGCTTCCTTGAGCGGCTTGCCGTTGTCGCGCACTTCCAGGCGCGCCAGTTGTTCCAGGTCGTCGCGGATCGCGTTGGCCACCTGGCGCAAGACAGCGGCACGCTGCGCAGCAAGCATGCGTGGCCACGGCCCCAGGTCGAAGGCGCGGCGCGCGGCCGTGACTGCGGCCTCGACGTCGGCCCCGGTCCCTGCAGCGGCGTAGGCAAATCGTTCCTCGGTGGCCGGATCGATCACCTCGAGGTAATCGCCTTCCACCGGTTCGACAAAGGCGCCATCGATATAGAGCAGTGTGCGCATCGCTGGCCTTATGCGACTTCGCGCGTCATGGTGATGGCGAAATGGCGCTTCTCGGCTTCGCGGAAATAGCTGGTCGCGTTGAAGTAGGCTTCCGGTGCATAGACGCCGGGACGGCGCGGCTCGGTCAGCATCAGCTGCACGGCGATCGAGGCGTTCATCGACGTTGCGGCGTCCACATAGCCTTCATACATGGCGTTGGGGCTGACGATGACCTGGCAGCGCGCCGTGGCAGGCTTGCCGCCCACGCGGCCGCGGCCGATCGCGAAGTGGATCTCGTGGCTTTGCTGAACCGGGATGCGGTCCTGGTTTTCGGCGATGTTGCGGCGGATGACGGCGCCCAGCACGTCCAGCGGACGCACTTGCATGCCATTGACTTCAACCGTGCGGTCATAGTCGCCGAAGCCGGCCTTGACCAGCCCGACCCACGCTTCATGCTCGCGCTTGGGCAGGTGCAGCTTCCAGGTGAATTCCTTGATGCCTTTTTCGCGGATGCCGTCGGCCAGCGGTACGGTCAGCTGCTCGGAATGGATCGAGTACATGAATTCGCAGGTACCCCATGGCTGCGGCAGGTCGATGACTTCAACGCCGGTCTGCGGCGCGCATTCAACGTGACGACCTTCGAGGAACTGCAGGCATGGGTGGGCATATTCGGCCAGCACGGTCGAGATGCTGTACGGCGGCACCAGCACTGGATTTTCCGGACCGGTCAGCGCAGCCGCCCAGTACAGGTTGATGCTGTCGATTTCGTCCAGTTCATCGGCCACGGCGCGGCAAATCACGTTCGACATGCCGGGATCGGCGCCCACGCCCAGCACGGCCACCAGGCCGGCGGCGCGGAAGCGCTCTTGCCATTCAAGCTGCTTGACGGTGTAGGTGCCCAGGCCGCCCAGGTCCACGTAATCGACGCCGGCATTCAACGCCGCTTCGAAAATGGCCATCTGGAAGCCGGCCAGGGTCGGCACGGAGTTGATGCAAACGTCGGATCCTGCCAGTGCCCGGGCCAGCGCCTGCGGGTCGGCCACGTCCAGGTCGTGCGAGGTCAAACGCGAGTCATCCAGCTCGGCGCGCAAGGCTGCCATGCGGCTGCGGTCGGTGTCGAACATGCGCAGTTCGCCGATCTCGATGATGCTGCGCCCGGACAGCAGGTCGCGGATGATGCCCTGGCCCATCATGCCGGCGCCGCCGAGGATGGAGATAATTGCTTTCTTAGTCATTTTTACCCTCTGCTAATAACCGACGAATTCGTCGGTATTTGAAAAATAATACCCCAAAAACTATTTGAATCAACAAAAAATTATGGGTATTTGCGAACTTTTATTCGCATTTTTGCGACAGCTGTGGCCAATAGCGCAATGTTTAACCGTCGTTCCCGCGAAGGCGGGAACCCATGCCACGTATGAGCAGCGGCGCTATGGATTCCCGCCTGCGCGGGAACGACGATCTGACTTGGCGGCATTAGCAAAACTGGCCGTCACGCGAACGTGGAAGTGGAGTCAGGAACAACAGGGATTACTGGTTCGAAGGGAAGCTGAACACCGTACCCTCGCGCACGCCGGCCGATGGCCAGCGCTGCGTAATCGTCTTGCGGCGCGTGTAGAAGCGCACGCCATCGGGACCGTAGGCGCCCAAGTCACCGAATAGCGACCGCTTCCAGCCGCCGAACGAGTGATAGGCCACCGGCACCGGCAGCGGCACGTTGACGCCCACCATGCCGACCTGGATGCTGTCGGTGAAGTAGCGCGCCGCCTCACCGTCGCGGGTGAATATGCAGGTCCCGTTGCCATATTCATGCGCGTCGATCAGGTCCATCGCCTGCTGCAGCGAAGCGACCCGCACCACGCCGAGCACCGGGCCGAAAATCTCTTCCTGGTAGATGCGCATGGATGGCGTGACGCGGTCGAACAAGCATGGTCCCAGGTAATAGCCGTCCTCAAAGCCGGCCGGCGGCACCACGTTGCGGCCATCGGCCACCAGCACGGCGCCTTCGGCGATGCCCTGCTCCACGTAGCCGCGCACCTTGTCGTGATGCTGGCGCGTGACCAAAGGCCCCATGTCGCTGCGGGCATCGGTGCCGGGACCGACGCGCATCTTGGCGATCTCGGTTTTCAGGCCCGCGATCAAGGCGTCAGCCGTGGCGTCACCGACTGCCACCAAGAGAGGGATCGCCATGCAACGCTCGCCGCACGAGCCGTAGGCCGCGCCCATCATGGCGTTGACCGCTTGCGCGATGTCGGCGTCCGGCATCACGATCGCGTGGTTCTTGGCGCCACCCAAAGCCTGTACGCGCTTGCCCTGCGCGGTGCCGGTGGCGTAGATATGTTCCGCAATCGGGGTCGAGCCGACAAAGCTGATTGCCTGCACGCGCTTGTCCGACAACAGAGTGTCGACCGCTTCCTTGTCGCCGTTGACGACATTGAGCACGCCCGGCGGCAAGCCCGCTTCCAGCGCCAGCTGGGCGATGAGCAGGGTGGACGACGGCACGCGCTCGGACGGCTTGAGCACAAAGGTATTGCCGCAAGCGATAGCCAGTGGCCACATCCACAGCGGCACCATGGCCGGGAAGTTGAACGGCGTGATGCCGGCCACCACGCCCAGCGGCTGCATCTCGCTCCACGAGTCGATGGCGGGGCCGGCATTCTTGGTGTGCTCGCCCTTGAGCAGCTCGGGCGCATAGCTGGCGTATTCGATGTTCTCGATACCGCGCTGCAGTTCGCCCATGGCGTCGGAGAGGACCTTGCCGTGTTCCTCCGTGATCAATTGGCAAATCGCGTCGGCGTTTTGCTCCAGCAGCTGCTTCAATTTGCTCATGACGCGGGCGCGCTTCAGCGGCGGCGTGTTGCGCCAGGCGGGGAATGCCGCCTGCGCCGACGCGATGGCCGCTTCGACGGTATAGCGGTCCGCCAGCAGCACGCGCTTGATCGGCGCGCCGGTGGCCGGGTTGAACACGTCTTGCGATCGCCCGCCGTCATTGATGGTGCGGCCGTCGATCAGGTGGCCGATGGTTTGCTTCGATTGCATGTGCGTCTTCCTTCTATCAAGCAGTTTCGTGAATGGCTTCGCCCAGCGCGCTGACCAGGCGGTCGATCTCGGTCCTGGTCGAGATGAACGGTGGCGCCAGCTGGATGGTGTCGCCGCCGTAGCGCACGTAAAATCCCTTTTGCCAGCACTTCATGGCGATCTCGTACGGACGGCGCGCCGGTTCGCCCGGCAGCGACGCGATGGTCAAGCCGGCGGCCAGGCCATAGTTACGGATGTCGGTGATGTGCTTGTCGCCGGCCAGGCCGTGCACCGCCTCCTCAAAGTAAGGCGCCAGTTCGCTGACCCGCTCGACCATGTTTTCAGTCACCAGCACATCGAGCGCGGCCAGGCCGGCGGCGCAGGCCACCGGGTGCGCCGAGTAGGTATAGCCATGCGCGAATTCGACCATGTAGTCCGGCCCGCCGACTGCCATGAAGGTGTCGTAGATCTCCTTTGAGGCCAGCACCGCGCCCAAAGGCTGGGCGCCGTTGGTGACCTGCTTGGCCACGTTCATGATGTCGGGCGTGACGCCAAACGCTTCGGCGGCCGTGTAGGCGCCAACGCGGCCGAAACCCGTAATGACTTCATCAAAGATCAGCAAGATGTTGTGCGCGTCGCAGATGGCGCGCAAGCGCTGCAGATAGCCTTGCGGCGGGATCACCACGCCGGCCGAACCGGAGAACGGCTCGACGATGACGGCAGCGATGTTGGAGGCGTCGTGCAAGGCGATCAGGTCCAGCAGTTCATCGGCCAGTTCGGCGCCCTGCTGCGGCATGCCGCGCGTGAAGGCGTTCTGCTTGAGCAGCGTATGCGACAGATGATCGGCTGCGATACCCTGGCCGAACATCTTGCGGTTGCCCGCGATGCCGCCCACCGAGATGCCGCCGAAGTTGACGCCGTGGTAGCCCTTCTCGCGGCCGATCAGCAGCGTCTTGCTGGCCATGCCCTTGGCACGCCAATAGGCGCGCGCCATCTTGAGCGAAGTGTCGGCCGACTCCGAACCGGAGCCAGTGAAGAACACGTAGTCGAGCCCCTCGGGCGTCAGTTCCTTCAAGCGGTTGGCCAGCGCAAACGACATCGGATGGCCGAACTGGAACGCGGGCGCGTAGTCGAGCCGGGCGATCTGGCGGCTGACCGCTTCCACGATCTTCGGGTGGCCGTGACCCAAGCCGCTGCACCACAGGCCGGACAGGCCGTCGAAAATCTGGCGGCCATCGTTGTCGGTGTAGTAGCAGCCCTGCGCGCCAATGATCATGCGCGGTTCGGCCTTGAAATTGCGATTGCCCGAAAACGGCATCCAGTGCGCTTCCAGCCACGCGGCATCGGTACGCGATTCACCCTGCTTCATGGTCTTCTCCTATTGAACAAATATCGATGTTGGCGATTCTAGGGTAGACTTTCACTTCCATCCAGATCAACGTATCAATGTTTAGTTAGCGATTTATGAAAGTAACCACCAAGGCGGTGCTGGGGCAGCTCAGCGACATGGACTTCCGGCTGCTGCAGGTTTTCAGGAGCGTGGTCGATTGCGGCGGCATGGCGGCGGCCGGGCTGGAACTCAATATCGGCATCTCCACGGTGAGCCGGCATATCAAGGATCTGGAGCAGCGCCTGAAGCTGACGCTGTGCAGCCGTGGCCGCGCCGGTTTTGCGCTGACCATGGAAGGCGAGCGCATTTATGAAGAGACCCAGCGCTTGCTCGATAGCGCCGACGCGTTTCGCGCCAGCGTCGACGACATCCATCGCCGCATGGGTGGCCAGCTGACGATTGCGGTGTTCGACAAGACCGCCAGCAATGACGCCTGCAGGATCAGCGAAGCGATAGCGCTGTTTGCCGAGCAGGCGCCGGAAGTGGCCTTGCACCTGCATGTGGCGACCATCAACATGATCGAACGGGGCGTAATCGACGGCCATTACCAGGTCGGGATCATCCCCGCCCACCGCAGCTCGGAGAGCCTGAGCTACGACACCTTGTTCGGCGAGACCATGCAGCTGTATTGCGGCGCGCAGCATCCGCTGTTTGGCGAAAATGATACGGATTTTGACTGGGACAGCATCAGGGCGTATCAGTTTGCGGGCCTGGGCTATCACTCGCCGAATATGCAAATCAGCCAGCAAGTGGCGCTGCCGCGCACGGCGACCGGCTTTGACCAGGAGTCGATTGCGACGCTGATCTTGTCAGGCCGCTACCTGGGCTTTTTGCCGGACCATTACGCGCGCGGCTTTGTTGGCGATGGCAAGATGCGCGCCGTGCATCCGGCGCTGTTTCACTATCATTGCGATTTCGTGGCCATCATGCGCGGCTCGCCGCGGCCTTCACGCGTGGCGCTGGCTTTCCGTCAGTGCCTGCTGGATGCGCATCGTGTCGCCGGATGACCTGCGCCAGCTCGCTGAACGCACTTTGAATGCGCTCGGTGGGCACAGCCCCGTAACCGAGTAGCAGACCCGGTTGCGCGGCGCCAGGGTCGGCATAGTAGGTGCTGAGCGCGCGCGTCAAGATGCCGTGCTGGCGCGCGTCGGCCACGATGGCGGCGTCGTTGGTGCCCGGCGCCAGCTTGAGCGCCAGGTGCAGGCCGGCCTCGCCGCCCGAGATGACAGCGTCGCCGAATTCATCACTGATCGACTGGCGCAAACATGTCAGGCGCTGCGCGTACAGCTGGCGCATCTTGCGCACGTGCGACGAGAAGTACCCTTCCTGAATGAAGTCCGCCAGCACCGCATGCAGGAAGCCCTGCCCGTCGCGGAACAACTCCGCATTGGCGCGCGCAAACGCCGGCGCCAGCGCGCGCGGCACCACCATGAAGCCGATGCGCAGGCCAGGGAACAGCGTCTTGCTGAAGGTGCCGAGATAGATCACGCGGTCGTGCTGATCCAGGCCTTGCAGCGACGCCAGCGGCGGGCCGCCGTAGCGAAATTCACTGTCATAGTCGTCTTCCACGATCCACGCATTGTGGCGCGCAGCGTATTCCAGCAGCAGGCGCCGGCGCGCGAGGCTCATCACCGTACCCAGCGGATACTGGTGCGATGGCGTCACGAAGATGAAGCGCGGCGGCGCGCGCATGTCCTGATCCGACATGTGCATGCCTTCGTCGTCGACCGGCAGCGGCACCGGCGTCAGGCCGCTGGAGCGGACCATATTGCGCGTGCCCCAGTAACAGGGGTCTTCCAGCCACGCGCTGTCGCCCGCTTCCCCCAGCAGCGTGGACGCCAGCTGGATCGACTGGTGGGTGCCGGAGGTGACGATCACCTGGTCGGCCGTGCAGTTGACCGAGCGCGCGCTGCGCACATGGCTGGCAATCGCCTCGCGCAATGGCTGGTAGCCGGCGCCGTCGCCATAGGTCAGCAAAGCCGGCGTCACCGTGCGCCAGTGGCGCGCCTGCAGCTTGCTCCATACGTGGTGCGGGAAACGGGTGATATCGGGAATGCCGGGCATGAACGCGCCCCATTGGGCGGCGCTGGCGCCGGTGCTCGATAACAGGCGCTGGCCGCGGCTGCTGATGCCATCTGCGTCGCTTGACTCATGGCGCGCCGGCGAGGCGACCAGCACTGGCTCGGTGTCGGCAACGTAGGTGCCGTCGCCGGCGCGCGTCTCCAGGTAGCCCTCTGCGATCAGTTGATCGTAGGCGTAGGTGACGGTATTGCGCGACACCGACAGGTCGGCCGCCAGCGCGCGCGACGCGGGCACGCGCACGCCGGGACTGATCGCCGCGCCCAGGATGCCATCGCGCAGCAAGGCATATAGCTGGCGGTTCATGGGCGTGGCGCCCTGCCGGTTCAGGTGGGTCTGCAGGTAATCGGAAATCGCTAGTTCGCTCATCGGGAATATTGGCACCATCAAAAACATTACATTGGATCTATACCATGAGGCCACCATATTCTACATTAGCTTTACTGAGACACTTTCCGAAAGCTGACATGAACAACGCAGAACTACAACAACGCAAGAACGCCGCCACGCCGCGCGGGGTCGGGGTCATGTGCGATTTTTACGCGCATAGCGCCAAAAATTCCGAACTGTGGGACGTCGAAGGACGCCGCTATATCGACTTTGGCAGCGGCATTGCCGTGCTCAATACCGGGCACCGCCACCCATGGCTGGTGGCCGCGATCCAGGAACAGCTGCAGCACTTCACGCACACGGCCTACCAGATCGTCCCTTACGAAAGCTACGTCAGCCTGGCCGAACGCATCAACGCGCTGGCCGCTGGCGACTTCGCCAAGAAGACCGCGTTCTTCTCGACCGGCGCCGAAGCGGTGGAAAACGCGATCAAGATCGCGCGCAGCTACACGGGCCGCAGCGGCGTGATCGCCTTCAGTGGCGCCTTCCATGGCCGCACCATGATGGGCATGGCGCTGACCGGTAAAGTGGTGCCGTACAAGGCGGGCTTCGGCCCCCTGCCCGGCGAGACCTATCACGTGCCGTTTCCGGTCGATGTGCATGGCGTGACGGTGCAGGACTCGCTGGACGCCATCGCCCAGCTGTTTCGCGCCACGATCGATCCGCAGCGCGTGGCCGCCATTATTCTCGAACCGGTACAGGGCGAAGGCGGCTTTTACATCGCGCCGCCTGAGCTGATGCGCGCCCTGCGCGCGATCTGCGACGAACATGGCATCGTATTGATCGCCGACGAAGTGCAAACCGGCTTCGCCCGCACCGGCAAGATGTTCGCCATGCAGCACTACGACGTGGCGCCCGACCTGACCACCATGGCCAAGAGCCTGGCCGGCGGCATGCCGCTGTCGGCCGTGTGCGGGCGCGCCGAGATCATGGATGCGCCGGCGCCGGGCGGGCTGGGTGGCACGTATGCGGGCAATCCGCTGGCCGTTGCATCGGCCCATGCGGTGCTCGACGTGATCAAGGAGGAAGGCCTGCTGGAACGCTCCAATCTTCTGGGCGGGCAGATCAAGGCCATGCTCAACGAGATGCGCGCCAGCGTGCCGCATATCGCCGATGTGCGCGGCCTGGGCTCGATGGTGGCGGTTGAATTCAATGACCCGGCCACCGGCAAGCCTGATGCGGCCTTCACCAAGAAGGTACAGCAAGTCGCGCTGGCCAAAGGCTTGCTGCTGCTGACCTGCGGCGTGCATGGCAACGTGGTGCGCTTCTTGTACCCGCTGACCATTCAGGACAATGTATTCAACGAGGCGCTCGGCATCCTTGCCGTGGCGCTGCGCGCATGATGAAGGAGATGACCATGTTGCCACTCAAGGACGTTAGCCTGCTGCAGCAGCAAGCTTTTATCGACGGACAGTTCTGCGACGCCAGCGATGGCGGCGTGATCGACGTTTTCAACCCGGCCACCGGCGCCCTGCTGGGCACTGTGCCGAACATGGGCGCGTTGGACGCGCAGCGCGCCATCGCCGCTGCCGATCGCGCCTGGGCCGGCTGGAAAGCGAAGACCGCCAAGCACCGCAGCGGCGTGCTGCGCGCCTGGTTCAACCTGATCGTGGCCAATGCCGATGACCTGGCCATCATCATGACGGCCGAACAGGGCAAGCCGCTGGCCGAAGCGCTGGGCGAGATCAGCTACGCGGCCTCGTTCATCGAATGGTTTGCCGAAGAAGCCAAGCGCGTGGCCGGCGATACATTGCCGTCGCCATGGGAAGACCGGCGCTTAATCGTGACCAAGGAAGCAATCGGCGTATGCGCGGCCATCACGCCGTGGAATTTTCCGGCGGCTATGATCACGCGCAAAGTCGGTCCGGCGCTTGCTGCGGGTTGTCCGGTGGTGCTCAAGCCGTCCGAAGCGACGCCCTTCTCCGCGTTGGCGCTAGCTTTGTTGGCGCAGCGCGCGGGCCTGCCGGCAGGCTTGCTGAACGTGGTCACGGGAGACGCCAAGGCGATTGGCAATGCGTTCTGCGCCAGCCCGCTAGTGCGCAAGTTGAGCTTTACCGGGTCGACCGCGGTCGGCAAACTGCTGATGCAGCAGTGCGCGTCCACCGTGAAAAAGCTGTCGCTGGAATTGGGCGGCAATGCACCCTTCATCGTGTTCGACGATGCCGACCTGGATGCGGCTGTGCAGGGTGCCATCGCGTCCAAGTTCCGCAACGTGGGCCAGACCTGCGTTTGCGCCAATCGCATTTACGTGCAGGATGGCGTGTATGACGCATTCGCCGCCAAGCTGGCGCAGGCGGTGGCCGGGTTCAAGGTAGGCGACGGCATGGAAGCGGGCGTGAGCCACGGGCCGCTGATCAATGAAGCGGCGGTGCGCAAGGTCGAACAGCACATCGCCGATGCGCTGGCCAAAGGCGCGCGCGTGATCGCTGGCGGCGCCCGACATCAATTGGGGCGCACGTTCTTCCAGCCGACCGTGCTGGCCGACGTGACGGCGGCCATGCAGGTGGCCACGGAGGAAACCTTCGGACCGGTGGCGCCACTGTTCCGGTTTCACAGCGAAGCCGAGGTGATCGGCTTGGCCAACGATACCGAATTCGGGCTCGCCAGCTATTTCTATTCGCGCGATATCGGGCGCGTGTGGCGCGTCGCGGAAGCGCTCGAATGCGGCATGGTGGGCGTGAACACCGGCATCATCTCGAACGAGGTGGCGCCGTTCGGCGGCGTCAAGCAATCCGGCCTGGGGCGCGAGGGGTCGAAGTACGGGATCGAGGACTATTTGGTCGTCAAGTACATCTGCATGGGGATTTAGACGCAGTTAGTTCCGGGGGCTTGTCGAGTCGTTGACACGTTTGTGAAACGCAGCCGCCAGATCGCCGTATCGATCTCCGTTAGCGCGGTCCAACACGACCTCATTGCAAGCGGGGCAGAAATCGCCGCTGACCGCATTAATGGTGATCGTTTCTCCCTTATACGTATAAGGTATGTCGCGCGTGTCACGCACCAGTTTTGCAGCACCGCAGCTGGGACATTTCATGGTCATTTCCCTTGACGCTGACCATGACGTCATTTCTTGGCGTCATCCCGATCCCGTGCCGGCAGCGCGTCTCGGAACGCATCAAACGTCTTCCAGGCAGGAACCGGAGCCGTGTAGTCAGAGCGCGGGGCATAGACCGAATATTCAATGAGCTGCATCTTGTGCATGTAGCGCGGGCAGTTGGGAAATATCTTGTCCGCCACCACGCGCACGATGAACACGGCGCCGGGGAATTCCGCGCGCAATGGATCATCCGCCGATACCGTAGCGCTGCCATTGACGCGCAGCCGCTTGGGCGATTCGAAATCGACAAACAGCAGGCCAACGGCTGGATTGACCAGCACATTGCCCCAGGATCGGTACATGCCGTTGCCGTCGTAATCGGGGAAGGCCAGCGTGTGATCATCGATCACGCGGATGAAACCGGGTAGCCCGCCCTTGTAGGCGCAATCGGGATGGCCCTGGGCGTCCGCTGTGGCGACGAACAACATGGGGCGGCTCTCGATGAAGGCCCGGTCTTCCGGCGTGAAAGCGCTGCGCAGCGTGACCTGTTCCAGGCGATCGGCCAATGGCCGCGTCTCGCGCGCGTCTTGCAGGGTGCGCATTCCTGCGTGATACATGGTTGGATCAGTCATGGCGTCTCCGAAAAATAGATACTCCACTTGATGCGACTTCGCTGTTCAATGATACGCCGTTTGCGCGTCAGTTTTGCACGTTGAATCCGCTCAGCATCTCCTGAAAATAGGGCTTCGACTTCTCCTGCTCCATCAGCAATTGGAATTCCACCAGGTCGGCGCTCAGTGGCTGGTCGAAGGCGCTGATGACATACCAAGACATTTTTCCGACTTCAAATCGGTTGATGCGCGACTCGTTCAATTTTCCCAAGGTGACCAGGTTGGTGGTCCCGATCAAGTTGGTGAGCAACATGCCGTCAACCCGCTTCATCTCCACCAGGCCGACCGCCTGATGCCAATCGTTCGTTGCCAGTGCTTTGTCGACGATGCCGCGCTTTTTCAAGTAGTCAAAGAACGGGCTGCCGCGCCGAATCGCCACTTTCTGCAGGCTGGCCATCTCGGCATCGGATTTGATGACCTTGGCGTCCAGCGTAAACAGGTAGACCTTGTCAGAATAAACCTGGAAAAACCAGTTGAAATCCCGCTCGGTAAATTCATTCCTACCGGTGGCGGCGAAAATCGCATTGGGCGATTTGTTGAAGGATACGAGTGCGCGCGCCCAGGGAATTTCGATGTTCTTGATGCTGTAACCGCCGGCCTTGGCGGCGTTTTTGATCAGCAAACCGGCGATACAGTCGAGCTCGCCGTTTTTTTGGCAAATGAGCGGGGGATTATCGGTCCAGTAGACCTGGACTTCCTTGGCGCACGCGCTGCCCTGCAGCGCGGCCATCAGGGCCGATACAAGCACTGCCGACAGGAACGTATTCATGTGGGCCATCCTTTCAGGTGATGGTGCTGCCGCTCAAATGGAATTCATATTACGCCAAAATAATTATCCGAAATTCACGAAATGTAACCAGCCGCAGGGGCGCTGCAGGAACAGGCGCAGGGATTATTGCAAGCGGTGAGTGCGTTCAAGCTCGGTGGGCAACGGGTCATGGCCGCGCCGACCTGGGCGCGCCTGGCGCCGGTTTCTTCGCTGCGCGCCGCACAAGTCATGTGCGCTGCTGGAAGCGCTGCTTCCAGCCAGGGGCGCACAGCTTCGCCATGCGCGCCCAATCCATCTTTTAAGCCGCAAGTGAGCCCTGATCGGCCACTGGCTCGCCACTTGCCAGCTGCGCGCTCAGGAAGTCGACAAAGGCGCGCACCCGCAGCGATACATGGCGCGCATGCGGATACAGCAGGTAGAACGGCCGCGCGGTGCCGCCGTGCTGTGTCAACAGTTCCACCAAACTGCCCTGCTCCAGGTCGCGTTCGACGATAAAGCGGTAGGTCTGCACGATCCCGGCACCGGCGCGCGCAAGGCAGACTATACCGAGCACATCTTCCGAACATGTATAGCCGCCGTTGGTGATCACGTCGACACGCTGGCCGTCCACCATCAACGGCCACGCTATTTTGCGCCCTGTGCTGGGCAAATCGAACTGGATGCATTCGTGCGCCTGCAACTGCGCCAGTGACTGCGGCGTGCCGGCCCGTTGCAGGTAGGACGGCGCCGCCACCAGCACCAGCTCCGCATCTTCGAGCTTGCGTGCGATCAGCGAGGAATCGGCCGGATCTCGGCCCCGAATGACCAAGTCGTAGCCTTCGCCCGCAAAATCGATATTGCGGTTGCTGACGTGCGCCTCGACCGTGACGTCCGGATACCGGCGCCGGAATTGCGGCAGCAGCGGCAGCACCCGGTAGTGCGCGTAAGGGGTGGGCATACTGATGCGCAACGGACCCGCGGGCGCCGCCTGGCCGCCGCCAACTTCCCGTTCGGCCTCGACCAACTGCTGCAGCGCCTGGCGGCATTGCTCGTAATAGCGCCGGCCGCCATCGGTCAGACGAATTTGGCGCGTGGTGCGCACGAACAGGCGCACGCCCAGGCGATCCTCCAGCCGGCCGATTGAGCGGCTCACTGCCGCCGGCGTCACGCCGGCACTGGCCGCGGCGGCGGTAAAGCTGGCCAGCTCGGCCGCAAGACAGAACAGCTCGATGCTGCCCAGCTGCATATCGTCGAAGTTTCGTTTCATCTGGATATATTACACCGGGTATCAAGTAATTTTCCGGAAACCGTATTTATCAATGCAAACGACAAAAGTATAGTGATTTCTCACCCACTTTCCGGAGCATCACCATGAAATCGAACAAAACAGTGATCATTACTGGCGCCTCGAGCGGCATCGGCCTGGCGCTGGCGAAAGCCTATCTCGCACGCGGTGACAATGTCGTCGGCAACGCGCGCACCTTGGCGCGCCTGCAAAGCGCTGCGGCGCAGCTGGGCAATCCGGCCAACTTCCTGCTGGTGCCGGGAGACATTGCCAAGGCCGCCACCGCAGCGGCGCTGTTCGACCAAGCCATCGCTGCCTTCGGCAAAGTCGATATCTTGATCAACAACGCGGGCATTTTCATGGCCAAGCCGATCGGCCAGTACACGGAAGACGACCTGGAGTCGCTGGTAAGCACCAACCTTAAGGGCTTTTTCTACCCTTCGCAACAAGCGGCGGCCCACATGGCAAAGAACCGCAATGGTCACATCGTGACGATCACCGCGAGTATCGCCATGCAGCCGAACGCCAAAGTGCCGGCGCTGCTGCCAATCCTGATCAAGGGAGGCTTGAACCACGCTACGCGCGGCTTGGCCATTGAACTGGCCGCGGCGAACGTGCGCGTCAATGCGATTGCGCCAGGGATTATCAACACCCCCATGCATGGCGCAGACGAGGGCACCCAGGCATTCCTGAAGACGCTGGCCCCGAACGGCGCCAGCGGCGAAACACAGGATGTGGTCGACGCCGTGCTGTACCTGACCGATTCCACATTTACCAGCGGCACTGTGATGGCCGTCGACGGCGGCGCCACTGCCGGCACCTGGTAAGCCCCTATTCTCCGCATAAGGAAACCATCATGCCATTCGTCCATATTCGGGTTACCAAAGAGGGTGTCACGCCCGAGCAAAAGCTGGCGCTGATCGAAGGCGCTACCGATCTGCTCAAGCGCGTGCTGAACAAAAATCCTGCCACGACCTTTGTCATTATCGACGAAGTCGACACGGACAACTGGGGGCTTAACGGCGAGAGCGTCACCACGCGCCGCCGGCGCGAGGCGGGAGACGCGCATTAAGACTGATCCCTTGGGATGGCCGCGCGTCAGTTGTTAGTGTCGTCCCGGTCCCGCGTCGGCAGCGCGTCTCGGAAGCATCAAACGTCTTCCAGGCAGGAACCGGGGGCGTATAGTCCGCGCGCGGGGCATAGACCGAATATTCAATGAGCTGCATCTTGTGCATGTAGCGCGGGCAGTTGGGAAATATCTTGTCCGCCACCACGCGCACGATGAACACGGCGCCCGGGAAATCTGTGCACAATGGATCGTCGGCCGAGACCGTCCCAGTTCCATTGACGCGCAGCCGCTTGGGCGACTCAAAATCGAGAAACAGAAGGCCAACGGCCGGATCGATCAGCACATTGCCCCTGGAACGGTAGATGCCGTTGCCGTCGTAATCGGGGAAGGCCAGGGTGTGGTCATCGATCACGCGGATGAAACCTAAACACCTAGACGATGATTCTATCGTTTAGGGCTGTATGTTTTCGATATCGATTAACGACCAGCCTGTGACTTTTGCGATCTGCGCGGCAGGCATTCGCATTATTTTTAGTTTACCTACAATTTCTCCCACTGCGGTCCGCACTGCATCCGAGTGGGCACTGTAGTGGCCAGAGCCAAATTTGACAAATATCTGGTCGATAAGCAATGGTGTCGCCTTTTCGATTTCCGCCATACGTTCCACGACCAATATGGACTTTTCATCGGATAAACGCAGATTAAATTCACGCCTCAACACCTCCTTTACACCACCTCGTTATACACAAGTCGGCAGCCAGCGTCTGACAGCCTGAAAAACTCGTTTACATTCAACGACTTGCCACGCCCCTTGTAAACTGTGGC
>JAZJXM010000042.1:0-73910 GCA_040390915.1 Pseudomonadota bacterium
GTAGCGTGCTACGGATGTGGCCGTGTCCGGTTGCCGGAACTGACCCTCTAGCAAGCTTTGTCCTTGATGCAGATGGCGTTCATTGAGTATAATCAACGACTAATTTTGCCGACTGTACATATATGTGCCTGAAAAACAGGCAGTGGCGCAGTCGGGAGCAATAGCAGCAGCAGCGTTCACAGTGTGCTTTTGTTCACCTATGTTCGATGTCACGGGTTCCAGCCGGAGCCGCCACGCAGCGCGTGTCGGGACGGCTCAGGAGCCCTTTTGTGCGATGGTTTCGGAGCGCCAGCGATTCGCAGTCGGGATTGCTGGCGTTTAAAAAATATTATTATTTTTGGGTGGTTGGGGAAAACATGACATATGCAAAGCGACTTCACGCCTTGATGCTCGGACTGGCAATTTCGGCCAGTGTCCCGGCTCTGGCTGCACCGGATGTTCAGGGGCGCCCGGTTGAGTTCCAGTTGAACCTCCAGATGCCGGTCACCAAGATTGCAACGGAAATCAACGACCTGCACACCTGGATGATGATCGTCTGCATGGTCATCTTCGTGGCCGTGTTCGGCGTGATGTTCTATTCGGTGTTCAAGCACCGCCGTTCCAAGGGCCACAAGCCGGCCACCTTCCACGAGTCGACCGCGGTCGAAATCGCATGGACCGTGGTGCCGTTCCTGATCGTCATCGGCATGGCGCTGCCAGCGACCAAGACCGTGGTGGCCATGAAAGACACCTCCAACGCGGACGTCACCATCAAGGCGACCGGCATGCAGTGGAAGTGGGAATACAACTACCTCAACGGCGAAGGCGCCGGCATCAATTTCCTGTCGAACCTGTCGACCCCGCGCGAGCAGGTCGGTTCGCCCGGCGTGGCGCCTAGCGGCACCCGCAGCGAAAACTACCTGATGGAAGTCGACAATGAAGTTGTCGTGCCAGTCAACAAGAAGATCCGTATCGTCCTGACCGCCAACGACGTCATCCACGCCTGGATGATCCCGGCCTTCGGCGTCAAGCAAGATGCGATTCCCGGTTTCGTGCGCGATACCTGGTTTAAGTCCGAGCGTACCGGCACCTTCCGCGGCCAATGCGCCGAGCTGTGCGGTAAAGAACACGCCTTCATGCCGATCGTCGTCAAGGTCGTCACCGATGAACAGTACAGCGCCTGGGTCGCTGGCAAGCAAAAGGAAATGGCAGCCCTGGCTGACGATCCTGCCAAGGTCTGGACCATCGACGAACTGAAAACCAAGGGCGAAAAAGTCTACGGCACCAACTGCGTCGCTTGCCACCAGGCAAACGGCAAGGGCTTGCCAGGCGCCTTCGCCGCGCTTGACGGCTCGCCCGTGGTGAACGGCCCGAAAGCGGACCAGATCAAGACCCTGTTGCACGGCCAGAAGA
Organism: Pseudomonadota bacterium; assembly: GCA_040390915.1. GTDB lineage: Bacteria > Pseudomonadota > Gammaproteobacteria > Burkholderiales > Burkholderiaceae_D > Telluria_A. Next base: position 1,393 of record JAZJXM010000042.1, read on the forward strand.
GCGGCAAGTTCCCTGGCGAAATGCCAAGCTGGAAGCAGCTGTCGGATTCGGATATTGCTGCGGTGATTACCTACACCCGCAACAGCTGGTCGAACAAGGCTGCAGAAAATATCGTTCAACCAGCCGAAGTTCTGGCTGCACGCAAGTAATTGGGAGTTAAGACTATGAGCACCACTACTGTTGACCACGCACACGGTCACGATCACGACCACGGCCATCCGCACGGAATCGGCCGCTGGCTGTTTGCCACCAATCACAAGGACATCGGTACCCTGTACCTGTGGTTCTCCCTGATCATGTTGTTGTCGGGCGGCGTCCTGGCACTGATGATCCGTTCCGAACTGTTCCAGCCTGGCCTGCAATTTTTCCAGCCTGAGTTCTTCAACCAGCTCACCACGATGCACGGCCTGATCATGGTGTTTGGCGCCATCATGCCGGCCTTCGTCGGTTTCGCCAACTGGATGATCCCGCTGCAAATCGGCTGCGCCGACATGGCGTTCGCCCGCATGAACAACTTCTCGTTCTGGCTGCTGCCGCCTGCGGCGCTGCTGCTGGCGACCTCGTTCTTCGTGCCAGGTGGCGCTACCGCCGCCGGCTGGACCCTGTACGCGCCGCTGTCGACCCAGATGGGTATCGGCATGGACATGGGTATTTTCGCGATGCACCTGATGGGCGCCTCGTCGATCATGGGCTCGATCAACATCATCGTCACCATCCTGAACATGCGCGCCCCTGGCATGACGCTGATGAAAATGCCGATGTTCTGCTGGACCTGGCTGATTACCGCCTACCTCTTGATCGCCGTGATGCCGGTTCTGGCAGGCGCCATCACCATGACCCTGACCGACCGTCATTTCGGCACCTCGTTCTTTAACGCTGCCGGCGGCGGCGACCCGGTCATGTACCAGCACATCTTCTGGTTCTTCGGCCACCCAGAGGTCTACATCATGATTTTGCCGGCATTCGGCATCGTCTCGCAGATCCTGCCAGCGTTCGCCCGCAAGCCACTGTTCGGCTACGCATCGATGGTCTACGCCACCGCATCGATCGCGATCCTGTCGTTCATCGTCTGGGCCCACCACATGTTCACCACCGGCATGCCGGTGACCAGCCAGCTGTTCTTCATGTACGCCACCATGCTGATCGCCGTGCCGACCGGCGTCAAAGTGTTCAACTGGATCGCCACCATGTGGAAGGGTTCGATGACCTTTGAAACCCCGATGCTGTTCGCAGTGGGCTTCATCTTCGTGTTCACCATGGGCGGCTTCACCGGCCTGATCCTGGCTGTGACCCCGATCGACATCCAGCTGCAAGACACCTACTACGTGGTTGCCCACTTCCACTACGTGCTGGTGGCAGGCTCGCTGTTTGCCCTGTTCGCAGGCTTCTACTACTGGTCGCCAAAGTGGACCGGCCACATGTACAGCGAAACGCGCGGCAAGATTCACTTCTGGAACTCGCTGTTCTGGTTCAACGTGACGTTCTTCCCGATGCACTTCCTGGGCCTGGCCGGCATGCCGCGCCGCTACGCTGACTATCCGGCCCAGTTCACCGACTTCAACGCGCTCGCTACCATCGGCGCCTTCGGTTTCGGCCTGTCGCAAGTGTATTTCCTGTTCGCAGTGATCCTGCCGACCATCCGTGGCGGCGCGAAAGCAGCAGACAAGCCATGGGATGGCGCCGAAGGCCTGGAGTGGACCGTTCCTAGTCCTGCTCCGTTCCACACCTTCGAGACCCCGCCGACGGTCAAGTAATGCAGTATCCGGGGCGCGCCGCAAGGAACGCCCCGGCGTATCAAGAATTCACAGGTGCCTTCCATGTCCGATCCGAAAAAACCGAATAATGCCAAGCTGGGCCTGATCCTGGGCGGCCTGGCGCTGTTCTTTTTCGCCATGGTCTTCATCAAGCGCATCTGGTTGTAATGAATAAAGCGCAGTTCCTGAACCGCAAGATGCTGGGCAAGTTGCTGGTGATCGCGACGGTCATGTTGGGTTTTAGCTACGCGCTGGTGCCGGTGTACCGGCAAATGTGCGAAGTGTTGGGCATCAACGTGCTGACGCAGCAAGACACGGTCAAGTACGACCAGAACACGCAAGTGGACAAGTCGCGCTCTATCGTCGTCGAGCTCGATGGCAATGCGCAAGGACCGTGGCGCTTTCGCCCGACCACGCGCAGCGTCACGGTGCACCCGGGCGAGCTGACCACGGTCACGTACGAGGTGGTCAACACCCAGGCGCGCACGGTGCAGGCGCAGGCGATACCGAGCTACGCGCCGCAGTCGGCCACGCCGTATTTCAAGAAGGTCGAGTGCTTCTGCTTCAAGCAGCAGACACTGGGCCCGAACGAAGCGAAGCAAATGCCGGTGGTGTTTTACATCGAGCCGGGCTTGCCGCGCGAGGTGCAGACGATCACCTTGTCGTACACGTTTTTTGAAATCGCCGGTACTGCAGCAGCAGCGAAGAAGGAACCGCGATGAGCGATATTAAGAAAGCCAGCGAACGCAAAGCGTCGTTCGGGGCCACGATGAAAGCGGTATTCTGGTCGTTTTTCGGAATCCGCAAGCGCAGCGATTACGAGAAGGATTCAGCCAATCTGAATCCGGTGCACGTGATCATTGCCGCCATCATTGGCGTGCTGATGTTTATTGGCGTGCTGGTGACGCTGGTGCGCTTCGCCGTGGCAAAGTAAGACATTCGCAACATACTTAGCAGCAGAAATTCACCGCATACAAGTTAGATTTAGGAGATGAAGATGAGTTCACCACACGCCGCCGCACCGTATTATTTCGTGCCGGGTCCGTCCAAATGGCCATTGCTGGCCGGGATGTCGCTGCTGGCCACGATGGCCGGCGCCTCGGGCTGGGTCAATGGCTTCAGCTGGGGCCCGGGCCTGAACATCGCCGGCATCCTGGCGGTCATCACGGTCCTGTATTTCTGGTTCGGCGACGCCATCGGCGAATCCGAGTCGGGCAAGTACAATGCCCGTATCGACCTGTCGTTCCGCTGGTCGATGAGCTGGTTCATTTTCTCCGAAGTGATGTTCTTCGGCGCTTTCTTCGGCGCGCTGTTCTATGCACGCACCATCTCCCTGCCTTGGCTGGGCGACCTGGACCACAAGATCATCTGGCCTGATTTCGCCGCACAATGGGGCGGCGCCAGCCCGGCCGGCACCATCGATGCGTTCTCGACCATGGGTCCGTTCCCGATCCCGACCATCAACACCGCACTGCTGCTGACCTCGGGCGTGACCTTGACCATCGCCCACCACGCGCTGCGCGCCGGCCACCGTGCCAAGACCGCCCTCTGGCTGTTCGCGACCATCCTGTTGGGCGCGACCTTCATGGGTTTCCAGGCGTACGAGTACATGCACGCTTACAGCGAGCTGAACTTGAAGCTGACCTCGGGCATCTACGGTTCGACCTTCTTCATGCTGACCGGCTTCCACGGCTTCCACGTGACGATGGGCGCGATCATGTTGTCGGTGGTGCTGTACCGCGTCATGAAGGGCCACTTCACGGCCGAGCATCACTTCGGTTTCGAAGGCGCCGCCTGGTACTGGCACTTCGTCGACGTCGTCTGGCTGGGCCTGTACGTAGTGGTCTACTGGCTGTAATCAGGGTGGGGCGCTAGCCCCGCTGGCAACAAAAAAACCGGGGACAGGCCACTGCTAGTGGGCTGTCCCCGGTTTTTTAGCGAATACCGGTCGGGGCGATCCAGCCCATCTTGTAGGCCGCCAACAAGAGCAGGAACAAGGTGATCGACAGTCCCACGCGCATCGCCAGCGCATGTACGGTACGATTGCTCTTGCCCTTGTCGCGCATCAGGAAGAACAGGGCCGAGCCCAGGCTTCCGAGGATGAGCAGGAAGGCGACGGCGACGAGGATTTTCATGTTGTTTGCAGTGAATGTTGATGAAGGTTCCATTGTAATGCGATACCGCTTCCGCTTTCGGGCAATTCCCTTCGTGGCCACCGTGCTGGTGGTGGCGCTCGGGATCTCGCTGGGCCAGTGGCAGGACCGCCGCGCTGCCGAAAAAATTGCCTTGCAAGCGAAGTTGACTGCGCGCGGCAACGCCGCGCCGCTGGTGATCGCGGCCGAGCCGGTGACGGCCTCTGACGCCGAATACCGCACCGTCTCGGTGGCGGGCGAATTCGTCACCGACTGGCCGCTATTTCTCGACAATCGCCCGCAAGACGGCAAAGTCGGCTTTTATCTGGTGATGCCGTTCAAGATTGCCGGCTCCGCCAGGCACGTGCTGGTGGCGCGCGGCTGGTTGCCGCGCTTTAACGGCGAGCATGACCGCCTGCCCGAGTTCGCCACGCCGAGCGGCACCGTGATCGTGACCGGGGTCGCCAAGACCGGCCTGGGCAAGGTGATGCAACTGGGCGACGCGGCCGCCATCAAGCCCAGGGCGATTTTGCAGAACCTGACGGTGGCGCAGTTTGCCGACGCCAGCAAGCTGGACGTGCAGCCATTTTTTATCGAACAAACCGCTCCTGCGGCAGACGACGACAAGCTGGCGCGCAACTGGCCGGCGCCGGCCCTGGGTGTCGAGAAGCACCAGGGCTATGCTTTTCAATGGTATGCGCTGGCCTTGATGGCGTTTCTATTTTTCGTTTTTACAGGATTTCGACGTGGAACAAAATAATCTCAACCAGAACGGCGGGCGCTGGAAGTTGCTGCTGGTGCTGTTCGTATGCGCTTCGCCGCTGATCTTTTCCTACCTGACCTATTACGTCATCAAGCCCACCGGGCGCAACAACTACGGTGCGCTGATCGACCCGCGCCAGTATCCGATTCCTGCGCTGGGCGCGGTGGAGCTGGACGGCAAGGCGGCCACGCTGGACGCCTTCAAGGGCAAGTGGATCATGCTGCAAGTGGCGCCGGGCGACTGCCAGCAGGCCTGCAAGGATCAGCTGGTCGCCATGCGCCAGCTGCGCCTGATGCAGGGCAAGGAGATGGAACGGCTCGAGCGCGTGTGGCTGATCACCGACGACAGCCCGCTCGACACGATGCTGATGAAAGTAGTCGACGGCACCCGTTTCCTGCGCGTCAAGCCGGACGTGGTCAAGGCCTGGCTGCCGGTCGAACCGGGCGGCGATGCGGCCAACCACCTGTATCTGATCGACCCGCTGGGCCACCTGATGATGCGCTTTCCGAAGGACCCCGACCCGCAGAAGGTCAAGAAGGATATCGGCAAGCTGCTCAAAGCGTCGGCGATCGGGTAAGGCCGATGGAAGTATCTTCCTTGGTGAAGCTGGCCGTCACCGGCCTGCTGGTGGCCAGCCTGCCGCTGGCAATGGTCTGGATGTCGTCCGACGCCAACAAGTTTCGCAAGCTGGCCTGGAGCATCGCCTTTCTCACGTTCGACCTGATCGTGTTTGGCGCGTTCACGCGGCTGACCGATTCGGGGCTGGGCTGTCCGGACTGGCCGGGTTGCTTTGGCGCGGCCAATCCATTCATCGCGCATGCGCAGATCAGCGCCGCCGAGGCCCTGCTGCCGAGCGGGCCGGTGACCCACATTAAAGCCTGGATCGAGATGATTCACCGCTTCCTGGCCATGGGGATCGGGGTGCTGATCACGGCGCTGATGCTCACCGCCTGGATCGCATGGCGCAAGACGCGCGCCCAGGCATTCAATCCGGCCGTGCCGAGCGCATTGTTCTTTTTCGTTTGCCTGCAGGGCGCTTTTGGCGCCTGGACCGTGACGATGAAGCTGCAGCCGGTGATCGTTACCATCCATCTTTTGCTGGGCATGGGGCTGTTGGCCATGGTCACTTGGCTGGCGGCGCATGCAACGGTGCAAAGCGCTGCGCTCTTCCACCCTACGGATAAGCTGAGGCTGTGGGCTGTGGCATCGGCTGTTGTGCTGGCGCTGCAGATCGCGCTGGGGGGCTGGGTCAGCACCAATTACGCCACGCTCGCGTGCACGGAATTTCCAATGTGCCGTGGCGAGCTCGATTTCCAGCATGGCTTTACGCTATGGCGCGAACTGGGCAAGACTGCCGCCGGCCACTACCTGCCGTTCGCAGCCCTGACTGCAATTCACTGGGTGCACCGCAATTTTGCGCTGGTGGTGGTAGCAGTGCTGGGCTGGACCGCCTGGCGTGCAGCAAGCGACGCCGCACTGCGCCCGCTGGCACGCGCGATCGGCGTCATGCTGGTGCTGCAGGCGGGCCTCGGCATCGCCACCGTCTACCTCGATTTTCCGCTGGCCATCGCCGTGCTGCACAATGCCGGCGCCGCCCTGCTGGTGCTGCTGGTGACCATGTTAAACTACAAGACAAAGTACCGGGCAAGACCACTCTAATGACGACACAGACCGCAACACAAAAAACCAACAACCGCATCGCCCAGTATTGGTCGCTGACCAAACCACGCGTGACCCAACTGGCCGTGTTCTGCGCCGTGATCGGCATGCTGCTGGCCACCGATCCGGGCACCATGCCTGACTGGAAGCTGATGCTGTACGCGACCGTCGGCATCTGGCTGCTGGCCGGCGCCGCCTTTGCCGTCAACTGCATCGTCGAATCCGAGATCGATGCGCGCATGGCGCGTACCGCGCGCCGCGCCACCGCCAGCGGTGAACTGACCAAGACCCAGACCATCATCTTCTCGGCCATCATCGGCGGGGCAGGGATGTGGGTGCTGTACGCGCTGGTCAATCCGCTGACCATGTGGATGACGTTCACCACCTTTGTCGGCTACGCGGTCATCTACACCATGATCCTCAAGCCGTCGACGCCGCAGAACATCGTCATCGGCGGCCTGTCGGGCGCAATGCCGCCGGCGCTGGGCTGGGCCGCGATCGCCAACGACATGCCGATGCAAGCCTGGCTGCTGGTGCTGATCATCTTCCTGTGGACGCCGCCGCATTTCTGGGCGCTGGCCATGTACCGGCGTGACGATTACGCGCGTTCGGGCTTGCCGATGCTGCCGGTCACGCACGGCATGAGTTTTACTGGCTTTCACGTGTGGCTGTACTCGATTGCGCTGGCCGCCACCACGCTGCTGCCATTCGCAGTGCGCATGAGCGGCCTGATTTACCTGGCCGCGGCAATCGGACTCAATGCGGTGTTCCTGTGGCACGGCTGGCAGGTCTACAAACACTATTCCGACCAAGTTGCCCGCAAGGCGTTCACCTGGTCCATCATCTACCTTTCGCTGCTGTTTGCCGCGCTGCTGGTAGACCACTACTTCCGATTCTAAAATGAAGAAACTGCTCGCCCTGTTTGCGCTCGCACTGCTGCTAGCGGCCTGCAATAAAGCGCCGGCCACGTTCAATGGCGTGGACATCACCGGCGCCGACTACGCAAAAGACTTCAAGCTGACCGACCATACCGGCAAGCCGCGCACGCTGGCCGACTTCAAGGGCAAGGTCGTGTTCCTGTTTTTTGGTTACACCCAGTGCCCGGACGTGTGCCCGACCACGATGACGCAGATGGCTGCCGTACTGCAGGCGCTCGGTCCGCAAGCGGACCAGGTGCAAGTGCTGTTTGTGACGGTCGATCCGGAACGCGACACCCAGGAACTGCTGGCGCAGTATGTGCCGGCGTTCCATCCGAGCTTTATCGGCCTGCGCGGCGATGCTGCCGCCACGGCGGCAACGGCCAAGGAATTCAAAGTCTTCTACGCCAAGTCGGCCGGCACCACGCCGGACAATTATTCGGTCGACCACACCTACGGCAGCTATGTATTTGACCGCACCGGCAAGATCCGCCTGTTCGTGCGCAACGACGGCAAGGGTCCGGCCAATATCGTTCACGACATCAAGCTGCTGCTTAACTAGATCAAGGAAGCCATGGGACCGAGCAAAAGCTACGCTTACATCGGTGCCATCGCCTTGCTGGTCATAGGCTGCCTGTACGTCCTGCGTCCCTTTCTGGCGGCGATCCTGTTCGCTTCGGCAGTCGTCATCTCTTCGTGGCCCATGTATCTGTTCTTGCTCAAGCACATGAACAGACGCCGCACGCTGGCCGCGCTCACGCTCACCTTCATATTGCTGCTGCTGGTGATCCTGCCGGTCACGCTGGTGGCCTACAACCTGGCCGACGACGTCGGCCGCTTTTACGAGCAGATCAAGCTGGCGGTGGACACCGGTCATGTCGAGCCGCCGGCCTGGCTGCGGCGCTTGCCGCTGATTGGCGAATGGGCCGACCGCTACGTGCGCGAGACCCTGGCCAGCCGCGAGCAAATGCTGGAACTGGCCCAGCGCATGCTCGAGCCGGCGCGCCAGTTCCTGCTCGGAGGCGGCATCGTGCTGGGCATGGGCGTGGCGCAAATGAGCTTGGCCGCCTTTGTCAGCTTCTTCCTGTACCGCGACGGCCATGGCCTGATGCGCGCGATCCGGGTGGCGATGGACCGCATCATCGGCGACAGTGCCGCTCGCGTGGCCGAAACGGTCAGTCACACGGTGCGCGGCGTCATGTACGGCTTGCTGGGCACCGCGCTGGCGCAAGCCCTGGTGGCGGCGATCGGCTTTGCCATTGCCGGCGTGCCGGGCGTGCTGCTGCTGGGGTTTGCGACGTTTATCCTGTCACTGGTGCCGGTTGGCCCGCCCCTGATCTGGGGCGGCGCGGCGGCGTGGCTGTTTGCCCAGGGACAGGCCGGGTGGGGCGTGTTCATGCTGGTGTGGGGGCTGCTGCTCATCAGCGGCGTCGACAACGTGGTCAAGCCGATGCTGATCAGCCGTGGCAGCGACTTGCCGTTCTTGCTGGTGCTGCTGGGGGTGCTGGGCGGCGTGATCGCGTTTGGTTTTGTCGGCCTGTTTATCGGACCGGTGCTGCTGGCGGTAGGCTATTCGCTGATGCGCGAATGGACCGGTGTCGGGCCGGGGGGCGCTGTCAAGGATTTTTCATGAGCCCAAACAAAGTCGTCAGAGCGCGCGTGCGCCGCTTCACGGATCTACCCAACATCGGCCCGGCCATGGCGCGCGATTTCGAACTGCTGGGATTCACGGAGCCGGCGCAGCTGATCGGCGCCGATCCATACGAACTGTACCTCGCGCTGTGCGTTGCGACCGGCGCCCGTCAAGATCCCTGCGTGCTCGATGTGTTCATGTCGGTAACCGATTTCTTGTCTGGCGGCCCGGCGGCGCCGTGGTGGGACTTCACGGCGCAGCGCAAGCGCGAATACGGACCAGCGTTAGCGGCCGCGTTCTAGTCACTTTGTATGTATCAAATATACACGTCTCCCACCCCGGCAAGCCCGGTTGGCGCGCCTTCGCCTATCGTAGAATGCGGGACCGGCCATGCGCTTGAGAGGAGATTAAATGCACTACGTCGATTTGGTCGCAGTCATCGCGGTACTTCAGTTTTTCATCTTCACTATATTGACCGGGAATGCGCGCAGCAAGGCCGGCCTCAAGGCGCCCGCTGTCACAGGTCACGAGGGCTTTGAACGCATGTATCGCGTTCAAATGAACACGCTGGAAACGCTGATCGCTTTTCTGCCGGCGCTCATTTTGGCGGCTAAATATTGGTCGGGCCCCTGGGTCGCTGGCGTGGGCATCGTGTACGTGATTGGACGCCATCTCTACTGGCGTGCGTATATCAGCGAGCCGTCCAAGCGCGGGCTCGGTTTCATGCTGTCCATGATTCCCACGCTGTTGCTGATTCTGCTGGTATTGGTGGGCGTCATCGGTTCGCTGACAGGCCTGATGGCCACTACGGGAGCTTCAGCATGAAACGATGGATCGGTCGATCGATAATGGGCGTGTCGGTTGGTCACACGCTTTTTGCAGTGGCGGTATTCAACCAGCAGTTGACGTCCATCGTTCAGCGCGGATTTTTCAATACGATCGGTGATGCGAAGACTGGTTTGGCCGTTTGGTTCGTCTTGTTTGGCGCGATCTTATGCCTCTTGGGAATGGCGGTCGATACCCTGGAGCAGCGTTCGGCGGACCCAATGCCCAAGTCCCTTGGCTGGGGCGTGTTGGCGTTGACTGCGGTCGGTGTCTGCCTGATGCCGGCGTCCGGATTCTGGCTCGTTTTTCCGGCAGCGATTGCCATGCTTGTCAGGAAATCGCCTGCGCCAGCAGTTGCAGCCGCAAGAGCGTGACCGCTTTGCCCTGTCTGGTCCCCAAATCGCGGACCGCTTAATCCTGCTCGTCCGGATCGCCATGGCGGCCCGCGTGCGGGATCACCTTGACCAGCACGATGCGCGGGCCGTTCATCTTCTTGACCACGATGTCGAATTGCGGGAACTCGATTTTCTGGCCCTGCTTGGGAATGTCGCCCAGCTTGACCATCAAGAGGCCGCCCACCGATTCAACTTCGTCCAGCCCCAGCGTTTCGTTGTCGATGTCCAGGCCCAGGATGCGCTCGAGCGAGAAGATCGGCAGGCTGGCCTTGCCCACCAGGGTGCCATCCGGCTGGCGCAGCCAGTCGTTTTCATTGAGACGGAATTCGTCGCGGATTTCGCCCACCATCGCGCCCAGCAGATTGTCGAGTGTGATGAAGCCGACCGGCCGCTTGCCCTTTTCGCCGATCAGCGCGAAGTGCGGCGCGCCGTCGCGAAAGCGGCGGAACATGGTCTGCGCCGGCGTGCGCGCCGACATCGTCTCGACCGGGCGCAGGAACGCCGTCAAGTCGGCAATCGGCTTGCCGGCCTGCTGCGCGAAAAACAAATCCTTCAGGTGAATCACGCCCAGCACGTCTTCGCCGTTGGCGTCGAAATACGGGTAGCGGCTAAAGCGGTTGCGCACCACCGTCTGCAGGTTTTCTTCCAGCGACTTGTTGGCGTGCAGCGCGATCACTTCATTGATCGGGCGCATCAGGTCTGCCACCGACAGCTGGCTGAAGTCGAGCGACTGGGCCAGGATGTGGCGCTCGTCGCGCGTGAATTTCTCGCCCGGCTGGCTGGTGCGCAAAATCAGTTTCAGTTCGTCGGTCGAATAGTGCGCTTCATGCCCGCCCGGGCCCGACAGGCCGACCAGCTTGAGCACCAGATTGGCGCTGGTGTTGAGCACATAGATGAACGGATACATGGTCCAGTAAAACACGTACAGTGCCGGCGCGGTCCACAGGCCGACCACTTCCGGGTTGCGGATCGCCAGCGACTTGGGCGCCAGTTCGCCCACCACGATGTGCAGGAACGAGATCACGCAGAAAGCCACCACGAAAGCGAACGAATGGATCACCGTGACCGAGGTGACGCCGGCGGCCAGCAGCAGCGGCTCCATCAGGCGCGCAAACGCCGGCTCGCCGACCCAGCCCAGGCCCAGCGAGGCGAGCGTGATGCCCAGCTGGCAGGCCGACAGGTAGGCGTCGAGCTGGCCGTGGACCTTGCCCAGGATGCGCCCGCGCATGCCCTGGCTCTTGGCGATGGCGCGCACGCGCGTCTTGCGCAGGGTGACGATGCCAAATTCGGCGGCAACGAAATAGCCGTTCAGCACCACCAGGAAGATGGCAAGCAGAACTAACAGGGCATTTTGCATAGGGAGTTTATTATTTTTTGCGTGGCCCAGCGGGCCGAAGTCAGCATTGTACCGTTCATGACGGGGTCAATACACCTTCATGCACGGATGCAAGGATGGCCTCTACTGCCGGATGCTTGATCTTGCGCTCGTTCGAGATCGCAAACACTTGCTCGCGCACTTGCGGCACCTGGCCCACCAGCACCGCGCTGAACTGTTCTTCGATGTCGCCCTGCAGGGCAGCTGGCGCAAAAAACAGGCCGGCGCCGCGCCGTCCGAAAGTGTTGAGCAGCGCATTGTCTTCAAACTCGCCGACCACGTCCGGGCGCACCCCGTGCAGTTCGAACCATTCGTCGATGCGTCCGCGCAGCGCGTTATTGCGGGTCGGCAGCAGGAACGGCGCACCGTCCAGGTTCTCGGGAAAGCCGCCACTGTAGCGCGCCGCCAGCAGCGGCGCGCCGACCACGATGGTGGCGCTTTCAAACACCATGTGGCTAAATACGCGCAGCGTGGTGCCCGAGCGCACCGGGCGGTCGGTCAGCACCACGTCCAGCTTGTGCAGCGCCAGCTCGGCCAGCAGCGCGTCAAACTGGTCTTCATAGCAAACCAGCCGCACCGGATTGGGCAAATGCATGGTCGACTCGAGCAGGCGAAACGCGGTCAGCTTGGGTAGCGAATCGGAAATGCCGACCGTCAGGCGGGTGCGCGAACTGTCGGCGTCGCCCAGCGCTTCCTGCAGCTGTTCGCCAAGCAGGAAGATCTGGTCGGCGTAGCTCAGCGCCGTGCGCCCGGCCTCGGTCAGCACCAGTTTGCGGCCCTGCTGCATGAACAGCGACTTGCCGATTGCTTGTTCCAGTTGCGCCAGCTGGGTGCTGATGGTCTGGATCGCCACGCCCAGCCGGGTGGCGGCGCGCGTGATGCCGTCTTCCTTGGCCACGACCCAGAAGTAATACAAGTGGCGGAAATTCATCGCGATGTGCTTCATATTCCTGTTTTTCGGAAGTAATACTCTCATTATCTCCTATTTTTAAATTGAACGACACGGTCTACACTGTATTGATTCGATGTTTATAATGAAAGGGTAGAAAATAATGAAACATTTCACTTGGTCCTTCGTGGTCGCGGCAGTGTGCCTGGCCTGCGCAGCATGGTGGGGCTTTGACCACGGTGGCATCAACGCCGCCATTACCGCGCTGGGCATCACGGCCATCCTGGCGGTCATGGAAGTGTCGCTGTCGTTTGACAACGCGGTGGTCAACGCGTCGGTACTGAAGACCTGGGACGCGTTCTGGCAAAAGCTGTTTCTTGGCGTGGGCATCATTGTGGCCGTATTCGGCATGCGCTTGCTGTTCCCGCTCGTCATCGTTGCGCAAGCGGCCGACCTGGGCTTGATGGAAGTATGGAATCTGGCCTTGCATGATCCGAAGACGTATTCGATGCATCTGACTAACCACCACGCGGAAGTGGCGGCCTTCGGCGGCATGTTTTTGCTGCTGGTGTTCCTGAACTTCCTGCTGGATGACGAGAAAGAACTGCATTGGCTGGGCCACATCGAGCAGAAGCTCGGTTCGCTGGGCAAGGTGTCGTCGGTGTCGGTACTGGTTGCGCTGGGCACCTTGTTGGCCAGCATGGGCCTGGTGGCCGAAGCGCAAAAAATGGTGGTACTGATCTCCGGCCTGTGGGGCATCATGATCTACGTCGGCGTCGACATGATCAGCAGCCTGCTGGAAAAAGAAGAAGAGGGTGCCAGCAATGTGGGCGAGATGGTCAAGCGCGGCGGTGTGGGCGCCTTCCTGTACCTGGAAGTGCTCGATGCATCATTCTCGTTTGACGGCGTGATCGGCGCGTTTGCGATCACCAACGACGTGGTCATCATCATGCTGGGCCTGGCCATTGGCGCGATGTTCGTGCGTTCCTTGACCGTGTTCCTGGTCAAGCAGGGCACGCTCGATGAATACGTGTACCTCGAGCACGGCGCCCATTACGCGATCGGCATCCTGGCGCTGATCATGCTCGCTAGTATGAAGTTCCATATTTCGGAAATCTTCACCGGCCTGATTGGTGTCGCCTTTATCGCCGCCTCGCTGTGGTCGTCGGTGCGGCACAAGAAACAGCAGCTGGCAGTCGCGTAACAAACACGCGGCGAACGGACGGACACCCCGTTTCGCTGCGCTCTGCACTACCCGGTGTTCATCGTTTTAGTTATCTAACTTACTGGAGAACCACATCATGGCAATCAGTCTGCAAAAAGGCGGCAACGTCAACCTGAGCAAAGAAGCACCTGGCCTGTCGAAAATGGTCGTTGGCCTGGGCTGGGACACGCGCGCCACCGACGGCGCCGGTTTCGACCTGGACGGTGCGGTATTCCTGGTCAACGCCGCCGGCAAGGTCCGCTCCGACGCCGACTTCGTGTTCTACAACAACCTGAAGTCGACCGACGGTTCGGTCGTGCACTCGGGCGACAACACCACCGGCGCCGGCGACGGCGACGACGAAACCGTCACCATCGACCTGTCCAAAGTACCGGCTGACGTCGACAAGGTGATCCTGGCCGTGACGATCCACGACGCCGAAGCGCGCAAGCAAAACTTCGGCATGGTGTCGAAAGCGTTCGTACGCTGCGTCAACGCCGCCGGCAACAGCGAAATTGCCCGCTACGACCTGTCCGAAGACGGTTCGACCGAAGCGGCCATGATTTTTGGCGAAGTCTACCGCGCCGGCAGCGACTGGAAGTTCAAGGCCGTCGGCCAGGGCTTCAAGGGCGGCCTGGGGCCACTGGCCAAGAGCTACGGCGTCAACGTTTAATTTGCACTGACCTCAAGGAGTTCACATGCCAGTTTTTACAGTTACAGGCGACGTCGATCCGTTTCTGCATGTATCGATGTCGCGCGGCGAGACCATTTACTGCGAATCGGGTGCGATGGTCATGATGGAGTCGGCGCTTGACCTGAAGGGCAAGATGAAGGGCGGCCTGGGCAGCGCGCTGATGCGCACCTTCGCCAACGGCGAGTCGTTCTTCCAGCAGCACATCGAGGCGGTGCGCGGCGACGGCGACTGCCTGCTCTCGCCAACCCTGCCAGGCGCCATGCAAGTGGTCGACGTCGGCCCGCGCAACTACATGCTCAGCGACGGCGCGTTTGTCGCCGCCAGCGAAAAAGTCGACCTGAAAGTGCGCACCCAGAGCCTGGGCAATGCACTGTTCGCCAACAGCGGCGGCTTCTTCGTCACCGAAACGTCCGGCAACGGCCAGGTGGTGGTATCGGGCTTTGGCTCCATGTCCGAACTGGTCGTCGAGCAGGGCAAGGACATCACGATCGACAACTCGCACGTGGTCGCATGGGACAGCTCCCTGCGCTACGAGATTTCGATCACGACCGGCCAAAGCGGCGGCTTCCTCGGCAACCTGATCAACAGTCAGACCAGCGGCGAGGGCCTGGTGCTGAAATTTTCGGGCAATGGCAAAGTCTATGTATGTTCGCGCAACCGCGAATCGTTTCGCGCCTGGGTAGCACAACAGGCACGCAGTTAATCAAGGAGTCATACCATGTCAGTCAGTTTGCAAAAAGGTCAGAAGATCTCGCTGGACAAAGAAGCCGGTGGCGCGCTCACCAAGATCACCATGGGTCTCGGTTGGGATGCCATCAAATCCAAGGGCCTGTTCGGCTTTGGCGGCAAGACCGAGTCGGTGGACCTGGACGCCTCGTGCGTCATGTTCGACGACAACAACAAGGCAGTCGACTACGTCTGGTTCCGCCAGCTCAAAAGCAAAGATGGCAGCATCGTCCACACGGGCGACAACCGCACCGGCGCTGGCGACGGCGACGACGAGCAGATCGTGGTCGACCTGTCGCGCGTGCCGGCCAACATCAAGTCGCTGGTGTTCACGGTGAACAGCTTCACCGGCCAGAATTTCTCGCAGGTGGAAAACGCCTACTGCCGCATCGTCAACGCCGCCGACAACAAGGAAGTGGCCAAGTACGACCTGTCGGTGCAAGGCGCGCACACGGCGCAGATCATGGCCAAGCTGTACCGCCATGGCGGCGAATGGAAGATGCACGCGATCGGCGAAAACGGCAGCGGGCGCACATTCGAAGAACTGATGCCAAAGATCACCCCGCACCTGTAATGCGGCGTTGATTTCACGCGACGGCGGCCTGCGGGCCGCCGTTTGACGTTTTGTCTGCTTAAAACAACCGGGGTCAGACCACTTTTTCCCAAAGGAACTTGATTTTTGACAAAAGTGGTCTGACCCCGGTGTGAGGGCGCTTGATTTTCCGATGGAATGCGGCTACTGTATTAGTTACTTAATACAGTAGGTTAACATGACAGCCCATCCAACCCATCTGTTTTCCATCGCGACCGGGTCCGCCGAGCCAATCTACCGGCAGCTGGTCGACCAGGCGCGACGCCTGGTGGCCGGCGGCCAGCTGGCGCCCGGCGACGCCATGCCGTCGGTGCGCGACATCGCCCAGGCGCTGGCGCTCAATCCCATGACGGTCTCGAAAGCCTACGGCATCCTGGAAATGGAGGGTGTGCTCACGCGCCGCCGTGGCATGGGCATGACCGTGGCCGCCAGCGTGAGCGGCAGCACGAGGCGCACCGACCTGCTGCGTCCCGCGCTGGAACGGGTGGCGCTCGAAGCGCGCCAGCTTGAATTTGATCCGGCGACCGTGCTCGCCCTCCTTGAAAAAATCCTGAAAGAACAGCCATGAGCGCAGCCATCATCGAAGTCAATTCCATCGCCAAGCATTTCGGCAGCCGTAGCGTCCTCGATAACTTGAGCTGGGCCATCATGCCCGGCCAGGTGGTCGGTCTGTTGGGGCGCAACGGCGCCGGCAAGTCGACCTTGCTCGAATGCCTGCTTGGCCTGCGCGAAACCGACAGCGGCAGCGTGACCGTGTTCGGCGAAGATGTGGCCAAGCTGTCGGAGTCGGCGCGCGCCCGCATCGGCTACGTGCCGCAGCAATCGGACTTGTTCGAATGGATGACGCCGACCCAGATGCTGGCGTATTTCAAGGCGCTGTACCCGCGCTGGAATGACGCCAAGGTCGAGGCCTTGCTGGCGCGCTGGGGCTTCGACGCCATCCTGTGCGGCACGCCGATCGGGCGCCTGTCGGGCGGCGAGAAGCAGCGCCTGTCGATCATCCGCGCACTGGCGCACGATCCCGACCTGCTGATCCTCGATGAACCGGTGGCCGCGCTGGACCCGGTCGGGCGGCGCGACTTCCTGCGCGCGCTGATCGACGGCGTCATCGAACGCGGCACCACGGTGCTGTTTTCGACCCACATCCTGTCCGACCTGGAGCGCATCGCACTGGACGTGGCCTTTCTCAAGGGCGGCAAGATTGCGCTTGCCGGGCCTGTCGACGACCTGCTGGAAAGCGCTGGCAGCACGCTTGAAGACCTGTTTGTCGAGGCGACCCAATGAAGCAGGCCTTGGCAGTCCACCGCAATATTGTGCGCGCGGCGATGTTCGGAGAACGCAAAGGCTGGTTGCTCGGCTGGACCGTGATCGCCTTGCTGCTGCTGGTTCCCGCCGCCTTGTTCGACTTCGGCGGCGGCAAGCATCCGGACTGGGGAAAGCAGTCGCAACTTGCCTTCTTGATGGCGGCGCTGGCCTTGTTCTGGTGGCTGCGCTTCGTGCCCGGCGCGGTCAGGCAGAATTCTCCGGCCAACGCGCGTCTGGTGCCGGGCCTGAACCGCAGCGTGCGCCGCACCACGATGCTGTTCTGGTGCCTGACGCTGGCGCCGATGGCCTGGCTTGCCTCTCGCTTCACCCACCCGATGCTGGCGTTTGTCGTCTTCTCCATGCTGATCACGACACTGGGCATGGCCCGCGGCGGGCGCCAGGCCGGGATGGTCATTTACCTGCGTTGATTCTGGCCGCCGTGTTTGTCAGCAAGCAGCCGCTGGAATCCCAGCTGTCCACGCCGCCAGTGCTCGCTTGCATGGCGCTGCTGGCCGCGGCGCTGGCATGGGATGCCTTGACCACGGTATTCCCGGCCGCTGGCGAGCGTCACTGGAAACTGCTGTCTGCCCAGGCCAGGCAGCAATTCTCGTGCGACATGCATCAGACGATGCGCCTGAACCGCGCGGGCGGCGCACGCTCCTGGCGTTACGCCCTGTTGCTGCGGGGTGATCTGCGGCCAGCGGCCAAGCCCGATCATTTGCTGCTGCACGCGCTCGGGCCGTACAACCATCGCTACGATTTCCTGCTGCCGCTGCTGATCACGCTGGCATTGGCAGGCGCAGCCTGGATGGGAATGCCATGGGCGGCCGTCCAGTTCACGACCGTGCACGGCCTGATCTTCAGTTTTGGCGCGCCATTGATCCTGCTACAAGGCCTGACGTTCGAGCGGCTGGTCGTCAGCATGGACAATACGCGCGGCGAACAGGCGCTGGTGCGGCTGGCGCCGCGCGCGCCACAGGCAGACCGGCTGGTGCGCTCGCTGGCGCGCCAGCTGCTTCAGATCTGCCTGACCGAGTGGTTGGTCTGCGCGCTCACGGTGCTGGCGCTGGCATGGCTGTTTGGCGCCGCGAACAAGGAGCTGATGGCGCTGATGGCATTGATCTGCGCCAGTTTCGCCATGACTGGCTGGGCGCTGCGCGACTATTCACGCAAGCGCGCCGGCCTGCGCCTGAAGGTGATCGTGCAAATGCTGCTGGTGGCGGCCGGTGCAATCGCCATGCTGCAGCTGCGCGCCAACCCGGTTGCGTGGAGTGCGCTGCTGGTGCTGATGCTGGCCGCCGGTTGCGCCATCGTTCACGACCGCTGGCAGGCGATGCTGCGTGGGCCGCTGCAGTACCCGGCGCGCCCAGGCTAGTGCCCGCGCTTTTGCACCAGCGCGCTGCCGGCGCCATGGCGCTTGCCTTCGCTCACGGCCGTCACGGTGCCGTCGGGATTGAACACGATGGCGTTGGCAGCGCCAATTTCTTCGACCGTGGGGTCCCATTTGTGGCCCAGCTTTTCCAGCCCTGACGCTTGCGCCGTGCCGGCCACGCCGGGTTCGATATCGGTCATGGCGGCGTTGCGCTGACTCAGGCGCGGCGCATTGAGCGCGCGCTCCATCGGCATACCCAGGTCGATATGGTTGACGATCGTTTGCAGCACCGTCGTGATGATGGTCGCGCCGCCCGGGCTGCCCACGGTGAAGGCCGGCTTGCCGTCCTTGAACACGATGGTCGGCGCCATGCTGCTGCGCGGGCGCTTGCCCGCCTGCGGCACGTTCGGATGCGGGCCGCTGAAGTCGAAATCGGTCATCTCGTTATTGAGCACGAAGCCGTAGCCCGGCACCACGATGCCGCTGCCGCCCCAGGCTTCGATGGTGAAGGTGTAGGCGACGATATTGCCATCCTTGTCCGACACCGTCAGGTGCGTGGTGTGCGCGCTTTCGGGCAGCATGCGCGCCGGCGGTGGACGCAGCGGCACGCTCTGGTCGTCCTGGAACGGATACGGATCGCCGGGCGCCACTTTGCCGGCGGCGTGGTCAAAGCTGATCTGGGCGCGGCGCCTGGTCGCATAGTCTTTGCTGAGCAGGCCGGCCACCGGCGCGTCGACGTATTCCGGATCGGCCAGGTAGGCGTTGCGGTCGGCAAAAGCGAGCCGGCTCGCTTCCAGATACAGGTGCTCGGCGCTTGCCTTGGGCATAGCCGCGAGATCGTAGCCTTCAAGGATGTTGAGCGCCTCGGCGATGGTCACGCCGGCGCTGCTTGGCAGCGGCATGCCATACAGTTCATAGCCGCGATAGATGCTGCGCACCGGCAGGCGCACGCGCGACTCGTAGTTGGCCAGATCGGCCATGGTCATGCTGCCGGCGCGAATCTTGACGCCTGGCGCGACCGGCGGACGGTTCACCGCCGCCACCATTGCGCGCGCCATCGGCCCGGCATAGAAGGCTTGCTGGCCGTGCGCGGCAAGCAGGCCGTAGGCCTTGGCCATGTCGGGATTCTTGAGCAGCGTACCGACCGCCAGCGCCTTGCCATCCTTCAGATAGAGCGCGCTGGTGCTGGTGAAGTTCTGAAATTTCCTTTCATTTTCGACGGTTAAATGATGGAATGTTTCACTGACCGGAAAGCCCTTGCGCGCCACGCCAATGGCCGGCGCCAGCACCTGCTTGAACGACATCGTGCCGTAGCGGGTCAGCGCGTCATGCCAGCCGCGCACGGTGCCGGGCACGCCGACTGCGGCCCCGCTGGCCACTGCAGTGTCGAAGTCAATCTCATTGCCGTTTTCCTGGAACACCGTGGGCGTAAAGCTGGCCGGCGCCATTTCGCGATGGTCGATCGTGATGACCCGCTTTTCCTTGGCCAGGTAGATCACCATGAAACCGCCGCCGCCGATGCCGCAGCTGAACGGATCGGTCACGCCCAGCGTGGCCGCCGCCGCCACTGCGGCGTCGATGGCGTTGCCGCCCTGGTCAAGTATGGTCAGCGCCGAATGCGATGCCTGGTCGCTGATGGTGGCGACGGCGCCGCCGGTGCCGGTGGCGACCGGGGTCTTGCAGAAGGCCGCGGGGAAAATCAGGAGCAGGGCGAGAGTCAGGGACAGATGGCGCGGCGCGTTGTTGCTCATGGTGCTCCGATATTATTGGTGACTGATGGTGATGGTGACCGGATGCGGCGGCAGCGGCGTATTGGCCGGCTGCACTGGCGGCAGCGGATTGACGCCAAGCGCGATGTGCAGGCCAGGCACGCTGCTGGCGTCGAACGCCGGCTTGGCAGCGGTCAGGCCGAACGACTCGCTGCCGGCGGCGCCGGTGAGCGTGAATTTATACGCCAGTTCGCCAGCCCACACGCATTGGACATTGGGCGGGCAGCGGCTGTCGGCGGCGCCGTCGTAGCGCAGCATGGTGGTGGCGCCGACGCCGATGGGGACACTGCGCTGCGGCTGCAGCGTGACACTGGTATTCATGGCGGAGTCCTTCAATGGCGCGCAGCCGGCCAGCAGGACCACGGCGGCAAGGGCGAGGATAGTACGGGTCATGGCATGCAACTCCCGAGACGTGAAGTAGCGATCATAGCAAACTGACGAGCAGGCGGCGCACATGAAAAAAGGCGCCCGCAGGCGCCTTGATGGGAACTGGCCGGCGTTACACGAACGCGGACAGCGTGCCCTTCATTTTTTTCAGCGCCGCCGCTTCGATCTGGCGGATGCGCTCGGCGGAGACGCCGAATTCTTCAGCGAGCGCGTGCAGCGTGGCGCCCGAGCCGTCGTCGTTGGCCAGCCAGCGCGCTTCGACGATGCGGCGCGAACGCGCATCGAGCTTGCCCAGCGCACTTTCCAGGCCTTCCGACTGCAAGCGGGTGACCTGCTCGGCTTCCAGGACCTTGGTCGGCTCCGACAGGTCGGACGACAGGTAGGCGATCGGCGAGAACTTGTCGTCCTCGTCGTCGGTTGGCGCTTCGAGCGCGATGTCGCGGCCCGACAAGCGCGTTTCCATCTCGATCACTTCTTCACGCTTGACGTCGAGCAGCTTGGCCAGCGCGTCGACCTGGCTCGGGCTCATCGCGTCCAGGCCGGTCTTGTTGCTGCGCAGGTTGAAAAACAGCTTGCGCTGCGCCTTGGTCGTGGCAACCTTGACCAGGCGCCAGTTCTTGAGAATGTACTCGTGCATCTCGGCCTTGATCCAGTGCATCGCGTACGACACCAGGCGCACGCCCTGGTTCGGATCGAAGCGCTTGACCGCCTTCATCAGGCCGATATTGCCTTCCTGGATCAGGTCGGCGTGCGGCAGGCCATAACCGAGGTAGCCGCGGGCGATCGACACCACCAGGCGCAAGTGCGACAGCACCAGCTCTTGCGCGGCGCCCAGGTCGTTGCTCTCTTGCAGGCGCTTGGCCAGCGAGACTTCTTCGGCGTGGGTCAGCATCGGCAAGCGGTTCACCGCCGAAATGTAGGCGTCAATATTGCCAAGGTTGCCAGTAAAGCCGAGCCCAAGGGCACGGGTGCCGGTCGGGACTAATGCGGATTGTGCGGACAACGTAGTCATGTGGTTCCTCGAAATAGGGCGCTGCATAGGGTGATCCTGCCAGATGCCAGCGGTGGATTTTTGATAACCCCGCCGTGCAGAATCGTATATTAGCACTCTCTGGTTGGGAGTGCCAATTGCCTGATCATATGGCCCTGATAGCTTGAAATTATTGCCCAAAAGCATGCAATAAGTGGCACACCCGAACCAATGCGGCCCCGGCTTGATCGCGGTCAAGCTTACGCTGGCGGCGCTGCGCGGTCTGTGTGTTTGCGCACGAAGAACACGCCGGCCGCGCTGGCCGGCGTGCGAGGGGCGTTTAGCGCCCGGTCATCTCGCGCACCAGGAAGTCGGCGCCGTAGATGGTCGACAGGGCCTCGAGAATGCCGCCGCTGTGCACTGCCACGGCCCGGTTCAGGCGCGCGTCATACCAGAAGGCGCCGCCCAGCG
This sequence comes from Pseudomonadota bacterium, assembly GCA_040390915.1. GTDB lineage: Bacteria > Pseudomonadota > Gammaproteobacteria > Burkholderiales > Burkholderiaceae_D > Telluria_A. The sequence continues at coordinate 23,225 of JAZJXM010000042.1, forward strand.
AGTGGATGTTGCCATCGAAAATAAGGCCGACGATCTCGCCCTGCTTGTTAATCATGGGACTGCCCGAGTTGCCGCCAATGATGTCGTTGGTGGTGACAAAATTGAACCGTTGCGCCAGGTTCAGCTTGCCCTTGGCCGCATGCCACGAGGCCGGCAGCGCGAACGGTTCGGCGCCGGTCTCGCGCGCGAAGGCGCCGCCGAACTCGGTGAACGGGGCAATCTTGCGGCCCGCTTGTTCCCAGCCTTGCACTTCGCCGTACGACAGGCGCAGGCTGAAGGTGGCGTCCGGGTAACTGCCGGTGCCGTTCTTGGCGAACGTTGCCTGCGCAATGAGCTCGGTATTTTTCTGCACCACCGATTCGACGTCCTGTTCATACTGCTTGCGCAACGCGCGCGCCTGGGCGTCGATGGCCAGCGCCAGCTGGATGAACGGATCGTCCGACTTGGCGATCGCCTCCTTGCCGCCTTGCCACAGCGCGCGGCGCACGGCCACGTCGCCCAGCCTGGTCTGGCCCACCAGCTGGTCGGCCAGTTGCTGCGGCGAGGCCTTGCCCAGCACCTGCTTGACGAAGGCGTCGTCCGGGCCCAGCTTTTCGCGCATCTTGGTCAGCGAGAACACCAGCTTGACCTTTTCAAACTCCGGGTAGATCGGCGCCGTCGACAGCACGTGCTGCTCCACCTCGGGCATGCGCGCTTCGGCAAACTCGGGCAGGCGCTGGCCGTCCGGTTTGGTCTTTTCGTCGGCCGCCCGCACCAGCATGCGGGCCTGCTCGAAATAGTCGGACAGCAGCGCGCGCCCGCCCTCGATGCTGCGCATGCGCGCAGTCTGGGCCCGGTATTGCACTTGGGCCCTGGCGATCGCATCCCAGGCGCCGCCCACCTTGGCGCGCAGCGCGGGATTGTTCGCCACATACTTGCGCAGCGCCGTTTCCTGCTCGTGCTTGGCGCGCAGCAGGGCGGGATCGAGCAAGGATTGCAGCTGGCCGTACAGGGCCTTGTAGCTGTTTTCCACGCCGAACAGCAAGTCTTCGGAGGTGCGCGCCGCTTCGCTGCCGCTGGCGCGGTACTGTTCCAGCACGCCGCGCATTTCGGCCAGCGACAGCAGGCCGTCGATCAGGCGTATGTCGCGCAGCGACAGCAATTGCGCCTCGGTCAGCTGGCGCTGGGTGCTGCCGGGATGGCCGGTGACAAACACCATCTCATGCTCGGCCGCGCCATTTTTACTGAACGGGAAAAAATTCTGCACTGCGGCCGGCTTGCCGTTTTCGTACACGCGCACCAGCGACATGTCCAGGTCATAGCGCGGGAACATGAAATTGTCCGGGTCGCCGCCAAAGAAGGCGATCGCTTTTTCCGGCGCCCACACCAGGCGCACGTCGGAAAAGCGGTGGTACTTGTAGATGTTGTAGCGCCCGCCGTGGTACAGGTCGACCAGGTCGCAGCGGGTGGTGGCCTTTTCCACGCCCACGCATTCCGAGGTCAGCCTGGCGCGCACCGCGTTCTGGGCATCCTTGAACGCATTGCCATCGAGGCCGCCGGTGGCCTTCTTGACCTGCTCGGTGACGTCGGTGATCTGCTCGAGCCGGTTCACTTCCATGGCCGGGCAGCGCGCTTCCTGCTCGCGGTTGCGGGCCAGGAAACCGTTAGCCAGGTAATTCTGGGTCGCGCTCGACAACTGCTCGATGCATTCGGCGGCGCAATGGTGATTGGTCATCACCAGGCCATCCCGGGACACGAACGAGGCCGAACAGCCGCCCGCCAGCCGCGCCGAACTGAGCATGACGTTCTTGATCCAGGCCGGGTCCGGCTTGAAGCCGTACTGGGCTTGCATTTTGGCGGCCGGCAAGCGGTCCAGTGTCCACATGCCTTCCGAGGCAAGGGCAGTCAGTGAGACGAGGAGGAGCGTGGGTGTCAGGACGACACGCAGGAATCGAGCATGCAACATGAGCCAGCCTTTCAAGGAGATGGAAGAACTACCCGAGGCGCGCAGCGCCATCCTCCATGCTACCTTGAAATGCCAATATTACTATTTAATTAATTCAGGCGCGCCAAATGACGCTGTACCGACAGCAGGGCGCCGGCCAGGCCCAGCGCAGCGCTGGTCGCCAGCAGCGCGGCGATCTGCACTGCATTGAGCGGCACCAGCTGGAATTCGGACGCATACAGGCGCGCGAATTCGGCGATCGCGGTATTCAAGGGCCGCAGCGCCAGCGCCACCGCTCCGAGCGCCACGCCGCCGGCGCACAGGCCGAGCAGCACGCCGGTGTAATAGAAAGGCCGGTGGATAAATTGATCGGTCGCGCCGATCAATTTGCTGACCGCGATTTCGTCGCGCTGGGTCAACACCTGCAGCCGGATCGTGTTGAACACCACGGCAATGACCACCATGCCCAGCGTGCCGGCCAGCAGCAGCAGCACCAGGCGCAACACGCCCAGCAGCGCGGCCAGGCGCTTGACCCAGGCCGAATCGACCTGCACCGTGTCCACGCCCGGCAGCGCGCGCAACCTGGCGGCAATCGCATCGACCGCGCTGGCGTCGGCCGCGTTCTTGAAGCTGTCGAGCTTCATCACATAGCCGTCCGGCAGCGGGTTTTCGCCCAGCGATTCGAGCACGTCCGACAGGCCGCTCTTGGCTTTGAGCGACGCGAGCGCCTGCTCGCGCGGCACGAACACGATCTTTGCCTTGTGCTCCTTGAGGATGGCCGCGATCGGGCCCGCCAGCGCTTGCGCCGCGTCGCGCGTGGTGGCCGGCGTGACGAACAGGCTGATTTCAGGATCGACCGACAGCTGCTGCGACATCGGCCGCACATTTTCCAGCAAAGTCAGGCCGGCGAACGGCAAGGTCAGCGCGATCGCCACCACCAGCACGTTGAACAGGAAACTGCCGGGCGCCTTGGTCAGGTGCCCGAGCGCGGCGCCGATGGCGAAGCGGTGTTGACGCAGCCAGCTCTTCATGCTGCACCTCCCACCAGTTGGCCTTGATCGAGATGGATCACGCGCGCGGCGCGGTCCAGCACCTGCTCGTCGTGGGTGGAAATCAGACAGGTCACGCCGGCCGCGTGGAAAGCGCGCAGCGCGTCGAGCACCTTGTTGGCGCTGGCGCGATCGAGGTTGGCGGTCGGTTCATCGGCCAGGATGATCTGCGGCCGGTTGACGATCGCGCGCGCAATGGCCACGCGCTGCTGCTCGCCGCCCGACAATTCGAGCGGACGCGCCTGGGCGCGTTCTTCCAGGCCCACGCGCGCCAGTGCGGCGCGGGCGCGTGCTTCGGACTCGGCGCGCGAGGCGCCAGTCACCATCAGCGGCAGCATCACATTGGCCAGGATCGAGCGGTCGGTCAGCAAGCGCTGTTGCTGGAAAATCAGGCCCAGATTGCGGCGCAAGTAGGGCAGGCTGGCGTTTTTCAGCTTGCCGATATCGTGCCCGTTGACCAGCACACTGCCGGACGTGGGACGCTCCATGGCCGCGATCATTTTCAGCAGGGTCGACTTGCCGGCGCCCGAAGGGCCGGCCAGGTACACCAGCTCGCCCTTGGCGACGGTGAGCGAAATTTCGCGCAGCGCAACTGCATGCGGCGAATACTGTTTCGATACATAGTTAAATTCGATCATGGAACCTTATCCGAGCAGGGCTTCGACGAAATCGGCCGCATTGAACGGCTGCAGGTCTTCGATTTTTTCGCCGACGCCGATGAAGTACACCGGAATCGGGCGCATGCGCGCGATCGCCGCCAGCACGCCGCCCTTGGCGGTGCCATCGAGCTTGGTGATCACCAGGCCGGTCAGGCCGAGCGCATCGTCGAAGGCCTTGACCTGGGCCAGCGCATTCTGGCCCGTGTTGCCATCGATGACCAGCAACACCTCGTGCGGGGCGCCATCCATGCCCTTGCCGATGACGCGCTTGATCTTCTTGAGTTCTTCCATCAGGTGCAGCTGGGTCGGCAGGCGCCCGGCCGTGTCGACCATTACCACATTCATCTTGCGCGCCTTGCCCGACTGGACCGCGTCAAAAGCGACTGCGGCCGGGTCGCCCGACTCCTGGGCGATCACGGTGACGTTATTGCGCTGGCCCCAGACCAGCAACTGCTCGCGCGCGGCGGCGCGGAAGGTGTCGCCGGCGGCCAGCAGCACCGACTGATGGAACGACTGCATGTGCTTGGCCAGCTTGCCGATGGTGGTGGTCTTGCCGGCGCCGTTGACGCCGGCGATCATCATCACCAAAGGCTCATGGCGGCCCAGTTCGAGCGGCTTTTCCAGGGGGCGCAGCAGGTCCGTCATCAGCACGCGCAGCGCGCCCTTGACGGCGGGCGCGTCGAGCAGCTTGTCTTCCTTGACCTTGCGGCGCAAGCCTTCGAGCAAGAACAGGGTGGCGTCCATGCCGGCATCGGCCATCAGCAGCGCCGCTTCAAGTTCGTCATACAAGTCATCGTCGATCTTGGCGCCCACGAACAGCAGCGACAGATTGCTCGACGTCTTGGACAGGCCGGCCTTGAGGCGCGCCATCCAGGATTTCTTCTGGTCGATGTGGGCGCCCGGGCGTTCGGCTGTTTCGGGCAGCAGCGGCGCGACCTCGATCGGCGCGGGCGCAGGCACGGCGACGACCGGCGGCGGCACGAACGTGGACGTGGTGCCGTAACGGCGCGCCGATGGAACGGGGGACGTATCGGTCGGCGCAGGCGCAGGGGGCGCAACGGGCGGCGTCACCACAGGCGCTACAGGCGCAACCGGTGCTGGCGGTGGTGGGATCTCGGGGGCCGGTGGTTTTTTCTTAAAAAAACTAAACATTGGTGTGTGTGGGAGGGCGCTGCATGCATTGCCAGGCGGCGCCGGGCAAGATCAAATCGATGGCCGGTATTTTAACAGAGGCAGGACGCGCGCCGTCGCTAGTGCGCCGCGCGCCAGCGGGCCAGCGCGGCGCCGATATCGTGCAGATCGAGCACGCACTGGGGACCGAGCTGGCGCCGCACCAGCGCCGCGCAACTGCCGGCGGCCCACACCTGGGTGGCGGCGCCGAGGTCCTCGCGCAATTCGCTGATGCTGTCGATCGCCGCGCGCGGCGAAAGCACGCCGCCAAACGACAGTGCCACGATGTCGGCGCGGGTGACTTTGGCCGCTTGCACGATATCGGCCAGCGGCGTTTGCACGCCCAGCGACACGCAGCAGGCTCCTTCCAGAGCAAACAGCGCCTCGGCCATCAGCAGACCGAGGCCGTGGCGCTCGTGGGGCACGGTCGTGAGCAAAATGCGCGGGGTGGCGTCAGGCTGCACGATCTGCTGGGTGGTGGTAAAAATCGCGATGCGCATCACACTGTGCAGCGTTTCCGCGTACAGGTGCTCCTCGAACACGGCCAGCTCGCCGCCGGCCCACGCCTCGCCGACCGCGATTGTCAGCGGCGCCACCAGCTCGATGACGAAGCGCTGCAGGCCAAGCTGGAGCTGGGCCTGGGCCAGGCGCAGGCGCAGCTCGCGCAGCTTGTGTTCCTTGAGCAGGGACAGGCACAGGCGCAGTTCGGGATGGACCGGGTCGGGCGAAAGCGCAGCAGCGCCGGACTTGGCCGCCAGTTCGGCCAATTCGTCGGATGCCAGATGCATGATCTTGCCAGGCCGGTAACCCAGGTCGAGCAAGCGCTTGACCTGGCGCAGGCGCTGCACCTGGGGCGCAGGGTAGAGGCGCTCGCCATGCTGGTCGCGCTCGGGGACCGGAAACGCATAGCGGCGCTCCCACACGCGCAAGGTTTCCTTGGGCACGCCCGTATCGCGTTCGACATCGCTGATGCTGCTGAGGGCAAGCGTGGTGCACGTCATCGTCGAACCCGTGGATTGTTCAGGACATGCCAGCCATTGTAGGAGCTTGTGGGCGCATTCCTACTCCCCAAAGTACCAGTAGCGGCCCCGCCCAAAACCGGGGTCAGACCACTTTTGCCCAAAAACAGGGGGCTGCCCCCTGTTTTTGGGCAAAAGTGGTCTGACCCCGGTTTCCGCGAAGCAGGCTTTACCTGACTTGTTCGGAAAGCACTGGCCTTCAGGCCGGTGATGGATAGAACGGATTGCGGAGCAATCCAGCGTCGCCGCGGCCACATGGGATTTTTGACAAAAATTAAGAACGTTCTTCTCAGCGGCTTGTCTAAACTTCACAGACAGCCCTCGGAAAACGGCAATGACACGGCTTCAGGCGTTTCGATTTGAACTGCGACCGAACTGCGAACAACAGCATTCGATGCGCCGCTTTGCGGGATCCTGCCGATTCGTGTACAACAAGGCGCTTGCGCTTCAACAGAGCCATCGTGTGTCTGGTTTAAAGCACTTGTCCTACGCGGGCTTGTGCGCCGCTCTCAAACAATGGAAGGCGGAACCGGAAACGAGCTGGCTGCCAGAGACCCATTCGCAGGTATTACAACAAGCGCTCAAAAATCTCGACTATGCTTTTGCGAACTTCTTTGCAGGGCGCGCCTCATTCCCCCGTTTCAAGCGGCGTGGCATGCATGACAGCTTCCGCTACCCGCAAGGGTGTAAGCTTGAGCAGCATAATGATCGCATCTACCTTCCATGCTTGGGCTGGTGCCGCTACCGCAACAGCCGTGCCGTCCTGGGCGAGGTCAAGAACGTGACGGTGAGCTTGTCCGGTGCCAAATGGTTCGTCAGCATTCAAACCGAGCGCGAAGTCGCCGAGCTTGAACCTGTTGGTACGACCGTCGGGATCGACATGGGTATCGTCCGGTTTCTCACCAAGAGCGATGGCAGCTGGATAGATCCGCTCAACAGTTTTAAGAAGCACGAACTGCGGCTTGCGCGCTATCAGCGGCGCATGGCGCGCAAGCAGAAGTTCAGCCGCAATTGGCACAAGGCCAACGCCAAAGTCGTGCAACTGCATAGTGCAATCGCCAATGCGCGCAAGGACTTCCTGCACAAGCAGTCGACGGATATTTGCAATGCGCATACTGTGGTGTGCGCCGAGGACCTGAAGGTCGGGAACATGACGCGTTCGGCGAAAGGCACGCTCACCCAGCCCGGCACCAAGGTGAAACAGAAATCCGGATTGAATCGCGCCATCCTGGACCAAGGCTGGGGCGAGTTTCAGCGCCAGCTAGCCTACAAACTGACGTGGCGCGGCGGGCGTTTGGTTGTCGTTCCGCCGCACCATACCAGCCAGAGCTGTCCAAAATGCACGCACGTGGCGGCAGATAATCGTCGTACACAGGCGCTGTTCCTGTGCCAGGAATGTGGTTTTGAGGAAAACGCCGACGTTGTCGGCGCAATGAATGTGTTAGCGCGGGGACTCCGCGTCATAGCCTGCGGAGCGATGGTGCAGTCAGGCCGCGCTGTGAAACAGGAACCAGCTCGGGGCAATCGGATGCAAATCTGAGCGCCGTGGGAATCCCCTTCCTTTCCGCGTAGCGGCGAGCGCTAGCGAGAGGGAGGGGAGGAGGTCAACTCTTCGCTTGGGCCGCTTCGGCCGTTTTGCGGATCGTTTCCAGCGTGGCGTTGGGGGTGATCAGGTTGCCGTCGTAGCGCAGTTCGATCAGCGCCGGCAGCGATTTTCCGCGTGTGTGTTCCAGCGCGCGCGCCAGCGCCGGCGCGAATTCGGCCGTCGTGTTGACCACTTCGCCGTGCGCGCCGTACGCCACCGCCAGTGCGGCAAAGTCCGGGTTGTGCAGCGTGGTGCCCGATACCCGCCCTGGGTAATCGCGCTCCTGGTGCATGCGGATGGTGCCGAACATGCTGTTGTTGAAGACGATGATGATCACGCCGGCCTTGTATTGCACCGCCGTGGCCAGTTCCTGGCCGTTCATCATGTATTCGCCGTCGCCGGCAAACGTGACCACGGTGCGGCTCGGATCGATGATCTTGGCCGCGACCCCCGATGGCACGCCGTAACCCATGGCGCCATTGGTCGGGGCCAGCTGGGTGCGCATGCCGCCATAACGGTAGAAACGGTGCGCCCACGACGCGTAGTTGCCGGCGCCGTTGGTGATGATGGCGTCCTTCGGCAGCACCGCCATCAGGTCCTGCACTACCTGCCACAGGTCGAGCGGGGCCTGCCCGTCCTTGAAGATCGGCGGCTGTTCCTGGTAGGCGGCCAGTTCACGACGCGCCTCAAGCACGCTCGCTTGCCACGCGCTTGAGTCGACCGGCGCCATCGCGGCCAGCATCGCGCACGCTTGCGGCGCGCCGCTGTTGATCATCAATTCAGCCTGATACACGCTGCCCAGTTCTTCGGCGTCGGCGTGGAAATGCACCAGCCGCTGCTTCGGTACCGGCGACGCCAGCAACGTGTAGCCGCCGGTGGTCATTTCGCCCAGGCGCGGGCCGATCGCGATCAACAGGTCGGCGTCGCGCACGCGCGCAGCCAGCTTCGGGTTGATGCCGATGCCGACGTCACCGGCGTAGTTCGGGTGTGCGTTGTCGAGCAAATCCTGGAAACGGAAGGTGCAGCCCACCGGCAGCGCGTTCGCTTCGGCGAAGCGCTGCAGGTCGGCGCAGGCCTGGGCGTTCCAGGTGGCGCCGCCCAGCAGCACCATTGGCCGCTTGGCCTCGGCCAGCATGTTGCGCAGGGTGTCGATCTGGGCGCTTGACGGCGACGCCTGGACCGGCGTGTAGCAGCCGGTGTCGGCCACGCTGGCCACGTCGATCAGCATGTCTTCGGGCAGCGCCAGCACCACCGGGCCGGGCCGGCCGCTGGTGGCAACCTGGAACGCGCGCGCCAGGTATTCGGGAATGCGGTCGGCGCGGTCGATCTGGGTGACCCATTTGGCCATCTGGCCGTACATGCGGCGGTAGTCGATCTCCTGGAACGCTTCGCGGTCCATGAAGTCGTTGCCGACCTGGCCGATGAACAGAATCATCGGAGTCGAGTCCTGGTAGGCAGTATGCACGCCGATCGAGGCGTTGGTCGCGCCGGGGCCGCGCGTGACGAAGCAGATCCCGGGCTTGCCGGTCATTTTGCCGTAGGCTTCGGCCATGAAGGCGGCGCCGCCTTCCTGGCGGTTGATGATGAAGCGGATGTCCGAATCATGCAGCGCATCGAGCACGTCGAGGTAGCTCTCGCCGGGCACGCCGAAGGCGGTGTCGACGCCGTGGATCTTGAGGGCATCGACCAGGATCTGGCCGCCACTGCGGGAAGGATGCGTCATATTCTTGCCTCTGAGTTTGAGTATGCCCCATTCTATAAGAGCCGTTTGCGGCGAGCTTTTGAAATAACGACACCAAATTTCAGAATTGGCCGACTTGGGCTGTTGCGCGGTACAATGCGCTGTGAAGCAGGCCAGACAGTCGCTGGCTGGCGTGTAATGCGTCGGCGGGAGGAAGGTCCGGACTCCATAGAGCAGGATGACGGTTAATGGCCGTCCGCTGAAAGCCGACCGGCCGTACTTGTATGGCCGGGGAGTATAAGGCGAGGAATAGGGCCACAGAGACGAGCGTATTAAGTTACGGTGAAACGCGGTAACCTCCATCTGGAGCAATCCCAAATAGGCACGCGTTGAGGCGGCTCGCGGAGCGTGCGGGTAGGGAGCTTGAGCGCCGCAGTAATGCGGCGCCTAGAGGAATGGCTGTCATAGCGCTTGCCCGCAAGGGTCGGCGCCGTAACAAAATCCGGCCTATCGGCCTGCTTCACTTTACAATTTCGGCCCGGGCGCCTGTGCGCCTGTGCGCCTGGCCACCCTGGAAGACGCCGATGAAACAATACATCCTCGCCCTCGACCAGGGCACCACCAGCTCGCGCGCGATTCTGTTCGACCGCGCCGGCCAGCCCTGCGGCATCGCCCAGCAGGAATTTACCCAATCGTATCCGCAGCCCGGCTGGGTCGAGCACGACCCCATGGAAATCTGGGACAGTCAGCTGGCTGTCGCACGCCAGGTGCTGCAGCAGGCCGGCGTGACGGCAGCCCAGTTGGCCGGCATCGGCATCGCCAACCAGCGTGAAACGACCGTGCTGTGGGACCGCAAGACAGGTCAACCGGTGGCGCCGGCAATCGTCTGGCAAGACCGGCGCACCGCCCAGATGTGCGACCGTTTGCGCGCCGAGGGCAAGCAAAAACTCATCACCGGCAATACCGGCCTCGAACTGGACGCCTATTTTTCGGCCACCAAGCTGGCCTGGCTGCTGGAAAACGTGCCGGGCGCGCGCGCGCGCGCCGAACGGGGCGAACTGGCCTTCGGCACCATCGACAGCTGGCTGGTATTCAAGCTGTGCGGCAAGCATGTGACCGACATGAGCAATGCCTCGCGCACCATGTTGTTCAACCTGCGCCTGATGCGCTGGGACCAGGGGCTGCTGGACCTGTTCAACATTCCGGACGCGATTTTGCCGCAAGTGGTGGGCAGTTCCGAGGAAATCGGCGTCACCGACGCGGCCTGGTTCGGTCAACCGGTGCGCATTGCCGGCATCGCCGGCGACCAGCAGGCAGCCACCTTCGGCCAGGCTTGCCACAAGAAGGGCATGGTCAAAAATACTTATGGCACTGGCTGCTTCATGCTGATGAACGCCGGTAATCACGCGCCGTATTCGAAGAGCCGCTTGCTGTCGACCGTGGGCTGGCGCATCGATGGCCGCACCGACTATCTGCTCGAGGGCAGCGTGTTCATGGGCGGGGCCACCATCCAGTGGCTGCGCGACGGCTTGGGCATCATCGAGAAATCGTCCGATGTCGAGGCGCTCGCGGCCAGCGTGCCCGACAATGGCGGGGTGTTCCTGGTGCCCGCCTTTGCCGGCTTGGGCGCGCCGCACTGGGACCCGTACGCGCGCGGCACCTTGCTGGGCATGTCGCGCGGCACCAACCGCGGCCATATCGCGCGCGCGGCGATCGAGGCGATCGCTTACCAGAGTGCCGAATTGCTGCAGGCGATGCAAAAAGATGCGGCAGTGCCGGTGCTGGAAGTGCGCGCCGATGGCGGCGCCTCGCGCAACGACTTGCTGATGCAGTTCCAGGCCGATTTGCTGGGCGTGCCGGTGGTGCGCCCCAAGGTCACCGAAACGACTGCGCTAGGGGCGGCCTATCTGGCCGGGCTGGCGCTGGGGTTCTGGGAGTCGCGCGAGGAAATCGCCGCCCAGTGGCAGATGGAGCGCCGCTTCGAGCCGGCCATGGACGCGTCCGAGCGCCTGGCCAGGATGGCGCGCTGGGAACAGGCGGTCGACCGTTCGCGCTTCTGGGTCGATCCGCACGTCTAGACGTCTGCATGCATATCTGAAAAAGCAATTCCTGAAGTGAAATGTATTGACAAGAGAAAGCCTTCTCTTTACAACAACGTTTCACCCATTTTCAGGAATTGGCTTTCATGATCAACATCATCACCGGCGACGACAACGACAACTATCTGTACGGCGGTTACGAAGACGACACATTGCGGGGCCTCGGCGGCGACGACATGCTGATGGGAGCCCAGGGCAACGATACCCTCGACGGCGGCACCGGCAACGACCGCCTGGCAGGCATGGAAGGCAACAACACCTATCTGTTCGGGCGCGGCGATGGCCAGGACGTGATCATGTCGTGGGATTCCAGCGTTTCCAAGCACAATATGATTCGCTTCGGCGAAGGCATCGCACCGGACGATATCATCGTCGAGCGCGTCAATGACAGCCTGGTGCTGCGCATCGCGGGCACCAGCGACAGCATCACGATCGACAATTATTATGCGCACGGCTGGGGCGGTCCAGGCCAGGCTGATTATCCGTTCGCGATCGAGGAAGTCCGCTTTTCCGACGGCGCCAGCTGGGATCAGGCGGCCATCGTGGCCAAGTTCAACCCGATCCGCACGCTTGACAGCGGCGACAACATCTACTTCGGCGGCGGTGGCGACGGCAGCGGCAGCGTCGACGGCAAGGAAGGCAACGATATCCTGTTCGGCTTCTGGCATGACGACGTTTTGCGCGGCGGCGCCGGCAATGACGAACTGCATGGCATCGACGGCGATGATTTCCTGAATGGAGGCAGTGGCGACGATCTGCTCGACGGTGGCTATGGCAGCAACACTTACCAGTTCTCGCGAGGCGCGGGCCACGATACGCTCATGCTGAGCGGCATGAATGGCTGGGAAAAGCCGAACGCGACCATCATCGCGTTCGCCGATGCGCTGCCAGGTACGCTGCAACTGACCCACTCGGGCAATGGCAGCGGCTTGGACCTGATCATTTCGGCCAAGGGGACCGACGACAGCATCACTGTCATTGGCTATTTCGATCCGAACAACCAGGCTGTTGCCGATACCGTGCGCATCAGCTTTGCCGATCACAGCGTATGGAATCATGACCGGATCCAGCAGGCGACCATGATGATGCCGCCAGGCGTCGAGCTGACCGGCACCGATGGCAACGACATGCTGACCGGTACGTGGAGCAACGACCGCATCGATGGCGGCGCCGGCGACGATAACCTGGACGGTTACTATGGCGACGACGTCGTGCTGGGGGGCGCCGGCAACGACAACGTGCGCGGCAGCGAAGGCGACGATCTGCTTGACGGCGGCGCCGGCGACGATGTTCTGGAAGGGGGGTACGGCAACGACGTGCTCGAGGGCGGTGACGGTTATGACACGCTGATCGGCGGCGAAGGCGACGACATCCTTGACGCTGGCGCAGGCGATGCCGTACTCGACGGCGGTACCGGCAACAACCTGATCCTGTTCGGCCGCGACGCCGGCGACTACTTCATGGCGCCGATGCCCAATGGCCTGAACACGATCGTGCTGGCCGCCGACCTGCGCCCGGAAGACATCAAGGTGACCAAACTCAGTGACTGGGAAATCAGCGTCAGCATCAAAGGTAGCGCGTCCCAAATCAGAATGCAATTGATGCCGGATATGGAGGGCGGCTGGCAACCGAGCCAAACATACGCGCAGCTCAAATTCGCGGACGGCACCGTCTGGGATAACGCCATCCTGCTGCGCAAGCTCTATACCGGCGACGACAGCGACAACACCCTGTACGGCTCTTATGGTGATGACTGGATGGACGGCCAGGGCGGCAGCGACATGTTGCAAGGCAACGATGGCAACGACACGATCCGTGGCGGCAGCGGCAACGACTACATGGCCGGCGGCTACGGCAATGACGTCATGCTGGGACAGGATGGCAACGACAACCTGATGGGCGGCGATGGTGACGACCTGATCAATGGCGGCGCTGGCGACGATTTCCTGTTTGGCGGCCTGGGCAACAATGTCTACCAGTTCGATCTGGGCGGCGGTCACGACCGCATCATGGCCGGCTGGTTCCCGCCTGACGTGAGCATGAATAATGCCTTGCAATTCGGTGCCGGCATTGCGCCGCAAGATGTGATCGTGCACATCAATGCGAATAGCGGCGAACTGTCGCTGTCGATCGCCGGCAGCATGGATTTGATCACCATCGAAGGCTATCGGGACTACGACGGCACCACCAGGGGCCTGAACGAAGTGCGCTTCGCCGACGGCACGGTCTGGAACACTGCCGAGATCGTACAGCAATCGATGACGGGCGATGCGGGCGACAACTTCTTGCAAGGCAGCGAAGGCAGCGACACGATCGACGGCCGGGACGGCAATGACGTCCTGGAAGGTCGCGGCGGCGACGACGTGCTGCTGGGCGGCGCCGGCAACGACTTCCTCGACGGCGGCGTGGGCAACAATACCTTCCATGGCGGCGCCGGCAACGACATCCTGCGTGGCGACTACGGTTCCGACACCTACGTCTTCAACCTGGAGGACGGCTTCGATACGATCGACGAATTCTCGCCGCACGCTGCCTCGCCCGACAGCGTCAATGTGATTCGCTTTGGTGCCGGCGTTACGCCAGCCGACCTGCATTTCAGCCTGTGGGGCGACACACTGACCATCATGTATGGCAACAACAACAGCATGATCACGGTCCAGCATTTCGATCCCTCGGGACCGGTCGCCTCGTTGCCGGTCAATCGCTTCGAATTTGCCGACAATTCCGCGTTCACGTATAGCGAACTGACCAATCATGCGCCTCACATGGTGGGCGATATCGTGGACATGGAGGTGATGGAAGGCAAAGTATTGTCAACCCAGATCCCGCTGCAATTGTTCCAGGATCGTGATCTGGGTGACGCGTTGACCTACACGGTGGCCATGGCCAATGGCGATCCGTTGCCAGCCTGGCTCAGCTTCGATGCGCAGACCGGCACTATGTCGGGCACGCCCGGCTATGCCGACAGCGGCCTGCTGCAGCTGCGCATGACGGCTACCGACAAGCTCGGGCTGAGCGCGGCCGGCGACTTCAAGCTGGTCGTCCACAACGTCGACCCGGGCCCGGAACTGCGCCAGGCCGTCGCCAACCAGAACGCGACCGAAGCGAGCTTGTTCAGCGTGACCATCCCGGCCGGCACCTTTGCCGATCCGGACGGTGGCGCAGTATGGTACAAGCTGGCGCTGGCGGGCGACACGCCATTGCCGGCCTGGCTGACGTTCGACAGCGCCAGCATGACCTTGAGCGGCACACCAGGCGACGCCGACACCGGCGCGCTGCAGCTGCGCCTGACGGCAATCGACAGCAGTGGCCAGGCGGCCTTCACGGAATACACGCTCAACATCGCCAACATCAACCAGGCGCCGGTACTGGTGCAGGCCCCGGCCAGCCAGAGCGTGGTCGATGGCGTGCCGTTCAGCTACGTGCTGCCAGCGAACATGTTCAGCGATGCCGACGCCGGCGACAGCGGCGTGCTTGCCATCGAAGGCTTGCCATCGTGGCTCAGTTTCAATGCGCAGACCCGTACCCTTTCCGGCACTGCATCGCTGGCAGACGTCGGTCCGCATCCGCTGACGATAGCTGTTACCGATCGTGGCGGCTTGAGCGCCTCGGCCAGCTTCGGGCTGACCGTGACGGCCGCAGCCAGCGTGACCCTGACCGGCACCTCCGCTGCGGATACCTTGACCGGCAAGTCAAACGCGGACGTGCTGCGCGGCTTGGGCGGCGACGACATCCTCAATGGCGGCATCGGCGCTGACCGCATGGAAGGCGGCACCGGCAACGATACCTTCTACGTCGACAACGCGGGCGACGTGGTGGTCGAGAACCTGTCCGAAGGCACCGACACCGTCATGGCCGCCATCAGCTACACGCTGGGTAACAACGTCGAACGCGTGACCCTGACCGGCAGCGGCACCATCAACGCCACCGGCAACACGCTTGCCAACATCTTGACTGGCAACAGCGGCGCCAACGTACTCGACGGTGGCACCGGCGCCGACAGCATGGCCGGCGGTGCGGGCAATGACACTTACGTGGTCGACAACAGCAGTGACACCGTGACCGAAGCGTTCGGTGCCGGTTTCGACCGCGTGATGTCGTCGATCGCGCGCGCGCTGGGCGCTGACCAGGAAGCGCTGACCCTGACCGGCACCGCAGTGACCGGCACCGGCAACGCGCTCAACAACCTGATCCAGGGCAATAGCGCGATCAACACCCTGTCCGGCGGCGATGGCTATGACATCCTGCAGGGCGGGGCGGGCGACGACACGCTGAGCGACACCTCGGTGCAGGGCAATGTGTTCGACGGCGGCGCCGGCGCCGACAAGCTGACCGGCGGCGTGGGCAACGACCTGTTCATTGGCGGCGCAGGCATGGACACCATCACCACCGGCACCGGCGCCGACGTGATCGCCTTCAACCGCGGCAGCGGCCAGGATGCGGTCGTGGTCACCAACGGCACAGACAACACCATCTCGCTCGGTCATGGCATTTTGTACAGCGACCTGGTGCTGACCAAGTCGAGCAACGACCTGATCCTGAAAGTGGGCCAGAGCGAGACGATTACCTTGAAGGGCTGGTATTCGAGCACGACGGCGCATAGCGTCGGCACCTTGCAAGTGGTGACCGAAGGCGGCACCGACTACGTGGCCGGTTCGGGCAGCGCGATCCACGACAATAAAGTTGAGCAGTTCAACTTCGCTGCGCTGGTGGCCAAGTTCGACCAGATGCGCGCTGGCCAGGCGTCCAGCTACAGCTGGAGCATGGCGTCGTCGCTGGCAACGTACAGCAGCGGCGGCAGCGACACGGCGGCCATCGGTGGCGACCTGGCCTACCATTACGCGCTGGACGACAACCTGGCGGCCCTGTCGGCGATGCCGGCCCTGGCGATCATCGGCGCGCCAGGGTTTGGCGCTGGCAACCAGGTCTTGCAAGGCGTTGCTATCATCAACGACGGGATCTCGGTCCTGTATTAAGCAGTTACCGGCTGCCGCAGACGCGGCGGCCGGCACGAAAGTAGGGTGGAAAAGCGAATGCGCCTTCCACCATGTGCGCGTCGCGTTGACGCGCACATGGTGGAAGGCGCATTCGCTTTTCCATCCTACGTGCAAAAATTTTAATTATTGTTTAAGCAGCAAAACACATGTGTATAGATGAGGTAGCACATTCAATGTCTTTTATAAGTGCCTGATTATCGGCCCTTTTTCGCTTGAGGCAGCTTCAACGATGTGCGCTAAGTCATTGACTTCATTGGCAAATTTCACATTTCACGCAGGTGAATTCGCTTGACCACCGGAATTGCTTCATCTAAAGTGGGCGACAGTGTGAAAAAGTGTAGTTTTGTGGGAGGTTTTTCAGCTCCTGGCGCCAAAACAGCAAATTCATTAAACTCTCTCAAGGCAGGTACAACGTGTTTCAAGGCGCTTCGGCAATCAATCTCGATGCAAAAGGCAGGATGTCTATCCCTGCCAAGCATCGTGACGCACTGGCAGTTCAGTGCGAAGGCCGCCTCACGCTGACCCGCCACCCGGAAGGCTGCTTGCTGTTCTTCCCGCGCCCCGTGTGGGAAGCGCACCGCGAACAGATCGCCGCCTGGCCGATGCAGGCGCGTGCCTGGCAACGTATTTTCCTCGGCAATGCCTGCGATGTCGAGATGGACGGCGCTGGCCGTATCCTCATTTCTCCCGAGTTGCGCACGGCCGTGGGCTTGACCCGCGACGTGATGTTGCTCGGCATGGGCTCCCATTTCGAAATCTGGGATGCCGCCAAACTGAATGACAACGAGCAGCAGGCCGTCGCCGGCGGCATGCCCGATGTCCTCTCCAATTTCTCTTTCTAGGGCTCGCCGATGACTCCACAGGCGATGCCCGACTTTGTGCATCGGACAGTGCTGCTCGATGAGGCAGTCGAAGCGCTCAAGCTGGAAGGCTTGCGCGCCGACGGCGTGTACATTGACGGTACCTTCGGACGGGGCGGCCACAGCCGCTTGATCCTGTCCAGGCTCGGCCCCAACGGCCGGCTGTTTGCGTTCGACAAGGACTTGCAAGCGATTGCCACCGCCGAACAGATCAGCGACCCGCGCTTTACCATCGTGCACGACAGTTTCGCCACCATGCGCCATGCGCTGGGCGAACGCGGCGTCACGCAGGTCGACGGCATATTACTGGACCTGGGTATTTCCTCGCCCCAGGTCGACGACGCCGCGCGCGGCTTCTCGTTCCGCAACGACGGTCCGCTCGACATGCGCATGGATACCACGCGCGGCGTGTCGGCGGCCGACTGGCTGGCAGTAGTGCCTGAACAACAACTAGAAAAGGTGATACGCGATTATGGGGAAGAACGGTTTGCTTTTCAGATTGCAAAGGCGATTGCTGCTGGCCGGGCAGTCCAACCAATTTCAAGCACACGACAGCTTGCCAGTATCGTGGCATCCGCGGTCAAAACCCGCGAAAAGGGCAAGGATCCGGCAACCCGTACCTTTCAGGCTATCCGGATTTTCATCAATAAAGAGCTTGAGGACCTGGAAGCAGGACTGAGCGAAGCCTACGCCATGCTGGCGCCGGGCGCGCGCATGGCCGTGATCAGTTTTCACTCGCTGGAAGACCGTATGGTCAAGCAGTTCCTGGCCAGCAAAGTCAAGCTCGAGCAGCCGGACCGCCGCCTGCCGATCCGCGCAGTGGACTTGCCGCAGCCGTTGATGAAGCTGATCTCCAAGTGCAAGCCGTCGGCGTCGGAAGTGGATGCGAACCCGCGTGCCCGTTCGGCCGTGATGCGGGTCGCCGAACGTCTGCCGGGGAGCGTCAAATGAACGGCAAGATCAACCTGCTGCTGACGGCCCTGCTGGTGGGCTGCGCGCTGTCGCTGGTGAACGCCCAGTATCAGGCGCGCAACCTGTTCGTCATGCTCGGCAAGCTTGAAAGCCAGGCGCACCAGCTCGACATCGATTGGACCCAGCTGCGCATCGACCAGTCGACGCTGGGCAAGAACGCGCGTATCGAGCAGATCGCGCGCACCGATTTGAACATGGCGCCGTTGACCCCGGCGCGCACGCAGTACCTGACGGAAGGTCAAAAATGACGCGCAGCGCGCACAGCGGAACAGGATCAAGGGTGGCCGCCTCGAAAGGCGTGTCATTCTCGAAAAGCCCGGTCTTGCAGGTCAGCCTGCCGACCTGGCGTTCGCGCGTGGTGCTGTTCGTGTTGTTCGCCGCCTTCGCGGCGCTGGCCGGACGCGCGCTGTTTCTGCAGGCGATCCACAAAGAATTCTATGTCGACAAAGGCAAGAACCGCTACGAGCGCACCATCGAGCTGCCGGCCACGCGCGGCAAGATCATGGACCGCAATGGCCAGGTGCTCGCTTCGTCGCTGCCGGTCAAGGCGGTGTGGGCAATCCCCGACGATGTCTTGAAGTCGCCGCCGGCGACGCTGCGCAAGTTGGCAGCGCTGCTCGAGATGAGCGAAGCGGAGCTGCGCAAGAAGCTCGATTCGGACCGCACGTTCGTCTACCTGAAACGCCAGGTCGAAATGGACGTCATCGAACAGATCGCGGCGCTGCGCATTGCCGGCCTCGACACCCGTCCCGAATACAAGCGCTTCTACCCGCAAGGCGAGGTCATGACGCACCTGGTGGGCTTTACCAGCGTCGAAGACAAGGGCCAGGAAAGCATGGAACTGGCCCAGCAAGCGACCCTGGTGGGCACCACCGGCAGCCGCCGCGTGATCAAGGATGGCCGCGGCAGCATCGTCGAAGACGTGGGCATGTCGCAGTCGCCGCACGATGGGCGCGACCTGACGCTGTCGGTCGACAGCAAGCTGCAGTACATCGCGTTTGAAAACGTCAAGGCCGCAGTCGAAAAATTCAAGGCCAAGGCCGGCGCCGCCGTGGTGCTGGACGTGCGCACCGGCGAAGTGCTGGCGCTGGCCAACTGGCCGACCTACAACCCGAACGACCGGCGCGCCCTGACCGGCGACCAGCTGCGCAATCGCGTCATGACCGACACCTTCGAGCCAGGCTCGACGCTCAAGCCGTTTACGGTGGCGCTGGCGCTTGACACCAAACGCGTGCGCCCTGGCACCGTGTACCAGACCGCGCCGGGCTACATCGTCATCGGCGACAAGACCGTGCATGATTCGCACCCGAAGGACGCGCTGACGGTAGCCCAGATCATCCAGAAGTCGTCCAACGTCGGCATGGCCAAGATCGCGCTGCCGCTGCCGGCCCAGGAAATGTGGGAAATGTTCACCAAGTCCGGTTTTGGCCAGCAACCCAAGTTCGGCTTCCCCGGCGCCGTGGCCGGCCGTGTGCGTCCATTCAAAGCATGGCGCCCGATCGAACAGGCCAACATGGCCTTCGGCCAGGGCATCTCGGTGTCGCTGCTGCAGCTGGCGCGCTCGTACATGATCTTTGCGCGCGACGGCGACGTGATTCCGCTGTCGTTTCAAAAAGTGACGGACGAACCGGCCGGGCAGCGCGTCATTTCGCCGCAGACGGCGCGCGAAATGCGCGTCATGTTGGAGAGCGTGGTCGGCCCTGAAGGCACGGCCTCGCAGGCGCAAGTGGCCGGCTACCGCGTGGGCGGCAAGACCGGCACCGCGCAAAAGCTGGTCAACGGCCACTATTCGCACACCAAATACATCGCCAACTTCGTCGGCATCGCGCCGATGTCGAATCCGCGTTTCGTGATCGCCGTGATGATCGACGAGCCAGGCACGGTCGCCCACACCGGCGGCAGCGTCGCCGCGCCGACCTTTGCAGCACTGGCCACCAGCGCACTGCGCGCGGCCAACGTGCAGCCCGATTCGCCGATTGTCGACATCATCATGCCCGAGCATCCACTCGAGGAGTCGATGTAATGACGGCCATGAACCTGACCGCCATCTGCCAATGGATCGCCACCGCCGCGCCAGGCGGCAAGCTCACCTCCGACTCGCGCCGCGTTGCGCCCGGCGACGTGTTCTTTGCCTATCCGGGCGACGCCGGCGACGGCCGCAACTTCATCGACAAGGCGATCGGGCAGGGCGCCGCTGCGGTCGTGTTCGATCAGCGCGATTTTGCCTGGAACGACGCCTGGGCAGTGGCGCACCTGGCGCTGCCGGAACTGAAAAAACAGGCTGGCCCTATCGCGCACGCCTGCAATGGCATGCCTGATAGTGGCATGTTCACCATCGGCGTGACTGGCACCAATGGCAAGACCTCTTGCGCGGTCTGGCTGGGCCAGGCGTTCGCCAAGCTCGGTGAAACCGCCGCTGTCATCGGCACCTTGGGCGTGGGCCTGTTTGGCGGCCGCGGCGCGGTCGAGTACGACGTGACCGGGTACACCACCCCCGACGCGGTGCTGCTGGCCCAGAAGCTGGCCGAAGTGCGCCAGGCGGGCGCCACCGCACTGGCAATTGAGGTAAGCTCGATCGGGCTTGAACAGGGACGCACCTCGGGCATGCATTTCGATGTCGCGCTGTTTACCAACCTGACGCGCGACCATCTTGATTTTCACGGTGACATGGACAGCTACGAGGCGGCCAAGACCAAGCTGTTCGACTGGCCAGGATTGAAAACTGCTGTGCTTAACCTCGACGACCCGGCCGGACTGCGCCTGGTCGACCACCTTAAAACCCGCGCCAACAGCGCGCTGTCCCTGATCGGCTATACGCTTCACGATGTTGCGGCCCAGCCGGACATCGATGGCGTGGCGATGCTGCGCGCGTCGCAGTTCAAGAGCCGTCACGCAGGCACCGATTTCCACCTTGAGTCGCCGTACGGCGCTGCCCAGGTCAAGACCCAGCTGGTCGGCCATTTCAATATCAGCAATGCGCTGGCGGTACTGGGCGCGCTGATGGCCAAGGGCGTGGTTCTGCGCAGCGCGCTGGACGCGATCGAGGCCCTGACGCCTGCGCCGGGGCGCATGCAGCAAGTTGGTGGCCAGGATGCGCCGATGGTCGTGATCGACTACGCGCACACCCCGGATGCGCTGGAAAAAACGCTGGAAACGCTGCGCCAGGTCGCCACTGAACGCGGCGGCGAATTGTGGTGCGTGTTCGGCTGCGGCGGCGACCGCGATCCGGGCAAGCGCCCGCAGATGGGCGCCATTGCGCAGATCGCACAACATGTGCTGGTCACCAGCGACAATCCGCGCAGCGAAGAGCCAGGCGCGATCATCGCCCAGATCGTCGCCGGCATGGATGCCAGCAAGCCCGGTTCGACCCTGCAGGCGATTGAAGACCGCGCCGCCGCGATCCTGTCGGCAGTGCGCCACGCCGCCAAGGCGGACGTGATCCTGCTGGCCGGGAAGGGCCACGAGCCGTACCAGGAAATCAAGGGCCGCAAGATGGCGTTTTCGGACGCCGACCACGCTGCGCTGGCACTGGCCGCGCGCGTCACCATGATGAGGACCAATTGATGCGCGGGCAGCTGGCAGCATTGACACAAGCCGTTACCGGCTCGCGCATGACGCATGACGCGGCGTTCGACAGCGTCTCGACCGACAGCCGCAGCGCTGGCGCGGGCGCGCTGTTCGTCGCCCTGCGCGGCGAAACGTTCGATGCCCACGACTTCCTGGACCAAGTCGCCGCCAAGGGCGTGGCCGCGGTGTTGGTGGAGCAGCTGCCGGCCGGCTGGACCTTGCCGGCGCTGGTGGTGCCCGATACGCTGGTGGCGCTGGGCCAGATTGCCAACGCCTGGCGCGCGCAGTTCGCCATTCCCGTGATCGGCGTCACCGGCAGCAACGGCAAGACCACGGTCAAGGAAATGATCGCCGCGATCCTGGCCGCGGCCTTCGGCGAAGAAGCGCGCCTGGCCACGCGCGGCAACCTGAATAATGAAATCGGCGTGCCGCTCACGCTGATGCGCCTGGACGCGTCGCACAAGGCGGCCGTCATCGAGATGGGCATGAATCATCCCGGCGAAATCGCGCGCCTGGCCGCCATTGCGGCGCCCGGCATCGCGATGGTCAACAACGCCCAGCGCGAACACCAGGAATTCATGCACACCGTGGAAGCGGTGGCGCTGGAAAACGGCGCCGTGCTGGCCGCGCTGCCCGCTGACGGCGTGGCCGTGTTCCCGGGCGACGATACCTATACCGCGCTGTGGCAGGGCCTGGCCCAGGGCCGCCGCACGATTACTTTCGGCCTGGATGCGGCCTCGAACGTGAGCTGCACGCATCACGCGACCGGCTTTGGCAGCGAATTGCTGGTGGTGGTGCGCGTTGCCGGCCAGGATGCGCGCCAGTTCCCGGTGCGCCTGGCCGCGGCCGGCCTGCACAACGTGCGCAACGCGCTCGCGGCGATTGCCTGCTGCGCCGGTGCTGGCGTCTCGGACGAAGCGATCGAGCGCGGCCTGCAAGCGTTCGCCCCCGTCAGCGGCCGCCTGCAGCGCAAGAACGCTACCTGCGGCGCCGTCGTCATCGACGACAGCTACAACGCCAATCCGGATTCGGTGCGCGCCGCCATCGACGTGCTGGCGCAAGCGCCGCAGCCGCGCATCCTGGTACTGGGCGACATGGGCGAAGTCGGCACCCAGGGACAGCAGTTCCACGAAGAGATCGCCGCTTACGCGGCCGCGCGCGGCATCGACCAGGTGCTGGTCACCGGCGAACTGGCGCGCCACATGGCGGGCGGTGGCGCACAACATTTTGAACAGCTCGACGAATTATTGGCAGCACTGGACGCAAGGCTGGGCAGCAAATCTGACGCGACTGTATTGGTGAAGGGCTCGCGTTTCATGAAGATGGAACGTGTAGTCCAGCACCTGCTCGGCTCACAAAACACAGGCAAGGAAGCCCACTGACATGCTGCTCTGGCTCGCACAATACTTTCAACAGGACTTGGGTCCTCTGCGCATTTTCAACTTCATCACGTTCCGTGCGGTGTTCGCCACCATCACGGCGGTGTTGATCGGCCTGTTCGCAGGTCCTGCAGTGATTCGCAAACTGACTTCCCTCAAAGTCGGCCAGGCAGTGCGCCAGGACGGCCCGCAGACGCACCTGAAAAAACACGGTACGCCGACCATGGGCGGCATCCTGATCTTGCTGGCGATCGGCATCTCGACGCTGTTGTGGTGCGACCTGTCGAACCGCTTGATCTGGCCGGTGCTGGTGGTCACGCTCGGTTTCGGCGCCATTGGCTGGGCTGACGACTACCGCAAGGTGGTGTACCAGGATCCGGAAGGGATGCGCTCGCGCGAAAAGTACTTCTGGATGTCGCTGATCGGCATCGCCGCCGCGCTGTACCTTGCGTTCTCGGTGTCGGCGCCGACCCCGGCCAAGGTGTGGGAACTGTTTTTCGCATGGGTGCAATCGGGCTTTGCGCTCGATCTGCCGCCGAAAGCCGACTTGATCGTGCCATTCGTGAAAACCATCAGCTACCCGCTGGGCGTGTGGGGCTTCATCGCGCTGACCTATTGCGTGATCGTCGGCTCCAGCAATGCGGTCAATTTCACCGACGGCCTCGATGGCCTGGCGATCATGCCCACCGTGATGGTCGGCTCGGCGCTGGGACTGTTTGCCTACCTGACCGGTAGCGCCACCTATTCGAAGTACCTGCTGATCCCGCATATTCCAGGCGCCGGCGAACTGCTTATTTTCTGCGGCGCGATGGCCGGCGCGGGACTGGCCTTCCTTTGGTATAACGCGCATCCGGCGCAAATGTTCATGGGTGACGTCGGCGCGCTGGCACTGGGCGGGGCGCTCGGCACCATCGCCGTCATCGTGCGCCAGGAGATCGTCCTGTTCATCATGGGCGGCGTGTTCGTCGCCGAAACGGTGTCGGTGATCATCCAGGTATCGGTTTTCAAGATCACCAAGAAGCGCACTGGCGTGGGCAAACGGGTATTCCTGATGGCGCCGCTGCACCACCATTTCGAACAAAAAGGCTGGAAAGAGACGCAGGTAGTCGTGCGTTTCTGGATTATCACCATGATGCTGGTCCTGGTTGGACTGTCCACACTGAAGCTGCGCTAAAACGATGAACTACGAAGGCAAACACGCATTGGTACTGGGGCTCGGAGAATCCGGGCTCGCGATGGCGCAATGGCTCGCCCGTTGCGGCGCGCGCGTGCGCGTTGCCGACACGCGTGAAGTGCCGCAGCGCCTGCAAGCCTTGCGTGATTGTGTGCCGGCGGCTGAATTTATCGGCGGCCCGTTGAATGAAGCGCTGCTCGAGTCGATCGACTTCGTGGCCGTCAGCCCTGGTTTGATGCCAGAGCGCGAGCTGGCCGAAATCGGCCCGGCCGCGGCCGTTGCGAGCATCCCGGTATGGGGCGAGATCGAACTGTTCGCACAGGCACTGGCCGCGCTCAAGGAAGACCGGGGCTATGCGCCGAAAGTGGTGGCCATCACCGGCACCAACGGCAAGACCACCGTCACCAGCCTGACCGGCCTGCTGTGCCAGCGCGCTGGCCTGTCGACCCGCGTGGCTGGCAATATCAGCCCATCGGCGCTGGACGTGCTGCGCGAAGTAGTCGAGAACGACACGCTGCCGCAAGCCTGGATCCTGGAACTGTCCAGCTTCCAGCTGCACGCGACGTACAGCCTCAATGCGGACGCCGCCACGGTACTGAACCTGACCCAGGATCATCTGGACTGGCATGGCGACATGGCAGCTTACGGCGCCGACAAGGCGCGCATCTTTGGCGCCAACACGGTGCGCGTGCTCAATCGCGACGACGCTGCCGTCATGCAGATGGCGTCTTCGATGGCCTCGCAGGTCACCTTCGGCACCAATGAACCGACCGAAGCTGACTGCTTCGGCCTGGTCAACGAACGCGGCGTGCTGTGGCTCACCGTGGCCGTGGCCGGCGAGGGCAGCGACAAGAAGCGCAAGAAAAATGAAGCGGCTGAAGTGGTGCCGGTGACCGTCAACCGCCTGATGCCGGCCGATGCGCTGCGCATTCGCGGCCTGCACAACGCCTCGAACGCGCTCGCAGCGCTGGCTTTGTGCCGCGCCATCGGCTTGCCGTTCGCCCCGCTGCTGCACGGCCTGCGCGATTATCAGGGCGAACCGCACCGGGTCGAACTGGTGGCCGCCATCGAAGGCATCGATTATTACGACGACAGCAAGGGCACCAACGTTGGCGCCACTGTCGCCGCGCTCAACGGCCTGGGCAAAGCCTTCGGCGGCGCCAATCAACGCATCGTGCTGATTGCCGGCGGCGACGGCAAAGGGCAGGACTTCGCGCCGCTGGCCGAGCCGTGCTCGCGCTTCGTGCGCGCCATCGTGCTGATCGGGCGCGATGCGCCGAAACTGCGCGCCGCGATTGAAGATTCGGGCGTCGACATGGTCGACTGCGCAACGCTGCCGCAAGCGGTCGCGCGTGCGTCCGCACTGGCGCATTCGGGCGACGCCGTGCTGCTCTCGCCAGCCTGCGCCAGCATGGACATGTTTACCAATTACGCCCACCGCGCCCAGGTTTTCTGCGACGCCGTGCGTGAACTGGCTTTGGAAAAGGGACAGGATCTCTGATGGCGCTCCAGCTTCCATTCAAATTTGCAGGTTCGTCCAAGGATGCTTTGACCAGCAGCCGTACGCGCGCCTCGAAAATGATGGAATACGACCAGCCGCTGGTCTGGGTCACATTGCTGCTGATGCTGTTCGGAATGGTGATGGTGTATTCGGCGTCGATTGCGCTGCCGGATTCGCCCAAATACGCCAATTACAAAAATGCCTATTTCCTGCAGCGCCAGGCGATCTTCATCTGCATCTCGCTGATGGCTGGCCTGTTCGTATTCCGCGTCAAGATCGAAATGTGGCAACGCTACGCGACGCTGTTTTTCCTCGGCACGCTGATCCTGCTGGCGTGGGTGCTGATACCGGGCATGGGCGTGTCGGTCAACGGCGCCCAGCGCTGGCTGAACTTGAAGGTCTTCAACCTGCAGCCGTCCGAAGTGATGAAGATCGCCGCCGTGCTGTATGCGGCCGACTACACGGTGCGCAAGCAGGAATACATGCACAAGCTGACCAAGGGCTTTCTGCCGATGGCCGGCGCAATTGGGCTGGTCGGCCTGCTGTTGCTGCTCGAACCGGACCTGGGCGCCTTTGGCGTGATCGTCTGCATCGCGATGGGCATTCTGTTCCTGGGTGGGATCAACATCGTCTGGTTCGGCGGCATCGGGGCACTGCTGGTAACGATTTTCGGCGCCATCATCTGGCTTTCGCCATTCCGCCGTGCGCGCATGTTTGCCTACCTCGATCCGTGGCAAGAAGATAACTCGCTCGGCAAGTCCTACCAGCTGACACACTCGCTGATCGCCTTCGGGCGCGGCGAGTTTTTTGGCGTCGGCCTTGGCGGCAGCGTCGAGAAGCTGCACTACCTGCCGGAAGCGCATACCGACTTCATCATGGCGGTGATCGGCGAAGAACTCGGCCTGGCCGGCGTGCTGGTGGTGATCGCCATGTTCTACTGGCTGGTCAAGCGCGCCTTCGACATCGGCCGCCAGGCGATCGCCATCGACCAGACTTTCGCCGGCCTGGTCGCGAAAGGCATCGGCATCTGGATCGGCGTGCAGGTATTCATCAACATGGGCGTGAACCTGGGCCTGCTGCCGACCAAGGGCCTGACCCTGCCGTTGATGAGCTATGGCGGCTCGGGTGTATTGATCAACTGTGTCGCCCTGGCGATCTTGCTGCGCATCGATTACGAAAACCGCGTCCTGATGCGAGGTGGCCGCGCATGAAGAAACTGATGATCATGGCAGCTGGCACCGGCGGCCACATTTTCCCCGGCATTGCGATTGCGCACACGATGCGCGCGCGCGGCTGGGACGTGAGCTGGCTGGGCACCGCCAACGGCATGGAGCAGGACCTGGTGCCGAAGCAGGGCATCGCGATTGACAGCATTGACTTCCATGGCCTGCGCGGCAAAGGCCTGATGCAGACCGTGAAGGGCGCCTTCAAGCTGGCCGCCAGTTTCTTCACCTGCCTGCGCATCCTCGGACAGCGCCGCCCCGACGTCGTATTGGGCATGGGCGGCTACGTGACGGTGCCAGGCGGCGTCATGGCGCGCTTGCGCGGCATTCCACTGGTGCTGGTCAATGCCGATGCGGCGCTGCTGCTGTCGAACAAAACACTGGCCCCTATCGCGCAGCGCGTGCTGTTTGGCTTTCCGGCCGACTTCGGGCGCGCAGCTGGCAAGGCCATCGTCACCGGCAATCCGGTGCGCAAAGAGATCATTGACATGGCGCCGCCGCAGCAGCGTTTCGAAGGCCGCCAGGGCGTGTTGCGCATTTTGGTGGTCGGCGGCAGTCTGGGCGCCAAGGTTTTGAACGAGACCATTCCGGCCGCGCTGGCACTGATGCCGGAAGCGACGCGCCCGCAAGTGAAGCACCAGTCGGGCAAAAAGAATATCGATGCGCTGCGCGCGTCGTATGCGCAAGCAGGCGTGCAGGCCGAAGTGGTCGACTTCATCGACGACATGGCCGCCGCCTACGCGCAAGCGGACCTGGTGATCTGCCGTGCCGGCGCGATCACGGTGGCCGAACTGACCGCAGCCGGCGTGGCCAGCGTGCTGGTGCCGTTTGTGGCCAGTACCACCAGCCACCAGCGCGACAACGCCAAGTGGATGGCGGCCCAGAACGCGGCGCTCCATTTGCCGCAGTCGGCGTTGGCCCCAGCCAGCATGGCGGCGCTGCTCGAAAACCTGACGCGTGCGGCGTGCCGCGACATGGCCGAAGCGGCGCTGGCGGTGGGCAAGCGCAACGCGAATGACGCAATCGCAGAAGTACTCGAACAATTGGCAGGCAAAAAATGAAACATAAAATCAAGAACATCCATTTCGTCGGCATCGGTGGCAGCGGCATGAGCGGTATCGCCGAAGTGCTGCTCAATCTGGGCTACAACGTGTCCGGCTCGGACCTGGGCAGCAATGCAGCCAGCCAGCGCCTGGCCAGCCTGGGCGCCAAGGTCACGCTCGGCCATGACGCTGGCAACGTGCTTGGCGCCGACGCAGTCGTTACCTCGACTGCGGTCAAGCAAGACAATCCGGAAGTGATTGCGGCGCGCGCCGCCAAGACGCCGATCGTGCCGCGCGCGATCATGCTGGGCGAACTGATGCGCCTCAAGCGCGGCATCGCGATTGCCGGCACGCACGGCAAAACCACTACCACCAGCCTGGTCGCATCGGTGCTGGCGCAGGGTGGCCTGGATCCGACCTTTGTCATCGGCGGCCGTTTGAACAGCGCCGGCGCCAACGCCAAGCTGGGCACGGGCGACTACATCGTGGCCGAGGCGGATGAATCGGACGCCTCGTTCCTGAACCTGTCGCCCATGATCGAAGTGATCACCAACATCGATGCCGATCACATGGAGACGTACGAACACGACTTCGAAAAACTGAAGCAGGCGTTCGTCAACTTCACCCACCGCCTGCCGTTTTACGGCCGCGCAATGCTGTGCGTGGACGACCCGCACGTGCGCGCCATCATCCCGATGGTGACCAAGCCGATCACCACTTACGGCTTTTCCGAAGAAGCCGAAGTGCGCGCCGTGAACGCGCGCGCCATCGGCCTGCAGATGCACTTCACCGTGATCCAGGACGGCTATCCCGATACCGACTTCGTGCTCAACCAGCCAGGCTTGCACAACGTGCAAAACGCCTGCTCGGCGATTGCGATCGCGCGCGAAATCGGCGTCGAAGACAGCGCCACCCAGCAGGGCCTGGCCGAATTCACCGGCGTGGGCCGCCGCTTCACGCGCTACGGCGACGTCGCCATTCCCGGCGGCGGCACTTTCACGCTGGTTGACGACTTCGGGCATCACCCGATCGAAACCGAAGTGACGCTGGCAGCGGCGCGCGGCGCCTACCCTGGCCGCCGGCTGGTGCTGGCATTCCAGCCGCACCGCTACAGCCGCACGCGCGACCTGTTCGAAGACTTCGTCAAGGTGCTCGGCACGCCGGACGTGCTGGTGCTGAGCGAAGTGTACGCAGCGGGCGAAGCGCCGATCCGCGCCGCCGACGGCCGCGCGCTGGCGCACGCGCTGCGCGTGAACGGCAAGGTGGAACCGATTTTCGTGGAGGCCATGGCTGACATGCCGGCCGCCATCATGGGCCTGGTGCAGGACGGCGACGTCGTCATCACCATGGGCGCCGGCTCGATTTCCGGCGTTCCGGCCAAACTGACTACTTATACGGGAGCTTGAAGGTGAGCGCATTTACTCCACAAGATGCAGCGGCAATGGGCAAAGTCGGCGTGCTGTTCGGCGGCCGTTCGGCCGAACGCGACGTCTCGATCATGTCCGGACGCGGCGTGCTCGCTGCCCTGATCAGCAAGGGCATCGATGCCCACGCTTTCGATCCGGGCCAGCACGATCTGGCCGAACTGGCAGCGCAGAAATTTGACCGCGTATTCATCGCCTTGCACGGCCGCTTCGGCGAAGACGGCAGCATGCAAGGCGCGCTTGAACAGCTGGGCATTCCTTACACCGGCAGCGGCGTGATGGCCTGCGCGATCGGCATGGACAAGATCTACACCAAGATGATCTGGTTGATGAAGGGCTTGCCGACGCCGAAGTACGCGACCATGATCGCCGGCACCGACCTGAACGCCGTGGTCACCGAACTCGGTCTGCCGCTGATCGTCAAGCCGCCGCACGAAGGCTCGACCATCGGCATCACCAAGGTAGCCGCTGCGGCCGACCTGAAGGCGGCCTACGACATCGCCGCTGCGCTTGACGACGTGGTGCTGGCCGAGCAATTCGTTACCGGCCGCGAGTTCACGGTGGCGGTGCTGGGCCGTGGTGCTGACGCGCGCGCGCTGCCGATCGTGGAGATCGTCGCGCCGGGCGGCAACTACGATTACCAGAACAAGTACTTCAACGACGACACCCAGTATTTCTGTCCCGCGGTGCTGGATGCCGGCACGACCGCCGAGATGGCGCGGCTGGCCGTGGAAGCTTACCGCGCGCTCGATTGCGAGGGCTGGGGCCGGGTCGACTTCATGCTGCGCGCAAGCGACAACAAGCCGTTCCTGATCGAGGTCAATGCCTCGCCGGGCATGACGGGCCACTCGCTGGTACCGATGGCGGCGCGCGCGCTGGGCATCAGCTACGAAGACCTGTGTGTCGAGATTTTGCAGTCGGCGCGTTTGAAGATGGGGCGCTGATAGAGCATGTGGCAAGACGTCCGCGCAATGAATGCGAGCGCCAGCGGCCTGGTGGCCGCGGTAGTACTGGCCTTGATCGCGTCTGGCGTGTGGTGGGTGTCGCAGCGGCCGATGTTCACGCTGCGCACGGTGACGGTGCAAAGCATGTATGGGATGGAGCTGAACCATGTGAACAAGCTGACCTTGCGCGCTGGGGTGCTGGGCCGGATCAAGGGCAATTTTTTTACGACCAATCTGGAGCAGGTGCGCACGGCGTTTGAATCGGTGCCCTGGGTCAGGCGGGCCACGGTCAGGCGCGAATGGCCCGACCAGCTGATCGTGGAACTCGAGGAGCACGAGGCACTGGGCACCTGGGGCGAAGATGGGCGCTTGTTGTCGGTCAAGGGCGAGGCGTTCACCGCCAACCTGGCCGAAGCGGACGAGGAACATGATTTGCCGGCGCTGGCCGGGCCGGAAGGCAGCGAGAAAGAAGTACTGGCGCGGTTTGCCGAATTGCGGGCGTGGTTTGCGCCGCTCAAGCTGGCGCCGGAGGAACTGAGTTTGTCGAGCCGCTATGCGTGGACCGTCAAGCTCGATAACGGAATGAAGGTGGCGCTGGGACGCGAGCCGGATAAATTTACGTTCAAGGCGCGCGTCGATCGCCTGGTCAATATTTATCCGCAGCTGGCCCGCTTGCTGCCGGCAGGGATAGATTCAGTGGATATGCGGTATCAGAATGGCCTGGCGCTCACCGCCGCCGGCCTGGCGGTACCAAAAGACGGAAGCAAGCCTGTCAAGGCGTCAGTAAAAAAAGCAGTCAGTTCAACCAGCGGCAAAACCAAGAAACAGTAGGCGAGAGCACATGACAAAAGACGCGAAAAACCTGATCGTCGGACTCGACATCGGCACCTCGAAAGTGGTGGCGGTCGTGGCCGAGGTGATGCCCGACGGCCGGCACGAAGTCATTGGACTTGGCCAGCATGAGTCCAGGGGCCTGAAAAAAGGCGTCGTTGTCAATATCGAGGCCACTGTGGAATCGATCCAGCGCGCGCTCGAAGAAGCCGAGCTGATGGCCGACTGCAAGATCCGCAACGTCTACGCCGGCATCGCGGGCAGCCATATCCGCTCGTTCAATTCGAGCGGCATGGTCGCCATCAAGGACAAGGAAGTGACCAGCACCGACGTGGCGCGCGTGATCGAAACTGCCAAGGCAGTGAACATCCCGACCGACCAGCAGTTGCTGCACACGGTGCCGCAGGAATTCATCGTCGACAGCCAGGAAGACGTGCGCGAGCCGATCGGCATGAGCGGCATCCGGCTCGAAGTGAAGGTGCACATCGTCACCGGCGCGGTGTCGGCAGTGCAGAACATCGTCAAGTGCGTGCGCCGCTGCGGGCTGGAAGTATCGGACCTGATTTTGCAGCCGATGGCGTCGGCTGATGCGGTGCTCACGCCGGATGAAAAAGAACTGGGCGTGGTCCTGATCGACATCGGCGGCGGTACCACCGACATCGCCGTGTTCTCGGACGGCGCGATCCGCCACACGGCGGTCATTCCAATCGCCGGCGACCAGATCACCAACGACATCGCGATGGCGCTGCGCACGCCAACGTCGGAAGCGGAAGAAATCAAGATCCGCTACGGCGTGGCCAAGCAGGTGCTGGCCGACCCGCACGAGTCGCTCGAAGTGCCGGGCCTGGGCGACCGCGGTCCGCGCAACCTGTCGCGCCAGGCGCTGGCCGCTGTGATCGAGCCGCGGGTCGAAGAGCTGTTTGCGATGGTGCACCAGGTGGTGCGCGAGTCCGGCTACGAGGGCGTGCTCTCGTCGGGCATCGTGCTCACCGGCGGCAGCGCGATCATGCCGGGCATGGTCGAAATGGCGGAAGATATTTTCTTGAAGCCGGCGCGCCTTGGCACGCCGGACTATCGCGGCCAGCTGGCCGATGTCGTGCGCAGTCCGCGTTATGCGACCGTGCTCGGCTTGCTGCTGGAAGCGAAAAAACAGTATTTGCGGGGCCACATCGTAACAAGGCAGGATGGCTCGGTAAAGGCGGTGTGGCAGCGCATGAAGGAATGGTTCTTGGGTAATTTTTGAAGCCTGCCCCTGCGAAGGCGGGGGCTTGTCCCTGCGAATGCGGGGATCCATGTTATTCAGTTTTTTTATATTTAACCGCAGTTTTCAATCTCCAGGTTTCATACAGATATGAGTCCTGGCGCTTGGAAACCGCACTTTGATTAGGAGTTTCATCATGGAGTTTGATATGGTCGATAACGCAGCACTCGGAACCGTCATCAAAGTCGTCGGCGTCGGCGGAGCAGGTGGCAATGCAGTTCAACACATGATCAACAAGGGTGTGTCCGGCGTTGAGTTTATTGCAGCGAACACGGATGCGCAGGCTTTGGCCAATTCGTCGGCTCACAACATTATCCAGATCGGCGAGTCCGGCCTTGGCGCCGGCATGAAGCCGACCGTCGGGCGTGCACTGGCCGAAGAATCGCGCCAGCGCATCGAAGACTCGCTGCGCGGCGCGCACATGGTCTTCATCGCTGCCGGCATGGGCGGCGGCACCGGTACTGGCGCTGCGCCTATCGTCGCCGAAATCGCCAAGTCGCTCGGCGCGCTGACCGTGGCCGTGGTGTCGAAGCCATTCTCGTACGAAGGCCAGAAGTGCATGGACATCGCCGAGAGCGGTCTTGAAGAGCTGTCGCAGCACGTCGACTCCTTGATCATCATCCTCAATGAAAAGCTGGAAGAGATCTACGAAGACGAATCGATGATCGAGTGGATGCGTCACGCTGACGATGTGCTCAACAACGCCGTAGCCGGTATCGCCGAGATCATCAATGTGCCAGGCCACATCAACGTCGACTTCAACGACGTCAAGACCATCATGGGCGAGCAGGGCAAGGCCATGATGGGCACCGCGACCGCGTCTGGCGTGGACCGCGCGCGCATCGCTGCCGAACAGGCAGTGGCGTCGCCGCTGCTCGACGGCATCGACCTGTCCGGCGCGCGCGGCGTGCTGGTCAACGTGACCGCCAGCCGTGGCTTGAAAGGTAAAGAGATCAAGGAAGTCATGGCGGCAGTGCGCGCCTTTGCAGCACCTGATGCATCGATCGCGCAAGGTATCGCGTATGACGACAACATGGGCGACGACATCCGCGTGACCGTGGTGGCAACGGGCCTGGGCAAAGCCAAGAAGGCGATGCAGCTGGTGCAGACCCCGATGCTGCGCACCGGTACCCACAATGGCGGTCCGATGATGGCTTCTGGCGCCGGCATGGTGGCGTCGTCAGGCGTGACCATGGGTGCAGCTTCCGGCCTGGGCGGCGCCGACATGGGCGGCATGAAGCAGCCAGCCGTATGGCGCCGCGAGCAGGCGTCCGAGCAAGTGCAGGCAATGCAGCGCAATGGCGTAGAGACCTACGACATTCCTGCTTTCCTGCGCAAGCAAGCCGACTAAGTACATCGGCAGGACGAAAAAAACCGGGAATTTCCCGGTTTTTTTATGGGGTCAGCTTATTTGTTCTGGCACTGACGCGGCAGCTGATTGATCCTGGTTCCTTCGCCACCGGAGCATTGCCACACAACGTAGCCTTCGGCGTCCTTCGAGGGCGTAAACACCAGTTCCTGGTTCTGGCGCGTCGTGACGGTAATGGTCATCGATGCCGGGTCCAGTGCCAAGTGTGTGCCATTTGGCAGTTGGCTCGCTACGCCGACAGCGTCCAGCGACGCTGGCATCGCTTGCTTTTCGTTGTAGTAAGCCGTGACGGCCGATTTGGCCCGGGCCCCGTCGGTATACGCTGCGCTCATCTGGGTCTTGCCCATGTAGTCGCTGTAGGCCGGCAGTGCAACGGCGGCGAGCACGCCGACGATATACACCATCATGATCATGCCGAAGCCCGCGCCCATGCGGCCGGCGTACGGCACGAACAGCGCCAGCACATAAGCGAAGAAATTGCGTGGCGCCGGTGCCGCGCTGGTGTCGGCCACGCGCGCGACGCGCTTGGTCAGCCACGGATAGCCGGTGGTCAGTTCATGAAACGACATCCAGAAACCCGACGAATGGCTGGCCTGGCCGACGTAGGTGGCCACGTCGATATCCTTCCAGCGCTTGACGCCGGCCGACAGTGCTGCCAGCGAGCGCGCCGCGCCTTCAGGGCTGCTGCTGCAAGCCAGGCCGTGACGGTCGCACGTGCTTTCCTTGGCGCGCGCGTAAGCGGCGCCGAGCAGCGGCAGCCACAATGCCGGCCAGCGAACCAGGTGGCCGCTCAGGTGCCCCATGCGCAGATGGCCCAATTCATGGCCGATGTAGAAGCGCACGCCATCAGGGTGCTCGTCCATGGCGTCCACCACGTCCGAGAACAGCACCACGAACTGGGTGCCGAGGAACTTGGTGGCGAAGGCGTTCAAGCCGCCATTGCCGTTGAGGATGTAGACCTCGGGACGGTTCTTGATTTCAAGCCGGTCGCAGCAGGCGGCAAATTGGGCAAACAGTTCCGGGAACTGGCGTTCCGACAGTTCCACGCCATTGCCCTTGATATGGGCGATCAGCGTCGACTGCGCGAACAGGTAAAGGACAAAACCGACCAGCAACATCAACAGCGCGATGCCAACCGTGCCGAGGATCAGAAACAGCCAGAACAGCAAACCAAGCGCCAGTGTGATCGCGCCCAGCGTCCGCTCGCGCGGGTAAACAAGTTCATTCACGTCAATTCCTTTTGAAATACCCCGGACGGCTGTGGGCGACTGCTGGGGCGGGGCAATCACTTGCATTGCTGACAATGCGGGCAGCTTACGCACAGGCTACTTACTTGTCCAGCAACAAGTTTGGCTATTGGGCAATGTGTTGTTTAACGATACATATGTGCCTTCTTGTCCCTCCTGCAAGAAAAATCCGGATCAGGCATACTGCTCGGATGGGCACCGCCTCGCGCGGCCTTGTTCCATTCCCACACTGATAAAAGGAGTCTTCAATGACCATTAAAATTGGCGATCGCCTGCCAGAAGGCAGCTTGTCCGAATTCGTAGAAACTGAAACGGCCGGCTGCTCGCTGGGCCCGAACACGTTCCAGGTCGCTGACCTCGTCAAGGGCAAGAAGATCGCAATCTTCGGCCTGCCAGGCGCCTACACCCCGACCTGCTCCGCACAGCACGTGCCGGGCTACGTCAAGCACGCAGCCGAATTCAAGGCCGCCGGCGTCGATGAAATCTGGTGCATCTCGGTCAATGACGCTTTCGTCATGGGCGCCTGGGGCCGCGATCAGAAGTCGACCGGCGTCGTGCGCATGATGGCAGACGGTAATGCCGCCTACAGCAAGGCACTGGGCCTCGACGCTGACTTCTCCAAGTTCGGCATGGGCACGCGTTCGCAGCGTTACTCGATGCTGGTCGAAGACGGCGTCGTCACGCAACTGAACGTCGAGCAGGGCGGCGCGTTTGACGTATCGAACGCCGAAACCATGCTCAAGCAACTGGCGTAATCGCTTCGCACTTTGCGCAATGAACGGCGCCACGGGCGCCGTTTTTGTTATGGCCTATATGTATATCAAACAAGAATCCCCCGACCAGAGCGACGTGATCGCGCTGCTCGCTGCGCTGGACGCCTACTGCGCCGCGCTATATCCGGCCGAGAGCAACCACCTGATGGACATCGCGTCCCTGATGGAGCCCGAGGTCGTGTTCCTGGTAGCGCGCGATGACGACGCGCGCCTGCTCGGCTGCGGCGCGTTTGTCGACCGTGGCGACTACGCCGAAGTCAAGCGCATGATGGTCGATCCGGCCAGCCGCGGCCAAGGCGCGGGCGGCAAGCTGCTGGCCGAGATCGCGCGCCGCGCCAGCGCCGCCGGCTTCACCAGCCTGAAACTTGAAACCGGCATCCACCAGCCCGAAGCCATCGGCCTGTACCAGCGCGACGGCTTTGTCTGCCGCGGTCCATATGGCGACTACCCGCTCGACCCGTTAAGCCTGTTCATGGAAAAGCGCCTGTGACAGCCAGCGCCAAGGGCAACTTGCGCAGCATTTACGCGATGCTGATCGCCGTGGCCATGTTCTCGCTGATGGACACGGCCATGAAGCTGCTGGCGGCGCACTATCCGGCGATGCAAGTAACGGCGCTGCGCGCGCTGTCGTCAATGCCGCTGGTCTGCGCCTACGTCGGCTGGCGCGGCGCGTTCGCCTCCATCTTCCGGGTGACCTGGTCGATGCACCTGTTTCGCGGCGCGCTGGGCATCGTGATGCTGACGCTGTTCGCCTTCGGCTTGAAAAACCTGTCGCTGGCGGAATCGTATTCGATCTTCTTCATCGCGCCGGCCATGATCACGGCGCTGTCGGTGGTGTTTCTGAAAGAGCGCGTCAACCGCGCGCGCTGGATTGCCATCGGCGTGGGCATGCTGGGCGTGCTGGTGGTGCTGCGCCCCGACGGCGCCGGCATGTTCACGCTCGGCGGGCTGGCCATACTCGGCGCGGCGGCCTGCTATGCCGTCTCCGCCATTACAGCGCGCATCCTGGCGCGCAAGGACCGCGGCGAGCACATGGTGTTCTGGCTGATGTTCATCATGGGCGCCGGCGCGACCGTGCTGGCGGCGCCGAACTGGATACCGGTGCGCATCGAGGACTCCTGGCTGCTGTGCGGCCTGGCGGTGAGCGGCTTCCTGGGACAGCTGGCCATCAACGAGGCCTTCAGCACCGGCGAAGCGTCGGTGGTGGCGCCGTTCGAGTATTCGGCGCTGGCCTGGGGCGTGGCGCTCGACTGGCTGCTGTGGGCAGCACTGCCGGACCGCTATACGCTGATCGGCGCAGGCATCATCATCGCCAGCGGCGTCTACCTGGTGCGCCACGAGCAAGGGCACGCCAGCGCGGAACATCCTTGAGTCCGATATAATCGACAGATGCTGAAACAACGAACTCTCAAACAACAGGTGCGCACCACGGGCGTTGGCCTGCACTCGGGCACCAAGGTGGTGCTGACACTGCGCCCGGCGGCGGTCGATACCGGCATCGTGTTTCGCCGCGTTGACCTGGACCCGGTGGTCGAATTTCCGGCCAGCGCCGGCGTGGTGGGCGACACCCGCATGGCCTCGGTGCTGATCGCCGATGGCGCGCGCGTGTCCACCGTCGAGCACCTGATGTCGGCCTGCGCCGGCCTGGGCATCGACAACCTGTACGTCGACGTGTCGGCCGAAGAAATTCCCATCATGGATGGCTCGGCATCGTCGTTCGTGTATTTGTTGCAACAGGCGGGCGTGCAGGAGCAGGACGGCGCCAAGAAATTCATCCGCGTGCTCAAGGACGTGGAAGTGCGCCAGGGCACGGGCGACAATGAAAAATGGGCGCGCCTGTCGCCCCATGATGGTTTCAAGCTCGACTTTTTCATCGAGTTCAACCATCCGGCCGTGGACGGCACCACCCAGCGCGCGCTGGTCGATTTCGGCGACGTGTCGTACGTGCACGACGTGGCGCGCGCGCGCACCTTTGGCTTCATGCAGGACGTGGAAAGCTTGCGCGGCATGGGCCTGGCGCGCGGTGGCTCGCTGGAAAACGCGATCGTCATGGACGAATACCGCATCCTCAATTCGGACGGCCTGCGCTACGAAGACGAATTCGTGCGCCATAAAATCCTGGACGCGATTGGCGACTTGTACCTGGTCGGGCACCCGCTGCTGGCCAGCTATCACGCGCACAAGTCGGGCCACGGCCTGAACAACTTGCTGCTGCTGGAGCTGCTCAAGCATCCGGACGCCTACGAAATCGTCTCGTTTGCGACGCCCGGCAGCGCGCCGTCGTCGTATGTGCGCCAGATGGAGCGTGAGTGGGCGCTCACATAAGTACGGCTAGCGTTGGGTTAGCTGATCGTTTCAAGAAGGACTTCTGGGTGACGTTTGGCAATGCGTATGAGCGCCTGCGCGGCACCTGAAGGGGCGCGACGTCCCTGTTCCCATTCCTGCAATGTGCGCCTTGAAATGCAAAGGACGTCTGCGAACTGGGCTTGGGATAAACCGGTGCTTTGACGCGCTTGCACGACTTCATTCAGCTCAACCATCGTGACCCGCGCCGCTTGCCCTGCTTTCATTTCGCGCACAGACTGTAACAGCTTGAGGCCCAAAGCCTCACCGGCAGACACGGCGTTAGATCGAACGGGCTTAGGCATTTTCAATTTCCTCTCGAATTGCTTTCAGAAGATTAGCTGGAATGTTAGCGCGAACGGATTTTGCGTACGCCAACAGCACACAAGCGCGACCCGTAGGCTTGTTGCGCTAGCGTCGCCTTGCCGCGAGCGCCTTCAGGGCTGCAATCAGGGTCGCATTCTGCTCCGTCTGCGGCAAGGTATTTCCCAGATCCTCGAACGCCGTGGTGGCAGTGGCCGGCAACACCAGCTGGCGCGTGTGCACCACCGGTGGAATGCTGCGCGTGACCTGCACCTTGAGCTTGATCTCGACTACCTGCCAGCCCTTTTTCTGCAGCGCCGCCTGCAGCTTGGGCAACTGCTGCTTGAGCTTGGCCGCCACCGCCGAGCTGGGCGTGGCCAGTACCAGCAGCGCATCCTCGAACGACCAGATATCGCAATTGGAAAACATGGCCGGCAGCGCCTTGGCGCAGTCCGATTGCAGGCTGGCCATGCGCATCGCGGCCGGCATCAGGCCCGCAAGCTTGTCGTTGCGGCGCAGAAAGTCCGTGACCTCGAGCGAGGTTTTGCGGTTCTTGGTGGCGTAAATGTGCATGGATGGGGCGGATGGCGTGTTGCTTGAGGCCGTCAGGGTATCACAGCGCAAGCCCGTATTCGGCCCGAAAAGGCCGTTGCCCCTTGCAATCGGATGCGATATCCCCATTTGGGCCGGGATCGCATGATAAAATCACAGTCTTTTTGCCATAGTCGGTCGCATATGAATATCTTTTTGATATCACTGCGGCTTCTTTTTGCGGCGTTTTTTTCAAGAATTCAAGCATGTCATTACTGACCCAGATTTTCGGTAGCCGCAACCAGCGGCTGCTCAAGCAATACCAAAAAACGGTGCGCGAGATTAGTGCTCTCGAGCCGCAGATCGAAAAGCTGAGCGACACTGAACTCCAGGCGAAAACGCCGGAATTCAAGACCCGCGTGGCCAATGGCGAAACGCTCGACGCCATCCTGCCCGAAGCGTTTGCGGTGTGCCGCGAGGCAGCCAAGCGCGTGCTCAAGATGCGCCACTTCGACGTCCAGATGATCGGCGGCATGGTTCTGCACTACGGCAAAATCGCGGAGATGGGCACGGGCGAAGGCAAGACGCTGATGGCGACCTTGCCGACCTACCTGAACGCCTTGTCGGGCAAGGGCGTGCACGTCATTACCGTCAACGATTACCTGGCGCAGCGCGACGCCGACTGGATGGGCCGCCTGTACGGCTGGCTGGGCCTGACCACGGGCGTAAACCTGTCGCAGATGGACCACGACACCAAGCAGAAAGCCTACGCGGCCGACATCACCTACGGCACCAACAATGAATTCGGCTTCGATTACCTGCGCGACAACATGGTGTTCGAAGCGCGCGAGCGCGTGCAGCGCAGCCTCAATTTCGCGGTCGTCGATGAAGTCGACTCGATCCTGATCGATGAAGCGCGTACCCCGCTGATCATCTCGGGCCAGGCTGACGGCCACACCGACCTGTATCACAAGATCAATGAAGTGCCGCGCCGGCTGACCATGCAAATCGGCGAAGAAACGCCGGACGGCAAGGGCGTCGTGTCGGTGCCTGGCGACTACACCAAGGATGAAAAAGCGCACTCGGTGCTGCTGACCGAAGCGGGCCACGAGCACGCCGAAGCGATCCTCACCGAAATGGGCCTGCTGCCGGAAGGCGCGTCGCTGTACGACTCGGCCAACATCACGCTGATCCACCACCTGTACGCGGCGCTGCGTGCGCATGCGCTGTACTTCAAGGACCAGCACTATGTGGTGCAGGACAATGAAGTCATCATCGTCGACGAATTTACCGGTCGCCTGATGACGGGTCGGCGCTGGTCCGACGGCCTGCACCAGGCAGTCGAAGCCAAAGAGGGCGTGCGCATCCAGAACGAGAACCAGACGCTGGCCTCGATCACGTTCCAGAACTACTTCCGCATGTACAGCAAGCTGTCCGGCATGACCGGCACGGCCGATACCGAAGCGTACGAGTTCCAGGAAATCTACGGCCTTGAGACCGTCGTCATTCCGCCGAATCGTCCTTCGCAGCGCAAAGACCGTCAAGACCAGGTCTACAAGTCGTCGGAAGAAAAATACAACGCCATGCTGCTCGATATCCGCGATTGCTTCGAGCGCGGCCAGCCAGTCCTGGTGGGCACCACCTCGATCGAGAACTCGGAACTGCTGTCGGGCATCCTGACCAAGGCCAAGCTCGAACACAACGTGCTCAATGCCAAGCAGCATGCGCGCGAAGCGGAAATCATCGCCCAGGCGGGACGTCCGAAAATGATCACCATCGCCACCAACATGGCCGGTCGCGGTACCGACATCGTCCTCGGTGGCAATGTCGAGAAACAGATCCAGCTGCTCGAAGCCAATGCGGCCCTGTCGGACGCCGACAAGGCAGCCCAGGCGGCCAAGCTGGAAAGCGAATGGCAGTCGCTGCACAACCACGTCGTCGAAGCGGGCGGCCTGCACATCATCGGCACCGAGCGCCACGAATCGCGCCGCGTCGACAACCAGCTGCGTGGCCGTTCCGGCCGCCAGGGCGATCCAGGTTCGTCGCGCTTCTACCTGTCGCTTGACGACGCGCTGCTGCGCATCTTCGCCGGCGACCGCGTGCGCGCCATCATGGACCGCTTGAAGATGCCGGAAGGCGAACCAATCGAAGCGGGCATCGTGTCGCGTTCGATCGAATCGGCGCAGCGCAAGGTCGAGGCACGCAACTTCGACATCCGCAAGCAGCTGCTCGAATACGACGACGTCGCCAACGACCAGCGCAAGGTGATCTACACCCAGCGTAACGAACTGCTGGAAACGACCGACATCTCGGAGCTGATCGCTTCCCTGCGCGCCGGCGTGTTCCACGACGTGGTGCGCACCCATGTGCCGGCCGAATCGGTCGAAGAGCAGTGGGACTTGCCGGCCCTGCAGGCGACGCTGGCCAGCGAATGGCAGCTCAATGTGGCGCTGGACGAATTGCTCAAGTCGGACGCCAACCTGACCGACGACGACATCCTCGACAAAGTGCTGGCCGCGGCTGACGCGTCGTACAACGCCAAGATCGACATGGTCGGCAAGGAGCCGTTCGGCGGTTTCGAGCGCAACGTCATGCTGCAAAGCGTGGACACCCACTGGCGCGAGCACCTGGCGGCACTGGACCATCTGCGCCAGGGTATCCACCTGCGCGGCTATGCGCAAAAGAATCCGAAGCAGGAATACAAGCGCGAAGCGTTCGAACTGTTTGGCTCGATGCTGGACCAGATCAAGAACGAAGTGATCAAGATGGTCATGACGGTGCGCATCCAGACCCGCGAAGAAATCGACGCGGCCGAACTGGCAATGCAGCAGTCGCACGTCGAGAACGTCAGCTACCAGCACGCCGACTTCAATCCGAACGCAGCGCCGGAAGACTTGCTGGCGCCAGGCGAAGGCGCGCGCCAGTCCGCCGACGACGAGTTCGCACTGAAAGTGGGCCGCAACGATCCGTGCCCTTGCGGCAGTGGCCGCAAGTTCAAGGCTTGCCACGGCAAGCTGGCCTGATACCGGGCTAGCACAATAAAAAACCCACCTGCCTGAGCGCGCTCAGTGCAGGTGGGTTTTTTTTCGTCCCCAGCTTATTCGGCGCTGCCAGCTTCCGGCTTGGCCGCCGGCGCTGGCCGCGTACCTGTGGGCAGCGACATTTCCTTGCCGTTGCAAGTGAGCTTGCCGCCCTTGAATTCGATCAGCGACACCAGCACGCCGTTATCGAGCTTGGCGACGCTCTCGTTAAGCATCTTGCCGACGATGAAGTCGGTGGCCGTCTGCGCCGCTTGCGCGATCGCTTCCGGCGACTGGGTTTCACCCTTGGCAGTGGCTTGCCTGGCCGTCACCACCTTGGCGATCTCGGTCACCAGCGCGACCGGCACCTTGACCGTCAGGCGCACCATGATTTTCTTGCCGAACTTGTCGAGCGAGGCGAAATCGGCATTGCCGCTGCCCGGCGCCAGCCAGACTTTGCCCTTGATGGTGGCGCGCTGACCGTGGAAGGCGGCGCTGAAGTCGTCTATTTCCAGTGCGGTGCCGCGCGCGGCGAGGGTCTTGCCCATCGACTTGAGCTGCTCCGCAAACAGCGCCAGTTTTTGTTCCTTGGTCTTGCCGGCCTGGTCGGCAT
Organism: Pseudomonadota bacterium; assembly: GCA_040390915.1. Taxonomy (GTDB): domain Bacteria; phylum Pseudomonadota; class Gammaproteobacteria; order Burkholderiales; family Burkholderiaceae_D; genus Telluria_A. Next base: position 65,786 of record JAZJXM010000042.1, read on the forward strand.
CGGCCAAGGTGTCGGTCAGCTTTTCCAGTGCGCGCATGTCGATATTGAGCAGGCGCATGGCGTAATGAATGTCGTCGACCTGCTCGCCGAAGCCGCTGATCGACTTGATCCTGGCGTCATAGCCGATATCGACCGCCTTGCCGTGTTCGACTGCATTGCTGGCAAATGACAGCGCGTCCAGCACCACCGCCGGCGTATTGGCCGGGGTGACAACGATCTTGCCGATCGCGCCATGCAGCTTGCCGATCCAGATGTTCTGGGCGTTGCGGCGTTGCTTGCCATCGCCGCTGATGTCGCTGATCACCATGGCCATGTCTTTGTCGGCGATGCTGAATGAACCCCAGCTGCCCTTGCTGACCATGTTGCGCCCGGCTTTGTCGAGCTGCAGTTCCAGGACCAGGTCCGACCAGCTGATCGTGTTCGCGTTCGAGTCCAGGTAATGATAGGCCGGCGCCGTGAAGGCATAGCTGACCTGGCCATTCGCGCCGGTGCTGCGCCTGATGTTCAGCGGCTCTTTGCTGCCAAACACCGTGGCCACTTTTTCCCTGGTCGCGTCCGAATATTCATGCGCGGCCAGCTGGTCGAGGTAAGGGATCGGATTGCCGCGCCCGCTGCCCATGGCCGCTTTCAATTCCTTGCCCAGTGCGGCCAGCGCCTCGAACATGTCGGATGACGGCTTGGCCGGCTTGACGATGGCTGTTTCGGCGATTGCCGGTTCGGCGGCCACGGCGGGGAAGGACAGCAGCAAGGCGCTGGAGAGGGCGCTAAGAACGAGAGCTTTTTTCACGGGTGAATTAATTAATGGATAATGTTTAAAATTATCAAGGCTGATGGCCAATTTGTCAGCAGCAATTTCCATTTTTTTGTCAATACGTCGCTCTTGCCGGGAACATCACACTTTGCTGGCAGGCGGTACAATAGCGGCTCCGCATTCCTACGCTAGAGAGCACACCATGGCCGTCAATTCCCCCATTCCTGTCGCCGCCGACCTGAAGCCGGTCAATGGCATCGAAATCGGTTATGCCCAAGCCGGCATCAAGAAGCCCAACCGCAAGGATGTGCTGGTGATGAAGCTGGCCGAAGGCGCCACGGTAGCGGGCGTGTTCACCAAGAACCGCTTTTGCGCGGCCCCGGTCCAGGTCAGCAAGGCGCACCTGGCGGCGGTCAGCGCCGGCGGCAAGCCGATCCGCGCACTGGTGGTCAACACCGGCAACGCCAACGCCGGCACCGGCGAGAGCGGCCTGGCCAACGCCCACGCCACCTGCGCCGCGCTGGCGCAATTGCTCGGCTGCGACGCCCAGCAGATCCTGCCGTTTTCGACCGGCGTCATTCTCGAGCCGCTGCCGGTGGAAAAAATCGTGGCTGGCCTGCCGGCCGCGGTCGGCAACCTGCAGCTCGATAACTGGTTCAGCGCGGCCGAAGCGATCATGACCACCGACACCCAGCCAAAAGCGGCGTCGCGCACGGTCGACGTATGCGGCCACGCGGTCACCATGACCGGCATCAGCAAGGGCGCCGGCATGATCAAGCCGAACATGGCCACCATGCTGGGCTATCTGGCGATCGACGCCAAGGTCGCGCAGCCGGTGCTCGACGAACTGGTCAAGCACGCGGCCGACCACTCGTTCAACTGCATCACCATCGATGGCGACACCTCGACCAACGACTCGTTCATGCTGATCGCCACCGGCGCCGGCAGCCTGGCCATTGCCAATACCGATTCGACCGAATACGCCGCATTGAAGGCTGCCGTGACGGACATGGCGCGCAACCTGGCGCAGCAGATCATCCGCGACGGCGAAGGCGCCACCAAGTTCATCACCGTCACCGTCGACGACGGGCTCGATCTGGAAGAGTGCCGCAAGGTGGCCTATTCGATCGCCCACTCGCCGCTGGTGAAAACCGCGTTCTTCGCCTCCGACCCCAACCTGGGCCGCATCCTGTGCGCGATCGGCTACGCTGGCGTGGACGACCTGGACGTGTCGAAACTGGACCTGTACCTGGACGACGTGTGGGTGGCCAAGAACGGCGGGCGCAATCCCGACTACCAGGAAGCCGATGGCCAGCGCGTCATGCAGCAAAGCGAAATCACGGTGCGCGTCAAGCTTGCGCGTGGCAGTGCCAGCGCCACCGTGTGGACCTGCGACCTGTCGCACGAGTACGTGACCATCAACGCCGACTACCGCTCCTGAGCGGCGTGCGAATGACGCCGCTCGAGCAGTTCCTGGTGCGTGCCGAAGCGCTGCTGGCGCGGGTCGAGGCGGTGCTGCCGGCCAGCCACCCGCGCGAACCTGACTGGAAGCGCAGCTTCGCGTTCCGCTGGCGCAAGCGCGCCGGCGGCGGCGCCAGCTACCTGCAGCCGGTGATGCACGCATCGTCCATCGCGCTGTCGGACCTGCACCAGATAAGCACGCAAAAGCAGCAGATCGAACAAAACACGCGCCAGTTCGTCGCGCGCCGGCCGGCCAACAACGTGCTGCTGACGGGCGCGCGCGGAACCGGCAAGTCGTCGCTGATCAAAGCCTGTTTGAACCAGTTCGCCGGCGACGGCCTGCGCCTGATCGAAGTGGACAAGGCCGACCTGGTCGAGCTGCCCGACATCGTCGACCTGGTGGCCGGACGGCCGGAGCGCTTCGTCATCTTTTGCGACGACCTGTCGTTCGAAGAAGGCGAGAGCGGCTACAAGGCGCTCAAGGTGGCGCTCGACGGCAGCATCGCCGCGCAGTCCGACAACGTGATCATCTACGCCACCTCCAACCGGCGCCATTTGATGCCCGAGCGGATGAGCGACAACGCAAGTTACAGCCACGCCGGCGACGGCGACCTGCATCCGGGCGAGACGGTCGAAGAAAAAATCTCGCTGTCCGAGCGCTTCGGCCTGTGGCTCTCGTTCTACCCGTTCAAACAGGACGACTACCTGGAAATTGCCGACCACTGGCTGGCCAGCTTCGGCTGCGACGCCGCGCAGATTGCCGGCGCGCGCGCCGACGCCTTGCGCTGGGCGCTGGCGCGTGGATCGCGCTCGGGCCGGGTGGCGTGGCAGTTCGCCAAAGACTATTGCGGAAAGATGGCGCCATGAGCGCCCAACGCACCAAGCCGATCGACGTCGCGGTCGGGATCCTGATGAAACCGAACGGCGACGTGCTGCTCGGTCAGCGCCCCGAGGGCAAGCCGTACCACGGTTACTGGGAATTCCCGGGCGGGAAAGTAGAAGCCGGCGAGGCCATACTCGACGCGCTCAAGCGCGAATTCGTCGAGGAGCTGGGCGTCCATATCCTGGAGGCGAGCGAATGGTGCGGCGTGGAGCACGTGTATGAACATGCGCACGTGCGCCTGCATTTCTTTATCAGCCGCCACTGGCAGGGAGAGCCGCAAAGCCTGGAGGGGCAGGCCTTTGCGTGGCAAGGCACGGTGGGCGTGACGCCGCTGCTGCCGGCCACCATCCCCCTGCTGCAGTGGCTCGATCAGTTGCGTTATCCGGAGTAGATCCATTTGAAGATCATCGTGTTGGGCAGCGGCGTGGTGGGAACCACGTCGGCCTATTTTCTCGCCAAAGCCGGCCATGAAGTGACCGTCATCGAGCGCCAGAACGGCGCCGGGCTGGAAACGAGCTTCGCCAATGCCGGTGAAATCTCGCCCGGCATGGCCGCCCCGTGGGCCGCGCCCGGCATTCCGCTGCGCGCCTTGCGCTGGCTGTTGATGCGCCATGGCCCGCTGGTGGTGCGCCCGCAGCTGGACCCGGCCATGTGGCGCTGGATGGCCCAGATGCTGAGCAACTGCAATCCGGCCAGCTACGCAATCAACAAGACGCGCATGGTGCGTCTGGCCGAATACAGCCGCGATTGCCTGGTTGCGCTGCGCGCCGACACCGGCATCGCCTACGACGAACGCAGCAAAGGCACCTTGCAGGTGTTTCGCGACCAGCGCCAGGTCGACGACGCGGCGCACGACATCGCCGTGCTGGCGCGCGACGGCATCCCGTTCGAACTGCTCGACGCGGCCGCCTGCGAACGGGCCGAGCCGGCGCTGGCCAAGGTGCGCGGACGGATCGTCGGCGGGTTGCGGCTGCCGGGCGACGAGACCGGCGACTGCTTCAAGTTCAGCCAGGCGCTGGCCGCGATGGCGGCGCAGCTGGGCGTCACGTTTCGGAATGGCGTCCAGATCACCAGGCTGGTGGCCGATGGCGGCAGCGTGACGGCGGTGCAGACCAGCGCGGGAGAACTGAAGGCGGACGCCTTCGTGATGGCCATGGGCAGCTACTCGCCGCTGCTGCTGCGCCCTTTGGGGGTGCGCATACCGGTCTATCCGGTCAAAGGTTATTCGATCACGATGCCGGTAGTCGACCCGGCGGGTGCGCCCGAATCGACCGTGATGGACGAAACGTACAAGGTGGGCATCACGCGCCTGGGCCAGCGGATCCGGGTGGGCGGCACGGCCGAACTGGCCGGCTACGACACCCGCTTGCGCGAAGCGCGGCGCGCGCCGCTGGTGCGCGCGGTGAACGAGCTGTTCCCGCATGGCGGCGACCTGAGCCAGGCGACGTTCTGGTGCGGGCTGCGCCCGATGACGCCGGACGGCACGCCCGTGATCGGCGCCACGCCCTACCGCAACCTGTATCTCAACACCGGGCACGGCACGCTGGGCTGGACCATGTCGTGCGGCTCGGCGCGGGTGCTGACCGACATCATCAGCGGGCGGCGGCCCGAAATCAGCCTGGACGGCTTGCAGATGGACCGCTACTAGGGTCAAGTCTGACATCTGGACACGGGCCCACTGTTGGGCCCGTGTCCAGATGTCAGACTTGACCCTCAGTTTGCATCCATTTCAGCGACGGCCGCTCTCCACAAGGCTTCGCGCACCGACTCGAACGGGCTCGGTTCGGCCGGGCGGATGGCGTCGATGCGGATCACGTGCCAGCCGTATTCTGTCTCGACCGGCTCGGGCAGCAGGCCAGGCGCGGTCCTGTTGCGCAGGGCAGCGGCGAAACGGGGCGTGTAACGCTCCGACAGGATCCAGCCAAGCTCGCCGTCATCTTTGGCGCCGTGGTCCAGCGCCACTTGCGCGAACGGTTCACCGGCGGCCAGTTTGGCCAGCACCGCGCGCGCGGCCGCTTCGGTTTTCACCAGGATGTGCGCGGCATGGTATTGCTTGCGTCCTTCCAGCGTGCGCCGCATGGACGGCAGGTAGCGCTGGTACAGCGCGCGCAGCGCCGGTTCTTCCAGTTGTTCGCTGGCGAACGCCAGCGCGATGAGGGCGTCGCCTGCCACCGGTTTGCCCTCACGTTGGGCCGGCGTGAATCGGCAGGCCTGGATCAGCGCCAGCGCGCGTCGGTCGACCTGCTCGATGCCGCTGCCGGTGTCGATTGCCGGCGCATGCACCGTGCCGTCTTCGCGCACCCGAACCCGCACCAGCATGTTGGCGCCCGCAGCACCGACGGCAGCCGGCTTGAGCAGCTTGGACTGGCCACAGCTGCCAGCGGCCGGCAGCGGCAAGGTGTCGGCATGGACTGCGCCAGCGCCCAGCCAGGCCGCCAGCGCAAGCTTGCTCAGGCTAGTGATTGTCCTGGTCCGGCAGCAGGTCATCGTCGGCCGGCGCGCCGGGGATGGTGTATTTTTCTTCGGCCCACGCGCCCAGGTCGATTTGCTTGCAGCGCTCGGAGCAGAAAGGACGGTATTGGTTCGCTTCGGTCCATTCGACCTTCTTGGAACAGGTAGGGCAGTTCACTACTGGCATGAATCACTCACAGTTTAAAAGTTGCACAGCGTGAGTTCGAACGGTACGTCGTCTTCAAGCGGCTTCGGTTTCAGGTCGCCGCCCTGGCTGGTGAAGCGCACCCACAGCATGTATTTGTTGGCCGAAATTTCGGGGATCGCGCCCAGTGTTTCATCAAGCGACAGGCGCAGCATCTGGTACACCTTGCCTTGCAGCATTTGCTGGTAGCTGCCGGCGATGGCGATCATTTTCACGGGGCCGCCCGAATCGCGCAGCAGGCGCAACACCAGCGCCAGCGCGTCGAACAGGGGGGCCAGCGGCGCGAACCAGGCCAGGATGTCGTGGTAGCGCTGTTCGGCCGGGCGCTTTTGCCAGGCGTAGTAGGACGGCAGGTCGAATTCGCAGGCGCCGCCGGGAATGATGGTGCGTCCGCGAATGCTCATCAGCCATTCATTGTCGCGCACGTTCTGGCCCGTCTTGCCTTGCGCGGCCACCAGCGCGCCGCTGACCGTTTCCAGTTCGCTGAGCACGGCGTCGAGCATGTCGGCGGCCACGTTGGGATTGCTGCGGTAGCCCAGCAAGCTTTGCTTCTGGCGCTCCAGTTCTTGCAGCAAGTCCGATTTGAGGTCGGCACGGCCAGCTACTTCGAGCATGTCGAAAATGGTGGACAGGGCGACGTGGTGTTGCATCGCATGTTCTTGTTGGACAAAGAACTTGAATTTGTCGTACAGGTCTTCCAGCCGCAACAACGTGCGTATGCGCTCGTTGAAAGGGTATTCGTAGACGATCAAAATGACATCCCTTTACATGGTTGGCTGGAGAAGAATCACGTGATTCTGAACCATGCGAAGCAAAATTACAAACGCTCCCTGCCGTATCGTGCCGTTCAGTGTGACATTGTCTCCGAAAACGCCAGATACTGCGCGTGCAAACGGGCGATTTGCGGCTGCAAGGCGGCCATGCCGTCCGAATTGTCGATCACGTCGTCGGCGGCGGCGAGCCTTTGTGCGCGCGTGGCCTGGGCCGCCATGATGGCGCGTACCTGCTGTTCGGGCAGGCCGTTGCGCGCCATGACCCGCGCCACTTGCACCTGTTCGGCGCAGTCGATGGCCAGGATGCGCGTGACGCGTTCGCGCCAGCCGCCCGACTCGACCAGCAGCGGCACCACGAATATCAGATAGGGACCGCTGGCCACGGTGGCGGCGGCCTGGGCGGCGGCGCGTATGCGCGGATGCAAGATCGCTTCCAGGCGCAAGCGCGCGCCCGGGTCGGCAAACACCAGCGCGCGCATCCAGGCACGATCGAGTGCGCCCTCGGCAGTGGCGGCAGCGGGGCCGAATTCGGCCACCAGCGCCGCCATTGCGGCGCCGTGCGCGCCCGTGAGCGCATGGGCAATCAGGTCGGTGTCGATCACGCTGGCGCCCAGTGCGGCGAATTGGTCGGCCACGGTGGTCTTGCCGCAGCCGATGCCGCCGGTCAGGCCGACGCTGAAGGTGGGGCCGGCGTGCATGCTAGCCTTGCAAAAAGCCCTGCAGCAGCGCCTTGATGTGGCTGCCATACAACAATGCCAGCAGGCCGGCGCCGGTCAGGTAGGGGCCGAACGGAATGCGCGTCTCGCTGTCCTGCTTCTTGAGCAGGATCATCGCGACCGCGATCACGGTGCCCACCACCGACGACAGCAAGATGATCGAGGGCAGCATGCTCCAGCCCATCCAGGCGCCCAGCGCGCCCAGCAGCTTGAAGTCGCCATTGCCCATGCCGTCGTGCTTGCGCACCAGCTTGTAGAGCGCATTGACGCTCCACAGCGCCAGATAGCCGGCAACGGCGCCAATGACCGCCTCGCGCAGCGGCACAATGGCGCCGTCCAGGTTCACCAGCAGGCCCAGCCACAACAGCGGGTAGGTCAGGTCGTCGGGCAGAAACTGGGTATCGAGATCGATGAACGTCATGGCCAGCAGCAGGAACGCGAAGGCGACCGTGGCCAGCCCGGTCCAGCCGCTGCCGAAGTGCCATACCATCAGCGCCGCCAGCAGGCCCGACACCAGTTCGATGGCCGGATAGCGCTTCGAGATCGGCGCCTTGCAGCCGCGGCACTTGCCGCCCAGCGCCAGGTAGCTGAGGACCGGCACGTTTTCCAGCGCGCTGATCTTGTGGCCGCAGTGCGGGCAAGCCGAACGCGGTACCGACAGCGTGAAGGTGTCGGCGTGGACCGGCTCCTTGCCGCAGTTTTCGGCGCAGGCGTTGTCGAATTCGCGCTGCATCATCTTCGGCATGCGGTAGATGACGACGTTGAGGAAGCTGCCGATCAGGAGCCCGAACAGGCCGGCGGCCAGCGTGGGCCACAGTGCGCCGGGCGCGGCAAAGAGGAGGATTTCCATAAGGTCCATACGTTAGAGACAAAAAACGACGTCGT
>JAZJXM010000043.1:0-6459 GCA_040390915.1 Pseudomonadota bacterium
TCCTGCCGGAAGACGTCAAGGCCGTACGCAGCGACGCCATCATCGCCACCGGCCGGTCGGATTATCCGAACCAGGTCAACAACGTGCTGTGCTTCCCCTACATCTTCCGTGGCGCGCTCGATTGCGGCGCCACCACCATCACGCGCGAAATGGAAATCGCGGTGGTGCACGCGATCGCCGACCTGGCCCACGCCGAGCAATCCGACGTCGTCGCGTCCACCTACGGCATCAGCAACCTGTCGTTCGGGCCCGAGTACCTGATCCCGATGCCGTTCGATCCGCGCCTGCTGATCCACATCGCGCCGGCAGTAGCCAAGGCTGCCTTCGAGTCGGGCGTGGCCACGCGCCCGATCGCCGACTTGCAAGCGTACGCCGACAGCTTGCAGCAATTCGTGTACCGCAGCGGCACCTTCATGAAGCCGCTGTTCGCGGTGGCCAAGAGCGCGCCGCCTGAACTCAAGCGCATCGTGTACGCCGAAGGCGAAGAGGAGCGCGTGCTGCGCGCGGTGCAGGTCGTGGTCGACGAAAAACTGGCGCGCCCGATCCTGGTGGGGCGTCCGACGGTGCTGGAAAAACGCATCGAAAAGTTCGGCCTGCGCTTGAAACAGGGCGAGCATTTCGACGTCATCAATCCGGACCACGAAGAGCGTTACCGCGATTATTGGGAAACCTATTACGCGATGGCCAACCGCAAGGGCGTCACGCAAGACTACGCCAAGCTGGAAATGCGCCGCCGCCACAGCCTGATTGGCGCCATGATGATCCACAAGGGCCATGCCGACGGCATGATCTGCGGCACCTTCGGCACCACCATGCTGCACCTGCATTACATCGACCAGGTGCTGGGCAAGCGCGTCGGCGCCAACGTGTACGCGGCGATGAACTTCCTGATCCTGCCGGAACGCCAGATGGCCATCGTCGACACCCATGTCAACGAAAACCCGAGCGCCGAACAGCTGGCCGAGATCACCATCATGGCAGCCGATGAAATGAGCCGCTTCGGCCTGATCCCGCATGCGGCGCTGCTGTCGCATTCGAACTTCGGTTCGGCCAACAGCGAATCGGCAAAGAAGATGCGCGCTGCGCTGGCACTGGTGCAGCAAATGCGCCCGGAGCTGGAAGTGGACGGCGAAATGCATGGCGACGTCGCGCTCGACTCCAAGCTGCGCCGTTCGATGATGCCGCAATCGAGTTTGCAGAGCGACGCCAATTTGCTGGTGATGCCGAACATCGACAGCGCCAACATCGCCTACAACCTGCTCAAGACCGCGGCCGGCAACGGCATCGCGATCGGGCCGGTGCTGCTTGGCTGCGCCAAACCGGTGCACATCCTGACGCCATCGGCCACGGTGCGCCGGATCGTCAACATGACGGCGCTGTGCGTGGTGGACGCGGTGTCCGAGCGCTGAGTGCGGGCGCAAGCGAAATTGTCATTAATTGTTAAGAAATAGTTGTTTCCCGGTCACTCGCGGTCCCGCCATCCCCGTCACTTCTGGCTAGCTGTTATTCTGCAAGCAGTGTTGAACAGAGGCGTTGGATGACGAGTCGGAATTCTATTTTTGCATTGTTCATGGTGGGACCGTTGGCCTGTGCCGTGGCGCAGCCATCGGCCGCGCCGCTCACCATCACGACCGAATATTCGCCGCCGACCAGCATGCAAGTCGATGGCAAGATCATTGGCAGCGCCACTGAAAAAGTGCGCGAGGCGTTCGCGCGCAGCGGTATTGCCTACACGCTCGAATTGTTGCCCTGGAAGCGCGCCTACACGGCCGCCAGCACGCGCGCCGACACCTGCGTCTATTCGACCACCCGCACGCCCGAGCGCGAGCGCCTGTTCAAATGGGTGGGACCGACCGACGAAGGCGACTGGGTGCTGCTGGGGCGTGCCGGCCGCCAGTACAACTTGACGCGCCTGGAAGACGCGCGCGCGCTGCGCATCGGCACCTATTACGGGGACGCACGCGACGAGTACCTGCGCACGCGCGGCTACCTGGTCGACCCGGCGCCCAACGACATGATCAATCCGAACAAACTGATGCTGGGCCGGATCGACCTGTGGGCGGCCGGGCTGCGGCGCGACAGTGCGGTGCTGGAGTTGAACGGCTGGGGCGGCAAGATCGTGCCGGTGCTGACCTTCAACCATGTCAAGCTGTACCTGGCCTGCAACCTGGCCGTGCCCGACGCCACCATCGACCAGCTCAATGCCGCGTTCGATGCGATGAGCCGCGACGGCACGGCGCGCCGCATGGAGCGCAAATACGACAACTGGGTCGGCCGCAAGCAAACCGGGCCGCAATAGCGCCACACCAGGGTCGCACCGGGGTCCCACCGGGGTCAGACCACTTTAGTACGTCAATATTGACGTACTAAAGTGGTCTGACCCCGGTGGCGATGCCGGTGGCGATGCCGATCACGCGCCGCGCCGGCTTGGCGGCGCGCGCGCGCAGCTGGCCGCAACCGCCGTCGACGTCCTGGCCGGCCGAATCGCGCAGCTTGGTCAGCACCCCGCGCCCATGCAGATCGGCGGCGATGGCGCGCGCCTTGTCCCAGCTGGGCCGCTTGAACGCCATGCCGGGGATGGTGTTGTAGGGAATCATGTTGAGCACTGCGTATTTGCCCTTGAGTAGCGCCACGATGCCGTCCAGTTCGTCCGCGCCATCGTTGACGCCATCGAGCAGCGTCCATTGGTACTGGACCGGGTAGCCGGACAGGCGCGCGTAGGCTTCGCCCAGCGCCACCAGGTCGACCGGCGTCAAACGCGGCGCGCGCGGCAGCAGTTGTTCGCGCAGCGCGGCCTTGGTGGTGTGCAGCGACAGCGCCAGCGCCGGCTTGACCCGCCCTTCGGGCAGGCGCTCGAAGACGCGGCGGTCGCCCACGGTCGAGAACACCAGGTTCTTGTGGCCGATATTGCCCTCAGTACCGAGCAGTTCGATCGCTTCGAGCACATTGTCCAGGTTGTGGGCCGGTTCGCCCATGCCCATGAACACGACTTTCTTGACCGGGCGCAGCGAGCGTCCCAGCACCACCTGGGCCAGGATTTCGCCGCTGCTGACTTGGCGCACCAGGCCGTCGCGCCCGGTCATGCAGAACTGGCAGCCAACCGCGCAGCCAACCTGGCTCGACACGCACAGGCCGTCGCGCGGCAGCAACACGCTTTCCACCGTCTGGCCGTCGGCCAGTCCCACCAGCAGGCGGGCCGAGCCGTCGTCGCCCGGATGGGTCGAGATCAGCTGCACCAGGCCGGCCAGCTCGGCGTCGAGCCGGGGCAGCGCCTCGCGCAGCGGTTTGGGCAGGAAATCCTGGGGCCGGCGCCGGCCCTGGTCGTGCGCCTGCCCCAGCAGCCAGTCGCGCAGCACGCGCTGTTCGTGCAAGGGGAGGGCGCCGAGATCGCGCAGGCGCTGGCGGAAAGTGGTGATCTGCATGGCCGGCATTTTACACGCTGCCCCAGCATCGTTTCGTGTCAGAAACAACACATTCTGTCTGTTGCTTGACGCTAACTTGACGAAGCGGGACTATGGAACACGGTCAGCTCCCTGTCCCTCTACCTAGGATGCCGAATGACGTTCTTGCGCCACATGTCGATTCAAAAGAAATTGATGTTGAGCATGGCGGCCTGTTTGCTGCTGTTCCTGGCCATTTCCTCCACGCTGTCCATCATCATGACCGGGCGCGGCATCCGCGAACGCGTGGTCAGCCAGGAGCTGCCGGCCGTGGTGGGCGAAATCGGCAACGATATCCGGCGCCAGATCGCCGTGCCGCTGGCCACTTCGCTGGCCATTGCCAACAACGCCTATGTGCACGCCTGGGAGGGCGAGGGCTTGCCCGACGCCGGGTTGGCGGCCTGGGAAGCGTATGCCAAACAGCTCAAGGAAAAAAACAAGGCCGCCACCGTGTTCTGGGTGTCGGAAGCGACTGGCAAGTACATGACCGAGCAGGGCCTGAACCGCACGCTGTCCAAGAGCGCTGCCAGCGATCAATGGTTCTATGGCTTTCTGGCCGGTGGCAAGCCGTACACGCTGGACCTGGACAAAGATGTCGGCTCGAGCGAATTCATGTTGTTCATCAATGTGCGCGCCGACGCCGGCGGGGGCAAGCTGGGCGTGGCCGGGCTGGGCCTGTCGCTGAACGCCATGGCCGACACCATCCGCAGCTACAAGGTGGGCAAGTCCGGCTTCGTGTCGCTGGTGCGCGCCAATGGCAGCGTGCTGGTGCACCGCGAACCGGCGCTGGCCGACGGCAAGCACTTCCTGAAAGACTTGCCCGGCTTTGGCGCCGAACTGAGCAGCAAGCTGCTGGGCGGCACCAAGTTCACCAGCGCCGAATATGACGCGCCGGGCGGGCGGCGCATCGTCGCCTCGTCGTTCGTGCCCGAACTGAATATGTACGTGGTGGCCGAAGTGCCGGAAGCCGAAGTGCTGGGCAACGTGACGCGCACGGCCACCATTGCGGCGCTGGCGGCCGGCGTGCTTGGCGGCAGCATCGGGCTGCTGGTGGTGTTCCTGATCAGCCGGGCCATTGCCGCGCCGGTCGCGCGCGCGGCCCACATGCTCACCGAGATCGCCAGCGGCAACGGCGACCTGTCGCGCAAGATGGACGTTGAAACCGACGACGAAGTGGGCGAGCTGGCGCTGGGCTTTAACCGCTTCATTGCCTCGCTCAACCAGACCATCGGCGAAGTGCGCGCCAGCACCACCACGATCGCTGCGGCGTCGAGCGAAATTGCCAGCGGCAATATGGATTTGTCGGGCCGCACCGAAGCGCAGGCGTCGAGCCTGGAAGAAACGGCGGCCGCGATGGAACAGCTGACCTCAACCGTCAAGCAGAACGCCGAGAACGCCAGCCAGGCCAACCAGCTGGTGGTGGCCGCCTCGACCCATGCGGTCAAGGGGGGGGAAGTGGTGGGGCAAGTGGTCGACACCATGGGCTCGATCACCGACAGCTCGCGCAAGATCGTCGACATCATCGGCGTCATCGACGGCATCGCGTTCCAGACCAATATCCTGGCCTTGAATGCGGCAGTGGAAGCGGCGCGCGCCGGCGAACAGGGGCGCGGCTTTGCGGTGGTGGCAGCCGAAGTGCGCAACCTGGCCCAGCGCAGCGCTGCCGCAGCGCGGGAAATCAAGACCCTGATCGGCGACTCGGTCGACAAGGTCAGCGCCGGCAGCCGCCTGGTCGACGAGGCCGGCAAGACCATGGGCCAGATCGTCGCGTCGGTGCAGCAGGTGGCCGACCTGATGAGTGAGATTGCCGCTGCCAGCCACGAGCAGAGCCAGGGCATCGGCCAGATCAACGAGTCGATCACGGCCATGGACGACGCGACCCAGCAGAACGCGGCCCTGGTCGAGCAGGCCGCGGCGGCGGCCGCGTCGCTGCAAGAGCAGGCTGGGCACCTGGCGCAGGTGGTCAGCGTGTTCAAGCTTGACGAGAGCGCGGCGCCGCAGGCCGTTGCCGCGCCGCGCCGGGCCGCATCGCGTGCGCCGGCTGCGCCGCGACCAAGGCGCAGCCGGCGGCAGAAGACTGGGAAGAATTCTAGGGAGAACGACATGCACGAGATGACAAGCACGGCATCGCGTTTGCGCCAGTTGCTGGCGCTGGCGGCCTGCCTGGCCGGCGGCTCGGTCCAGGCGATGGACTGGAGCGACAACGCGATCAGCTACCGCGTGGGCAACGACTTTCGAGAACCGTTCAACCCGCACGCCATCCGGAAAAACATTTTTGCTTTCACCCACGCGAGCGGCTACCAGTACGGCGGCAATTTTCTCAACGTCGACCTGCTGCGCGCCGATCACAACGATCCGCGCTCGCTGAACGGCGATGCCGGCTCGAGCGAAGTGTATGTGGTGTACCGGCATACGCTCGACATCGGCAAGATCAGCGGCAAGGATCTCACGTTCGGCGCCGTCAAAGGGGTCGGGCTGACGCTCGGCTTCGACGTGAACAGCAAGCACGACGTGGGCTACAACTCGCGCAAGCGGATGCTGGTGCTGGGGCCGACGCTGATGTGGGATGTGCCCGGTTTCCTGAAAACGAGCTTGCTGCTGCTTCATGAAAGCAACGCGCCGAGCGGCGCCTTCCCGCCCATTTCCACCGTCGGGCGGCGCTACACCTACGACCTGCACCCGATGCTCAGCGCCAGCTGGGCCATTCCCGTGTCGCCGCAATGGAAGTTCGAAGGCTATGCCAACTTCATCGCCGCGAAAGGCGTGAGCGAAGTGGGCGCCGACACCGGCCCGGAAACGAACATCGACATGCAAATGATGTTCGACGCCGGCGCCGCGATGGGCTACAAGAAAAACATGTTCCGCATTGGCGTCGAGTACCAGTACTGGAACAACAAGTTCGGCTATACCTCGCAGACGACCTCGGGCCGCGGCTACCGCGCCAAGACCCCGATGTTGCGGGCCGAGTATCATTTTTAGCGGGGTCAGTCCCGGCAAACGGACACGGGCCCATCGGTAG
>JAZJXM010000044.1:0-25200 GCA_040390915.1 Pseudomonadota bacterium
TTTTCCGGTTTTCCTGAGGGCTGGGATTTGCTATACTGTGTTTTTATACAGTATCCAACCATGTCCACCCCTGGCCTGCCGGACTACGCAGAGCTGTTCTGCCTGTCCAATTTCTCCTTCCAGCACGGCGCTTCACATGCCGAGGAATTGGTCGCCCGTGCCATCCAGCTTGGCTATGCTGCGCTGGCGATCACCGACGAGTGCTCGCTGGCCGGCGTGGTGCGCGCCCATGCCGAGGCCAAAAAGGCAGCGCTGCCGTTGATCATCGGCGCCCATTTCCACCTGACCAACCCGGACGGCAGCGCCGCGCTGTCGCTGGTGCTGCTGGCGCAAAACCGCAATGGCTATGGCAATTTGTCGGAGCTGATCACGCTGGCGCGCACCCGCAGCGAGAAGGGCACTTACCTGCTCAACCCGGCCGACCTGGCCGCGCCGCCGCCGCAGCGCCGCCACCTGCAAGGCTTGCCCGACTGCCTGGCCATCCTGCTGCCGGCCTATCCGGGCTTCGAAGCGGCCGACGTCGACCGCCTGCACGCGCAGGCAGCCTGGATCGCGGCCGCCTTTCCCGAGCGCGCCTGGATCGGCCTGAACCTGCTGCACCGCGCCTTCGACGACGCCCACCGCGCCAGCGTCGAGGAAGTCGCCTGGCAGCACCGCTTGCCCATCGTCGCCGTTGGCCATGTGTGCATGCATGTGCGCTCGCGCAAGCCCTTGCACGACACGCTGTGCGCGATCCGGATCGGCAAGGCGGTCGGCGAGTGCGGCTATGCGCTGGCGCAGAACGCCGAGCAGCACCTGCGCGCGCGCCTGCGCCTGGCCAATATCTATGCCCCCGAGGCGCTCGCCGAAACCGTGCGCATCGCGCGCCTGTGCACCTTTTCGCTGGCCGAACTGCGCTACGAGTACCCGGACGAGCTGGTGCCGCCCGGCGAAACGGCGGCCAGCTACCTGCGCAAGGAAACCTATATCGGCGCCCACCACCGCTTTGCGCTGGGGATACCGGCGCGGGTGCAGGCCCAGATCGAGCACGAGCTCGAACTGATCGCGTACCTGCGCTATGAACCGTATTTCCTGACCGTGTATGACATCGTGCGCTTTGCGCGCTCGTCCGGCATCCTGTGCCAGGGCCGCGGCTCGGCCGCCAATTCGGCCGTGTGCTACTGCCTGGGCATCACCGAGGTCGACCCGGCGCGCGGCAACCTGCTGTTCGAGCGCTTCATCTCCAAGGAGCGCGACGAGCCGCCCGATATCGACGTCGACTTCGAGCACCAGCGGCGCGAGGAAGTGATCCAGTACATCTACAACAAGTACGGGCGTGACCGCGCCGCGCTGGCCGCCGTCGTCATCAGCTACCGCCCCAAGAGCGCGCTGCGCGACAGCGGAAAGGCGCTCGGGGTCGACCTGGCGATTGTCGAAAAGGTGGCCAAGACTCACCATTGGTTCGACAGCAAGCAGGATTTGCTGCGCCGCCTGGCCGAATGCGGCCTCGATCCCGACACCAAACTGGCGCAGCAATGGGCCACGCTGGCGCAGCGCTTGCTCGGTTTTCCGCGCCACCTGTCGCAGCATCCGGGCGGCTTCGTGATCGCCCAAGGCAAGCTGTCGCGCCTGGTGCCGATCGAGAACGCGACCATGGCCGAGCGCAGCGTCATCCAGTGGGACAAGGACGACCTGGAGGAACTGGGCCTGCTCAAGGTCGACATCCTGGCGCTGGGCATGCTGTCGGCGCTGCGCCGCACGCTCGAGCTGGTCAGCGAGCAGCGCGGCACCGTGTTTTCGATGCAGGACATTCCGGCCGAGGACCCGGCTACTTACGACATGATCTGCGCGGCCGATACCATTGGCGTGTTCCAGATCGAGTCGCGCGCGCAAATGAGCATGCTGCCGCGCATGCAGCCGCGCACCTTCTACGACCTGGTGATCGAGGTGGCGATCGTGCGTCCCGGCCCGATCCAGGGCGGCATGGTCCATCCGTACCTGCGCCGGCGCCAGGGCCTGGAGCCGGCCGTGTATCCGAAGGAGGAGCTGAAGGTGGCGTTAGAGCGCACCATGGGGATTCCGATTTTCCAGGAGCAGGTGATGCAGGTGGCAATGGTGGCAGCCGGCTTTTCGCCAGGCGAAGCGGACCAGCTGCGGCGTGCCATGGCGGCCTGGAAGCGCAAGGGCGGCATGGAGAAATACTATGGCCGCATCGTCAGCGGCATGCTCGAACGGGGCTACGAGCTGGCGTTCGCCGAGGCGATCTTCAGCCAGATCCAGGGCTTTGGCGAATACGGTTTTCCCGAGTCGCACGCGGCCAGCTTTGCGCTGCTGGCCTACGCCAGTTCCTGGCTCAAGCGCCACGAGCCGGCCGCGTTCCTGTGCGCGCTGCTCAATAGCCAGCCGATGGGGTTTTACAGCCCGTCGGCGCTGGTGCAGGATGCGCAGCGCCACGGCATCGAGGTGCGCGCGGTCGACATCGCCATCAGCGGCTGGGATTCGACGCTCGAAGCGAGCGGCCGCGATCAGGCGGCGGTGCGCCTGGGCCTGTCCCTTCAACGCGGCATGCGGCGCGAGGTGGCGGCGCGTATCGAGGACGCGCGCGCGATCCGGCCGTTCGACAGCGTGGCCGACCTGGCGCGCCGCGCCCAGCTCGATCGCCATGACTTGCAGGTGCTGGCCGGCGCCAATGCGCTCGCTGCGCTGGCCGGCAACCGGCGCCAGGCGCTGTGGCAGGCGGTCGGCGCGGTGCCCGACAAGGACCTGCTGCGCCCCACCACGCCGGTCGAAGAGGTGCCGCAGCTGGCCGCGCCCAGCGAGGGCGAGGACATTGTTGGCGACTGCCGCGCGCTGGGGTTGACGCTGGGACGCCATCCGCTGGCGCTGCTGCGCCCCCGTTTGCTGGCGCAGCGCTTCATGCCGGCTTCCACGCTGAACGACTACAAGAGCGGCCAGCTGGCGCGCGCCTGCGGCATCGTCACCGTGCGCCAGCGCCCGGGCACGGCCAAGGGCGTGCTGTTCATGACGCTGGAAGATGAAACCGGCAACGTCAACGTGATCGTCTGGCCCAGCCTGGTCGAGCAGCAGCGCAAGGAGGTGCTGGGCGCGGCCCTGCTGGGCGTGTACGGAGTGTGGCAGAGGGAAGGCGAGGTGCGCCACCTGGTGGCCAAGCGGCTGGTCGACATGTCGGTGCTGCTGGGGCGCCTGGATACCACCAGCCGCAATTTCTGCTGAAGCGCGGTCCATTGCCCGAAAAATGCACTCTGTCGCACGTCGCCGCAGAAATCGCGGCGCAGTCGTTACAGTGGCGGCTGGAAAAAACCACGCTCATCGAAGGAATGCATATGCTCACCAAACTCACTTTTCAGGCCGTCGCATTGGCGGCGCTATGCGCAGGCGCGATCGCGCCTGCCATGGCAGAGGATGCGGCGCCGGGACCGGAAACGACCTGGGTCGGCCAGTTCCGTATCAACGGCAAGACCACTGCGATCACGCTGCACGACCGCTCGGCCACCAAGGGCGCCGCGTCGGTGCTCGATATCCCGGCCATGGGCGCGCGTGAAGTGCCGCTCGTCCATGTCGAACTGACGCCGACGCATAGCCAGTTCTCGCTGCAGGGCGGCCCCGACCTGTACACCTTTGACGGCGCACCGACCAAGGCCGGCATGACCGGTAGCGTCAAGCAGGGCGCCGCCAGCGGCGACTTTACGCTGATCAAGCTGATGCCCACCGACATGGTCCTGAACCGCGCGCTGTCGGGCAGCTACCAGGTCGCGCCCGGGCACGTGATCGACATTGGTGTCATGAGCGAGATCGGCGGCCAGCTGGTGTTCCTTGACCAGAAAACGCTGCGCGAGGGCCCGCTGTATCAGCTGGGCGCAAGCAAATTCGCGTCCGGTCCGACGCTGGGCGTGGCCTGGCCGTTCGCCCTGCACGTCGAGTTCGTCAAGAATGGCAACGGGGCCGTCACCGGGCTGCGCTGGCAAGAAGGCAAGCAACGTTTCAGCGCGCGCAAGATTGCGCCGCACCGGGTCGAAGACGTCACCATCGTCCATGACGGCGTCACGCTCAAGGGCTCGCTGACGCTGCCACGCAAGCCGGGTCCGCACCCGGCAGTGGTGTTTGCCCACGGTTCGGGCGAGGCCACGCGCGACCAGGCCATGTGGAATATGTTCTTCGTGCGCCAGGGCATCGCGGTGCTCTCGCTCGACAAGCGCGGCGCCGGCGAATCGGGCGGCGACTGGCACAAGGCCAGCCTGGACGAGATCGCCGGCGACTGGCTGGCCGGCGTGGCCATGCTCAAGCAGCGCGCCGACATCGATGCCAAGCGCATCGGTGTGCACGGTTCCAGCCAGGGGGGCTGGACCAGCGCCATGATGGCGGTGCGTTCGCCCGACATTGCCTACGTGATCGTGCGGGCTGGCTCGGCCAATACCGTGGCCGACACCATGGTCCATGAAATCGGCTGGAGTGTGCGCGAGGCGGGCTTGTCCGAAGCGGATGCGCAGGAAGCGATGGACGGTTCGCGCACGATGTTCGGCCTGGCCGGCGCGCCGTGGGTCCAATTTAATGCGGCCGCGACGCCGATGAAAGCGAAGCGGTGGGCCCATGCGGCCTGGGCGATCCACATGAGCGAAGCGGGCTGGGGCCGCCCGTGGAGTGCGCTCAACGTGCACTACGACCCGGCTGCCACGCTGGCCGCGGTCAAGGTGCCAGTGCTGTGGTTCCTGGGTGACCTGGATCACAATGTGCCCAGCGCGGCCACGGCAGTGCTGCTGGACAAGGCGCGCGCCGCCTCCGGCAACGGCGACTTCACGGTGGTGCACCTGCCCGATGCCGGTCACGCGTTCATCGCCACCAAAACGGGGAATAGTGCGGAATTTATGTCGTCAACCCACTTCGCCGCTGGCTACTGGGACAAGATGGAAGTGTGGTTGCGCGAACACCAGTTCAGCCGGCCATAATCGCTGGGCTGCTCAGCTGCGATACCCGGGTGCCGGCGGCGAGGATTCGGTGTTGGCGGGGGCGACCTTCATGGGGGGCGTCACATTGCGGGCGTGCGTGTCAGTCCTGGGCGTCAAGGCATGGATCAATTCCAGCGCCGCCCATCGGCTCCAGCCGATGAAGTTGGCGTCGGCGACTGCGTCACGGTCAGTGTTCGACTTTTCCACTGCGGTCCCCTAAGCCTGTGCGCCACATTGGGGCGCGGGCAGGTTTGTTCTTGCTATGTGAATAGTACATCGGTTCGACCTAGGTCGCCCGCGATTTCGCGTCTGCGCAACGTTCCGCTAGCTACGCCGAACATTAAACAATGTGCAATAGTGTATAGTGCCCGGCAAAACTCGGCTAGTGTAAAGTTGCGCTTTTCCTAATCCATCTACCAGGTCAACATGACGCTGCTTAAAAAGTGCCTGCGCGCTACTGCCTGCTGGTTCGGTTTGCTGATGATTACCTTGGCGGCCTGGATGGCCTGGACCTATGCCTTTCTGCCCAAGCACGCCTCAACCACCAGCCTGTGGCATGCGGCCGAAGCATTCGAACAATGTACCCGCGAGGCGCCACCCGCTGATTCGTACTGGATACCGACCAGGGTGCAGGTGCGCGAAGCCGAGGCCGCACTGCTGCTCATGTTTGCAGAGCGCAAACGCTTGCGGCTGACGATGCCGGCCGAGTCAGGAGCCGAGCAACCATTTCGCTATCATCACCAGTACAGCGGTTTCGCGCGCAACGGCGAGCACATGATCTATTTGAATGCCTTTCCGGTCTATGACAACGATGAGATCAACTACCGCCCGTTCGCCCTGCTGGAGACGATCGAGTGCGTGGCCGACGGCGGGCGGTATTTCTGGAGTGCCGTCTATCATGTGCGCCTGAAAGCCTTCGAGGCGCCGCAATTCAACGGGCCTGCATGACGCCGTTTTGTACGCGGGCAGGCCGCGCCGGCGCCGTGGTTAGACCATTTTTGCCTTGTTTTGCGGAAGTATTTGCCGGTTTAAGGTATAATTTCAATTTCCCGCACGTGCCGTTCGGCACCATCTGCAATGACCAAATTTGTCTTCGTCACCGGTGGCGTTGTGTCTTCCCTTGGAAAAGGGATAGCCGCCGCCTCTCTCGCCGCGATCCTCGAATCGCGCGGCCTTAAAGTCACCATGCTCAAGCTCGACCCGTACATCAACGTCGATCCGGGTACCATGAGCCCCTTGCAGCACGGTGAAGTGTTCGTCACCGACGACGGGGCCGAAACCGACCTCGACCTCGGCCACTACGAGCGCTTCATCAGCACCCGCATGAAAAAGGTGAACAACTTCACCACCGGCCAGATTTACGAATCGGTGATCCGCAAGGAACGCCGCGGCGAATACCTTGGCAAGACGGTGCAGGTAATCCCGCACATCACCAACGAAATCCAGGATTACATCTACCGCGGCGCCGAAGGCGTGGACGTGGCGCTGGTCGAAATCGGCGGCACCGTGGGCGACATCGAATCGCTGCCGTTCCTTGAAGCTGCGCGCCAGCTGTCGCTGCGCGCCGGTCGCAAGTCGGCCGCCTTCGTGCACCTGACGCTGGTGCCGTTCATCGCTTCGGCGGGCGAGCTGAAAACCAAGCCTACCCAGCACAGCGTGCAAAAGCTGCGCGAAATCGGCATCGCGCCGACCGCGCTGCTGTGCCGCGCCGACCGCCCGATTCCGGACGACGAGCGCGCCAAGATTTCGCTGTTCTCGAACGTGGAAGAGCAGGCCGTCATCTCCGTGTGGGACGCCGACACCATCTATAAAGTGCCGCAGATGCTGCACGACCAGGGGCTCGACGCGATCATCCTCGAAGCGCTCGGCATCGAAGCGCCGCCGGCCGACCTGACCATGTGGACCAAGCTCATTTACGCGCTCGAGCATCCCAAGGAATCGGTCACCATCGGCATGGTCGGTAAATACGTCGACCTGACCGAATCGTACAAATCGCTCACCGAAGCGCTGCGCCACGCCGGCATCCACACCGAAAGCCGCGTCAACATCGAATACCTGGACTCGGAAGACATCGAGACCAAAGGCTGCGCGCACCTGGCCAAGTACGATGCCATCCTGGTGCCGGGCGGCTTCGGCAAGCGCGGCGTGGAAGGCAAGATTCTGGCGGCGCAGTACGCCCGTGAAAACAAGATCCCTTACCTGGGCATCTGCCTGGGCATGCAGGTCGCGCTGATCGAGTACGCACGCCACATGGCCGGCATGGCCAACGCCAATTCGACCGAATTCGATAGCGAGACCGACCAGCCAGTGGTTGCCCTCATCAACGAATGGCAAAACCATGACGGCAAGGTCGAAAAGCGCGACGAGTCGTCCGACATGGGCGGCACCATGCGCCTGGGCGCGCAAACTTGCGCCGTCAATCCGGGCACGCTGGCCGCCGAGATCTACGGTTCGGTCGTCACCGAGCGTCACCGTCACCGCTACGAAGCGAACAATCACTACCTGGCGCGCGTCGAAGCGGCCGGCATGATCGTCTCGGCCCGCACCCCCACCGAAGACCTGTGCGAAATCATGGAGCTGCCGCGTACCGGCGCCAATGCGCACCCTTGGTACGTGGGCGTGCAGTACCACCCCGAGTTCAAGTCGACCCCACGTAGCGGCCACCCGCTGTTTACGTCGTTCATCCAGGCCGCGCTCAAGCACAAGGCGGCCAATGCCAACACTGCGGCAGCCAACAATGGCGCGCCGGCTTTGCAAGGAGACGCAGCATGAAGCTTTGCGGTTTTGATGTAGGCCTCGACCATCCGATTTTCCTGATCGCCGGCACGTGCGTGATCGAGTCGCGCCAGATGGCGATGGACACTGCCGGCATGCTTAAGGAAATCACGTCGGCGCTCGGTATTCCTTTCATCTACAAGTCCTCGTTCGACAAGGCCAACCGCTCGTCGGGTACCTCGTTTCGCGGTCCTGGCATGGACAAGGGTCTGGAGATCCTGGCCGACGTGCGCCGCGAAATCGGCGTGCCGGTGCTGACCGACATTCACGATGTTGAAATGATCGCGCAAGTGGCGTCGGTCGTCGACGTGCTGCAAACGCCGGCTTTCCTGTGCCGCCAGACCGACTTCATCGTCGCTTGCGCCCAGTCGGGCAAGCCGGTCAACTTCAAGAAGGGCCAGTTCCTCGCGCCCGGCGACATGAAGAACGTGATCGACAAGGCACGCCTGGCCGCGAAAGAAGCGGGCCTCGATGAAGACAACTTCATGGCGTGCGAACGCGGCGTCTCGTTTGGCTACAACAACCTCGTATCGGACATGCGCTCACTGGCGATCATGCGCGAATCGAACTGCCCGGTCGTGTTCGACGCGACCCATTCGGTACAACTGCCGGGCGGACAGGGCACCTCATCGGGTGGCCAGCGCGAACACATCCCTGTGCTCTCGCGCGCAGCCGTGGCGGCCGGTATCGCCGGCCTGTTCATGGAAACGCACCCTAATCCCGCGCAAGCGCTGTCGGACGGTCCGAATGCAGTCCCATTGGGCCGCATGAAAGAGCTGCTCTCGACACTGGTCGACATCGACCGCATCGTCAAAAAAGCCGGATTCATCGAGTCGAGCTTCACGCGATAACGCCGCAGCGCTTGCCAGACACAGGCGGGTCCTGCCGGATCCGCCCACCGTTTTGCTTACCTTTTGGAGAATAAAATTGAGTGCTATCGTTGATATTATTGGTCGCGAAATTCTGGATTCGCGCGGCAATCCTACCGTCGAATGCGACGTGCTGCTGGAATCGGGCGTGATGGGCCGTGCGGCCGTGCCGTCGGGCGCATCGACCGGTTCGCGCGAAGCGATCGAGCTGCGTGATGGCGACAAAAATCGCTATTTCGGCAAGGGCGTGCTGCAGGCCTGCGAGAATATCAACACCGAGATCTCCGAAGCGATCATGGGCCTGGACGCGAACGAACAGGCCTTCCTGGACCGCACGCTGATCGACCTCGATGGCACCGAAAACAAGAGCCGCCTGGGCGCCAACGCCATGCTGGCCGTGTCGATGGCAGTGGCCAAGGCCGCCGCTGAAGAAGCCGGCCTGCCTTTGTACCGCTACTTCGGCGGTTCGGGCGCGATGCAGATGCCTGTGCCGATGATGAACGTCATCAACGGCGGCGCGCACGCCGACAACAACCTGGACATCCAGGAATTCATGATCATCCCTGTGGGCGCACCAAGCTTCAAGGAAGCGGTCCGTTACGGCGCCGAGGTGTTCCACACGTTGAAAAAAATCCTGCACGAGAAGAAGATGGCCACCTCGGTCGGCGACGAAGGCGGTTTCGCGCCGAACGTCGCCAACCATGAAGAAGCCATCAAGCTGATCATGCAAGCGATCGAGCAGGCTGGCTACGAGCCGGGCACCCAGATTTGCCTGGGCCTGGACTGCGCCGCGTCCGAGTTCTACAAGGACGGCAAGTACCACCTGGAAGGCGAAGGCCTGCAACTGACCGCGACCGAATTTACCAACATGCTCGAAACCTGGTGCGACAAGTACCCGATCATCTCGATCGAAGACGCGATGCATGAAGGCGACTGGGATGGCTGGAAGATCCTGACCGACCGCCTGGGCAAAAAAGTGCAACTGGTGGGCGACGACCTGTACGTCACCAACACCAAGATCCTGAAAGAAGGCATCGAGAAGGGCATCGCCAACTCGATCCTGATCAAGATCAACCAGATCGGCACCCTGACCGAGACCTTCGCCGCCATCGAAATGGCCAAGCGCGCCGGCTACACCGCCGTCATCTCGCACCGTTCGGGCGAGACTGAAGACTCGACCATCGCCGACATCGCGGTTGGCACCAACGCACTGCAGATCAAGACCGGCTCGCTGTCGCGTTCGGACCGCATGGCCAAGTACAACCAGCTGCTGCGCATCGAAGAAGACTTGGGCGACATCGCCAGCTATCCGGGCCGTGGCGCGTTCTACAACCTGAAGTAATCTTCCGGGAACCGGCCAGCCCTGCTGGCCGGTACTGACATGCGCCTTATCACGCTCGCACTCGCGTTCCTGCTGCTGCTGATCCAACTGCCCCTGTGGGTAGGCAAGGGCGGCTGGCTGCGCGTGTCGGAGCTGCGCGCGCAGGTCAGCGCGGCGCAGACCAAGAGCGATGAACTCAAGGCGCGCAACGCCAAGCTCGAATCGGAAGTGCGCGACCTCAAGGAAGGCACTGGCGCAGTCGAAGAGCGCGCCCGTTTTGAACTGAACATGATCAAGCAGAACGAAATCTTCGTTCAGATCCTGGGCAAGGATGGCCAGCCGAAAGAATCGGCCACGCCATTGCCACCGCCCAAGGCGGATCCCACCCCATAGTGACGTAAATGCATTGACCACGCGGTCATTTAAGCGTCTAATTCTCTCATGACAGAAATTAGAGAAATGAGAGAAATATGCCGCTGAGCCCGACCGAACAGAAATTCATCCTGCACTGGGGCGAGATGGGAACCCGCTGGGGCGTCAACCGCACCGTGGCCCAGATCCACGCGCTGCTGTTTCTGGCCAACCGTCCGCTGACGGCCGAAGACATTGCCGAGTCGCTGGTCATTGCACGCTCCAACGTCTCCAACAGCCTGAAGGAACTGCAAAGCTGGAATTTGATCCGCAGCACCCATCTGATGGGCGACCGGCGCGACCATTTCGTGGCCCTGCAAGACGTGTGGGAAATTTTCCGCGTCATCGTCGAAGAACGCAAACGGCGCGAGATCGACCCGACCCTGACGGTGCTGCGCGAATGCGCCATCGAAGGCGGCAAGGACGGCGGCCTGGAGCCGTCCTCGCTCAATCGCATCAACGAGGTGCTGGCCTTTCTTGAAATGCTGGGCACCAGCTACGACGACTACAAGCACCTGCCGCCGGCCACCATGCTGCGCTTCCTGAAAATGGGCGGCAAGGTCGCGCGCTTTCTCGGCAACGACGACGTGGACGCCGTATGAGCGCATTGACGCTCTTCTTCGACGGCAAATGCCCGTTCTGCGCAGCCGAAATGCAGCGCCTGGCCAAGTGGGACCGCACTGCCTGCCTGGCCTTCGTCGACATCGCCACGCCAGGCTTCGATCCGGCCCACCTGAAGGCCACGATGGACGAGCTGAATCTGCAGTTGTACAGCCTGACGGCCGATGGCCGGGTCCTGGTCGGCATTGACAGCATGGTCGCAGCTTACACCCTGGTCGGGCGCGGCGTTCTGGTGTGGCCGCTGCGGGTGCCGCTGCTGCGCGATGTGCTGTCGTACCTGTACCGGCTGTTTGCCCGCAACCGCTACCAGATGTCGGCGCTGCTCGGCTACAAGGCCGCGCCGGCCTGCGAAAATGGCCTCTGCGCGATCAATCCATTTTTCAAGGACCACCCATGAAGCTGCGCACCTGGGCCGTCTGGTTCACCTACGCCAGCATCGCCGGCCACCTGTTGGTGGGCGCTTTGCTGCCGTTCATTGCCAACGCCGCGCTGTTGGACGGCTACCACCGTGCGATCGAAACCGCGTTCTGGGGCCCGCAGATTCCGGCTGCCGCGCGCGCGCAGCAAGTGTGGTGGATCTCGCTGTTCGGCCCCACCGTGCAGGCTGCGGCGCTGTGGATGGGCGCACTGGCATGGATCGGTGACCATCAGCGCAACGCCTTTGCCTGGGGCGCGCTGATCGCCGGGCTGCTGCTGTGGGCACCGCAGGACATGCTGATCTCGCTGCGGGCCGATTGCTGGCCCCACGTATGGATCGACAGCTTCGCGCTTGCCTGCATGCTGCCGCCACTGATCTACCTGTTTTATATTGACCGCGCAAAGGCGACACCATGAGCTTGACGTCGGAAGGTGAATTATTCAAAAAAATCCTGGGCCCGGCCTGGACCGATCTGCATCCGGACATCCAGCTGCGCTTCGACCGCAATCCCTTGCCCGGCAAGCCGCTGCACTATCAGGGCGAACTGACTGAACTGACCTGCTCGCGCATCGGGCGCATGCTCGGCTACCTGACCATGCCGCTGATCCAGGGCGCGCTGATGCCGTACAACGATGCCAATTTTCCGGTCGATATCCAGGTCTACTCGAAGGAGAACTGCGCGTCGATCTTCAAGCAGCGCATCTATCGCCTGAACGGGCGCAAGCCGGTCAAGTTCACGTCCTACATGCTCGAAAGCAGCAAGGGCGAGGTGCTCGAATATGTGGGCATGGGGCTGGGCATGAAACTGCTGCTCGCCGTCCGTGACGGCAACCTGCACTTTGAAAGCGATGGCTATTTCTGGGAAGTGTTTGGCGTGCGTATTCCGCTCCCAAGCCTGCTCACGCCCGGCAAGACCTTCCTTTTTCACCGCAATAACAGCAGCAACCAGTTCGATATCCGGATCGAGATCCGGCATGCGCTGTTCGGCACTACCTTCACCCAAGCCGGGGTGTTCCGCGAGGTGGGCGTATGAATACCCATCTGCTGGCGCTGCAGCTGATGGCGGCCCAGGGCTGCCTGGGCGCCTTCGATACCTTGTACCACCATGAACTGACCGAAGCGCTGCCGGGCCGCGCGAGCGCCGGGCGCGAACTGGCAATCCATGCGGTGCGGGCACTGATCTACAGCGCGCTATTCATCGGGCTGGCGTACTGGCGCTTCGACGGCGCCTGGGCGGCGCTGCTGCTGGCGGTATTTTCCGTTGAAATCGTGCTCACGCTGTGGGACTTCGTGGTCGAGGATCAGACCCGTTTGCTGCCAGCCACCGAACGCGTCACCCACACCATCCTGGCCATCAATGGCGGCGCGTTCATCACGCTGCTGGTGCTCAACATGCCCGCGTGGCTGGCCTTTCCGACAGCGCTGACGTTTCAGCCGCAGGGCGCGTTGAGCGTGTTCCTTGCGCTGTGCGGCATGGGTGTGGGCATCTCCGGCATGCGCGACGGCTTTGCTGCGCGCGCGATCGCCAAACGCGTCGACGACGTGGTCGTTGCCCATTTTGGCGTGCCCGATCGCAGCTTTCTGGTCACTGGCGCCACCGGTTTCATCGGCCAAAAATTGGTGCGCGCCTTGCTGCGCGATGGCCAGTGCGTCACCGTGCTGACGCGCCAGCCGCGTCAGGCAGCATGGCTGTTCGATGGGCGGGTCGACTGCGTCAGTGCGATGGATCAGCTGCCGGCCACGCGTCGCATCGACGTTGTCGTCAACCTGGCCGGCGCGCGCGTGCTTGGCTGGCGCTGGAGTGCAGCGCGCCGCGCGGCGCTGCGCAAGAGCCGCGTCGGATTGACCGAGGCGGTGGTGGCATGGATCGCGCGCGCCGGGCACAAGCCGGCGATGCTGGTGTCGGCGTCGGCGATCGGCTACTACGGAATCCAGCAAATCGGCGACGACACCCAGCTCACCGAAAGCGCCCCGCCACAGCCTATCTTCATGTCCACCTTGTGCTGCGAGTGGGAAGCCGCTGCGCGCGGTGCGGCTGCGCATGGCGTGCGCGTGGCCTGCTTCCGGCTTGGCCTGGTACTGGGCACGCAAGGCGCGCTGCCGATGATGCTGTTGCCGATCAAATTGGGCCTGGGCGGTCCGCTAGGCGGCGGGGCGCAGTGGCTGTCGTGGATTCATGTCGATGATGTGGTACGCGGCATTGCTCACTTGTGCGCCACGGGTGCGCAGGGCGAATTCAATTTCACGGCTCCGCAGAGCGTGTCGCAGGCGCAGTTCAGCCGGACCGCGGCGCGCGTGCTGGGGCGGCCGTACGGTTTGCCGACGCCGGGTTGGCCAATGCGGCTGGCGCTGGGCGAACAGGCCAGCCTGCTGCTTGATGGCCAGCGGGTGGCATCGGACAAGCTGCGCGCCAGCGGTTTCGCGTTCAGCTATCCGGAGCTGGCTGGCGCCATAGGGTCAATTGCTCTTTGAGTTCACGGATACCTTCCGTAACACTACTTACGGGAATCGGATGTTTATGAACGGCGATATCCGGCTTAATGGGGTTGTGGGCAAAAGAAATCGATCTCGCTCATGTCCTTGCAGCCAGTTTTGATATCTCACCACAGGAGTTGATATGAACCATAAAGCCCTCGTTTTCGCAGTCGCCGCAGCGTGCCTGACAAGCGGCGCGGCATTCGCCCAAACGTACGACCAGCGCCACGACCGCAACGACGGTGACCAGCGCAGCGCACGGATGGAACGCACGGATGGCGGCGACCATGACGACCGCAACGACTACCGCCATAACAGCGAGCGGCGCGATTACCGCCACCATGACGGCTATGGCCGCAATGACCGTTACGACCGCCATGACCGTTACGACCGTTACGAGCGCTCCGACCGCCGCGAAGCGTATGGATACGGCCAGCAGCAATACCGGATGCGGGAAGGCGAGCGCCTGACGCAATACAACCGCGGTGACTACTACGTCGTCAGCGATTGGCGCAGCCGCCGCTTGCACGCGCCGCAGCGCGGTTATCAGTGGGTGCAGGCAGGTAATGATGTCGCCCTGGTTGCCATTGCCACCGGCATCATCGCCAGCGTGCTGCTGAATCATTAAAGAAGTCCGAAGTCGGGCGCGGTACAATTTGCGCCCGACTTGTCTTTCGAAAAGCGTTCCATGCCATTGATTTCATCCCGTCTTTGCTGTTTCCTGCTGACCTTGGCAACTGGCGCCGCGCTGGCCGCCGAGCCGGTCGAGCTATCCGACGTCAGCAAGCCTGGCGCGCCTGGAAAATCCTTTGTCGCCACCACCATCATCAACGCGCCGGTGCAGGCCTTGTGCACGCTGCTGCAGGATTACCCGTCCTATCCTGGCTTCATGCCCAATACCGAGTCGACCGTTGTGTCGCACAGCGGCGCCGGATTTTCGGTGATCGACGTCACGCTCAAGCTACCGTTGGGGAAGATCAAAAAATACCGCTTGCGGATGGACCCCAAGTCCAGCGCCGACAGCTGCACGCTGGCCTGGAAGCTGGTGCCATGGCCGGGTTTGAAACAGGAAGAAACCATCGCCGACACCACCGGATCATGGCAGATCACGGCAACCGGCTCCGCCGGCAAGAGCGTGGTCAAATACACGGTCTACACCGATCCTGGTCCGATTCCGTTCGGCGCTGGCTGGATCGTCGACAGTCTGTCCAAGGACAGCATTCCGCAAACGCTGGAGGCGCTGCGCAAGCGGGCAGCGGCGCGCTGAGAATATATTTTCAGCACGGATCAGGTAGACGCCACGCGCAGCGTTCGTCCGCCCCAAGCCACCGCTTATCCTGCCAGCACCGTGCTTCGTCGGACCGCGCTGGCTTGCTGGCGCCAAGCGCCTACAGTACACGCTCCTTCCACGTTTTCAGGAGTAGCGTCATGAATTACTTGAACAAGTTGATCTGCATGGCAGGCGCGGCTGCGCTGCCTTGCATGGCTGCTGCGCACGATGCGCAAGCGGCCACTGCGCGCGTCGACGTGCGCCATTACCTGCCTTTGACCAGTGCTTGCCCTGGCGTGCTCGCGCAGTTGCCGGAACAGCTGTATCCGGCCTGGCGCGCGCTCGATTCGACGGCCGACGTCGTGGTCGACTTCAAGCTCGAAGGGGGCAAGATCAGTGACGTGAAAATGACGGGCGGCCACGGCGACTACAAGATGCCGGTGCGCCGCGCGGTCAAGGCGATGGGCTGCACCGGTCCCGGGCAGGGCGCGTACGCGGTGCGTTTTCGGATCAAGTTCGTGTATCCGGAAGACCAGGGCTTAGCCCAGACAGTGATGCAAATTAGCGACGAGACGCCTGCGCTGGCCATGGTACAGTAGGCAAGTTTGCAGGCATCCTGACGCGAGAAAATGACAGTTCGACGACATTGGCAATGCATGCTTGCCACCCTGTTCTGGTTAAGCGCGCCGCAGCAGGCGTTCGGCGAAGGCGTGCTGCGCCTGGCGTCGGACGACTGGTGCCCGTACGTGTGCACCAAGGACGGCAAGATCGTCAACGGCTATCTGGTCGAGGTCACCGCCAAATCGATGGCGGCCATGGGATACCGGGTCGAACCGGTGCTGCTGCCTCTCAATCGTGCCATGTCGATGAGTGCGAGCGGCGACGTGGAAGGGGTGTATGCGCCGCCGGCCGATGCCCGTTTGCGGCCAAGCACCGTGATCGCTTATTCGCGCGCCTGCTTCTATACGCGGGCCGACTCGACATGGATGTACCGCGGTCCCGCGTCGATCGAGATCCTGCGCCTTGGCGTGATCGACGACTACGGCTACGACGACGGGCCCATGGACGCCTACATCGCGCGGCACCACAAGCCTGGCAGCATGCTCGATTTTTCCTTCGGCGCTACGGCCGGCACGACCAACGTGCAAAAGCTGCTTAGCGGACGCTTTCCCGTGATGCTGGAACACGAATCGGTGATGCGCCTGCTGTCAAAGGATCTGGCCGCCACGCGCCATGTCAGGCAGGCTGGTTGCCTGGAGCAGCCATTGCCGTTGCGGATAGGCTTCGCGCTGCAAGACATGCGCAAGACGGCATGGATCCGGGCGCTGGCCGATGGCATGAAAGTGCTGCAAGCATCGGGCGAACTGGCTGCAATTCGCGAGCGCTATCATATCGGGCAGTGAAATTGCCGGCCCGTGCTCCAGATAGCGGCACGTCTATACCCCAAAGATAAGCCAATCGATCCATTTGGTGAAGAATCTCTTCCTGTCAGGTCCAGCCACTGGCGGGCGTGAACGCTGGGAGATGTATCGACAAGTTCCAATTGGATGCTCTATGATAATGATTTAATACTGCTGAGCAATCAGCTATCGGTCCGGTTTGCTGCATGGATAGGCAGATCGATCAATATAATCGTTACCTCTGGAAGAACTATGGGATTTGTTGGAAGTGTGCTTGCTACCAAGAAGCAAAGGCAGTGTTTTTATTGGTGTAGAAACATGGCATCGCTCGCCTGTGCGGCATGTGCTTATCAGGCAGTTGGCGGAGCATTTGGCGGGATATTGGCGGTGTTGGGGTTAGTTGTCGCATATTTCACCATTGCCCCTGTTGTGGCTTTGCTTGTTTGTCTCATTGAACAGATGTGCTCCTGACGCCATGGCTAAGAAAAATTCATCAAGTGGCGGCGTGATTCTCATTGTGGTTTTTTTTGCTTTGTCGGCAGCGTACAAGTGGGCTCAGGAAAATATGACGGTAGTTATCGCCATATTGGGAATGATTACAATCGGAATTTTCTTGCGTGTGGCCAGCAATAGAAGCAGAAAGAAGAATTGGATAAGGCATCTGCATGAAAAATACAATGATGATGAAATAGTTGTCGCTATCCTTGGCTCACGGTTTTGGAAAGGGCAAACGGAAGAACAACTGGAAGATTCATTAGGAACGCCGGGAGGCGTGGATACGCAAGTGTTGAAAACGAAAACCAAAGAGATTTGGAAATATCATGAACAACGAAAAGGCCAGTTTTCTCTGAGAATTACACTGGAAAATGGCAAAGTTGTCGGCTGGGATAAGAAAGACTAAGCATTACTTTCAGCGATCCCCATGCAGGCGCTGCGCCATCCAGTCGCACCACTGGGCCTGCGCCTGCTCCATGGCGATGCCTCGCATCACCACCGAATAGTCGGCAAATTCGGCCGAGGCCAGGTCGGCCACCGGATGGTCCGGCAAACTGTCCAGATGCGCCCGATAGGCTTCGAACTGCGCAAGGCGCTGCGCGTGCTGGCCGGCCTGGCGCGCAAACATGTCGGCCGCCTGCTGCGGCACGGCATACGCCGAACAATAGGCGCGCACCGCCATTTCACTGCGCCGGCTGGTCGGCTCCAGCGGGCCGACCAGCCAGGCTGCCAGGGCGTCGAGCCCGGCCTGGGTCGGCGTATAGCGCTTCTGATCCGGCTTGCCGAGCTGGGGAATATGTTCCACCTGCACCAGGGCGGCCGCTTCCAGGCGCGCCAGTTCCGGATACACCTGGCTGTGGCTGGCGTGCCAAAAATAGTGCAGCACCCCCTTCACCGAGCGCGTGATTTCGTAGCCCGTGAGCGGCGCGCGCGCCAGAGAACCGAGGATGGCCATGCCGAGAGTCGTAGTCATGAACGAATTATATGTCGTGATTGACATATCTGTCTCAGTGCATCACACTGCATATGTCACTTACGACATATAAGGCTGCCATGAAACCCCCATTCCAGTTTTTCCGCAACGCGCAATTCAATTTTTCGACCAAGGTGGCGCTGGGCGGCATCTACCACCAGGGTGCCGATGTGGGCGAAGTGCTGGCCACGGTTGCGCGCATCAAGGATGGCGACTGCGAAAGCTGGTACCGCGCCTGGCACGACATTGGCGAGCGGGTGTACGCCAGCGCCACGCAGAGCGCGCACAACGGGCAAGCGCTCAGTGCTGCCCAGTGCTACCTGCGCGCAGCGGGCCACTTCGCGCGCGCGGCCGTCACGCTCGACGGCACCGCCGATGCCAGCCGCTACCTGCCGGCCTGGAAGCAAAGCCGCAATTGCTGGGATCAATTTGCGCGCCTGTCGGCGCAGCCGATCGAGGCGGTGCTCATTCCCTATGAAGGCACGACGCTGCCCGGCTATTTTTGCAAGGCCGACGCCAGCATGGCGCCGCGCCCGCTGCTGGTGATCGCCAACGGCGCCGATGCCCCGATCCACGCGATGTGGCTGTGGGCCGGCGCGGCGGCGCTGGCGCGCGGCTATAACGTGCTGCTGTTTGACGGTCCTGGCCAAGGCGCGGCGTTGGTGCGCCAGGGCATGCCGTTTCGCCACGACTGGGAAAACGTGATCGGCCCGGTGCTCGATTTTGTCACCCAGCGCGCCGATGTCGATGCGGCCCGCATTGCCTTATATGGCGCCAGCCAGGGCGGGCACTGGGCGCTGCGCGCGATGGCGTTCGAGCCGCGCATCGCCGCCGGCATCGCCGATCCGGCCGCGCATACGCTCAGCGTGGCGTGGGAAGCCCATTTGCCAGGCCGCTTGCGCGCCTTGCTCGACGCGGGCGACGAACAGCGTTTCAACCGCGCGCTCGGCTGGGGGCTGACGTTCTCGCGCGTGGCGCGCCAGACGCTGGCAATGCGCATGCGACCGTACCTGACCGACAGTCCATTCAAGGCGTTTACAGCAGCGCGGCTGCACAAGCTGGGCGATTTGTGCGAACAGATTCGCTGCCCGGTGTTGTTGTGCGAGCCCGATGGCGAGCAGTTCTGGCCAGACCAGGCGCAGCAAATTTATCAGTCGCTGCCCTGCGAAAAGACATTGGCGCACTTTGCTGTTGAGGATGGCGCCGACGGTCATTGCGAACCGATGGCCCGCAGTCAGCTCGAGCAGCGCATGTTCGACTGGCTGGCGCAGGTCATGCCGCCCAAGCCCGATCAGGGGGGCGGCGCGCTCGCCAGCCACGCCCGCGGCGACATGCCGACGCGCTGCGCGAACACGCGCGACAGCGCCGACGCGTTGGCGTAGCCCAGTTCATCGGCGACCAGTTTGACCGCGTCGCCGCGGCGCAGGCGCGCCTTGGCCAGCGCCAGTCGCCAGTCGGTCAGGTAGTCGGCCGGCGTGGCGCCGATGACGTCCTTGAAGCGCGCGGCAAACGCACTGCGCGACATGCCCGCTTGTTGGGCCATCGCTTCCAGCGTCCAGGCCTGGCCAGGTTGCTCGTGCATCCTTGTCAGGGCGCGCGCCAGCGCCGGGTCGCCCAGTCCCGCCATCAAGCCCTGCGAGATGCCGCATTCAGTGGGGTGGTCGAGCATCCAGCGCAGCAACTGCACCAGCACCACCTCGAACAGCCGGTCAGCCAGCAGGCGCTGGCCGCAGCTGGCGCGTTCGGCCTCGCCGAACAGGAGCGCCAGCGCGCCCTCCAGGCCTTCCACCTGCGCCAGCGGAACGACGATCAGCGGCGGCAGCGCGCGCACGATGGGATGGTCCGCGCCGCCCGCGAAAGTGACGGCCGCGCAGACAAAGTCCGAGCCGCCGACTGGCGCATTGTGAAACGTGTGGGTGAGCGGCTGCGGATAGAACAGCAGCGTCGGTTCGCGGATCGCTATCTTGCGCAGCACGCCGTCGCGCGCGTGGTGGGTCACGACCAGTTCGCCGCGCCGCAACAGGTGCAGGAAGCCGCGTCCCGGCACGGCGTCGAACTTGTCCACGCCGCATAGCGGACCGGCATGGAACAGATGCGTGCGCACGCGAAAGCGTTCCAATAACGCTGAAAGACGGTCTAGCGGTTGAGTGGTTGGCATTGTACGAATAGGTATGTTTTAACGATGTAATGATACCTATGATACTTCCATTGGGCCGACAATGCACTTGTCGGCGCACCACACGGCCGCCAATCAACCGCAACGGATCATCGATCCACTGACCAGAAAGGCATTACCATGACCCGCATTCAACTTATCGACCCAGCCAACACCAGCGCCAATCGCGCAGCCGTTCTGGCGCAGATCCAGGCCGCTTTCGGGGCCACGCCCAATATGTTCAAGGCGGTGGCCAATTCGCCGGCCGCGCTGGGCGCCATGTGGGGCGCGTTCGGCGCGCTCGGAAAAGGCACCATTGGCGCCAGGCTGGGCGAGCAGATCGCCGTCGCCGTGGCGGAAGAAAACGGCTGCGACTACTGCCTGGCCGCGCACACCGCCTTGGGCCAGGGCGCCGGGCTGACGGCGCAGCAGCTGGCCGCAGCGCAGGCTGGCCAGTCGACGGACCCGAAAGTGGCCGCTGCGCTCGATTTTGCGCTCACGCTGGTGCGCCAGCGCGGGCAGGTGAGCGAGGCCGATGTGGCCGCACTGCGCCGCGCCGGCTACGGAGACGAGCAGATCGTCGAAATCCTGGCGCATGTCGCGCTCAATATTTTCACCAATTACGTCAACGTCGCGTTTGACGTGCCGCTCGATTTTACGGCCGTCCCGTTGCTCAAGGCTGCGTAACCGGCGCAGCATCCGGCCTTGCAGGTGGGCGCAGCCGGTCGCGTAACCGCAGAAATGGCGTTTCCAGCGTCATGTGCAGCAGCCATGCGCCAGCCCAGGAAAGGGCGCCGTAAATGACCAGGAACAGCATGCTGGACAGTGCCGGCGCCTGCTTGGCAGCGTCGCCGAGCAGGGCGTGGCATAGTCCGGTGGCGGGCCCGATCAGCGGGTAGTGCACCAGATATAGCGCATACGACAGCTTGGCGATGTAGCGCAGCGGGCGCACGGCGCCAAAGGCAGGCTGCCAGCAATTGATGGCCAGGCCGCAGCGCACCAGCAGGGCGAACAGGCAGGACGATAATGCGATGATCAGGCACACCATAGGCCAGTCCTGCGAGCCCAGCCAGTCGCGCCACGCGAGCAGCGCCAGCGCCATGGCAGCCAGTGCCAGAAACAGTGACAGTGGCGCGCGGCGCGTGCTCGACGCGCCGTGTTCGATGGCCACCAGCACGCCTGCCAGGATGGCAAATGCAGCATGATGAAACGGTGCCCGCACTGCCCAGAAGAACGTAGGATAGTCGGCCTGCGGCAGCGCCTGGGCCGTGGCCAGCATGGACCAGCACTGCGCGCCCATCGCCAGCAATAACAGCACGCAGGCGGCCCGCCGGCCGGCCCGCATCAGCAGCAGCAGCAGCGCCGGTGCGAACAGATAGAATTTTTCTTCGACCGCCAGCGACCACAGCGTGACCATGACATCGGAGCCGAGGTAGTCCTGCAAGAACAGCAA
Source organism: Pseudomonadota bacterium (assembly GCA_040390915.1). Classification (GTDB taxonomy): domain Bacteria; phylum Pseudomonadota; class Gammaproteobacteria; order Burkholderiales; family Burkholderiaceae_D; genus Telluria_A. The sequence continues at coordinate 21,580 of JAZJXM010000044.1, forward strand.
ATGGGTGGCCAGCGACAGGATCGAAAATGGCGTGCCAATGGCCCATGCCGCGCTCAGCCAACATAGCAGGATCACACCCCAGTACAGTGGCAGCGTGCGAAAGGCGCGGCGCCGGTAAAATTCAAGCACGCGGGCTTTGCCAGCAGGTTTGGCGTCCGGTCCCACGAAATGGGTGCTGATCAGAAAGCCGCTGAGCACGAAGAACAAATCGACACCGATCCAGCCGTTGGTCGACAGTGTCGCCAGCAGCCCGCCCGGCACTGTGCCGAACGCGGCCTGGGAGGCGACTGCCCAGTGGCGCGCCAGCACCAGTAAGATGGCCAGCGCGCGCAGAGCGTCGAGGACCGGGTAGCGGCCCGGGTTGCCGGCCAGTCCCGAGCGCGCCACGAGCGGCACCGTTAGCCGATCTTCAATGCGCTCTGGACGTCGCGCTTGCGCAATTTCCAGATCAGCGAGTCAACGATGTAGTGATGGAAATTGATCGCCTGGTAGACCAGCACCACCAGCGGCACCACCGTATACTGGGCGAAAAACGCGTTGGATGCGTCGATAGACATGTACACCACGCCGGTCAGTGCCAGGCAGGCCATCAGGTAGACTGGCCAGCGGCCCTCCTGGCTGAGCCAGGACAGCGCCAGTTGCTGGCGGTTGACGCCGCCCTTGAACTGATTCGAATTGAACAGCCATACAAAGGCGATGTACTGGGCGTTGTGCCACACATTGATGACCAGCCAACCGGTCGTGATGTCATGGATGGCGACATACGCTACCAGGTAAATCAGGTAGTGCGAGCACAGGTAGGCAAAATGCAGGCGGCCCAGAGTGCCGGCGCGCAGCGCGCGCACTTGCGCCGCCAGCCACCACGCCAGGCTGGCGCCGGCGCCGGCCAGCGTCAGCTGGGCCAGCCATGGCGCCACCGGCAGTTTCCACACTTCCATTCCCAGGAAAAGGGCATCGGGGCGTGCGCTCATCATCAGGAACGCCGCCACGGGCACCAGGTAGAAGGTGAACCGGTTGAACGCCGCGCTGCCGCCTTGGGTGCTGCGGGTTTTCATGCCGTACGCCTTGTTGATCCCCTCGCTTTGGCGCGTGTAGTGGTACCACTGCCAATGCAGATACAGGGTGCCGACCGCCGCCACGCCGCCCCAGCTGAGCAGCACGTAGACGCAGGCCAGTACCGCCACTGGCAATGGCAGCAGCAGCGCCCAGTGCTGGCGCGCTGACTGCAAGTCGAACAGCAGCCGTGTGTAGGTAGAAATGACGTGGTGGTAGCCCAGCAGCGCCAGATCGAGCGTCAGGATCAGCAGGAAATAGTTGGGGAAACCGAGCGCCAGCGCGCCCACGGCCAGCGCCAACAGGGGAATGCCCAGTACGAACATGCGGTCGAAACGCGCACTGCGCATATAGGTCGGAGCGGGGAACGATGACATCAGCTTGACTCCAGCGGGGAAAGGGGAACAGTACACTCACCATGATAGTGCTACGGAGCAACAAGTCCATAGCAATTTGACCAATTTCAGCGACTTTTTCGTGGGGATGGCAGCCAGCGTCCCCGATTTGACACACTTGCGTGCTGTGCGGCGAACGTTCGGTGATCAATTATTCAGCGTTGCACTGTGAATGGTGTCGAGGACATCGCGCACCGAGGCAGGGATTGGTACCGCGCGCTTGCTGATGCGCTCGACATAGACATGCACGAAATGGCCGGCAGCGCAGGGCAGGGGATCGTCGTTGCGGTACAGGGCAATTTCGTAGCGCACGCTCGAGTTGCCCAGCTTGGCTACCCGGATGCCGGCGTGGATCGTGTCCGGAAAGCTGATGGAGTTGAAATAAGCGCAACCCGAATCGACCACGAAGCCGACCACGTCGCCCTTGTGAATGTCGAGCACGCCGCGTTCAATCAGGAACTGGTTCACCGCCGTGTCAAAGTACGAGTAGTACACCACGTTGTTGACATGGCCGTAGACGTCGTTGTCCATCCAGCGCGTGGGGATGGCCAGGAAATGGGCAAACGCCGAACGCGGTGCGGCGCGCAGATCAGTGCTTGACATCGCTGGCGGCCATCAAGGTCTCGACCGGCGCATTGGCCACGAACAGCTGGGCGCAATCGACCTTGTCGAAGGCATAGTGCTTGCCGCAGAAATCGCAGTTGATGGCCAGCTGGCCCAGTTCGTCGAGCGCGCCGTCGACTTCATCGCGGCCCAGCATCTGGAGCATATTGCCCACTTTTTCGCGCGTGCAGCTGCAATGGAACTGCGGGTGGGCCGGCTCGAACACGCGGATCGTTTCTTCCCAGAACAGGCGGTTCATCAGCGTCTCGATGTCGGTCGCGAGCAGTTCGGCCTGCTTCAGGGTCGAACCCAGCAACACGGCGCGGTTCCAGGTTTCCAGCTCTTCCGCTTCGCTTGCCTGCTTGCTCTGGTCGTCCTTGCCGCTGTGGCGCGGCAGCTTTTGCAGCAGCAGACCGCGCGATACACTGGCGTCGGCGGCCAGCCACAAGCGCGTGTCGAGCTGCTCGGAGCGCAGCATGTAGTTTTCAATGACGGTGGCCATGTCGTCGCCGTCCAGCGGCACGATGCCCTGGTAAGGCTGCTGGCCCGGCATCTTGTCGTTCGGGTCGAGCGTGATCACGAAGCGGCCCTTGCCGCCGGCGTTGAGCAGCTCGGTCAGGCTGGCGCCATCGGCGATGACGGCGTCCTGGCGCAGCTTGGCCGTGGCGCGCAAGCGCAGCTCGGAATCGCATTCGACTACCATCAGGCTGACCGGACCGTCGCCGTGGATCTGCATGATGATGGCGCCATTGAACTTGAGGTTGGCCGACAGCAGGGCGGCCGCCGCCACCATTTCGCCGAGGACCGTCTGGAGCGCAGGCGGATAGCTGTGGTGTTGCAAAATTTCGCGCCAGGTGGCCGAAATCTCGACGAATTCGCCGCGCACGGCGGCGTTGTCGAAGATGAATTTCTGCAGCGTGTCTTGAGCTTGGGTATCAGTAGTCATGGTCTTATCCGATTTTTTTCAGTTCCGTCTTGAACAACTTGGCGCGCGCGACATAGCTGGCGGCGCTCAGTTCAAGGCGGCTAATATCTTCCGGCGTGAGCGTGCGCACCGCCTTGGCCGGGGTGCCGATGATCAGCGAATGGTCGGGAAACTCCTTGCCCTCGGTCACCAGCGCGCCGGCGCCGACCAGGCAGCCCTTGCCGATCCTGGCGCCGTTGAGAATGACGGCCTGGATGCCGATCAGCGAGCCGTCGCCAATGGTGCAGCCATGCAGCATGGCCTGGTGGCCGATCGTCACATTGCGCCCGACGGACAGCGGAAAGCCCATGTCGGTATGCATGACGGCGCCTTCCTGCACATTGCTGCCGTGGCCGATGGTGATGCGTTCGTTGTCGCCGCGAATGGTCACGCCGGACCAGACCGACGCATCCTGTTCGAGCGTGACTTTGCCGATCAAGGTGGCCGAGTCGGCCACGTAGGCCGAAGCGTCGATCTCGGGCGCGTAATCGCCCAACTGGTAGATAGCCATGGTATTTTGGTGCCGGAAGAGAAGAAGAGCGTATTTTACGCTGTCGTGCAAAAGTCGTTGCCTTCCCACCGGGGTCAGACCACTTTTTCCCCAAG
>JAZJXM010000044.1:25212-95947 GCA_040390915.1 Pseudomonadota bacterium
TCTGACCCCGGTGTTGGGTGATATAATTAGAACGGTCGTTCTTTTATTTTTGGAGGCAAGCCATGCACCCGTCCCGTTCTGAATTTCTTACCGTGCGCGGCCTGCGCTCCCATGTGCGTCATTGGGGCCGCGAGGGCGCGCCCAAGATCTTCATGGTGCATGGCTGGATGGATGTGGCGGCCTCGTTCCAGTTCGTGGTCGATTGTCTGGCCGGCGACTGGCATGTGATCGCACCCGACTGGCGCGGCTTCGGCTTGTCCGAGCGCACCCAGTCCGATACCTACTGGTTTCCCGATTACGTGGCCGACCTCGATGTCCTGCTCGACCATTACAGTCCCGGCGTAGCGGTCAACCTGCTGGGCCACAGCATGGGCGGCAATGTAGTGAGCCTGTACGCCGGCGTGCGCCCGGAGCGGGTGCGGCGCCTGATCAATCTGGAAGGCTTTGGCTTGCCGGCCACCCATCCCAAGCAGGCGCCCAAGCGCTACGCCAAATGGCTCGATGAGCTGCGCGAGCCGCCCACGCTGCGCACGTATCCGAGCTGCGCTGCCGTGGCTGCGCGCCTGCAAAAGACCAATCCGCGCCTGTCCGACGCGCGCGCTGCCTTCCTGTCCCAGCACTGGTCGGCCCAGAACGCCGACGGGCAATGGGAGATCCTGGGCGACCCGGCCCATAAGAAACCGTCGCCGCTGCTGTACCAGGTTGAGGAAGTGCTGGCTTGCTGGACCAAGATCACCGCGCCGGTGCTGTGGGTCGAGGCGGACGACACCAATATGTGGCAATGGATGGGGCCCAAGCCCGAGGCGCGCATCGAGATCGACCGCCGCCTGGGCCACCTGGCCAAGGTCGACGCGCGCATGATGAGCGATGCCGGCCACATGCTGCACCACGACCAGCCGGAGGCGCTGGCGCGCATGCTGGAAGACTTCCTGCTCGAAAGCTGAGCCCGGCTGGGAGGTTCCGTGCGCGGCAGCGTACAATGAGGCCTTCGTCATCCAGCTGCCGCATAGCGCGTTTCCCCGCATGAATGTAGATTTGCACTGCCACTCGAATGTGTCCGACGGCGTCCTGGCGCCGGCTGCGGTTGCCCAGTACGCGCATCAGGCGGGCGTCAACGTCTGGGCCCTGACCGATCACGACGAGGTGGGCGGCGTCGCCCGCGCGCGCGCGGCCGCCACCGGCCTGGGCATGCGTTTCGTGCCGGGCGTGGAAATTTCGATCACCTGGGCCGGCGAAACGGTGCACATCGTCGGCTTGCAGATCAATCCCGAACACGGGGCGCTAGTGGCCGGCCTGGCCGCTACCCGCAGCGGGCGCGATGCGCGCGGACGCGAAATTTCCGAGCAGCTGGCCAAAGCCGGCATCCCTGGCGCTTATGAAGGCGCGCTCAAGTATGTGGACAATCCTGACCTGATGTCGCGCACCCATTTCGCGCGCTACCTGGTCGAATGCGGCGCCTGCGCCAATATTCCCGAAGTGTTCCGCAAGTACCTGGTCGAGGGCAAGCCGGGTTTCGTACCGCACCGCTGGGCCAGCCTGACGCAGGCAGTCGGCTGGATTCTGGGCGCGGGCGGCATTGCCGTGATCGCCCATCCGGGCCGCTACAAGCTGGGACAAGTGGGCGAGAGCGCGCTGTTCGACGAATTCAAGCAACTGGGCGGGACCGCGATCGAGGTCGTCACCGGCAGCCATAATCCCGACCAGTACCAGATTTACGCGGAACAAGCGCGCCGTTACGGCTTTTTGGCGTCGCGCGGCACCGACTTCCATGCGCCGGGCGAGTCGCGCGTTGATTTCGCGGCATTGCCGCCGCTGCCGTCGGGCGTGACGCCAGTCTGGCATGACTGGTTCTGAGTCTTGTATTTCGCTGTGCCCGGCCTTACCTTAGGCGCATGAGTCACTTTTAGCCGAGACCCGCCATGAAACGTATCATTTTGTTCCTCGCCACTAACCTGGCCGTGCTGCTGGTGCTGTCGCTGGTACTCAATGTGCTGGGAATCGGGCGCGGCGTCAGTGCGGCCGGCATCAACGTCGGTGAACTGCTGGTATTTTCAGCTGTCGTCGGCTTTACCGGGTCCATCATCTCGCTGTTGCTGAGCAAAACCATGGCCAAGTGGTCGATGGGCTTGCGTGTGCTCGACAACCCGACCAACGCGACCGAGCTGTGGCTGCTCAGTACTGTACGCCAGCTGGCCGAGCGGGCCCACATCGGCATGCCCGAAGTGGCCGTTTATGATGGCGAGCCGAACGCTTTTGCCACGGGCGCGTTCAAGAATTCGGCGCTGGTGGCCGTGTCCAGCGGCCTGCTCCAAAGCATGAATCGCGAAGAAATCGAAGCCGTGCTGGGCCATGAAATCGCGCACGTGGCCAATGGCGACATGGTCACGCTGACGCTGATCCAGGGCGTGGTCAATACCTTTGTCGTGTTCCTGGCGCGGGTGGTCGGCTTTTTTGTTGACAAGGTGCTGCTGCGCGGTAACAGCGACCGGGGACCCGGCATCGGCTACATGGTGACCGTGTTCGTGTGCGAGATCGTGTTCGGCCTGGTGGCCTCGATTATCGTGGCCTGGTTTTCGCGCCAGCGCGAATTTCGGGCCGACGCCGGTTCGGCTACCTTGCTGGGCAGCGCGCGCCCGATGCAAAATGCACTGGCGCGCCTGGGCGGCCTGCAGCCGGGCGCCTTGCCGCAGTCGATGGCCGCTTCCGGCATCGCGGGCTTCGGCAGCGGCTGGGGCGCGCTGTTTGCCACCCATCCGCCGATGGAACAGCGTATCGCCGCCCTCAACAACCTACGCTAATCGATGAGCCAATTTTTCCAGGTCCACCCGGACAATCCTCAGCAGCGCCTGATCAAGCAGGCCGCGCAGATCATCCATGCGGGCGGCATTGTTGCGCTGCCCACCGACTCTTGTTACGCGCTGGTGTGCCACCTGGACGACAAGGCGGCGGTCGAGAAGCTGCGCCGGATCCGCGGTATCGATGAAAAGCACCACCTGACTTTGCTGTGCCGCGACCTGTCCGAGATCGGCGCCTATGCGCGCGTGGACAACCGCCAATTCCGCTGGCTCAAGTCGGCCACGCCGGGGCCGTACACGGTGATCCTGGAGGCGACGCGCGAAGTGCCGCGCCGATTGTCGCACCCGTCGCGCAAGACAATCGGGCTGCGGGTGCCGGAAAACGCGATCGCCCATGCGTTGCTGGCCGAGCTGGGCCAGGCGCTGCTGGGCACGACGCTGATCCTGGATGGGGAGATGCTCAACGATGCCGACAGCATCCGCGAGCGGCTCGAAAAACTGGTCGACCTGATCATCGACGGCGGCGCCTGCGCCATGGAGCCGACCACCGTGATCGACCTGACCGGGCCCGAGCCGGTGCTGGTGCGCCACGGGCGCGGCGACCCGGCCACGTTCGGCCTGTGATGCGGCTCTGATAGAATCGCTGCTCATGACTATTCAACTGCTCCTGCTCATTGTCGCCTATGCTGTCCCGCTGCTGTTCGCCATTGCGATGCACGAGACGGCGCATGGCTTTGTGGCACGCTATTTCGGTGATCCGACTGCCGCCGATGCTGGCCGTCTCAGCCTCAATCCCTTGCGTCACATTGACCCGTTCGGCACGATCCTGTTGCCGCTCGCGCTGTATTATTCGACTGGCGTGCCGTTCGGCTACGCCAAGCCGGTTCCGGTCGATTTCAGCCGCCTGCGCAATCCCAAGAAGCACATGGCGCTGGTTGCACTGGCCGGCCCGATGAGTAATTTCTTCATGGGCCTGGGCTGGATGGTGTTCCTGTATTGCCTGATGCTGTCCGGCGCCCCCGGCCAATTCGCCATCAAGATGGCCACCGTGGGCGTGAGCGTCAATGCCGCCATGTTCGTGTTCAACCTGATTCCGATTCCCCCGCTCGATGGCGGACGCATCGTCACTGGCATGCTGCCGCTGCCGCAGGCGCGCCAGTTCGCCAGCATCGAGCGCCACAGTCTGACGGTATTCATCGTGCTGATCGTCCTGATGCAGTTGCATGTCCTCGACGGCGCCTTGATGCGCGCAATGTCGGTGGTCATCGAAGTCTTCCGTTTGCTGCTCAAACCCTTTTTTCCTTTTTGAACTGAATATCTATGTATCCCGATCGTGTCGTTTCCGGAATGCGCCCTACGGGCACCATGCACCTTGGCCACTATCATGGTGCCCTCAAGAATTGGATCAAGATGCAATCCGAGCAGCCTTGCCTGTTCTTCGTGGCGGACTGGCACGCGCTGACGACCCATTACGACGATCCGACCATCATCGAGCGCAGCACCTGGGACATGGTGGTCGACTGGCTGGCGTCCGGCATCGACCCGTCGCAATCGACCATCTTCATCCAGTCCAAGGTGCCCGAGCACGCCGAGCTGCACTTGCTGCTGTCGATGTGCACGCCGCTGGGCTGGCTCGAGCGGGTGCCGACCTACAAGGACCAGATCGACAACCTGTCCAACAAGGACCTGGCTACTTACGGCTTCCTGGGCTACCCGCTGCTGCAGGCGGCCGACGTGCTGATCTACCGTGCCGGCCAGGTGCCGGTGGGCGACGACCAGGTGCCGCACATTGAAATGATGCGCGAGATCGCGCGCCGCTTCAATCACATGTACGGCAAGGAAAAGGGCTTCGAAGAAAAGGCCATGGAAGCGGTCAAGAAGCTGGGCAGCAAGCGCGCCAAGCTGTACCTGGAACTGCGCACCCAATTCCAGCAGGACGGCAAGGCCGACGCGCTGGAACAAGCCAAAGCCATGCTGGACGACGCCGGCAGCCTGTCGTTGGGCGACCGCGAGCGCCTGTTCGGCTACCTCGAAGGCAGCCGCAAGCTGATCCTGGTCGAGCCGCAAGCCAAGCTGACGGTGGCCTCGCGCCTGCCTGGCCTCGATGGCCGCAAGATGTCCAAGAGCTACGGCAATTCGATTGCCCTGCGCGAAGACAAGGATTCGGTGGTCAAGAAGATCCGGACCATGCCGACCGACCCGGCGCGGGTGCGCCGCACCGATGCGGGCGACCCGCGCAAATGCCCGGTGTGGCAGCTGCATGAAGTCTATTCCGACGCGGCGACCAAGGACTGGGTCGTCAAGGGCTGCACCACGGCCGGCATCGGCTGCCTGGAGTGCAAGCAGCCGGTGATCGACGCCATTATCAAGGAGCAGGAGCCAATGCACGAGCGCGCCCAGCAGTACCTGGACGACCCGAGCCTGGTGCGCGCCATCGTTGCCGACGGCTGCGACGCGGCCCGCAAGCTGGCCCAGGAAACCATGCGCGACGTGCGCGAAGCGATGGGCCTGTCGTACAGCTGATGGCGGCCGTGTCGCCATGGGTGGCGCGCTGGGCCGCGCTGGTGCCGGCCGGCGAAGTGCTGGACCTGGCCTGCGGCAGCGGGCGCCACGGGCGCCACTTCGCGTCGCTGGGCCACCCGGTGCTGGCGCTGGACCGCGATAGCGCTGCGCTCTCGGCTGCGGTCGGGCAGGGCGTCACGACGCTGCAGGCCGACCTGGAAGACGGGGTCACGCCGTGGCCGTTTGCCGATGGGCGCTTTGCCGGCATCGTGGTCACCAATTATTTGCACCGGCCCCTGTTCGGACAGCTGGCGGCCAGCCTGGCGCCAGACGGTGTATTGATCTACGAGACGTTCGCCGCTGGCAATGCCGCGTTCGGCAAGCCATCGAATCCCGATTTTTTACTGGCGCCAGGCGAGTTGCTGGTGCTGGCCGCGGCGCACGGCCTGCGCGTGATTGCTTACGAAGACGGGTTCAGCGAGTCGCCAAAACCGGCCATGCTGCAGCGCCTGTGCGCTTGCCGTGACGGTTTTGCGCGCGATAAAGCGCGCTTGGCGCCTTAAGCCGGGCTTATCGGTACGATTGTGAAGCCAAGAATGAACCATTCAGGCGGGCTATCCGCTACAATCGGTGTTTTATTTATCTGCATTTTTATATATATATGATCAAGGGCAGCATAGTAGCAATCGTCACGCCGATGCATCCGGACGGCAGTCTTGACTATCCCGGCTTGAAAAAGCTGATCGACTGGCACATCGCCGAAGGCACTGATGGCATCGTTATCGTCGGCACCACCGGCGAATCGGCCACCGTCAGCGTGGCCGAGCACTGCGAGTTGATCAAATTTACCGTCGAACACGCCAAGGGCCGCATCCCGATCATCGCCGGCACTGGCGGCAATTCGACCGCCGAAGCGATCAAGCTGACCGAATGCGCCAAGGAAGTGGGCGCCGACGCTGCGCTGGTGGTTGTGCCTTACTACAACCGTCCTACCCAGGAGGGCATGTATTTGCACTTCAAGGCGATTGCCGAAGCGGTCGACCTGCCGATCATCCTGTACAACGTGCCTGGCCGCACGGTTGCCGACATGTCCAACGAGACCATCGTGCGCCTGTCCGCCATTGCCAACATCGTGGGCGTGAAAGACGCGACCGGCAACATCGGGCGCGGCCTGGAGCTGCTGCGCAACGCACCGAAGTCGTTTGCCGTGTACTCGGGCGACGATCCGACTGCAATCGCGCTGATGCTGTGCGGCGGCGCCGGAAATATATCGGTCACGGCCAACGTGGCGCCGCGCGCCATGCACGAACTGTGCGCCGCGGCCATGAGCGGCGACATTGCCAAGGCAGTGGTGATCAACGACAAGGTCATGCCACTGCATCACAAATTGTTTATCGAACCCAACCCGGTCCCGGTCAAATGGGCACTGGCGGAAATGGGCATGATGCCAGCGGGCTTGCGCCTGCCGTTGGCGCCGCTTTCGGCAGACTTCCACGACACCGTCCGCGGCGCCTTGCGCGACGCCGGCGTCCACCCACAGCCCTGACCCGCAAGGGTCGGATCACTCAGACACCCGCTGCCACAGCTCTCATTCTTTACGACATGACTATTCGCAAGACACTTAAACCGGCCCTGGCCACTGCAATTTCTTCCGCGCTGCTGGTCTCCCTGACCGGTTGCGGCATGATTTCCTCGGTCATCGAAACAGACAGGGTCGAGTACAAGGGTGCGAAAAAGGCGGCCAAGCTGGATGTGCCGCCCGATCTGACCCAGCTGGAAAAAGACAATCGCTACAGCGTGCCTGACAAAGTCGGCAGCGCCTCGGCCTCGACCTACCGCTTGCCGCAGCAAGGCGGCGTGGCGGTCGTCGCGCCTGGCCAGGCAGTCGGCCAGGTCAATACCGACGCCATGCATGTCGAGCGCAACGGCAACCAGCGCTGGCTGGTGGTGGGCCAGAGCCCTGAGCAACTGTGGCCCCAACTGAAGCAATTCTGGACTGAAAACGGTTTCGAGCTGGCCAGCGAATCGGCTGCCACCGGCACCATGGAAACGGCGTGGGCGGAAAACCGCGCCAAGATTCCGCAAGACCTGATCCGCCGCTCGATCGGCAAGGTGTTCGATTCGCTGTACAGCACGGGCGAGCGCGACAAGTACCGCACGCGCCTCGAGCGCACTGCCAACGGCGGCACCGAGATCTACATCAGCCATCGCGGCGCCGAAGAAGTCCTGGTTGGCGCGCAAAAGGAAACGACGTCCTGGACCACCCGTCCCAACGATCCCGGCCTGGAAGCGATTTTCCTGTCCAAGCTGATGGCCAAACTGTCGGGCGCGCCTGAAGCCAAGCCTGCCGAAGCGGCAGCTGCCGGCGTGGTGGCCAACGCGGCCAACGCGCCGCTGCACGCCAAGCTGGCCGGCGACGGCATCGAAGTGGACGAAGCCTACGACCGCGCCTGGCGCCGGGTCGGCCTGGCGCTGGACCGGGTCGGCTTCACCGTCGAAGACCGCGACCGCGTGCAGGGCGTGTACTTCGTGCGCTACGTCGATCCGGACTTGAGCGCGTCCGAAGGCTTCCTCAAGAAGCTGTTCAGCTTTGGCGACGAAAAGTCCAAGGAAGCACAGCGCTACCGCATCTCGGTCAAGACCGCCGTCAACGCGACAGTGAGCCAGGTGGCGGTGCAAACCAACGACGGCAAGCCGGATGCGACGCCCACCGGCGCCAAGATCCTCAAGCTGCTGCTCGAAGAACTCAAGTAAGTGATGTAGCACTCTGGACGTAAAAAAGCCGACCCAAATGGGTCGGTTTTTTTACGTCTGGAGCGTTACATCGCCCTTGCGAAGGCGAGGGCCTATGGCACCTGCATGCAACCGCGCCATGTGGACTGGCCGAGGCGCGCAATGTACGGACGAAAAAAAGCCGACCCGCAGGCCGGCTTTTTTCAAACCGTGCGGCTAATTACTTAGCAGCCGATGCAGCAGCCGAAGCAGCAGCCGAAGCAGCTACCGAAGCGGCGTTTGCAGCGTCAGCAGCAACCGAAGCGGCCGAAGCAGCAGCGTCAGCAGCCGAAGCGGCTACAACAGCTGGGGTCTCAGTAGCAGGAGCAGCAGGAGCTGGAGCTTCAACAGCTGGAGCTGGAGCAACAACAGCAGCTTCTTCTTTTTTGCAAGCGGTCAGAGCCAGGGCCAGCAGGGAGACGATCAGCAAAGATTTTTTCATGGGTTTTCCTTAATTAATTCACAAGAGTATAAAACATTGTTGCGATGAATAATTACCGGTAATTATCGCTCGTTAGGGAATTCTCGTAGGCTTTCGTACTTGTTACAGTGCCTGAGAGACAACGGAAACTTCCTAACCCGGTATTATAGCGAAGAATCCTGCTTCGCAATAGCACAATAATGCTTTTTTGGAAGTAATTAGTGAGTGTTTGACCGCGCATATGTAACAGATAGTGTCAGACGCCCGCGAATGGCCTGTTTCGCCTGCATTACCCGAATAATGTTCGGACTTCTAGAATGAAAATTCTACAGCCCGGTAGTCGTTGCGTGTAATCCCGGCAACGATTCTGCCCAAATGCCAACAAAGCGCTCATTGCTCACCTCAGTGGCCTGCGGCGCGTGGAAAGCGGCTTCTCCGCGCATATGATCGCTATGGAAGCGTCTGACGATGTGCTGTCCATCGCCTATGCAGAAAGAGTCGGTCAGCGTGCGCAATTGGCGGCTTGTGACGCGGCATTCGATGCGGTGGCTGTAATCCTTCAAAAGCCGCAAAAAGCGGGGGTATTGACGCTCGATGTGCGCAGTTTCGTGCATCGCTATCTGGATGTGGCCGCCGCGCCCGAGAAAATGCCGCAACGCGGCATCGGTCTCGGTGCTACCTAACGGAAACACGTCGAAGTTCGGATCGAACAGCAGCAAATTGGCAGTCGATGCGGTGATGCAGTCGAGAAAAAACTTCTCGAATTCGGCGTGCGTGGTAAAGCGGCTAGCGGTGGCGTCATCCATGACAGCGTTCCCTTATTAGGCGAGTTCGATCCATCCATCTTGGTACCAGGTGTACAGCGCTTCCATCACGTCGTCCGACGCGCCAGCCAGCGTGCTGCCAGCGAGCATGCGCGCGTTGGCCAGTGCATCGAGCAGCGCCTTGTCGGCCTTGCCGACGGCGAATGATTCACCGTTGATGAACACGTGCTTGCCACGATACAGCATCTGGGTCTTGAGCGAGAGCGCCACGCCGCGCTTGGCGGCCGCGTCGGCAAAGCGCCCGGCCACCAGCGGCTTGGCCGGACCGGTGAAGAATACATTGTGCTTCGGTTCCGACAAATGTTCGCCGACAAAGATCGTCACGTCTTCTTCGGTAAAACGCACCTTGTTCATTTCTTCGGTGATCGTGGCCAGCATGTGGCGCGGAATTTCGGCTGCATGCTTGGCCGGGGCCAGGTCCGGGTCGGCATAGCGGCCCGGCAGGTCGATCGAGTCGGCCATGAACTGCAGGAACGCTTCGCCCAGTTCCTGGAACGAGGGCGAACGAAAGCCAATCGAATAGGTCATGCATTCGCCTTCGGCCACGCCGTCGTGCGCGTAGTGCGGCGGCAGGTACAGCATGTCGCCCGGCTCGAGCACGAACTCTTGCTGCGGCTTGAAATTGGCCAGGATCTTGAGCGGCATGCCTTCGACCAGCGACAAGTCCTTTTGCGGGCCGATCTGCCAGCGCCGCTTGCCGTGCGCCTGCAGCAGGAACACGTCGTAGGAATCGAAGTGCGGGCCGACCCCGCCGCCATCGGTGGCGTAGCTGATCATCAGGTCGTCCAGGCGGGCGTCGGGCACAAAGCTGAACTGGCGCAGCAGCGCGTCGGCCTGCTTGTCGAACAGGTTGGCCCCTTGCACCAGCATGGTCCATTGCTTCTGGGTCGATGGCGGCAGCGCCTCAATCGGGCCGTGCTGCATGTCCCACTGCCCGTCGACGCTGGTAATCAGGCGTGACTCGACATGGTTCAGCTTGGCCAGCTCGGCCAGTTTGGCCAGCGACAGCAGCGGCTTGAATCCGGGGATGGCCTGGCGGATCAGCAAGGGCTTCTTGTGCCAGTACTCGCTGAGGAACTGGGCGGGTGTGATGTTGCCTAAGAGCGGTAATTTTTTCATGCGACATTATAGCGCTGTCGTATCGGCAGCAGGCGGCGGGAGGGTATAATCTGCCCGTACACATTGAAAGGAAAGCACGATGAAGATTGCCAAGAACACGGTCGTTACGGTCAACTACAAATTGTCCGATGCACAGAATAACCTGATCGAAGACGGCAGCCAGCCGATGGTCTACCTGCACGGCGGCTACGAAAATACCTTGCCCAAGATCGAAGAAGAACTCGACGGCAAGGAAGAGGGCTATTCGTCCGTGATCCAGATCGAGCCGGACGACGCGTTCGGCGATTACGATCCGGCGCTGGTCAAGGTCGAGCCGCGCAACCGCCTGCCGGACCCGCTGGAAGTGGGCATGCAGTTCGAAGGCATGCCAGACGGTAACGACGACGGCGAAGAAGCGATGATCTTTACCGTCACCGACATTGCCGACGACAAGGTGGTGCTGGATGGCAATCATCCACTGGCCGGCATGGCGCTGCGCTTTGAGTTGTCGGTCGCCTCCGTGCGCGCTGCCACCGATGAAGAAATCGCCCACGAGCACGTGCACGGCGCCCATGGCCACCACCATGGCGACGACGAAGATGACGAAGGCGACGAAGGCGACCATTTCCGCAGCCACCCGGTTCACTAAGCAGCCGCACCTTGGCTGATGGCGCCGATCGCGGCGCCGTCAGCCAGCCCAGTATATGCATATACTTCAGGGTTAAAATAATTTCTCCAAAAGTTGGTATAAGCACTAGAATGACAGCGCGCGCCGCGCCTGGCATGGCTGCTGCGTGGCGCCCCCTTTGTGCATCGCACGCCTTTCCAGGAGAAACCTGTATGACCATGACTTTTCGCCGCACGCTGCTGGCGGCGTCGCTCGCGCTGATCTCGGCCGGCACCCTTGCCACCGCGGCCACGCCGGCCAAACCGTCGACCAAGGTCGATATCGCCATTCCCGATATCAGCTACAAAAAATTCGTCCTCAAGAACGGCCTGACGCTGCTGGTGCACGAAGACCACAAGGCGCCGGTGGTGGCAATCAATACCTGGTACCACGTCGGATCCAAAAATGAAAAGCTGGGCAAGACCGGCTTTGCGCACCTGTTCGAACATCTGATGTTCAGCGGCAGCGACAACCACAACCAGGTGTTCATCACGGCCATGGAGCGCATCGGCGCGACCAACCTGAACGGCACCACCAACAACGACCGCACCAACTATTTCGAAAACGTGCCGACCTCGATGGTCGACTACGCGCTGTTCGCCGAAAGCGACCGCATGGGCCACTTGCTGGGCGTGCTGGACCAGAAGAAACTGGACCTGCAGCGCGGCGTGGTGCAAAACGAAAAGCGCCAGGGCGAGAACAATCCGTACGGCGTGGCGTACCAGCTGCTGGTGGAAAACACCTACCCGGTCGGCCACCCATACTCGTGGAGCGTGATCGGTTCGATGAAGGACCTGGACGCGGCCTCGATGACGGACGTGCAGGAATGGTTCAAGACCAACTACGGCCCGAACAACACCACGCTGGTGATGGCCGGCGACATCACGCCGGAAGCGGCGCTGGCAAAGGTGGAGAAGTATTACGGCGAAATTCCGGCCGGCCCGCCGCTGGCCAAGCATGACGCCTGGATCGCCAAGCGCACCGGCACCCACCGCGGCACGGTCCAGGACCGCGTTCCCGCCAACCGCCTGTACCGCGTCTGGAACGTGCCAGGTTCGAACACCGCCACCGAGCCGCTGCTGGACCTGGCCTCGCACGTGCTGGGCGGTGGCAAGACCTCGCGCTTCTACAAGCGCCTGGTGTACAAGGAGCAGCTGGCCACCGGCGCGCAAGCCGAAAACGATTCGAATGAAATCGCCGGCCAGTTTTCCTTCACGCTGACCGCGCGCCCAGGCGCCGACATGCGCAAGCTGGAAAAAGGCGCCGATGAAGAAATGCGCAGCCTGATGAAAACCGGCCCGACCGCGTCCGAACTGGAACTGGCCAAGACCGCGATCCTGGCCCGCTTCACCCGCATCGTCGAACGCGTCGGCGGCTTCGGCGGCAAGAGCGACTTGCTGGCCGCCTGCACCACCTACACCGGCAATCCGGATTGCTACAAGGACTACCTGAAAGCGATCAAGGCTGCCACCCCGGCCCAGATCAAGCAGGCCATGGCCGAGTGGCTCAGCGACGGCGACTACGTGCTCGAAGTACAGCCGTTCCCGACCGGCCTGGCAACGGCGCCTGCGCTGGACCGCAGCAAGCAGCCGGCACTGGGCAAGGCTGAAACGCTGAACCTGCCACCGATGCAAAAAATGACGCTGTCGAACGGCCTGAAAGTGGTGCTGGCCGAACGTCATGCCGCGCCGGTGGTCAATTTTTCGATGATGGTCGACAGCGGCTACGCATCCGATTCGGCCGAGCTGCCTGGCGTGGCCGGCCTGACGCTGCGCATGCTCGACGAAGGCACCAAGACGCGCAATGCGCTGGCCATCGGCGAAGAGCTCGAAGCACTGGGCGCCAACTACACCGGTAACACCAACCTGGACGGCGCCTTCGTGCAACTGAACGTGCTCAAGGCCACCATGGCCAAAGGCCTGGACGTGTACTCGGACATCCTGCTGCACCCTGCCTTTGCGCAGAACGAAATCGATCGCCTCAAGAAAGACCAGCTGGCCGCGATCGCGCGCGAGAAAACGAACCCGAACGCGATGGCCTTGCGCGTCATTCCTGGCATCGTGTACGGCGCTGGCCATGCGTACGCATTGCCATTGACCGGCAGCGGCACTGAAGCGGCCGTGGCGCGCATCACGCGCGACGACCTGGTCAAGTACCACCAGACCTGGTTCCGCCCGAACAACGCCACCTTGCTGGTCGTTGGCGACACCACGCTGGCCGAAATGAAGCCGATGCTGGAAAAGGCATTTGGCGGCTGGAAAGCGGGCGAGGTACCGAAGAAGAACCTGGCTGAAGCGAAGCTGCCTGAAAAGCGCATCGTCTACCTGATGGACCGCCCCGGTTCGCAGCAAAGCGTGATCTACGGCGTGCAACTGGCGCCGCCACGCAACTCGCCTGATTCGATTTCACTGCAGATGGTCAACAACATCTTCGGCGGCACGTTCAGCTCGCGCATCAACACCAACCTGCGCGAAGAGAAGCACTGGTCGTATGGCGTGCGCGCCAGCCTGCCGGCGGCACTGGGCCAGCGCCTGTACATCAGCAGCTCGCCGGTGCAGACCGACAAGACGCGCGAATCGCTGCAAGAACTGGTGCAGGAATACGCCAACATTGCCGGCGCCAAGCCGATCACCGCCAACGAGCTGCTGAACGCGCAAAACAACGAAACCTTGGGTTTGCCAGGCAACTTCGAGACCGCTGGCCAGCTGAGCAACGCGTACCAGACCATCTTGCAGTACAAGCTGCCAGAAAACTACTACAACACCTTCACCCAGAACGTGACGTCGCTGACGCCGGAGCAGGCCAACGCGATTGCGGCCCGCACGATCGAGCCGGGCAAGCTGGTGTGGGTAGTGGTGGGCGACATGAGCAAGGTCGAAGCCGGCGTGCGCGAGCTCAAGCTGGGCGACGTGATCAAGATCGACGCTGACGGCAAGCCAGTGCAGTAACGTCAATCGAGGTCTGACCCCGCTTCGGGGTCAGACCTCAATGAGCGGTTCGGGGTCAGACCTCAATTCGACGAATTGAGGTCTGACCCCGAAGTACGTTTACGGCTGCTCGAGCCGGAACAAAGTGTCCGCCTTGGGTGTCACATGCACCACCACCACGCGCGAACCGATGCTGACGTGGCCCAGATTGTCACGCCAGGCGATCACCGGTTCGGTGCCGTTGGCCACCGCGCCCGTATCGATCAACAGCACTTTGCCGGGAAACTGCGCGGCCAGCGTCACGATCTGGTGACGCGGGGCGCCATAGCCGTCCTGCGTGGCGGCGCTGCGTCCGAAGCGCGCCAGCAAACCTGGTTCATCGCTGAGAATTTTTACGTTCCCTTCGGAAAACAGCACCAGCGCCTCGAACTTCTTGCGCTTGGCCATGGCAAACAGGCGGTTCAGCCAGAAGCGGTTGGCCACGGCGCGATCTTCGAATTCACTGTTGCGGCCCGCTTCGGAGCGGTAGTGGTTGTTGTTCGACGGGATGTTTACCGTCGCGTACAGCACGTTGCCCACGTTCCAGTAGGCGTTCTCGGCGTAGCTGCGAAACTTGGCGTTGGCCGACTGGCGCGCCAGCGCGATCGGCTTGTCGCCCAGCGAGCCCGGGTCGGTATAGAGCAGTTCGCGCAAACGGTTCAAGCGTTCGGTGCCGGCCAGCCGTCCTGCACTGTTCTTGCAGTCGGCCCAGTCGCTGGCGGCCGGCAGCACGATCAGCGGCACATGCACGTCGGCGAACATCTGGCGCCGCTGCGCGTACAGGGCGTCGCTGCATGGTTCGGCTGCGCCCTTGACGCCGGTCGCCACCGCGAACGCCAGCGTGGCGTCGGCCACCTTGGCCAGCGACTGCTCCAGCTGGCGCTCGCCGCCGGCCTTGGCGAAGCTATGGCCGATGACGCCGAACTGCAGGTCGGGCTGCACCTTTGCCGCGCCGCTCGCTTGCGCGCTCAGCAACGCCATTGCCAGCAGCACCGGATAGCGTGCGCGCAGCGTCATTGGATGCGCTTGAGCTGATACAGCAAGTCGAGCGCTTCGCGCGGCGTGAGCGCATCCGGATCGATTGCCTCGAGCGCTACTTGCAGCGCGCTGCGTTCGGGCGCGGCCGGTTCGTCGTCGGCGTCGGCGTTCGGCAGCGCGAACAAGTCCAGCTGCGGCGTGGCGTCCAGCGCTTGCGATTCCAGGCGCGCCAGGTGCTTGCGGGCGGCCTTGATCACCGTTTGCGGCACGCCGGCCAGCTGCGCCACTTGCAGGCCGTAGCTTTGTGATGCAGGTCCCGCCTGCACCGCATGCAGGAACACGATCGAGTCCTTGTGCTCGACCGCCGACAAATGCACGTTGGCCGCCGTCGGATGGCTGTCGGGCAGCTGGGTCAATTCGAAATAGTGGGTCGCAAACAGCGTGAAGCTGCGGCTGGTGTCGATCAGGTGGCGCGCAATCGCCCACGCCAGCGCCAGGCCGTCGAAGGTCGAGGTGCCGCGTCCCACTTCATCCATCAGCACCAGCGAGTGCTCGCTGGCGCCGTTCAGGATGGCGGCCGATTCGGTCATCTCCACCATGAAGGTCGAGCGCCCGCCGGCCAAGTCGTCGGTAGCGCCGATGCGGGTGAAGATGCGGTCGATCGGGCCGATGGTGGCGCTGGCGGCCGGCACGTAGCTGCCCACGTAGGCCAGCAGCGTGATCAGGGCCACCTGGCGCATGAAGGTCGATTTACCGCCCATGTTCGGACCGGTAATGAGCAGCAGGCGCCGTTCGTCGTTCAACTGGCAGTCGTTGGCGATGAAGCGCTCGATCTGGTTTTCCACCACCGGGTGGCGCCCTTCGACGATGTCCAGCCACGGGTCAAGCACCAGCTGCGGCGCGCACCAGTTGTGTTGCAGCGCGTGGATGGTCAGCGCCGTCAGCGTGTCGAGCTGGGCCAGGCCGTGCGAGATCGTTTGCAGCATGCCGATGTGCGGCGCCAGGTCGGCCAGCAGCTGGTCGTACAGCTGCTTTTCGCGCACCAGCGCCTTGTCCTGCGCCGACAGCGCCTTGTCTTCGAATACCTTCAGTTCCGGCGTGATGTAGCGCTCGGCGTTTTTCAGCGTCTGGCGGCGGCGGTAGTCGTCCGGCACCTTGTCGGTCTGGCCGTGCGTGACTTCGATGTAGAAGCCGTGCACCTTGTTGTATTCGACGCGCAGGTTGGCGATGCCGGTGCGCGCGCGCTCGCGAATTTCCAGGTCCAGCAGGAACTGGCCGGCGTTCTCGGACAGGCCGCGCAGTTCGTCCAGTTCGGCGTCGAAGCCGCGCGCAAACACGCCGCCGTCGCGCACCATGGCGGCCGGCTCCAGCGCCACCGCGCGTTCCAGCAATGCCAGGCAGTGGGCAGGCGTGGCGATGGCGTCATGGATCGCCGCCAGCAGGCTCGCTTCGCCGGCAATGAAGCTGCGCGCCATGCACTGGCGCAGCGCCGGCAACTGCTGCAGGCCGTCGCGCAGGCTGGCCAGGTCGCGTGGACGGGCCGACAGCAGCGCGATGCGGGTGGTGATGCGTTCGATGTCCGGTACTTGGGCCAGCGTGCTTGCCAGTGCGCCGGAGGCGTCGCTCTGGGCCAGCGCGGCGATCGCCGCGTGGCGCGCGCGCGCCGTGCCCTGGTCGCGCCGTGCGTGGTGCAGCCAGTGGCGCAGCATGCGCGAACCCATGGCGGTGCGGCAGTGGTCGAGCAAGGAAAACAGCGTCGGCGACTCCTGGCCGCGGATGGTTTCGGTCAGTTCCAGGTTGCGCCGGGTGGCCGCATCGAGGCCGATGAATTCGTTTTCGGTTTCGGTGGTGAGGCTGCGCACGTGCTGCAGGCCGCGGCCCTGGGTCGACTGGGCATAGCGCAGCAGCGCGCCGGCCGCGCCGAATGCGGCGCCCAGGCCATCGGCGCCAAAGCCGGTGAGGGTGGCTACGCCGAGCTGGTCGAGCAGCGCCTTGTGGCCGCCGACGACGTCAAAGTGCCAGTCCGGTACGCGCTGCGAGTGGACCGTGCCATCGTCTTCGAACAGGTCGGCGTCGTCGCCGCGCAGGATTTCGGCCGGTGCGATACGTTCGAGTTCCTGCTGCAGGCGCACGCCGACGGTGCGGCTGTCGCCTGAAAATTCCATCAGTTTCAATACGCCGCTGGCCAGCGACAGCCAGGCCAGGCCGGTAGTGACGACCTTGCGCTGGCTGAGCATGCACACGGCCAGCAGCGGGCGTTCGGCTTTTTCGGGCAGCAGGTCGGCGTCGGTCAGGGTGCCGGGCGTGACCACCCGCATCACCTTGCGTTCGACCGGACCCTTGCTGGTGGCCGGGTCGCCAATCTGTTCGCAGATGGCGCACGACTCGCCCAGCTTGACCAGCTTGGCCAGGTAGGGATCGAGCGAGTGGAACGGGATGCCGCACATCTTGATCGGGTTGCCGCTCTGGGCGCCGCGCGCGGTCAGCGTGATGCCCAGGATGCGGGCCGCCTTCTCGGCGTCTTCGTGAAACAGCTCGTAGAAGTCACCCATGCGGTAGAACACCAGCATGGTCGGGTAGTCGGCCTTGATGCCCAGGTATTGCTGCATCATGGGCGTGATTTTTTCAGTGGCGCTGGCCTTCACGGCGGCCGGGCTGATTTCTTTTGGAGCGATGGTCATTGAGGTGTGTTTGTGCGGTGCATTCGAGTAGGCAGCATTCTACCGCCTCGGGCGACCGCATGGCCCGTGATTGACTTACTTTGTTCGCTGCGCAATGGCCAGGCCACGGCCCGGCCATTGCGTAACTTTATTTGGCCGGTGCAGCCGTCTTGCCGCCGGCCTTTTCGCACGTGCCCTTGGCAACGTATTTCCATTCGGCGGCGCCGTTATCGGTCTTGGACTGGCCGGCGCACGAGTGCGAACCGTTGGCCGCGGCGCAATCGTTTTGACCGGCCTTGGCGATGCCAAAGCATTTTTCTTTTTCAGCCGAGGCCGATGCGGCGGCCACGGCCACCACTGGAGCGCACGCCAGGCCGGCGAGCGCGGCTGCGACAATGATCAGACGACTATTCACGTAATTCTCCTTTGAATGAAAAAGCGGCGAAGGCGATCCAGCTGCCAGGTGCGATGTCATGACTAACCATCGATGACAAATATACGCGCTTCAGCTTGTTTTGCAGCAAAAACGCGATGACTGTGATTGCTTATATATTATGGTTGTTGCATGGATAATTCACCAAAAATCATGCGCGCACTTCCCAGCGGTACCATCATGGATGTCGGGCACATCGTGATCCTGATGCAGGAAAGCCGTTCGTTCGACCACTATTTCGGCACCCTCGCTTGGCAAGGCAGCCAACTTACCTGCGCCGTTTCGCGGGCCGGATCGAAACTGGCAGCGACAGCATCAGCGACCCCACTCTGAGCGCACTTAATTAAAGTGTTGATTGCAATTTTCTATAATTTGCGGATAATTTAATTAATGTTGGTTCCAGGGATGAGGCAAGCATGACAATTGAAACGATAGACCACATGACGCTGACGCAATTGGCAGAGGCCGGCGTTGTGAGCAGCGCCCATGTCGTCGGACAGGCAGGAGGCTGGGGACTTTTGGTGAAGTACGGCACGACCGAACGCGCATTGGCCGCGCAACGCAGCCGTCAGGTGCGCATTTTTCGCAAGTTCGAAACGCTGGTCGAGTATTTGAAAGGCGTCGGCATTGCTTGCTTTGACGTGGATGCTGCGAACTACGATCCCCATGGCGCGACAACGGCGAAGCGGCCGGACCGCGCTGTTGCAATGAAGGATGTTCACGCGGCGGCCGCATATACGAAATGGCTCAAGGCCGAGGTTCAAGAAGCCATAGACGATTCCAGTCCGACAGTTGCTCACGATGAAGCGATGCGTCTGGTGCGTGCCGCACTCAAACGCGGATGAGGAACGGGTGTGCATGTCATCCACTGGAAAAAGCAGGCGATCAATGATCTGATCAAGATCGGCCAGCACATCGCCAAGGATAGCCCGGTCAATGCTGAAAAAATGCTCAGCTTGATTGAATCCAAAGTGCTACCTCTTGCGGTGCACCCGCTCATCGGTCGCGCCGGCCGCAAACGCGGCACGTTCGAATTGGTCGCCCATGAAAATTACCTGGTGATCTATCGGGTCCTCGCGAAGACGATCGAAGTGCTGCGGGTTAAGCACACCGCGCAGCAGTGGCCGTCCTAAGCGGAAAGGCGCCTCCTCAAATAAGTGCTCGGTCTGGGCTGTACGGGCATTGCCACGTTGCTGCTGACGGGCGCGCTGCGCAAACGCTGGGCCGACGCTGGCGACGCGCAGACCAAGCGCGCCTGCCTGCGGCCCCGACTCCGGTCGCGAGCAAGTAGCCGACACTGCGTGCCGCCCTGCAATCCTGAATGCAGGCTACGGCGCCAGTGTCTGACGTGGCACATGGGTGGGCAAAAAATTCACGCTTACTCTTGAGCTCGGGTGGTGGCGATGCGAGCTCCGCCTGCGTACGCGTTCTGCGCTACAGAACAGCCCAAGCCGCGTTGAGGAGCCCACTATGTTCGTCCCGAAACAATTTGCCAGCTGCATCTTGCTGGCGCTATGCGCGCTGCCGCTGGCGGCAGCGGCCGGTCCGCGCTACAACCTGACGGTGCTGGGCGGGGCCGGCAGCGCTGCGCTCGACATCAACCTGGGCGGACAGGTGGTGGGCGAATACACCAATGGCGCCGGCGACCAGCGCGCCTTCATTCATTCCGGCATCGCGTTGCTCGACCTGGGCACGCTGGGCGGCGCCAGCGCGTCGGCCGCTGCCATCAACGACAGCGGCCAGGTGGTGGGCACGGCCAGCAACGCGGCTGGCGACGGTCGCGCGTTTTCCTATCTCGGCGGGGTGATGTCCGACCTTGGCACCCTGGGTGGCGCCGGCAGCCGCGCCTACGGCATCGATAACGCCGGCCACATTGTCGGCGCGGCCGACTATCCGGCCGGTTCGCTGGGAGAGTACGGCATTGCCTTCCTGTATGCCAACGGCAGCATGCAAGGACTGGGTTTTCTGCCCACCTACGAAGGCGATGAGCGCAGCCGGGCGCTGGCCATCAACGCGCAGGGACAGATTGTCGGGGCCTCGTCGGCCACCGACTTCGGGCCGCCCGAGCATCCCGAGCACGCCTTTATCATCGACAACGACATGATGACCGACCTGGGCACGCTGGGTGGCTTGTACAGCGAAGCGCGGGCAATCAATGACGCCGGCGTGATTGTCGGACGCGCCAGCACCACGCTCGACCCGGCCGGCATCGGGCACACGATTCCGCACGCCTTCCTGCTTCTTGACGGGACCATGATCGACCTGGGCGCGCTGGGCGGTCAGTACGTCGGCAGCGACGCGCTCGACGTCAACAATCTGGGCCAGGTGGTGGGCTGGAGCGGCGTCGGCCTGAGCGCCGACCGGCACGGCTTCCTGTACCAGGGCGGCATTTTTCAGGACGTGAATCTGCTGATCGATCCACTGTCCGGCTGGACCGTGACGGATGCGGCCGCCATCAACGACCTCGAACAGATCGCCGGCACCGCGTGCCGCGACGGCCAGTGCTACGCGGTGCGGCTCGATCCCTTGCAGGCCAACGTGCCCGAGCCGGGCACCGCGCTGTTGACGGCGACCGGGCTGGGGATGCTGGCCTGGGTGGGCACTAGACGCCGCAGTAGGCGGTCTTAACGGTGGTGAAGAACTCGGCCGCGTAGGTGCCCTGTTCGCGCGAACCGTAGCTCGAGCCTTTGCTGCCGCCAAACGGCACGTGGTAATCGACGCCGGCGGTGGGCACGTTGATCATCACCATGCCCGCTTGCGCGTGGCGCTTGAAGTGGGTCGCGTGTTTGAGCGAGGTGGTGACGATCCCGCTCGAGAGACCAAACTCGCTGTCGTTGGCCAGTGCCAGCGCATGCTCGTAGCTGTCGGCCGGGATTACGCTGGCCACCGGTCCGAAAATTTCTTCGCGCGAGATGCGCATGTCGTTGCTGCAGTCGGTAAACAGCGCCGGGCGCAGGAAGAAGCCGGGCGTAGCGCAGGTGACGCGTTCGCCGCCGAAAGCCAGCGTGGCGCCTTCGTCGCGCCCAATGCGGATGTAGTCCAGATCCTGGTCAAGCTGGCTCTGGTCGACTACGGGGCCGATGTCGATGCCGGCGGCGAGCGCGTCGCCCACGGTCAAAGCAGCCAGCTTTTCCTTCACCGCAGCCACGAACGCCGGGTAGATATTCTTGCCCACGATGATGCGCGACGAGGCCGTGCAGCGCTGGCCGGTCGAGAAGAACGAGCCCTGCACGGCGCAGTTGACGGCAGTGGCCAGGTCGGCGTCGTCCAGCACCACCAGCGGGTTCTTGCCGCCCATTTCGATCTGCACCTTGGCCATGCGCCCGATTGCCGCCTGCGCCACCTTGGCGCCGGTGCCAACCGAACCGGTGAAGCTGATTGCGTTCACGCGCCGGTCGTTCAGGAAGGCCTGGCCGACCACGCTGCCGCGGCCCATCACCAGGTTGAACACGCCGTTGGGCAGGCCGGCGCGGCTGATGATTTCAGCCAGCGCCCAGGCGCTGCCGGGGACCAGTTCGGCCGGCTTGATCAGCACGCAGTTGCCATAGGCGAGGGCGGGCGCGATCTTCCAGGCCGGGATCGCGATCGGGAAATTCCACGGCGCGATGATGCCGACCACGCCAACCGGCTCGCGCGTGATTTCGATGTCCAGGTTGGGGCGCACGGAGGGCAGCTTGTCGCCGCGCAGGCGCAGGCATTCCTGGGCGAAGAACTTGAAGATGGCGCCGGCGCGGGCCACTTCGCCGATGCCTTCAGGACGGGTCTTGCCTTCTTCGCGCGACAGCAGCGTGCCCAGTTCTTCCTTGCGGGCGATGATTTCGGTGCCGATCTTGTCGAGCGCGTCGGCGCGCATCTGGATGTTCGACAGGGCCCAGCCGGGTGCGGCGGCAGCGGCGGCGGCAATGGCCAGCTCGGCTTGCTGCGCATCGGCTTGCGCGTAGTGGCCGATGATGTCGGCCGTGTTGGACGGGTTGATGTTGGCGGACGAAGTTGCGCCGTCGACCCAGGCGCCGTTGATATAGTTCTGTTTCATGGTTCGCTTTCTCTTGGCTCGAAGAATTCGGTCGCCGCGCCGTCGTCCCCGCCTTCGCAGGGACGATGTAGTGGCATGGCTTTTTTATCACAAACCGAGAGCTTACCACCGCGCCGTGCCGAGCGGGTTCGAGGAGCCGCTGCTGTGCTGAAAACGGCCGGTCCCGCGATAAAAAAAGCCACCCTGGTTCGCAGGGTGGCTCAGCGCGGGAGTACGCGGTTTAGTTTTCGACGAATACCACGGTGGTGCGCGCCGGGATGCTGAAGCTGCCGCTCGCGCTGGTGTAGGTGGCGGTCTTGGCCAGCGCATCGCTGGTCGAAGCCAGCTGCACCGCATGCACTGCCAGCGTGCGGCTTTTCAGTGCGTCGATGGTCACGATGCGCGCGACCGTGTCGACGTTGATCAGTACCGTCACGCTCTTGTGGTTGGCGTTCGCGTAGCCGGTGCCGTCGATGTTCATCGCAATCACGCCAGCCACTTGGGCCGGTCCGACGTTATAGAACTTGACGCGGTCGATCACCTCTTGCGCCGTGCGCAGGCGGAACAGCGAACTGTCCTTGCGCATGCGCAGCAGGTCGAGGAAGTAGTCGCGCGCCTGGACGATTGCCGCGTTGTCCGGCTTGATCAGCGGGTTGGCCAGAATCGGCGTCATCAAGCTCCAGTTGTCGCCGTTCACGCCCTGCATCGGCAAGCCCACGCCGAAGTTGTTCGACTGGTAGCTGAAATCGAGCTTGTTGAACCAGTCGCCGGCGTTGTAGCTGTCGCGGTCCATCGATTTCGAGCGCAGCATGTCCTGGCCGGCGTGGAAAAACGGCACCCCTTGCGAGAACATGTTGATCGCCGCGCCCAGGTTCTGCACCCGCACCCGGTCGGCCAGGCTGGTGTCGGCCGGCAGCTTGTACGCGTTCAGGTCGAACAGGGTCTGGTTGTCGTGCGCTTCGACATAGTTGATGGTTTCCTGCGGGCTGGCGGCGAAACCGGCCTGCTGGCCGAAGTAGTCAATCTCCGAATTCTTGCGCACGGCGCCGGTGCGGTCGGTGAAGCTGTAGTCGCGCAGCGTGCCCGACATGCCTACCTTGATCAGATCGCCCAGGCGCAGCAGGTTTTCCGCAGTAGCGCCGTTGATGAAGCCCTTCTGGTTGATCAGATCGGCGCCGCTGTCGCAGCAGCCGCCGCCGCGCACCGCGTCGCGCAGGCGGTCGTTGAACGAGCCCACGCCGCTGCCGAACATATTGGACTGGCGCGCCTGCACGAAGCGTGCATCGTTGCCCACAGCGCCGAAATTCCAGGCTTCGCCGTACAGGTAGATTTCGCGTCCAGCCGCAGTGGCCACGTCGGTCTTGAGCTTGGTGATCACCGCCAGCGGCGCCATGCCCATGATGTCGAAGCGGAAGCTGTCGACCTTGTAGTCGCGCGCCCAGGTGGCCACCGAGTCGATCATCAGCTTGCCCATCATCGCGTTTTCGGCGGCAGTGTCGGCGCAGCAGCTGTCGCCCAGGATGGCGCCGCTGGCGTTGAGGCGGTAGTAGTAGGTCGGCACGATCTTGTCGAGCACCGACAGCGGGCCTTGCTGCGATTGGCTGGTGTGGTTGTAGACCACGTCCATCACCACGCGCAGGCCTTGGGTGTGCAGCGACTGCACCATCGAACGGAATTCGCGCACGCGCACCGCGCCGTCATTGGCGTCGGTGGAAAACGAGCCTTCCGGCGCCGTGTAGTGGACCGGATCGTAGCCCCAGTTGAAGCAGTCGCTGTTGGCGCTGGCCGCAACCGCAGCTTGCTGCTCGGTGCCGTTGTCGGCAGCGGCAGGGATGGTTGGCGTGCTGCAGCCGGTCTCGTTGACACTGGCGATGTCGAAGCTTGGCAGCAGGTGGATATGGGTCAGGCCGGCCGCCTGCAAGGCGCGCAGGTGCAGCATGCCGTTCGAACCGATGTCGGTAAACGCCATGAATTTGCCGCGGTGGGCCAGCGGCACGGTCAGGTCGGAGGTGCTGAAATCGCGCACCTGCAGTTCGTACAGCGAGATGTCGGCAGCATGGGCCAGCGCCGGCAGCGCGTGCGCGTCCCAGCCGATCGGCTTGAGGGCGGCGCTATCGAGGTTGGCCACGAAGCTGCGCTGGCCGTTGGCGTTCAGGCTGAGCGAGTACGGATCGGTGACCGTGTTGCTCACCACCGCATTGGCGGCCCAGCGCGACAGTACGCTGACCGTGTAGGTGTAGTAAGCGCTATTGGTCAGGCTGGCGTCCGGCGCGGTGTAGCTCCACACGCCGCTGGCGCTGTCCCTGGTCATCGCGTGCGCGGTGACGGTGGCGGTGCTGGCGTCTGCGTAGACGTTGAGCGTGACCGACTTTGCGGTCGGCGCCCACAGGCGGAAGGTCGGCACGCCGGCCGCGCTGAAGCTCGCTCCGAGCTTGCTGGCGGCGGCCGCGCCGGCGAACAGCGCATCGAGCATGCCGCTCGTTTGCAGCGAGGTGACCTGGATCAGGGCGCCGCCCGCGTCGAACTGCGCGATGGCGAACTGGCCGCTCACTTTGCCGGCCATGGCGCTGGCATCGGCAGCGGACAAGGTCAGGGCTGTGGCAGTGGACAGGTGCGGATACCTGGTCGCCAGCGCCGGGGCCAGCGCGCCGGCGATGGTCAAGGTGACGCTGCCATCGGCGCCGGTTACGCCCGCTGCATTCGATCCCAGGCCGCCGTTGGCCGCGTGATACAGCTTGTAGCTGCCGGTGGCCGGTGCGCCGGGCCAGGCCAGCGTGTCGCTTGAGAGCCAGTGGGCCTTCGCTTCGGACAGGTTGCCAAACGTGAGCGCCGGCTTGGTCGCGTAGATCGTGCAGTCGCCTTCCAGCATCCACACTTGCTGCCCCTTGGTGGCGATATCGGCGGCAAAAGCGACGTTCTGGTCGTTGATGCAGTTCTTGTTGCCGCTGCCGTCGGTGAGCAGGAACGCGATGCTGGTCTTGGTGACGTCTAGCGCAATGTCGACGTAGGCGCCGAACGCATCGGTGCTGGTCAGCATGAAGCGGCCGCTGATCCAGGCCGCGCTCGGCGTGACCGGGCCGGACCACGAGTAGACGCCCCATTGGGCCTCGTCATGCTGGACGCGCCGAAAGTGCATGCGGATGGTGGCCGCTGCCTGCGGCGCCTCCACTTCCACCGGTGGCGGAGGGACAACCACCGGTGGCGCAGCGCTGGAGCCACCCCCGCCGCCGCAAGCGGCAAGCACGATGGCGCTGCTGGTGATAGCCAGTAAAAGTCGAAAGTGTGAAGTAATACTACGCATGGTACGCATCAGCGAGTCCTCGAAGAATGTGTGTAGCGGGCGGCGCCTTGTCCTTGATTGTGGTTCTTGTGACGCCGCGGGCGAGAAGGGGAATACCCTTCGTGTAATATTACTACATAGTTTTTGAGGAATTTGCACTGTTGTAAAAATACTCTTACCGATGGGAAACTATTTGGCCGGTGCCGGGCTGCCAGCTGGCCGCGGCGCGCGCCAGGCGGCCGAACAGGATGCCGTTGAACAGGCCGAACACGGTGCACACCAGGACCACGATCAACGTGTCGTGCTGCGCTTGTGGATGCATGGCCAGCAGCACGCTGGTGACGTATTTGGTCGTGAAGACGGTCAGCATCACTGCCAGATGCGTCCAGCTGCCGCGCACCAGCACGTGGCCGGGCTGCTGGCCGGGGGAGACGCGCACCGTGCCGGTATGCCAGGTGATGATGGCGGCCAGCGCCGCGCCGCCGGCCCACGCCGCCAGCGTGACAGCGCCAAGACCGAATTTGAAGGCGATGTCTTGCAACGCCAGCAGCAGCATCACGGCAGGGATGATCAGCAGTTTGCCGAACGCCATCTCGCGGTCGGCGCTGGCGGCGATGCCGCGCCATACCAGCAAGGCCAGGATGGCCCAAACGTACAGCGGGGTGTGGCTGAGGATTTGCACTAGCATGATGGCTCCGGGTAGTCGGTTAAGATGTCGCTACTATGCCGGGCTGCGCGCCGCCTTTGTGCGCGCTGCGACGAAACCGTGCCTGAGGGCGCGAGACGCGGTTTTGCGGCGCCAAATTCGGACCGAGTACCAATGACACTGACCATATCCAGGATTCTTCACGCGGGCTACGTGTTCGCCTGCGGCGGCACGCAGATCGCATTCGATCCGATTTTCGAAAATCCCTTCAGCCGCAATTGCCACGCCTTCCCGGCTGTCAGTTTCGACCGCGCGCAGATCGGCGCGCTGGCCTTCGACGCGGTCTTCATCTCCCATTTTCACGATGACCACTGCTCGCTCGAGAGCCTGGACTTGCTGGACCGGCGCACGCCGATCTACCTGTATTGCCTGTTCGACGAACTGTTTGCCATGATCCGCGCGCTCGGTTTTACCGATGTGCGCCCTCTGCACGTCAATGAACCGGCGCAGGTGGGCGCGATCGAAGTGATCCCGCGCGAAGCGCTCGACGCCGACGTCGATTCGCTATTTCAGATCAAGGCAGGCGGGCTCAATGTGCTCAACGTGGTCGATGCCTGGATCGGCCCCGATACGCTGGCGCTGCTGGCCGCGCAAGGACCATGGGACATGGTGCTGTGGCCATTCCAGACCATGCGCGAGATTGACGTGCTGTCGCCGTCGCGCGCCAGCGCCGCGCCATCGTCCTTGCCGGCCGACTGGATCGAACAGCTGGCGGTGCTCAAGCCCCGCTACGTGGTGCCCAGCTCGTGCCAGTTTTTGCAAGAATCATGGTCCTGGTATAACCACGCCTTTTTCCCGATTACCTATCACCAGTTCCAGCGCGAGATCGAAGCGGCCTTGCCGGCGCTGCAGGTGGTGCGGCTCAATCCATCGGTGTCGGTCGCTTTGGAGCGCGACGCGCTGCGCGCTGCGCCGCCGTTAGCCTGGGTGCTGCCGGTGGGCGAGCAGGATGTCGATTACGATTACCGCCCCGATGCGCCGTGGCCACCCACGTCAGAAATCGCGGCCCGCTTCCCGGCCCTGACTGGGGAGCAAGCGGCCAAGGTTTTCGCCTACTGTGAAACCGGTTTGCTGGCGACCTACCGCGCCATGGAGCTGCCCGACCACAGCTACTTCGAGCAGGAGCGGATCTGGCGCTTGTCGGTATTCGATCACGCCGGGGTGGGCACCCACTTCCATTACCGCATCGAGGGTGACGCGATCGAGCGCGTTGCCGACACCGGTCAGGCCTTGTCGTGGACCACCGAGATCGCGCTGGCGAAAATCCACGCCGCGCTGGAGCTGGGGGAGTCGCTGACGTCGATGTATATGCGCATCAACGACGCGACGTTCGACGCCGCCACCGAAGAGGATATCGCCGAAGCCGACCTGGTCGACGATCCGCTGATCCGCTGCCTGTTTGACGACACTTTCGGCGCCTACCAGGCGGCGCAATTGCGGCGATTAAAAGCGTTGCACCTTGAATAAGCTGGTTTCATCGCCAACTAGTGGCCATGATGAAACAAAAACTCAACTGGCGGCGGCCGCTGTTCTTTTGCCTGCTGCCGATCTTCCTGGTCATGGTCTTTCTCGGCTTCCCCTTGCCCGTGGCGCCTCCGCCGTCGACCAAACCGCGGCAAGAGGTGTCGATCCCGGTGAAAAAAAAGAAGAAAGCACGTATCGAATAGAGGTTCAAGGAATAAAGGTCGTATCGAGCAGTTGTGTCGGCGTGAATGGGTTTTCGGATGGAAAAATCTCGATGGCCGCGCGCTCGACCGCGGCAGGATAGGCATCGGTCGCGTAAGCGTCGACCGCGCCTTTCAGGCTGGGACTTTGCGCCAGCAGGCTATGCAGTTCGGAGCGCTGTGCCCGAATCGTGCTTAACCAGCTGCGCGATTTATGCTCAGCCTGAAATTGGCACTTGAGCAGATGAATGAGCAAGACTTCCAAGCGTGACCGCAATTCGCGGCGATGGTCCTTGCCCATGTCGGCCAACTCCTCGATCACGTTGTCCAAGTCCAGCTGTTCAAATTTCCTGGCGCGCAGAATTTCCAACTGCGTTTCGATCCAGAGCGCGAAATCGCGCTCATAGCCGGCCGGATCGCTGGTGGCATCCAAATTATTACTTTTGGTGAGCTGATTCATGATGTTCTCCTGTGCCCAAAGTAGCACGCCAAGTGGGCCCGCGCAAACTGTGACCATGCGGCATTGCTATTGTTTGTAACTCCTGGTTATCGTCGCGCTACAGCGCGCTAAACAGCCCGCCAGCGCAATCATTGCCGGTGTATCATTCGGCGATTACAGGCTGGGGCGGCGCCGCAGGGGCCGGGCTGGCATCAGCAATATGATTGAATTGAACTGAGCAGGTTATCATGGCGACAGACGACGAACTCCCGCGCGCGATTATCGAACGCGTCCTTTCCGGGCCTCCGGAAGCCAGCATCGATGTGAGCATAGAACTGCTGCAGATTCTGGCCAATGCACTGAGCAACGTGATCGGCGAAGATGGATTCGAGTCGCTGCTGTTTCGCAGCGCGCGCCGGGCCGGCAACGACTATCCGTGGCTGCAGTTCGATCCGCGCGCGCGTCCGGCCGATCCCGAATTTGAATTACTACGGCACTGTTTCGAGGGGCGCAATGCGCGCGACATCCAGGCCGCCAGCATTTTGCTGATTACCACTTTTATCGATATTCTCGCTTTGCTGGTTGGGGCGCATATGACGAAGTTAATTCTAGAATCCGCACTCGGTCGTGCGCGGGCCGCCAAATTAAGCAAGGAGCAGCAACATGGGTAAGCGAGTAGAGATCCGGCGCATGAAGACCGGCATTCCCGGCTTCGACGAATTGATGGGTGGCGGTGTACCGGAGTTTTCCTTCAACCTGATCGCCGGCACGCCAGGCAGCGGCAAGACCACGCTCGCGCACCAGATGATGTTTGCCATGTCCAATCCGGACTGCCGCGCGATCTTCTTTACCGTGCTGGGCGAGCCGCCATTGAAAATGCTGCGCTACCAGCAGCAATTTGGTTTCTTCGATTTCGAAAAACTCGACAACGCGATCCGCTTCGTCAATCTGGCTGCCGATATGGTGGACGGCGACTTCGATCGCGTTCTTGCGCGTATTACCGATGAAGTCCAGGAGTTCGAACCGAGCCTGGTATTTGTCGATTCGTTCCGCTCGGTCGTCCATTCGGCCCGCTCCAACGACCAGGGCGCGGCCGCGCTGCAGTACTTTATCCAGCAGCTGGGCATGCAGATGACCAGCTGGCAAGCCACGACGTTTCTGATCGGCGAATACCTGCAGCCGGAAACTGAATCGGGCCCCGTGTTTACGGTGGCCGACGGCATCCTGTGGATGTCGCAGCTGGTGCGTGGCGACTCGATGGTGCGCAAGATGCAAGTGGTGAAAATGCGCGGCGGCTCGCAAAAACTGGGCGCGCATACCTTCCGCATCGACGACAGCGGCGTGCAGGTGTTCCCGCGCGCGGTGCTGCAAGGAGCGGAGAACGCGCAACCGCATTTCAGCGCTGGCGAGCGATTGTCGCTGGGCGTGCCTGCGCTTGACGCGATGATGGGCGGCGGCGTGCCGGCCGGTTATTCGGTGCTGTTGGTCGGGCCTTCCGGTTCCGGCAAGACCATCCTGACCACTGAGTTCCTGGCCGAAGGCGTGCGCCTGGGCGAGAAGGGCGTGATTGCCGCGTTCGAAAAGAGCCCGAATCAGCTGCTCAGTCACAAACTCAACCAACTGATCGAGGGCGGGCATGTGGGCGTGATCAATACGCGCACGCTGGACTTGTCGATCGACGAGATCCTGCACGACCTGGTCACCATGATCAAGGCGACCAATGCCAGGCGTGTGGTAATCGATTCGCTGTCCGGCTTCGAGCTGGCGCTATCGGCCATCTTCCGCGACAACTTCCGCGAATCGCTGTACCGCCTGGTGGCGGTGCTGACCGGCATGGGCGCCACGGTTCTGATGACGGCCGAACTGGAAGACCGTTATGAGATGCTGCGTTTTAGCTCGTACGGCAATGCCTTCCTGGCCGATGCAATCATCATGCAGCGCTACATCGAACTGGAAGGCCAGTTGCGGCGCGTGGTGTCGGTGGTCAAGGTGCGCGGCAGCGCGCATAGCAAAGATGTGCGCTTCTTCGACATCGACGGTGAGAGCACCGCCATTGGCGAGCGCCTGACCGGCTACAGCGGGATATTGTCGGGGCAGCCGCAGCGCGCCAGGCGCGCCGCGCGCGTGAAGAAGAACCTGAGGCAATTAGGCTAAGCACCACATCGCCCTCGCCTTCGCAAGGGCGATGTAGATTAACCTTGTGCGATGCGCGACGCGATATGCGCCAGCGCTTCATCGACCTGGTCGATCAGGATCAGGCACAAGTCGCCTTCCTTCAGGCGCGCCAGCGCGGTGTCGATCGCAATGAACTCGCCATTGATTTCGTCCACGTGGGTGGTGCGTTTGGCGCCCGTCAGTCCCTGACGCAACAACGCCACCACTTCGCCGTCGGCACGCCCGCGCTGGCACTGGTCTTGATACAGCAGCACGTCGTCGAATGCCGCGCCGAGGATCTCGGTCTGCTGGGTGATGTCGACGTCGCGCCGGTCGCCGGCGCCGCTGATGACCACCGAGCGGCGTTTGGCAGGCATGCTCTCCACGGCCTGCACCAGCGCCGCGATCGCGTCGGGATTGTGGCCGTAATCAGCAATCACGGTCGCGCCCCGATAGTTGAATACATTGAAGCGTCCCGGCGCATTGTCGCTCTCGTTGGCGAACGACTTGAGGCCGGCGCAGATGCTTTCCCACGAGGTGCCCACCGCCCACGCGGCAGCGACCGACGCCATTGCGTTATCGACCTGGAAGCCGACCGTGCCGTTGCGCGTGATCGGCACTTCCGACAGCGCGACCTTCAGTTCGGTCTTGCCTTGCGCGGCGACCAGCATGCCATCTTCGACGTACACCACGCGCTGCCCTTGGGCGCGGTGGGTGGACATCACCGGATGCTCGCGGTCGGCGGCAAAGAAGGTCACCGAACCACGGCAATTGTTGGCCATGCCGACCACGATCGGGTCGGTCGCGTTCAGTACCGCTACGCCGTTGTCGGCCACGTTCTGCACGATCACCCGTTTCAATACCGCCAGGTCTTCCAGCGTGGTGATGTAGTTCAGGCCGAGGTGGTCGCCCGAACCGATGTTGGTGACAACGGCCACCTGGCAGCGATCAAAAGCGAGGCCTTCGCGCAGCATGCCGCCGCGCGCGGTTTCGAAGACGGCGGCGTCGACGTCAGGGTGCAGCAGCACGTTGCGCGCGCTGCGCGGGCCGCTGCAGTCGCCACTGTCGATGCGCTTGCCTTCGATGTAGACGCCGTCGGTGTTGGTCATGCCGGTGCGAAGGCCAGCAGCGGTGAGCAGGTGCGCGATCAGGCGCACGGTGGTGGTCTTGCCGTTGGTGCCGGTCACGGCGACGACCGGAATGCGGCCATCATCGCCGTCGGCGAACAGCGACGAAACAATCGCTTCGCCAACTTTGCGGCCCTTGCCGAACGATGGAGACAGGTGCATGCGCAGGCCGGGCGCGGCGTTCACTTCGACGATGCCGCCGTTCTGTTCTTCGATCGGTTTCAATACGCTGTCGCACACCAGGTCGACGCCGCAGATATCGAGGCCGACCATGTGGGCGGCAGCGATGGCGCGCAGCGCCACTTCCGGGTGCACGTCGTCGGTGACGTCGGTGGCCGCGCCGCCGGTCGACAGGTTGGCGTTGTTGCGCAGGATGACGCGCTGGCCTTTTTCAGCCACCGATTCGGCCACCAGGCCCTGCTTGGCCAGGCTGGCCAGGGCGATGTCGTCGAAGCGGATCTTGGTCAGCGAGGTCGAATGGCCATTGCCGCGGCGCGGGTCCAGGTTGACCTGGTCGACCAGTTCGCGCACCGTGTGCACGCCGTCGCCGACCACGATCGGCGGATCGCGCCGGGCGGCGGCGATCAGTTTGTTACCAATCACCAGCAGGCGGAAGTCGTTGCCGGGCAGGTAGCGCTCGACCAGGATGTCGTCGCGAAATTCGGACGCCGTCACATAGCCGGCGTCGAGCTGGGCGCGGGTGGTGACGTTGACGGTCACGCCCTTGCCCTGGTTGCCGTCCTTGGGTTTGATCACCACCGGCAGGCCGATTTCCAGCGCGGTGGCCCAGGCGTCGTCCTGATCGACCACGACGCGGCCCATCGGTACTGGCACGCCGGCCGCATGCAGCAGTTTCTTGGTCAGTTCCTTGTCCTGCGCGATCGCTTCGGCAATCGCGCCGGTGCTGTCGATCTCGGCGGCCTGGATCTTGCGCTGGCGGCTGCCCCAGCCAAATACCACCAGGCTGCCATTGGTCAGGCGGCGATACGGAATATTGCGTACCACGGCCGCCTGCACGATGGCGCCGGTCGATGGACCCAGGCGCACGTCTTCGTCCAGGTCGCGCAGTTCGTTCAACGCGGCGGCCAGGTCGAATGGCGTGTCGGCAGCGGCGGCGGCGCACAGCTGCGCTGCCAGTTCCATGGCCTTGCGTCCGACCGCTTCTTCCGAGTACTCGACGACGACCTGGAAGATGCCAGGTTCGAGCGTGGCGGTGGTGCGGCTGAACGTGACCGGGCAGCCCGCTTGCGCCTGCAGGCCCAGCGCCGCCAGTTCCAGCACATGCGCCATCGGAATGGTGTCATCGTGGCCGCTCGGTTGAAACGGGCTCATGTCGGGAAAACGTGTGCGCAAGCGCGCTTCAAAGCCGGGCATGGCGCCGACGCAGGCTTCTTCTGGGGTGCAGGCGACGATCGCCTCGACCGAGGTGTGGTGGCTCCACAAATTGGGACCACGCAGGGCCCGTACGCGAGATACTTCCATAAACCGTTCATCCTAAGAGGGTAGGGCAGGCGCCCTGCGAATGTTCGCAGGGCGCTGTGTTAT
This sequence comes from Pseudomonadota bacterium, assembly GCA_040390915.1. GTDB lineage: Bacteria > Pseudomonadota > Gammaproteobacteria > Burkholderiales > Burkholderiaceae_D > Telluria_A. The sequence goes on from JAZJXM010000044.1 coordinate 58,256, forward strand.
TTAATGACTCGCTTTTTTCGGATGCGATTCATACGTGCGCAGGCCGGCGCCGATCAGATCGGCCGGGATGCCCAGCGCCCAGGTGGCGGCCACTGCGGCCAGCACGCTGTGCGGCTGGTCGGCCGCGCCCGACTTGAGCGAAGCCAGGCTCAGTAGCGCAGTCTCGCTGCTGCCTTCGGCCAGCACGACTTTACCGTCGCGCAGGATCACGGCGCGTTCGCCGGCAGCGCGGTGCGCCACGACCGCTGGCGCGGTTGGATCGACTGCATAGAAAATCACCTTGCCGTCGCACAGTTCGGCCAGTTCGACCACGGCCGCGTTTTCGCCATTGAGCACCGCCACGCCGTCAGGCAGGATCACGTCGACCTGGGTGCGCACCACATTGGCCATGCCGTCGGCATCGTTGATGTAGTACTCGCCCAGCACCTCATGGCCGTCCATGTCGGTCACCACGCCAACCGCGCACTTGTCGTACGCCAGGCCATCGGTGAGGATCATGCGCGCATTGCTCTCGAAGATGGCCGCTTGCACGGTGCGGTTGATCAGCAGGCGCTGGCCGGCTTCCCAGTTGACCGCGTTCGTTGGTGTGACCAGGCGCTGGTCGAGGAACAGGCCTTCCGAGCTGACCACGCCGGTATGCTTGCCGGTCAGGTGCACCAGGCAGGCCACCAGCGAGGCGACCAGGCTCACGCCGTGCGAGCCGGTGATGCCGACGATCGGGATGCGGCCGTTTTCAGCTTGCCCGAACAGGTGGCCGACAATGGCCGTGCCGACCGGGCGCGGTTGGCCCTCGGCCGGCTTCAGGTGCGCCAGCAAGCCCGGGCTGGCATTGACTTCAATGATGGCGCCGCGCTGCTCGTCGAGCGGACGCGAAATGTCTTCGGCCACCAGGTCGACCCCGGCGATGTCCAGGCCGACCACGCGCGCAGCCAGTGCCGCCGCATGCGCGACCGATGGGTGGATATTGTCGGTGACGTCGAACGCCACATTGCCGTTCGGCTGGATCAGCACTTTCTGGCCAGCCAGCGGTACCGAGTAGGCGGTCATGCCCTGGCGTTCCAGTTCGAGGATGATCTCGGCGCCGTTTTGAGGCGCCAGCGCGTTCAGGGGCGAATCTTCACCAGTGCCGCGCCGTGGATCGGAGTTGATCTGGGACTCGACCAGGTCGATGATGTTGGCCACGCCGTCGCCGGTGACCCACAGCGATTCGCCCTTGGCGGCGGCCACCACGTGGCGGCCAACGACCAGCAGGCGGTGTTCGTCGCCGGTGATGTAGCGCTCGACCAGCACTGCTTCGCTATCGCCCTTGCGCGCGGCCAGGTTGTAGGCAGCGACGACGTCCGCTTCGGTCATCAGGTTGAGCGACACGCCGCGCCCGTGGTTGCCGTCGTACGGCTTGACCACCACCGGCAGGCCGATGTCCTGGGCTTCTTCCCATGCTTCGGCGGCGCTGCGTACCAGGGAGCCTTCCGGCACCGGTACGCCGCACGCCTGCAGCAGCGTCTTGGTCAGGTCCTTGTCGCTGGCGATGCTTTCGGCGATCGCGCTGGTGCGGTCCGTTTCAGCGGTCCAGATGCGGCGCTGCGCGGCGCCATGGCCCAACTGCACCAGGTTGCCGTCGGTCAGGCGGATATGCGGAATCTTGCGCTCGGTGGCCGCTTCGACGATGTGCGCGGTGGACGGGCCGAGGCAGTGCTCGTCGACCATGTCCTTCAGTTTGGCCACTGCCGCATCCAGGTCGAACGGCGTGTCGTCGATGGCGGCCATCAGCAGATCGCGCCCGGCGTGCAGCGCAGCCATGCCCACTTCGGGCTGGCGGGTGCGGAACGCCATCTTGTAGACGCCGATCTTGCCGGTCGAACGGGTCTTGCCGAAACCGGTGCGCATGCCTGCCAGGTTTTGCAGTTCCAGTACCACGTGTTCGAGAATGTGGCCGGCCCAGGTGCCTTCCCTGAGACGTTCAAAGAAGCCGCCGCGTTCGCCGACGCCGCAACGGTGCTCTATCATTCCCGGCAACCACGCCACCAGCCGCTCGTACAGGCCAGGCAGCTGATTCGATGGCAGGTCTTCAAACGCGCCAATATCCAGCCACGTTTCGATCACGGGGCGATAGGTCCAGATATTCGGCCCACGCAGATGCGTCACGTGGAGGAAATCGATTGCTTTCTTCTTTGTCATTTATAATTTCTTGATAATAAAGCCCGGCGTTGTTGACGCCTAACGATCTTGTCGGGGCTTTTTTGCGGCCCATCATGTTGTATACTTGCCCTACCGAAGCTTACCGCTTCAAACCAATTTCTGCCAGTCTGGATTCCCGAAAGTTCAGTCTAGACCCAGGCTTCATTTCCCTACACGATGACATCTACACAACTTATTTCTCCATCAACATTAGCGCCCACGCCGATTTACCTGCCGGAACAGTGGGAATTGGAGGTTGAGAAACAACTTGCGTCCGGGGAAAACGTTTTAAGTAGCGTTGAGGTTGACCTCGATGCGCGATTGCGTTTCAAGAATGGCATTTTGGTGGTCACCAACCGTCGTTTGCTGGCGCGCGCGCCGGGCGAAACCGAGTGGCGCCAGTGGAGTTACCGTCCCGGCCTCAAGCTGGCGCACCACGATCACGCTGGCGTGGGCCACCTGGAGCTGACGGACGAACAGGGCCGCCTTGCCAACTGGCGCTTCACGCTGGGCCAGAACCTGCACGCGATCCGCGCGCTCGACCAGTTCCGCGAACAGCTCGACAGCCACGTTTCCGGGCTGCCCGTCAAGCTGGCCGAACAGAACGTCTGCCCGAGCTGCAAGGCGCCGCTCGCGCCGGATCAGGACGAGTGCCCGATCTGCACCAAGGTGCTGTACACGCCGCCGTCGACCTGGACGCTGTTTCGCCTGTGGACGTTCGCCAAGCCCTACGGCGGCCAGCTGGCGCTGGGCTTTTTCCTGATGCTGGCCAGTACCGCCGCGCACATGATTCCGCCCTACCTGACCATGCCGCTGATGGACAACGTGCTGATCCCGTTCCAGAACGGCAAGCCGGTCGACAACCACCTGGTGTGGCTGTACATGTCCGGCCTCTTGGCGTCGGCGGTGCTGGCCTATTTGCTCGGGTGGTGGAAGACCTACGTGCTGGCGCTGGTATCCGAGCGCATGGGCGCCGATTTGCGTTCGGCCACGTACGAACACTTGATGAAACTGTCGCTTGAATTTTTCGGCGGCAAACGCACGGGCGACCTGATGTCGCGCATCGGCAGCGGCAGCGACCGCATCTGCGTGTTCCTGTCGCTGCACCTGCTCGATTTTGCGTCCGACGTCCTGATGATCATCATGACCGGCGTGATCCTGTGCTCGATCAATCCGACCCTGGCTGCCATCACGCTGGTGCCGCTGCCGTTCATCGCCTGGACCATCCACATCGTGCGCGACCGCCTGCGCACCGGTTTCGAAAAGATTGACCGCGTGTGGGGCGAAGTGACCAACGTGCTGGCCGATACGATTCCCGGCATCCGCGTGGTCAAGGCCTTCGCCCAGGAAAAGCGCGAAGCGATGCGTTTTCGCGAAGCCAACCGGCACAACCTGGCGGTCAACGACAAGCTCAATAAAGTGTGGTCGCTGTTCTCGCCGACGGTGTCGTTCCTGACCGAGCTTGGCTTGCTGGTGGTATGGGTGTTCGGCATCTACCAGGTCTCGAAAGGCGAGATCACGGTCGGCGTGCTGACCCTGTTCATCACCTACAGCAGCCGTTTCTACGGCCGCCTCGATTCGATGAGCCGGATCGTGTCGGTGACGCAGAAATCGGCGTCGGCCGCCAAGCGCATTTTCGACATTCTCGATCATGTGTCGTCGGTGCCGGAGCCGGCCAACCCGGTCAAGCTGGATAAAATCGAAGGGCGCATCGACCTGCGCGAAGTGGGTTTCCGCTACGGTAACCGGGCCGTCAACCGCGGCATCTCGCTCAATATCAAGGCCGGTGAATTCGTCGGCCTGGTCGGCCACAGCGGCTCGGGCAAGAGCACGCTGGTCAACCTGATCTGCCGGTTTTACGACGTCTCGGAAGGCGCTATCTTGCTCGATGGCGTGGACATCCGTTCGTTCGCCGTGTCGGACTACCGCCGCAATATCGGCCTGGTGCTGCAGGAGCCGTTCCTGTTCTTCGGCACCATCGCCGAAAATATCGCCTACGGCAAGCCGGAAGCGTCGCGCGAAGAGATCATCGCCTCGGCGCGCGCGGCGCATGCGCACGAATTCATTTTGCGCTTGCCGCAAGGTTACGACTCGATGGTGGGCGAGCGCGGCCAAGGCCTGTCGGGGGGCGAGCGCCAGCGCATTTCGATCGCGCGCGCGCTGCTGATCGACCCGCGCATCCTGATCATGGACGAAGCCACGTCCTCGGTCGACTCGGAAACCGAAAAAGAAATCCAGAAGGCGCTCGACAACCTGGTCCAGGGCCGCACCACGATCGCCATCGCGCACCGCTTGTCGACGCTGCACCGGGCCGACCGCCTGGTGGTGCTCGATCGCGGGGTGGTGATGGAAGAGGGCAGCCACGACGAATTGATGGCGCGCGAAGGCGCCTACTTCCGCCTCTACGAAGCGCAAGCGCGCAACGTCGATACGGACATGGACGACAAGGATGGGGAATAAGATGGCCGCTTTTGAACTGAGCCGCAACAGCTTCGGCAAACTGATACTGACTGACGCCGACGGCCAGCTGCACGAAGGCGTCTCGCCGGTGCGCGCGTTCCCGATCCAGGCGCCCAGCAAGGGCATTTCGATGGTGCTGGGCGACGGCAAGGAAGTAGGTTGGATTGACGACCTGGCCGAGCTGGCGCCGCCGGTGCGCGCGCTGGTCGAGGACGAACTGGAAGGGCGCGAGTTCATGCCCGAAATCGTGCACCTGAAAAGCGTCAGCAGCTACGCCACGCCGTGCACCTGGCACGTCAACACCGACCGTGGCGACACCGCGTTCACGCTCAAGGGCGAGGAAGATATCCGCCGCATCGGCGCCGCCTCGCTGCTGATTACCGACAACCATGGCATCAATTTTCTCATCCGCGATATGTACACGATTGACAAGCATACGCGCCGTATCCTCGACCGCTTTTTATAGGAGTTATGCATGCACTACCTGCTCTGCTACGACCTGGCCGCCGACTACCTTGACCGCCGCGCCGAATTTCGCGACGCGCATCTGAAGCTGGCGTGGGACGCGCAGGAGCGCGGCGAGATCATCGTCGCTGGCGCGTTGACCAATCCGGCCGACATGGCGGTGCTGATGTTCCAGGGCGAATCGCCGGACGTGGCGGAGAAGTTTGCCAAGGCCGATCCGTATGTGCTCCATGGCCTGGTGACCGGGTACAAGGTGCGGCAATGGAATACGGTGGTCGGCGAAGGTGCACACCAGCAGGTGCGCGGCCGGGCGTCACTTTGATATGAAAAACCGGCCGCGCGTGTCGTGACGCGGCCGGACCAGGCCCCTTCTTACCAGCTAATTTCGCCGGTGGCCACCTTGGCGCTCGTTTGCAGCCCGCCCTTCATGCCGGCGGCCGGGTACTGCGCCTGCATGGTGTCGATCAATGCGCCGGAATTGGCCGCCTTGGCCGCCGCGTCGACAAACTTGGTCAGGTAATCGCGGGTGTAGCCGACGCTGGCCGGTGACAGCGGCGCGCCCGGCATGAAGTGGCCCGGAACGACGGTGCTCGGGTGCAGGGCGGCAATGCCGTCCAGGGTCGCCAGCCAGTCCTTGCGCGCTTCGGCGCTCTGGGTGTCGGCCATCCACACATGCAGGTCGTTGAACACCACCACGCCGCCAACGACCGCCTTGATCGACGGGATCCACAAATAGCTGCGCGCCGGGTTCGGTCCGCTCACGGCCAGGGTGTGGCCTTCCAGGGTCAGCGTCTTGCCCTTCAAAACTTGCGGATACACGATGCGCTGCGGCGCATTGTCTTTCAGGATGGGACCCCAGTAGGCCAGCTTGGCGTCGGCTTTCTTGTGCATGGCGGCGACGGTTTGCTCGGTGGCGACGATCTCGGCATCCGGGAATGCCGCTTGCAACACGTCCAGTCCGAAATAGAAATCCGGGTCGCTATGGCTGACGTAAATGGTGGTCAGGTGCTTGCCGCTGGCGCGGATGCGTTCGCTCAACTTGAGCGCTTCGGCGCGCGAAAATTGTGCGTCCACCAGGATGGCGTCATGCTTTCCTTTTATTAACACCGAGGCGACCGGGAAGATGGCCGCCTCGCCCGGATTAAACACCTCCAGTTCGAGCGGCGTGGCAGCGGCGGCATGGCCCGTGATGCCGATGGCGAGCAGGGCGGGAAACAGCAGTGAGCGGATGGACATGAGGTTCTCCTGGCGGTGAAATAGCGTGAGCAGCCATCATAGGTTGCTTAATTCGATCCAACAATACGGTAGACTGGCCATGTTAATTGCATGGATCGATCTAATCATGGATAGAATCACGGCCGCCAAGGTCTTCGTCGTTATTGCGGAAAAGGGCAGCATGACGGGCGCCGCCGACGTGCTCGACATGTCGCGCGCCATGGTCACGCGCTACTTGGCGCTGATGGAGCAGTGGGCTGAGGCGCGCCTGTTTCACCGCAGCACGCGACGCCTGAGCCTGACCGATGCCGGCGAAGCGAGCCTGTCGCGCTGCCGTGCCTTGCTGGAACTGGCCGGGAGCATGCCGGCCGGCGACGCGGCCACGGCGGGCGCACCGCGCGGCTTGCTGCGCGTTAGCTGTTCACCTTCGCTGGGCCATGCGGTCCTGGCGCAGGCGGTCGCGCAATTCCTGGCGCTGTATCCGGAAACGCGCGTCGATCTGGACATGAGCAGCCTGGCCGTCAATCTGGTCGAGGCGCGCATCGACCTGGCGATTCGCATCACCAATTCGCTCGAGCCAAACCTGATTGCGCGCCGCCTGGCCGAGTGCGACTCGGTCGTGTGCGCTTCGCACGCCTACCTGGGCGCGCACGGCACGCCGACCCGGCTGGAGGAATTGTCCGAACATAATTGCGTGGCCTACTCGTATTTCGGCAAGAACCTGTGGCACTTCACGCGCGCCGGCGAGACGGTAGCCATTCCGGTCAGCGGCAACTTGAGCGGCAACGATTCCATGGTGCTGCTGGCGGCCACCAGCGCTGGTGCCGGCATCGCGCTGCAGCCGCGCTACAGTGCGGCGCCGCTGATTGCCGCCGGCGCGCTGGTCGAGCTGCTGCCCGACTTCAAGCCGCAAGCCATGGGCATCTACGGCATCTATGCTTCGCGCCAGCACATGCCGGCGGTGTTGCGCGCCTTCCTCGACTTCCTGGTGGCGTGGTTCGCCCAGCGGCCGAACTGGCAAGAAGGCTTGGAGACCTGCCAGCAGGTGCGCGGCCGGGCATCGCTTTGACATAAAAAAACCCGCCGCGTGTATCGTCACGCGGCGGGTTTTTGCTTGCTGCGCGGTGCGGCTTAAGCGCGCTTGCGGCTGAAGTAGCCGGCGCCCAGCAGGGCCAGTGCCAGCAAGGCGATGCTGCCTGGCTCCGGTACCGTGGTGGCGGCGGTGGTGCCAGTGAAACCAGGGTTGCTGCCGCAGTTGTTGCAATCGGTGCCGTAGTAAGCCTGCGATCCGTACGCGTAGACGAACCACGATACGTTGGTTGGCGCAACCAGGTCGGCCACGTGGACCTTGAAGCCGCTCTCGGTCGCGCCGAAGAGGATCGAACCGCTCATCCAAACGTTATCGTAGACCAGCGAGCACGAACCGCCATACCAGCAGTTGTTCCAGGAGTACCAGGCATTCGGGTTGAATCCGCCAGGGCTGGCGACGATGTCGCGTGCTGCCAGGTCGACGCCGAAGAAATAGATGTCCTGGCCGGCGTTGATGTTATTGGCCACGCTAAAGTCGAGCACCCAGTTGCCGCTGCTGCCGGTCGTGGCGACGTTGACGGTGACGGGAGCCGCTTGCGCCGCGCCGGTCAATGCCAGCGTGACGGAAAGGATTGCGCTTGTGATCCAGTATTTGAAATTGCGGTTCATTGTTGCCCTGAGGTTGAGGTTGAGTTAATTTCCATTTTTATTTACGGCTGGAAATTTATTGCACTAGCTATAAGCAAGTGGTGTGCCAGTAAAAAAAGCTTCATTAAATCAATGGCTTATGCCAAATACAAAATTTCAGTGCATGCAATTGTAAGATTTCTCGACAGTTTGAACCGCGTGCGTGGACTGAGCCCGGTCGTTCGACCTGACGCATTCGTCAGGTCAACCTTGAGCCAAGCGCTTATTTGGTCGTCGCTATCCACTTGTCGACCCGGGCTTCAAGAATCGACAACGGCAGCGTGCCATCGCCGATCACCACTGCGTGGAATGCCGGCAGCGTGAACTTGTCGCCCAGCGCCGCTTTCGCCCGGTCGCGCAGTTCCAGGATCTTCAGCGCGCCGCTCTTGTAAGCGAGCGCCTGCGATGGCCACACCATGTAGCGTTCAACCTGATTCCTGGCGCGCGCGTCGCTCCAGCCCAGATTCTTGGCCATGTAGGCAATCGCCTGCTCGCGACTCCAGCCCTTGGAATGCAGGCCGGTATCGACCACCAGCCGCACCGCGCGCATCAGCTCCGCATTCAGGTGGCCGAAATAGGCTTCCGGATCTTCGTAGAAGCCCATCTCCATGCCCAGCGTTTCCGAGTACAGCGCCCAGCCTTCGGTGTAGGCCGCGCTGTTCATGTTTTCGGTGTCGAACTTGCGGAAGTCGGGGATATCGAGTTCCTTGAGCAGCGCCGCATGCAGGTGGTGGCCAGGCTGGCCTTCATGCAGGAACAGCGTCACCATGCCCACCCGCGAGTAGTCTTTGGGATCGTTCACCACCGGCCAGAACACGCCAGGGTGCGAACCATCAGCCGCAGGCGGCGTGTAATGGTCGGACGCGGTGGCCTTGGACAGTTCCGGCTCCAGATGCAGTTCAATTTGCGCTTTGGGCAGCAGCGAGAACATGGCCGGCAGCTTGGTCTTGACCTTGGTGTCGATGGCCAGGTAGGCGTCGAGCACCTGCTGTTCGGTGGTGAAGGGCTTGAACTTGGACTGCGCCGTGACCCACTGCGGCAGCTCGTTCGGCGCGCCCGTGTAGCCCAGCTTCGGTCCCAGCTCGATCCACTGTTTCTGGATGCGCGCCACTTCTTCCAGGCCCTTGTTGTGAATTTGATCGGGCGTGAGCGACAGCGTGGTGCGGTCCTTGACCAGCGCCAGGTACCAGGCGGCGCCATTGGGCAACGCGTCCCAGCCAGTGCTGGCGCGGCCAGCGGCCAGGTAGTCCGTTTCCAGGTAACGTACCAGGCGGTCCAGCGCCGGCATCAGCTTCTTGCCGACCGTGGCGCGGTACGCCGCTTCCAGCTTGTGCTTGTCGGCGTCGGAAAACGTGGCCGGGAAGTTCTTGGCCGGCGAGTAGAAGATGTTCGCTTCCACGGTATCGCTGCGCATCTGGCGGAACTGGGGCAACATCGCTTCGATGATTGTTTTCGGCTGCACGATGCCAGCCTTGACGCCCACCTTCATGTTGACGATGGCTTGGTCGATCCAGGCCGGCAGCTGGTTCAGCCGGCTCAAATAAGCCTGTTGCTGCTTGACGGTAGCCAGCGGCTGCGATCCGGTGCCGCCGGCATAGTTGGCCAGCGTGCCGGGCACGTTGTCGAAATGGTCGAGCGGCAGCAAATGCTCGGGGAAGGGCGCCAGCGCCAGTGCGCCATCCAGTTCATAGGCGAGCAGTTCGCAGGTGAGCGCATCATTGTTGGAAAGGTGCTGGCGCGGGATATGGGCCAACTGCTTTTGCATCTTGCGGTACAGCGCAAACTGGGCCGCGCGGCGCTGCGGCGAAATGGTCAGCCCCAGCTGGTCGTCGTAGCGGCTGTCGCCGTTGGCGGTGGCGTACAGCAGCGGGTTGAACGTGGCGCGCGCGTGGTGGAAGGCGGCGGCCAGGCGTGCGAGCTGCTGCTTGACCGGGGCCGGCGTGACGGCCACGACCGGCTGGGCTGGTGCGGACGGCGCGGCGACGGCGGCGCCGGCCAGCAGGCAGGCGGCAAGGGCGGTGGCGCGCAACGTGGTGCGAAAGGCGAATTGTGACATTGGCTATCCTGGCGACGGTTGAAGTGTCGACAGAATACATGAGGATGGCCGTCCAATGGAATGCCGCGCTGGTCAAATAAATCGCTTGCTTTGCCGGGGTTTTGTTCAATATACTGAACGTATGGATGATAAACTAGACGACATGAGCCAGCGCATTGCCAGCCGCATCCGCCTCGAACGCGATGCGCGCGGCTGGTCGCTGGCGGAGCTGGCCGAGCGCGCCGGCGTGTCGAAAGCAACCGTCAGCAACATCGAGCGCGCCGAGGTCAGCCCGACCGCGGTGGTGCTGGTACGCCTGGCCAGCGCCTTTGACCTGACCCTGGCCGGCCTGTTGTTGCGCGCCGAAGATGGCGGCGAAACCGAGCGTGTTTCGCGCGCGGCCGACCAGCCGCAATGGCGCGACCCGGCCACCGGCTATCTGCGCCGCCAGATCCTGGCGCGCGCCGACCATCCGCTCGAAGTGGTGCAGGTCGACCTGCCGCCCGGCCAGCAGGTGAGCTTGCCGGCGTCGTCGTACGCGCACATCCGCCAGGCGGTCTGGCTGCAGTCAGGTGCGCTGGCGATTACCGAGGGTGGCCAGCGCCACCTGCTGGCCGACGGCGACTGCCTGGCCTTCGGCGCGCCGTCCGAGGTGACGTTTTCCAATCCGGGTGCACTGCCATGTCGTTATCTGGTCGTGCTGGCGCGCAGCTGACATGCGCATCGACATCCTGACCGATACCCCGGCCACCCGCGCCATGCTGGCCGACATGCTGATCGAGGTCGTCGCCGACGGCGGCTCGGTCAGCTTCATGCACCCGTTGGCGTTGCCGGCGGCGGCGGCGTTCTGGGAGGGCGCGCTGGCTGCTGCGGCGCGCGGCGAACGGTTGCTGCTGGGCGCCTGGGACGGCGGTTTATTGGCCGGCACGGTCAGCCTGTTGCTCCACTGTCCGCCCAATCAGCCGCACAGGGCCGAGATCGCCAAATTGATACGCGCCTGTCGCACCGCCGGCGCGGCATGGCAATGGCGCTGATGCAGCGCGCCGAACAGCTTGCCAGTGCGCGCGGCAAGACGCTGCTGGTGCTTGACACCGCCAGCGATGGCGGCGCCGCATCCTTGTACCTGGCACTAGGCTACACCCTGGCCGGCGAGATCCCCGGCTACGCGCTCAAACCCCATGGTGGCTTGACTGGCACGCTGATTTTCTGGAAACTTCTCGTAAAATAATATTAACTGCAGCGTTGCCGGGGTTAGAAAGGACGGGGTTTGAGCGCCATCAATGCCCGCCCGTCGATCTTGGCGCCACACGCTAGCATTTTGCGGCGGCGCTTTGATATGATGTTCCGTCGCGCCGGACGCAGTACGACGCCGCGCTCAAGGTGCTCGGCATGCTGCCGGACAGTCGTCAGGAGCCAAAGTGTTGTTAAAAGCGGTAGGTCTGGATGCAAAAGACTTATAGCAAACCAACAAAATTATTAAAACTGTTGTATTCTTGCGCATGCTTGAGATTATCGATTTGTAATGTTCGGTAACGCACTGAGCCAGAGTTGATACGAAGGAATACTATATTCGCAGCTAAGCAATTTGGCGAGCCTTCCCCAAAAACCAACAAACGAAAGAAAAACATGAAATTGACCAATAAAATCGTAACGATGACCGCTATTGCTGCCGCATCCATGATGATGGCTCAGGCCGCTAACGCCCAAGAGTTCGTCAACCCGGACTGGGCTGACCACGCGACCTACATTGGCGCCTCGATCGGCCAGAGCCGCACCAACATCAACAACGCCGCTGCCAACGCCGGCTTCGCTCCTGCGGGCGCCGTGACCAGCTCGAACTTCGATGAATCCGACACCGCCTTCAAGCTGCTGATCGGTAAGCAATTGAACCGCAACTTCGCAATCGAAGGCGGCTACTTCGACATGGGCGACACCGGTTTCAGCAACACCACCGCACTGGGCGGCTTTAATGCACGCCTGGGCTACAAGGGCGTTACGCTGGACCTGGTGACCCAAGTGCCATTTACCGAGCGTTTCTCGGCCTTCACCCGTCTGGGCGTAGGTTACTCGAAGAGCTCGACCGAATTTAGCGGCGCCCGTTACAGCGGCGTTCCTGCCAGCGGCACGGAAAACCACATGCACGGCCGCGTCGGCCTGGGCTTGGAATACAAGTTCACCGAAGCGCTGGCAATGCGCGGCGAGTACGAGCGTAACCGCATGGACGACCGCCTGCGCACCCGTGCCAACGTCGACATGATCTCGCTGGGCCTGGTCTACAAGCTCGGCCGTCCTGCAGCCGCGCCAGTGGTCTACACCCCGCCGCCAGCACCAGCACCAGTGGTCGAAGCACCGGCGCCAGCACCAGCACCGATGCCAGCACCGAAGCCACCAATGCCAACGACCGAAAAAGTGTCGTTCGCGTCGGAAACCCTGTTTGACTTCGACAAGTCGGTTGTCAAGCCAAGCGGCAAGGCAGCGATTGACGAGCTGCTGGGCAAACTGCAAGGCATGAACACCGAAGTGATGGTCACCGTCGGCCACGCCGATGCAGTCGGTTCGGACGCCTACAACCAGAAGCTGTCGCAGCGTCGCGCTGAAGCCGTCAAGGCCTACATCGTCTCCAAAGGCGTCGATGCTTCGCGCGTCTACACCGAAGGCAAGGGCGAGTCCCAGCCAGTGGCCGACAACAAAACTGCCGAAGGCCGCGCCAAGAACCGTCGCGTGACGGTTGAAGTGGTTGGTACCCGTACCATCAACAAGTAATTCGTCTTACCAGTAGTACCAAAAGCCGCCACCGGCCTGAACGCGATTGCGTTCAGTGCCGGGGGCGGCTTTTTCCATTTGCGCGCACCACATATATCTTTCCCAATACCACCTCAATGTTCGGTTCCGAACGGATCTTCGCGTGCGTATCCGCAATAGTGGCGTACTTAGCTGTACCACCCTGCGGACTCCGCGCGAAGGAACCATATGAACGTCTTGAAAAGTACGACCGCACTTTGTTGCGCCGCAGGCCTCCTGCTGACCGCATTGCTGACCGCCTGCGGCGGCGGCGATCAGGGACGCGACCCGATCCTCGGCGTGCCGGCAGCGACCGTGGCCAGCGTGGCAGTCACGCCCGCCACGGCCTCGGTGGTCATCGGGGCCAGTCAGCAATTTAACGCCACCGCAACGTACTCGGATGGCTCCACCCAGGTCGTGACGACCGCGTCGGCCTGGACCTCGGCCACGCCGGCCACCGCCAGCGTGGTGGCCGCCACCGGCCTGGCCACCGGCGTGGCTGCCGGCAGCGTGCAGATCAGCGCCGCGTTCGGCGGCAAGTCCGGTTCAGCCAATCTGTCGGTCACCGTGCCGGTCACGCTGTCCTCGATTGCCGTGACCCCGGCCGCGCCAGCCATCCTGGTCGCTGGCAGCCAGCAGTTCGTGGCCACCGGCACCTATTCGGACGGCACGGTGGCCGTTATCGCCGCGCCAACCTGGAGCAGTGGGACCCCTGCCGTGGCCAGCATCTCGGCCAGCGGCATGGCCACCGGCATGCTGGTGGGCACCTCGTTCATCACCGCCACCAACGCGGGCAAGACCGGCAATGCGCTGCTGACGGTGGCTGCGGTGTTGCCGCTGCCGCCGCCGGTGGTACTGCCACCACTGGTCAATACGATCAACCTGGGCGGCGCGGCCAGCTTCGCGGTATTGGCCGGCACCTCGATCACCAATAACTCGGGCGGCTTGACGCTGGTGACCGGCGACGTCGGTTCGCCATCGCAAACGGTCGATCCGGTGCAAACGGCCGGCTGGGCCAACTACAAATCGGGCGCCATCCTGGCGCTGGCGCTGGCCGACCTGCAAGTGGCGATCACCGATGCCAACGGGCGCGCCTGCACGGTCAGCTCGGCTGCCGGTATCGACCTGGGGGGCAAGATCCTGCCGCCAGGCGTGTATTGCTACGCTGGCGCCATCACCATGACCGGCACCTTCATCATGGACGGCCCCGGCCTGTACATTTTCCGCACCGCCTCGACCCTCAATACCAGCGCCAATGCGATTGTCGCCGTGGCCAATGGCGCGTCGGCCAGCGAAGTGTTCTGGATTCCGACCGGCCCCACCACGCTGGGCGCGAACGGTGCTTTCCTGGGCGCGATCCTGGGCCAGTCCGCTGCCATTACCGTCGGCGACAACACCACGCTGTTGAAGGGCCGGGTGCTGACCGCCGCTGCCGTGACGCTGAAAAACAACGTGATCGTCAAATAAAACTTACCCGGGAAAAGACACCATGAAACTTATTCAACACGTAGGCGCGCTCAGCGCGATCAGTTGCGCACTGCTGGCCAGCCAGGCGGCGCAAGCTGCCGACGCCCCATTCGTCAATCCGGACTGGGCTAACAGCGCCTGGTATATCGGCGCCGGCATCGGCGCCAGCCAGGCCACCATCGACCAGCCGCGCATTCAAAGCGCGCTGATCGCCAACGGCTCGACCATGACCAGTTTCAGCAAGGACGAGCGCGATGGTCCGGCCTTCAAGCTATTGGTCGGCAAGCAGCTGAACCGCTACCTGGCGCTCGAAGCCGGCTATGTCGACCTGGGGAAGTTCGGCTTTAATGCCGTCACGTCGGACGGCACCTTGAACGGCCAGGCTGGCTTTCGCGGCGTCAATCTGGACCTGCTGGGGCAAATGCCGCTGACCGAGCGCTTCTCGCTGCTGGCCAGGGTGGGCGCCAACTATGTGCGCAGCAACACCCATTTCACGGGCAACCGCTTGAACGCGGTGACGGCGCCCAACGCGACGCAAAAGAAGGCCGGGCTGAAACTGGGCCTGGGCATGGAATACAAATTGAGCGAAGCGCTGGCCATGCGCGGCGAGCTTGAACGCCATCGCGTCAACGATGCGGTGGGCAACCGGGGCGACGTCGACATGCTCAGCTTTGGCCTGGTCTACAAGCTGGGCCGCCCGGCTGCGCGCGCGCCAGTCTACGTGGCGCCGCCGGAACCGCAGGCGGCAGCGCCTGCACCGGCGCCGCTGCCGCCGCCAGTGGCGCCGCCGGCACCCATGCCCACCACCGAGAAAGTCACGTTCGCGTCCGAAACGCTGTTCGACTTCGACAAGTCGGTCGTCAAGCCCGAGGGCAAGGCCGCGATCGACGCCTTGCTCGACAAGCTGGCCGGCATGAACACCGAGGTGATGGTCACGGTTGGCCATGCCGACGCGATCGGTTCGGACGACTACAACCAGAAGCTGTCGCAGCGCCGCGCTGAGGCAGTCAAGGCCTACATCGTCGCGAAAGGCATCGCTGACTCGCGCGTGTTCACCGAAGGCAAGGGCGAATCGCAGCCAGTGGCCGACAACAAGACGGCCGAAGGGCGCGCCAAGAACCGCCGCGTGACGGTCGAGGTGGTCGGCACGCGCAGCGTCAACAAGTAAGCTGCATTGAGCATGCTAGCCGCCGCGCCGCAAGGCCTGGCGGCTTTTTTGCGTGCGCCTGCGTTACACTCGAGATCGCTCAACACATCCCGGGAAGCCACGCATGATCGTTCCAGCCTATTGGGCCGAAGCCCGCCAGCAATACCGGCGCGCCGGCAAGCAGATCACCGTGCGCCGCTTCGGCTGGTCCGACGACAGTGTGCAAGATGCCCAGGCCAACGCCGAACAGCGCGCCAGCGAGGCGCTGGCACGCGCCGTGGCCGGTGAAGCGCTGCCGCGGCGCGAACCGAAACTGCCTTACAACGGCGCGCAAGGCGTGCCGATCCGCGAACAGATCGTCGCGCGCGAAGGCAGCGCCATCATCACCCGCAATGCGTATGGCGCGCGCTGCCTCAACACGCCGGATGTGCTGTTTGCCGATATCGACTTCGCGCTTCCCTTCAATGGGGGTCTGCTGCTTGGCGTCGTGTTGTTGTTGCTGGCCGGCGCAGCGGCCGTCTGGTGCTTGAGCGGCATGCGCTGGCTGGGCATCTTGCTGGCAGTGCTGTCGCTGCTGTTTGGCGCCACGCTGGCGGGCGCCCTGCAGCGCCTGGTGCAAACGCTCAGGGGCGGCGCGCAAGCGGTGGCGCTGGGGCGCGTGCATCAGTTTGCAGCGCGCCATCCGGACTGGCATCTGCGCATTTACCGCACCCCGGCCGGCTTGCGCGTGCTGGCCATGCAGCGATTGTTCGACCCGCGCGAAAACGCTGTCGCCGAGTGCTTCGCCGCACTGGGCACCGATCCGGTGTATGTGGCGATGTGCAAGAACCAGCATTGTTTCCGCGCCCGCTTGAGCGCCAAGCCATGGCGCATCGGCATCGCAGGCCACTTGCGCCCGCGTCCCGGCGTGTGGCCGGTGGCGCCCGAACGCATGCCGGCGCGCCAAGCGTGGCTGGACAACTATGAGCGGGTGGCGGCAGGCTACGCCGCCTGCGTGTTCGTCGAAGCGATCGGCAGCGCCGTCACCGATCCGCAAGCCAGGCTGGTGCAGCAGCTGCACGACGCCCAGTGCCAGGCTGGCAGCACGCTGCCGCTGGCGTGAAGCCTATAGCATCGGCAGGCGCAGCATGTCGACCGTCTTGCGGATGATCAGCGTGCGCTGCCTGGTGTAAGGTGGGAAGAACAGCTTGATCAGCATCAGCGGCGACGAGCGCAGCACCGCGCGCTCGTGCGAGAAGGCCTTGAAGCCGAACACGCCGTGCGCGTTGCCGGTGCCCGAATTGCCGATGCCGCCAAAAGGCAGGTTGCCGTGCGCGAAATGGGCCACGCAATGGTTGACGCAGGCGCCGCCCGAACTGGTTTGCACGAGCACTTGCTTGATGTGCTGTTCGGTTTTGCTAAAGATGTACAGCGCGAGCGGCTTGGGCGCGCGGTTGATGGTCGCAATCACCTCGTCCAGCTCGCTGTACGCGATGATCGGCAGCAGCGGGCCGAAAATTTCATGTTCCAGGATGGCGCTGCCGGGCGCGATATTGCCCAGCAGCGTAGGGGCAATGTAGCAATCGGCCTCGTCGACGTCGCCGCCCGTGTGCAGCACGGCGCCCTTGGCCACGGCGTCGGCCAGCAGCTCGGCCACGCGGCGCGTGTGGCGCGCGTTGACGATGCGGGTCAGGTCGGCGCTTTGCTGCTGGGCCGCCTTGGTGGCGCCGTAACGCTGTTCCAGCACGGCCTTGCAGTGGGCGATGAAGGCGTTCTTGACCGACGCATGCACATACAGCAGGTCGGGCGCGACGCAGGTCTGGCCATTATTGAGGAACTTGCCCCACATGATGGTTTCGGCCGCCAGGCGCAGGTTGGCGCTGGCGTCGACAATGATGGGCGACTTGCCGCCCAGTTCCAGCGTCACGCTGGTCAGGTGCTTGGCGGCGGCGGTCATGACGACCTTGCCCACTGCGGGCGAGCCGGTAAAGAAAATATGGTCGAACGGCAGTTCCAGCAAGGCGCTCGAGGTGGGCGCACCGCCTTCGAACAGCGCCACTTCGGTGGCCGGAAACACGTCGGCAATAAT
The DNA here is from genome assembly GCA_040390915.1 of Pseudomonadota bacterium. Taxonomy (GTDB): domain Bacteria; phylum Pseudomonadota; class Gammaproteobacteria; order Burkholderiales; family Burkholderiaceae_D; genus Telluria_A. The sequence goes on from JAZJXM010000044.1 coordinate 75,788, forward strand.
CTGCGCCATCAATCGCGCCACGGCCGGCATCATTTCGGACGGCTTGATGATGGCGGTGTTGCCTGCCGCCAGCGCCGACACCAGTGGGCCGAAGCACAGGCTGAGCGGGTAGTTCCACGGCGCGATGATCAGGACGCGCCCGCGCGGCTGGTACTGGACCTGGGCCGAGGTGCCCAGCATGGTGGTGGTGGGCCAGATGCTGGCCGGCTTCATCCAGCGCTTGAGCTGGCCCAGCACCTGGCGGATTTCTTCCATCACCGGCAGGAATTCGGAGGCCTCGACTTCGGCCGGCGCCTTGCGGTAGTCTTCCATGAAAGCGGCGTAGAATTGTTCGCGGCGCGCCATCATGGCGTCGCGCAGGCGCTTGATGCGGGCGATCCGTTCGCGCGCACTGGACTGGCGCCATTGCAGCGCGGTGCTCTGCTGGCTGGCAAACACGGCCGACATGCTGGCCGGATCGGCTTCAAAAGCTGCGAGGGGAACGTTATTCAGCTGAGTCATGCGCGCGCATCCAAGGTGGTCGAGGTCGCCCAGCGTACCATGGGGCGCAGCACGCCGGTTGACAGCTTTCCTCTAACTTTTTCCACGCAGCACTTCAATGAAGCGAAAGCTATCGGGTATTTAGTGAAAATCTATTTCATCTATATTTCCAATAGTTCTATACTACGGGTCTGACTGACCTTTCCCCTCTCACCCAAGGAAAAAACATGAAAACTGTAGGCGAAAAATTAGCACCGTTTAGCGTCCCGGCCGCCAAGCCAGGCTTCAACAACCACGAAGAAAACGGCGTTTCCGCATTCGAAACCATCACCGAAGCGTCGTTCCCGGGCAAGTGGAAAGTCATCTATTTCTATCCTAAGGACTTTACCTTCGTGTGCCCGACCGAAATCGTCGAGTTCGCCAAACTGAACAACGACCTGAAGGACCGCGACGCTGTCCTGATGGGCGGTTCGACCGACAATGAATTCTGCAAGCTGGCATGGCGCCGCGAGCACAAGGACTTGACCGGCCTGAACCACTACTCGTTCGGCGACGCCATGGGCTCGCTGGTCGACATGCTGGGCGTGCGCGACCAGAACGCCGGCGTCGCTCTGCGCGCCACCTTCATTGTCGATCCCGACAACACCATTCAGCACGTGTCGGTCAACAACCTGAACGTGGGTCGCAACCCGTCTGAAATCCTGCGCATCCTGGATGGCCTGCAAACGGACGAACTGTGCCCTTGCAACCGCAGCCTGGGCGGCGAAACGCTGTAAGCGACTTGCCAACAACCCGCTTCGGCGGGTTTTTATATCCCTAAATAATAGGATTTAACTATGGAATTCCTAAATTCGATTAAGGCACTAATTCCCGACTATGCCAAGGATATCCGCCTGAACATCGACGGCACCATCGCCCGCTCCAGCCTGGAAGGCAACGATGCGGTCGGCGTGGCGCTGGCGGCGGCGTTTGCGGCCAAGAGCCGCAAGATGATCGACATCATCATCGCCAGCGGTGCGTTGAGCACCGTGGAGAGCGATGCGGTGCTGACCGCGTCCGCGCTGATGGGCATGAACAATGTCTGGTATCCCTACCTGGAAATGGCCGACGACGCCGACCTCAAGGGCCAGCCGGCGCAATTGCGCATGAATGCCTACGCCACCAACGGCGGGGTCGACAAGCGCCGCTTCGAGATGTATGCGCTGGCTGCCTCGATTGTCGGCAAATGCCATTTCTGCGTGAAGTCGCATTTCGAGCTGCTCAGGAAAGAGGGCATGTCGTCGGTGCAATTGCGCGACGTGGGACGCATTGCGGCCGTGGTCAACGCGGCGGCCCAGGTGATTGCCGCATCGGACTAGGTAGGAGAGCAACAGGCATTGCCTGCCGTTTATCCTACGTTCGGTGTAGGTACTGTCCTATGGCATGATTGAATCGTGCGCCATACAGTCGGTGCATGAGCAGACACCACACCATGTTGTACCAGGTGCCGTAATGGACACGCCGATGCGCGACGTTCAATGCGAGCCCGAAACGCAGGAGCACGCTGCGCGCTTCGACGTGGGCGCGCTGGTGCGCGTGCCGAAGTTTGCGGTGGGCACGGTGCTGGGCGTGGCTGGCGACCAGGTCACCATCATTTTTCCTGATCGCAGCACGCGCACGTTTTTGGCGGACTACGTCGAGCCAGCCTGAGGCCCGCACTGTGTTCGCCAGCGTACGGACTCGACATGGAGCCCGGCGTACCTTGGCTTGGCAGGTCGGCACTGTCCGACGCGCCGAATAACCACCAAGGAGAATATCATCAAAACTTCACAACACTTCCGCGCTGCCCTGTTGGCCATTGCCGCGCTGTGCACCATCACGTTCGCCAGCGCGCCGGCCCAGGCGCAGCAATACGCCACTACCACGGTCGTCAGCGCCCCGCGCATACGCGGCTTTGAAGTGGACGAAGTGCGCCGCCTGGTGCCGGGCGCCGAACTGGCGTTCAAATTGTATGGCACCCCGGGCGGGCGTGCCAAGCTTAGCATTGGTGGCGCCAGGCGCAACCTCGCGCTCGACGAAGTCGAGCCCGGCCAGTATGAAGGCACGTATGTGATCGGCAAGCGCGACCGCATCACCGCTGCCAGTGCCGTTACCGCCAACCTGCGCGTTGGCAACCTGGTCACCACCGGCGTGCTGGCCGAGTCGCTGCAACGCGCGCACGGTCCGCGCCACGGCGACTACGCCGGGGCCGGTGCGCCGCGTATCGAACGCTTCGATGTGCGCGGCGATGACGCGCTCACGGCCGGCAATGAGCTCAACTTCACTGTCACCGGGACGCCAGGGGCCAAGGTCGACATGGCAATCGAGGGTACGCGTGGCGTGTTCTTCCTGCCCGAAGTCAATCCGGGCCAGTACAGCGGCGAGTATGTGATCCGGCGCGCCGACCGCATTACGCCCAACAGCGTGGTGACGGCCACCATGCGCCTCGACGACCGGGTCGCCACGGCCAAGTTGAACAAGCCCTTGCTGATCCCCGGCGCGCCGCCGCCGCCGCGCGTGGTGCGCCTGTGCACCAACTGCGCCACGGTCGAAGCGATCAACGTGGTGCAGGTCGACGGTGAAGGCAACTACCTGGGTACCATCGGCGGCGGCCTGGTCGGCGCGCTGGCCGGCAGCCAGGTCGGCAAGGGCAACGGCAAGACCGCGGCGGAAATCGCCGGCGCCCTGGGCGGCGCGTATATCGGCCGCAACATCGAGCGCAAGCAGCGCCGTACCGAGCACTTCGAAGTGGTGATCCGCTTTGCCACCGGCGGCACCCAGACCATCACGTATGCCAACGATCCGGGCCTGCGCGTGGGCGAAAAAGTGAAGATCAACAACGGCGTGCTGGAACGCGACGCTTCCTGATCGCCGGGCAAACATGAAAACGGCGCCTTCGATGAAGGCGCCGTTTTTTCGTGGGCGGCAGGTTCAAATGGTGGTGGCCAGCACCTGGTCGTCGCCGGGCAAGTCCTGCTCGGCCTTGGCCTTGGCGGCGGCGCTGCTTTGCTTGGAGCGCGAGCGCGACGGCGGCAGGCGGCGCAAGGTCTTGAGCGCATCGGCGTCCTTGATGCCGATGGTGCGCTGGTCGACCGTGATCAGGCCGATTTCGTTGAAGGCCGACAAGGTGCGGCTGACCGTTTCCAAGGTGAGGCCCAGGTAGCTGCCGATTTCATGGCGCGTCATGCGCAGGTTGAACAGTTTGCTCGAATAGCCCATGGCGGCAAAGCGGTCGGCCAGCGACACCAGGAAACGCGCCACGCGCGCTTCGGCCGACAGCGCGCCGAGCATGCCGATCATGGCTTGTTCGCGCACCAGCTCGCGGCTCATGACGCCATACATGACGTTTTCCAGTTCCAGGTGCACGCGCCCGAGCGCGGTGAGCTTTTTGAACGGCAGCAAGATCAAGTCGCAGTCCGACAGCGCGACCGCTTCGGACGCATAGTGGCGGGTATGGATGCCGTCCACGCCCAGCATGTCGCCCTTCATCGGGAAGCTCAGTACCTGCTCGTTGCCAAATTCGTCGATCAGCACCGTCTTGAGAAAGCCGGAGTTGACGATGTACAGCGTGTCGAAGGCCTGGCCGATGGTGTGCACGCGCTGGCCGGTCTTGAACTGCACGTGCTGGAACAGCAGTTCTTCGGAGTTGACCGACACGGCCGCGGTGATGTGCAGCAGGTCGCACACTTCCTTGAGGTTGGACCACAGACGGCCCTGGCGCTGGCGGCCCGCTTCCATCGGGGACGAATGCATGGTCGACGAGTTGGCGGGTCGGTTATCGGGCGTAGTCGTGGGCAGCATGCTCATCTCCAGTGAAGAAAACTATCGGTTCAAGCTGCGGGGAACAGCACGGCTGGGTTTAGCTTGCGTCCTTCTTTATAAACCGCAGGAAAGCCCGAATCGTTGGATTGAGTATGCCAACTCGAGTCTGGCATTGATATCAGCGAACGCTGAATATGGGAGTAGGACAGGGCGCACCAGTGTAGGAATATTCCTAACGAATCAGCACTTCCTCATAGGGGAAATGGCGGGAACGGATGCGATGGCGGCGCAGCTTACTGCTGCGTATCGACAGCGCCGGTTGACGTTTATCGGCACGAACCCCCGGCGCCGTTGTCTAAAACTTCTGGCTCACGATTTGAACGGCGACAGCAGCCGGTGCGCCACCGCGTATTGCACCATTTCCGACAGCGACGTCATGCCCATTTTCTGCATGATGCGTGTCTTGTGGGTGGAGACGGTCTTGACCGACAGGTGCAAGCTGTTGGCAATTTCGGTGATCGACTTGCCGCCCACCAGCAGCGAAAACACTTCGAATTCGCGGTCCGACAACTGCTTGTGCAGCAGCTGTTCGTTGGGCGTCATGATGTTCAGGGCGAGCTGCTCGGCCACTTCGGTGCTGATGTACGGGCGTCCCGAGGCGACCTTGCGGATCGCGCCCACCAGCTGGGTACCCGCGCTTTCCTTGGTCAGGTAGCCCTGGGCGCCGGCCCGGATCGCGCGCACCGCATACTGCTCTTCTTCATGCATGGTCAAGATCAGGATGGCCAGCTTGGGCGCTTCGCTCCTGATCTGGCGGATCAGGTCGACGCCGCTGCGCCCGGGCATCGACAAGTCCAGCAGCAACAGGTCGAAGCCGCCCTGGCGCACATGCGAAAGCACTTCGAAGCCGTTGATGGCCTCGCCCACGATATCGATGTCCAGTGCGCCGTCCAGGATGCGCTTGAGTCCTTCGCGCATGATCGTGTGGTCGTCCGCAATGACAATTCGTATCATAGGTGGCAATCCGGGCTATTAACCGCTAGTTATAGTTTATGGGTGACGCAAAATTAACGCAGGCGCCAGCGTACGGGCAATTGGCCTGCAGCGCAACCGGCTGTCCTGCTAGCTAGCTGGTTCCTTGATCAGCCTGTGCACCAGCACCGGCCGGGTCGTGTGCGACAGCACCTTGTTGGTGACGCTGCCCAGCAGCAACTGGCCCCAGCCGCTGCGCCCGTGCGAGCCCATGAAGATCAGGTCGCATTGCTGGGCTTCGGCCACGGCCACGATTTTTGCGGCCGGCGAATCGGAAAACGCGGTCATCGCTTCCACCCCCAGCCGCGCTTCTTGCGCCGCGCGCACGATCGCGTCAGTGTGCTCGGCTCCCACCTGGCGCATGCGCGCCTCGTATTCATCCTCGCTGGGGTAGGTCGGCGGGATGATTTCCACCGCCACCGGATACTGGTAGGTGGGCGCCACATACAGGGCCAGCACCTGCGCCCCCATCTGGCGCGCAAACTCGACGCCGGCGCAGGCGGTGTGCCGCGATACTGCCGAGCCATCGGTCGTGATCAGAATCTTCTGGTACATGGTGGTCCTCCATTCGCTGGTATTTTCACGTGTTCCCCGGGCCATGACCATTGATAAAGCGCAAGTGATTGATCTGGCTCAAACCGGGCTTGTTTTGGGGGCGGCGTATTTATTGCTGGCATAGCAATTCACGCGCGGCAAGCGATGGTAAGATGACAAAATACAACAGAAGTTGGATCAAAAAGAACAGCAAAAGACTATTTTGCTTGTCGGCCTCGCAAGTTTCGTCCCCTTATACAGACTAGAAGATGCACAGTGATTTACCAAGGCCGTATTGCGCTGCTACACTCGGGTAAACGCGGCTGAAATGTTGCTGCAAGTCACGCTCTGCCCAAAACTCGCACGGCACACAGAATCACTGGATTGAACGCGAACTTTACACAATGGAGATGCAGGGATATGACCGACGCCGCTGATGATTTCGACGCACTGTTTGATGAAGTATCGGCGCAACGGCAGGCCGCGCCGGTCGCCGCTGCCCCCGCTCCCGCCGCCGCTGCCGAGGACGACATGGAAGCGCTGTTTGACCAGGTCGCTTCGACCCGCGCACCGGCGCCTGCGCCTGCGCCGCCCGCTGCCGCTGCCGCTGCCGCTGCCGCTGCCGCGCCCGCAGCCGAAGCGGACCACGAGCACGCCGACGGCGGCGCGGCCGACAAGCCGATGTTCGAACGCCTGGGCGGCATCGTGCGCCTGCTGCACGATTCGCTGCGCGAACTGGGCTACGACAAGGCGCTGTCGGAAGCGTCGACCCAGATCAACGATGCCCAGGACCGGCTCGAGTACGTGGCCAGCCTGACCGAACAGGCCGCCAACAAGGTGCTCAATACGCTCGACGAAGGCATGCCGGCCCAGGACGTGCTGTCCAAAAAAGCCAAGGCCATGGAAACGCGCTGGGCCGAGCTGTTCGCCGGCAAGCTGTCGATCGAGCAGTTCAAGGCGCTGGCGGGCGATTCGCACGCGTTCTCGCAAGCGGTCACCGAAGCGACCGAAGCGGAAAAAGCGCGCCTGCTCGACATCATGATGGCCCAGGATTTTCAGGACATCACGGGCCAGCTGATCAAGAAGGTGGTGACCATCACCAAGACCGTGGAAAACGAGCTGGCCCAGCTGCTGCGCGACAATGCGCCGCCGGCGGTGCGCGAAAAGCTGGCCGCCAAGCCGGCCCTGATGTCCGGCCCTGCGCTGCCATCGGTGGCGCTCGACCAGGATAATGTTGACGACCTCTTAGCCGACCTGGGATTCTAATGGACGATATGCTCAAGGATTTCGTCGTCGAGGCGATGGATCTGGCAGTCAACGTTGAAGAACACTTGTTGCGGCTCGAACGCGATCCGAACAACAAGGAAACCCTGAACGCAGTGTTTCGCTCGTTCCATACGATCAAGGGCGGCGCCGGTTTCATGAACCTGCCGGCGCTGGTGGCGGCCTGCCACCTGACCGAAAACCTGTTTGACGCGCTGCGCACCGGCGCCGCGCCGGTGACCCCGATCGCCATCGAAGCGGCGCTGCAGGCGTCCGGCTTCGTGGCCGACCAGCTCACCGACCTGTCCAACGGCGCCTTGCCGGAACAGCTGGCGTCGATGCCCGATTCGCTCGAGCGCATCCTGGTCAACGCCATCGAAGGCAAGAACGACGCGCCAGCGCCCAAGGCCGCACCAGTGGCCGCACCGGTTGCGGCGGCGCCTCCGCCTGCCGCAGTGGTGACCACAGCGGGCGCCGATGGCCTTGACTGGGAAGCGATGTTCATGGCCGTGGTGCCGCCCGGGACCTACACGCCGGCTGCCGCCCCGCTGGCCGCAGCGCCGGTGGCTGCCGCCGTTGCCGCTCCAGCTGCGGCGCGTCCGGCCGCTGCCGAAAACAGCGAACGGCGCGACGAAAAGGCCCAGGAAAAGGTGCAGGAATTTCGCGCCGCCTCGGCTCCGGCCAAGGAGGACAGCATCCGGGTCGACGCCGTCAAGCTCGACGCGCTGCTCGAGGTGGCCGGCGAATCGGTGCAGGCGGCCAACCAGGCCGCGGTGCTGCTCGAGCGTCTGTTGCAATACAAATTCGAAGGCCCGGCCGCCACCCTGATGGCGACCCTGACGGAAACGCTGGAACGCGCCTCGCGCTATTCGGCCGAACTGCAGCGCGCCACGCTGGCCACCCGCATGCAGCCGGTGGGGCGCTTGTTCCAGAAATTCCCGCGCCTGGTGCGCGAACTGGCCAAGGACCTGGGCAAGGACGTCGAACTGACCATCGAAGGCGCCGAGACCGAAGTGGACCGCGTCGTCGTCGACAGCCTGTACGACCCGCTGGTGCACATGCTCAGAAATGCACTGGACCATGGCGTCGAATCACCCGAAGACCGCTTAGCGGCCGGCAAGCCGGCCAAGGCCTTCATCTCGCTCAAGGCCTGGCAGGAAGCGAACAGCGTCATGATCGTGCTGCAGGACGACGGCAAGGGCATGGACCCGGTCCGGCTGCGCAAGAAAGCCCAGGAAAAGGGCCTGATCAACGAGAACGGCGCGCCCACCGACGAAGAAGCCTACCAGCTGGTGTTTTTGCCGGGCTTTTCGACCAAGGACGTGGCGTCCTCGGTGTCCGGACGCGGGGTTGGCATGGACGTGGTCAAGACCGCGGTCGAGAAAAACCGCGGCGCGATCCACATCGAATCCTCGCTCGGCTTTGGCACCAAGTTTGCGATCCGGCTGCCGATCGAGCTGTCGATCGTGCCGACCATGCTGGTGTCGACCTCGGGCGCCATGCTGGCGCTGCCGATGGCGGTGGTGCAGCGGGTGGTCGAACTGCCGGACACGTTCATGAACGTGGGCGGCGCCCCGGTGCTCAAGGACCAGGGCCGGCCGCTGCCGGTGCGCTCGCTGGCCGGCGCTTTGGGCTACGAAGACTGCTCCGAAAAAGTCGGCATCGTCGTCGCCGCGCCCCAGCCCTACATCCTGGCCGTGGCCGCGGTGGACGGCACCGCCGACCTGGTCATCAAGCCGATGACCGCCATTTCGGTTGACGGCATCACCGGTACCGCCCGTTCGGCCGAGGGCGAACTGGTGCTGGTGGTGGGCCTGTCGTTCCTGATGGACGGCTGCCGCAGCTCGCTCAAAGTCGCTGCCTGATCCGGTTCTCCCCTGACGCCATTGCCGCTCGGCAATGGCGTTGTCGTTTTTCCAGCCCAATCCCATTTTCGCGTTGTCTTGCACGTCAATACGTGGCACCATGCCCGCTTACTATTTTTGCAATTGATATTGAAAGTTGTTAAGAGAAGATGTCGGATACATTTGAACAAGTCCTGGCGGCGGCCCAGGCTGAAGGCTCGCTGACGGCGGCATGGAAAAAATTCGTCAATACCAAATTTTTTGTCCAGGTGGTGCGCGCCGCCGACAATGACCCCAAAAAAGCGACGCTGCACCTGGCGCGCGGCCCGCAAAGCGGCGCCCCCGTGGTCCACATTTCCGAAGTGCGCGAGCGGCTCGAGCAGCCCCACGGCGCCACGCTGGCTACGCTGTCCGGCGCCGACGTGGTGCGCATGCTGCACGCCGAAGCGGCGATCCTGGTGGCCCTGAGCGACAGCGCATTTACCATCGCCAAAGACCGCGTCGACTGGCTCAAGAAAGGCATCGAAGCGGCCCAGGCGCGCGCAGCGGCCAAGGCGCAGCAGGGTGCGCCGGCGCCAGCGCCCGCAGCAGTGGCCTTGACCAAGCCAGCCCCCGCGCCCGAAGCGGCGCCAGTGCGGCGCGTGCAAGGCGGCGTGCTGGACGTCGCCGCGCTCAAGCCGCGCGCGGTGACGCTGTCCCAGCTCGGTCTCGAATTCTTCGTGCCGGGCAGCTGGCATGAAATCCGCAGCAACCGGGCGATCAAATTTACCGACGCCGCCAGCGGCAGCGTGGTCGAGGCCAGCGGCCTGCAGCGCGCCGACCTGAGCCTGGCCCAATGGCAGGACATGCGCATGGCGCTGGTCCGCCACGAAATGCGTTACCTGGTCCAGGATGGCGAGCCGTACGCGATCGACGGCGAAGGCTGGCGCGACCGCGTCAAGGGCATGGCCACCGAATTTACCGGCACCTTCCCCGGCGACGAGCATGTCAGCCGCTACCTGCTGGCCTGCATCCGCATCGACGGCACCGCCGTCATGATCGGCATCCGCGCGCCGGCCGACGCCTTCGAGCAAAACCGCAATCTGTACAAGTGGCTGCTCAGCCGGGTCGACCTGGTGGTGAACGTCCCGCTCGAGGTACAAGCGAGCGCCGGGCGCCCGGGCCGCACCTTCGACGGCGACCACGATGGGCCGGACACGCCGGCTATTTTCGGCATGTCGCTGGAAGGGCGCATTACGCGCCTGCAGGCGCTGGCCTACTCGTTCCCGGTGCTGTTGCCGATCACTGGCGCCGGCATTTTGTCGGCCGTGGTGATGCCCAGGAATCCGGTGCTGGGGGTGGGGATCATGATCTCGGCGCTGGTCGTATGGCTGTGGCTGAGCATGCGCTTGCTGGTGCTGCGCCTGCACGACGCCAACATCGGCGGCAAGTGGATCTTGTACTATCTGGGCCTGGCGCTGGTGACCGGCATCTTCCGCATGCCCTTGCTGTCGACGCTGATCATCTCGGTCGGCTTGCTGGCCATGACGGTGGTGTACGCGCTGGTGCCTGGCAGCGCGGACGACAATGACTTCGGCCCGCCGCCGGCCGAAAACTCAGGCTGGGTCAAGCTGGGCGCCTTGCTGTTCGTGATGCTGATGTTTGCCAACGGCTCCGGCGGCGCCAAGTACGGCAACCGTTTTGGCAACCCGCTGGGCATGACCAATGGCGATGCCTCGCAGGGCGAGGACGCGGCCAGCGAAACGTTCAGGCCCTACGACCGCAGCTTCGCGGTAGACATGCCAGGCCGGCCGCAGGAAGTGCCGATGCCGGCTGATGCCGGTGCGGGACTGGGCGGCGCCGAGGCGCATATGTACCAGTTGACCGCTGCCAGCGGCGTGTATATGGCGCAGTCCATCAACTACCACAACGCCACGCTGGACCATGACGCGTCGCTGCGGGCGATCGAGCAAAACCTGATCGGGCGCGACGGCACGCTGATTGCCTCGCGCATGATCCTGATGAACGGCCTGACCGGGCGCGATGTGCGCGTGGCCTTGCCCAATGACCTGGTGCGCGGCTCGCGCATCATCATCTCCGGCTCGAAAATCCTGAGCGTGACGATTGTCACCCGCGCCGGCGAGGACGGGGAGGCGGCGATGGAGGCCTTCCTGACCTCGTTCACCTTGCCGTAAAACCAGAAAAGCGGGCGATCATTCGCCCGCATGATACATATTTCAAATAAACTTCAGTAAATACGTATCAAAAGCTGTAAAAGTATCAAAATGGTGGGGCAACTACTGCGCTGCACAAATATGGCATAATCGAATGCGATACCCGATTCATGCAGCGGCCTAACACCATTTACCATGATAAAAACGCTTTACGACAAACTCTGGGAGTCGCACGTCGTGCGCGCCGACGACGACGGCACCACGGTGCTCTACATCGACCGCCACCTGGTCCATGAAGTGACCAGCCCGCAGGCCTTTGACGGCCTGCGCGCGGCCGGGCGCGCGCTATGGCGCACCTCGGCCAACCTGGCCGTGGCCGACCATAACGTGCCCACCACCGACCGCAAGGACGGCATCGCCGACCCGACTTCGCGCTTGCAGGTCGAAACGCTGGACGCGAACGCGAAAAGCTACGGCCTGACCTACTTCAACATGAACGACAAGCGCCAGGGCATCGTGCACGTGATCGGGCCCGAGCAGGGCGCGACCTTGCCCGGCATGACGGTCGTATGCGGCGACTCGCACACCTCCACCCATGGCGCCTTCGGCTGCCTGGCGCACGGCATCGGCACTTCCGAAGTCGAACACGTGCTGGCCACCCAGACGCTGCTGGCCAAGAAATCGAAAGCTATGCTGGTCCAGATCGACGGTGCGCTGCCGACTGGCGTGACAGCCAAGGACATCGTGCTGGCTGTGATCGGGCGCATCGGCACCGCCGGCGGCACCGGCTACGCGATCGAATTTGGCGGCTCGACCATCCGCGCGCTGTCGATGGAAGGGCGCATGACGGTCTGTAATATGGCGATCGAAGCGGGCGCGCGCGCCGGCATGATCGCAGTCGACGACACCACCATCAATTACGTCAAGGGCCGCCCGTATTCGCCAGCAGGACCGCACTGGGACCGCGCGCTCGATTACTGGCGCACGCTCCATTCCGACGCCGGCGCCCAGTTCGACATGGTCGTCACGCTCAACGCCGCCGAGGTCAAGCCGCAGGTCACCTGGGGCACCTCGCCCGAAATGGTCACCTCGATCGACGGGCGCGTGCCCGATCCGGATCAGGAAAAGGACGCCGTGCGGCGCGACGCGATGGAGAAGGCGCTGGTCTACATGAACCTGCAGCCCAATACGCTGATCGCCGACATCCGCATCGACAAGGTGTTCATCGGCTCGTGCACCAATTCGCGCATCGAAGATTTGCGCGCCGCCGCCGCTGTCGTGCGCGGCAAGCACCGCGCTTCGAACGTGCGCCTGGCGCTGGTGGTGCCGGGCTCCGGGCTGGTCAAGGACCAGGCCGAACGCGAAGGACTGGACAAGATTTTCCGGGACGCGGGCTTCGAATGGCGCGAGCCAGGCTGCTCGATGTGCCTTGCAATGAACGCCGACCGGCTCGAGCCGGGCGAGCGCTGTGCCTCGACCTCGAACCGCAATTTCGAAGGTCGTCAGGGGCAGGGAGGGCGCACCCACCTGGTGTCGCCCGCCATGGCGGCAGCGGCCGGTATCACCGGCCACTTTGTCGACGTACGCGCACTGCGCTAAAAACTATACCCATAGAGATCATCATGAAAAAACTATTCGCCTTGGCCATCATCATCATCACCATCTTCAGTGGCTGCAATACCGTTGCCGGCTTCGGCAAGGATATTGAAAAAGTCGGCTCGAAGATGGAAGGCGCAGCTAAAAAGTAACCAATGTATCGCGGGCCAGTGGTCCGCGCCGAGGACCATGGAAAAATTCACACTATACGAAGGACTGGTGGCGCCGCTTGATCGCGCCAATGTCGACACCGACGCCATCATCCCGAAGCAGTTCCTCAAGTCGATTCATCGCACCGGCTTTGGCCCCAACCTGTTCGACGAATGGCGCTATCTCGACCATGGCGAACCGGGCAAGGACAACAGCAAGCGTCCGCTTAATCCCGACTTCGTGCTCAACGAGCCGCGCTACCAGGGCGCCTCGATCCTGCTGACCCGTAAGAACTTCGGCTGCGGCTCGTCGCGCGAACATGCGCCGTGGGCGCTCGACCAGTACGGCTTTCGCGCCGTGATCGCGCCCAGCTTCGCCGATATCTTTTTCAACAACTGCTACAAGAGCGGCCTGTTGCCGATCGTGCTGCCCGAGTCGCAGATCGATCACCTGTTCAACGAAGTCAAGGCCTTCCCCGGTTTCCGGCTCGTGGTCGACCTGGAGCAGCAGCGCATCGCCACCAGCAACGGCAGCCTGTCATACCAGTTCGACATCGACCAGTTCCGCAAGTACTGCCTGATCAACGGCCTGGACGACATCGGCCTGACGCTGCGCCACGCCGACCAGATCCGCGCCTTCGAAGAGCGCCATCTCGCGGCCCAGCCCTGGCTGGCCAACGTCATCTAAGAAAAAGCATCCACATGAAAATTGCAATTTTGCCGGGCGACGGCATCGGCCCGGAAATCATCGCGCAAGCGGTCAAGGTGTTGAACGCGCTGGATGAACGGTTCGAACTCGAAAGCGCGCCGGTCGGCGGCGCCGCCTATGCGGCCCACGGCCATCCGCTGCCGCCAACGACGCTGGCGCTGGCCAAGAGCGCCGATGCGGTGCTGTTTGGCGCCGTTGGCGACTACCAGTACGATAATCTGGAGCGTTCGCTGCGCCCCGAACAGGCGATCCTCGGCCTGCGCAAGGAACTGAATCTATTCGCCAACCTGCGACCGGCGATCCTGTACCCGGAACTGGCTGGCGCCTCGACGCTCAAGCCGGAAGTGGTGTCCGGCCTGGACATTCTGATCATCCGCGAACTGACCGGCGACATTTATTTCGGCAAGCCGCGCGGCGTGCGCGAGTGCCCGGACGGTCCGTTCAAGGGCGAGCGCGAAGGCTTCGACACGATGCGCTACGCCGAATCGGAAATCCGCCGCATTGCGCACGTGGCTTTCCAGGCGGCCAGGAAGCGCAGCGGGCGCGTCACCAGCGTCGACAAGGCCAATGTGCTCGAGACGTTCCAGTTCTGGCGCGATATCGTCACCGACGTGCACAAGGAATACCAGGACGTCGAACTCGATCACATGTATGTCGATAACGCGGCCATGCAGCTGGTGCGCGCGCCGAAAAAATTCGACGTCATGGTGACCGGGAACATGTTCGGCGACATCCTGTCCGACTGCGCCGCGATGCTGACCGGTTCGATCGGCATGCTGCCATCTGCCTCGCTGGACGCCAACAACAAGGGGCTGTACGAGCCGTCGCACGGTTCGGCGCCCGATATCGCAGGCAAGGGCATTGCCAATCCGCTGGCGACGATTTTGTCGGCTGCCATGATGCTGCGCTATTCGCTGAACAAGGTGGAACAGGCTGACCGCATTGAAGCGGCGGTCAAGAAAGTGCTGGCCCAGGGACTGCGCACCGGCGACATCTACGAGCCGGGCACCAGCAAGGTCGGCACCGAAGAAATGGGCAACGCGGTAGTAAGCGCGCTATAACGTCGTCCTCGCGAACGCGGGGACCCATACTGAGCATAGTTAGCATGGGTCCCCGCGTTCGCGAGGACGACGCAGAATATTCTTAGACTATATAGAGAGAGCATCATGAAATTAGTTGGCTTGGTAGGTTGGCGCGGCATGGTCGGTTCGGTCCTGATGCAGCGCATGCAGGACGAGGGCGACTTCGCTCACATTGAACCGGTATTCTTCACGACCTCGAACGCGGGCGGCAAAGCGCCTGCGATGGCCAAGAACGAAACCACGCTCAAGGACGCTACCAACATCACCGAGCTGGCCAAGTGCGAGATCATCATCTCCTGCCAGGGCGGCGACTACACCAGTGAAGTGTTCCCCAAGCTGCGCGCCGCCGGCTGGAACGGCTACTGGATCGACGCCGCGTCGACCCTGCGCATGGACGACAACGCCGTCATCGTGCTCGACCCGGTCAATCTGGACGTGATCAAGAATGCCATGACGCGCGGCGTGAAGAATTACATCGGCGGCAATTGCACCGTGTCGTGCATGCTGATGGGCCTGGGCGGCCTGTTCCAGCACAATCTGGTCGACTGGATGAGCTCGATGACTTACCAGGCCGCGTCCGGTGGCGGCGCCCAGCACATGCGCGAACTGCTCACCCAATTTGGCACCATCAACCAGTCGGTCAAGGCGCTGCTGGACAACCCGGCCGCGGCCATCCTCGAGATCGACCGCACCGTGCTGGCCACCCAGCATGGCATGTCGGCTGACGAAACCAAACAGTTCGGCGTGCCGCTGGCCGGCAACCTGATTCCGTGGATCGACAAGGACCTGGGCAACGGCCAGTCCAAGGAAGAATGGAAAGCCGGCGCCGAGACCAACAAGATCCTGGGCCTGGGCGCCGCGTTTGGCAGCCGCGAGATTCCCGTCGACGGCCTGTGCGTGCGCGTGGGCGCGATGCGCTGCCACTCGCAGGCATTGACCATCAAGCTCAAACGCGACGTGCCGCTCGACGAAATCAACGACATCATCGCCGCCAACAACCAGTGGGTGAAGGTGGTGCCGAACACGCGCGAAGCGTCGATGCGCGACTTGTCGCCGGCCGCCGTGACCGGCAGCCTGACCATCCCTGTCGGCCGTTTGCGCAAGATGTCGATGGGCGGCGAATACCTGTCCGCATTCACCGTGGGCGACCAGCTTTTGTGGGGCGCGGCCGAGCCGTTGCGCCGCATGCTGCGTATCATATTAGATAATTAAGTTATCTTAAGGGTAGCGACATTGTTTTCTGTGCATCACGGGCCACAGCCGCCGGGTGTGGCCCGTATGCCAAAGAATCCATGAAATTACGCGTTTACAGGGACTTAGGGCTTACTTATCATCCAAAAGCTTGCATGCTCCAGAGCATGATGTTATGTTGAGACTTCCGGGAAACCAGCTTTCTCCCCAGTCAACTCATACTGCCCCAAACTATGCGTTTAAACACTCGCTCCAAGATCTCTTCCCTCGCCCTGAAAACACTTTCCGGCGCGCTTGCCAGCGCAGTGTTTTTGTCGTCTTCCGCGTACGCGGCAGGCCTTGGCAAGTTGACCGTGCTGTCCGCACTGGGTCAACCTCTGAGCGCAGAAATCGAACTGACCTCCGTTTCCGCCGATGATGGAACCGGCCTGACCGCCAAGCTGGCGCCAGCCGACGCGTTCCGCACGGCGAACATCGAATTCAACCCGGCCTTGCTGTCGCTGCGCTTCGCAGTCGAGCAGCGCGGTTCGCGCCAGTTCATCAAGATCACGTCGTCGCAACCGGTCAACGAACCGTTTGTCGACATGCTGCTCGAATTGAGCTGGGCTGGCGGACGCCTGGTGCGCGAATACACCTTCCTGCTCGATCCGGCCGAAATGCGCACGCCGCAGACGGCCCAGGTGACGACGCCGGTGGACGTGCTGTCCCAGCGCAATGGCAAGGTGCCGACCTCGAAGCCGGCGCCCGCTGCCGCAGCGCAGCCTTCCGCGGCGCCGCAGGACAAAGACAATGCCAGCGACTACAAGGTCAAGGCCGGCGACACGCTGGGCAAGATCGCCGCCCAGCTCAAGCCGGTCGAAGTGTCGCTCGACATGATGCTGGTCGCACTGTACCGCGCCAATCCGGACGCCTTCGCAGGCAATAACATGAACCGCCTGAAGTCGGGCCAGATCCTGTCGGTGCCGGACGCTGCCAACATCAAGGCCACCAGTGAAGGTGAAGCGCGCGGCGTCGTGGTCGCACATGCGGCCGACTTCAATGCCTACCGCAGCAAGCTGGCCGGCCAGGTCGCCACTGCCGCGCCGGACAAGGCCGCAGCGCCCACCCAGAGCACCGGCGGCAAGATCACCGCCAAGGTCGAAGAACAGCGCACCCCGGCCAATGAAGCGAAGGATCAGCTCAAGCTGTCCAAGGCCAGCGCAGCTGGCGTGGCCGGCAAGAGCGCCGCCAGCGCGGAAGAGCGCATCGCCAAGGAAAAAGCCTTGGCCGATGCGACTGCCCGCGTCAAGGAACTCGAGCGCAACGTCAGCGAGCTGGAAAAGCTGATGGTCATCAAGAACAAGGCTGCCGCCGACGCCGCGAAAGCGCCGCCAGCGGCTGTCCAGAAGCCGCTGCCAGCACCAGTGCCGGTACCGGCCGTGGTGGCCAAGCCGGCGCCGCTGGTCAAGCCATTGCCAACGCCGGTGCCGGTGCCTGCGCCGGTGGTGGTGCCGCCGCCAGTGGTCGCTTCGGCGCCAGCGTCGGCGTCCGCTTCGGCCGCCGCTTCGGTGGCGTCCGCGCCAGTGGCAGTGCCAGCGCCGGCAGTCAAGCCTGCCGCCAAGATCGCCGTCGTGAAAAAGGCCGCAGCGCCGCACGAGCCGGGCATCATGGACATGCTCAAAGATAACCTGATCGCCATCCTGGTCGCACTGGCAGCCATCGCCGGTATCGCTGCGTTTGCCGTCAAGCGCCGCAGCAAGAGCGACTCGACACCGTCGAACGAACCGTCGATCCTCGGCGCGCCGACCGACCAGGCGCACTCGCTGTTCGCCGAAACGGGCGGCCAGAGCGTGGACACCAGCAACAGCGTGTTCAACTCCAGCTTCGCGCCATCGGCCAGCCAGCTCGACACCAATGAAGTCGACCCGGTCGCCGAAGCCGACGTCTATATCGCCTACGGCCGCGATGCCCAGGCTGAGGAAATCCTCAAGGAAGCGCTGCGCACCCATCCGGAACGCTATCCGGTTCGCCTGAAACTGCTCGAAATCTACGCCGCCCGCAAGGACCTGCGTTCGTTCGAAACCCAGGCCACCGATTTGTACAGCCAGACCAAAGGGCAGGGCGACGAATGGAGCCAGGCCGCCGCGCTGGGCCTGTCGATCGATCCGCTGAACCCGCTGTATGCGAGCGCCGCCAATGCCGGTCCGTCGACCATCATCCCGGCTGCGCCCGCCGCTGAACCGGTAGTTCTGGCCAAGCAAGCGCCGCAAGACGATCCGTCGACCGACCTCGACCTGTCCGACAGCACCGCCTTGCCTGACCCGTCAGCGCCGTCCGCCAAGACGGCTGAAGACCATACGCTCGACTTCGACCTGGGCGGCTTGAGTTTCGAGCCGGTAGCGCAAGCTGCGCCGGTGATCGTGCCAGAAGCGAACGACATGGACTTCTCGATGCCAGGCACGGCGGCGCCAGCGCCAGCCAAGGCCGACGAGGCGATGGACTTCAACATGGACTTCGACGCGCCGGCCCCGACCGCGCCGGCCAAAGCCATGGGCGACCTCAACCTCGACCCGGACGTGGCCAGCAACGACTTCAGCGCCGAATACGCCGAGAGCGGCAAGAACGACCTGAGCGGCATGGGCGACCTGGCTGCGGCGTTCGACATTCCTTCGGCGCCTGCGCCGGCGCCAGCGCCGGCCGCAGAACTCGATCTGGGCGCGATGAACTTCGACCTGCCAACGTCGGCCAGCGCCGCGCCGGCAGCGCCGCAGTTCGACATGTCGGGCATCGACCTTGACCTGCCAAAAGTGGATGCGCCGACCGACCATTTTGCCAACACCATGGTCATGGAAACGGGCGACCAGTCGGCCGTTCACATGGAGATGGAGACCAAGCTGGACCTGGCCATCGCCTATCAGGAAATCGGCGACAAGGAAGGTGCGCGCGAACTGCTCGACGAAGTCATCAAGGGTGGCAGCAGCGAACAGGTAGGCAAGGCCAACGACATGCGCGCCAAGCTGGCTTGATCGGCGTGAACGTACTGGACAGACATTGAAACGGATAGCACTTGGTGTCCAGTACGATGGTACCGCCTGGAATGGGTACCAGAAACAGCCAGACAGAAATACGGTACAGGACAGGCTCGAAATCGCGCTGGAAAAATTTGCGCGGGTAGAGCTGTCCACCACCTGCGCGGGCCGCACCGATACCGGTGTCCACGCCCTCGAACAGGTGATCCACTTCGACACTGAATTGAGCCGCGACATGAACTCGTGGGTCAGGGGCGTGAATGCCTTCCTGCCGGCGTCGATTGCGGTGCGCTGGGCCAGCCAGATTCCCGAACTGCCGGGCCAGGAATTCCACGCCCGCTTCGCCGCTTTTGCGCGCACCTACCACTACGTGTTGTACAACAATCCGGTGCGCTCGCCGCTGCTGGTTGGCCGCGCCGGCTGGACCTTCCGCCCGCTGGACGTGGCGCTGATGCGCGAAGCGGCCCAGTGCCTGGTGGGCATCCATGATTTTTCCGCGTTCCGTTCGTCCCAGTGCCAGGCCAAGACCCCGGTCAAGCAGATGCACGCGGTCAGCGTCGAGCGGCACGGCGAAGTGATCGTGTTTACGCTGCGCGCCAGCGCCTTCCTGCACCACATGGTGCGCAACCTGATTGGCTCGCTGATCTACGTCGGCCAGGGCCGCCACCCGCCGCACTGGCTGCGCGACGTGCTCGAAGGGCGCGACCGCAACGACGCCGCGCCCACCTTCATGCCCGATGGCCTGTACCTGGCCAAAATAGATTACGATCCCAAGTGGGGACTGCCGCAAGACGCGACCAGCCCGTTACCCTGGTTCTGAGCATGCATCGCACACGTATCAAGATTTGCGGACTGACCCGCGCCGAGGACGTGCGCGCCGCGCTCGCCGCTGGCGCCGACGCGCTCGGCTTCGTGTTCTATCCTCCCAGCCCGCGCTACGTCACGCCGGCCCAGGCAAGCGCGCTGATGGCGGCCGTGCCGCCGTTCGTCTGCACGGTGGCGCTATTCGTCAACGCCAGCGTGGACCAGGTGCAGCAGGTGGCCGCGCTGGCCCCGTTTTCCCAGCTCCAGTTCCATGGCGACGAGACGCCCGAGCAGTGCGCCGCCATCGCAGCAAGCGTGCAACGTCCGTTCCTGCGGGTGTTTCGCGTCAAGCCTGACACGCGCGCTGCCGATTTGCTAGAATATGAGCATCAATACCGCTCCGCCAGCCGCCTGTATGCTGGCATGTTGCTCGACACCTTTGTCGATGCCTACGGTGGAGCAGGAAAGGCATTCGATTGGTCTCTCATTCCAAAAGAACTCGCGCCTCGGGTCGTTTTAAGTGGTGGCTTGAGCG
>JAZJXM010000045.1:0-27529 GCA_040390915.1 Pseudomonadota bacterium
GGACACGGGCCCATCGGTAGCGCAGCTACCGATGGGCCCGTGTCCGTTTGCCGGGACTGACCCCGCTAAAGGCTGCCGAACACCTTGCTGAGGATTTTGCTGCCGGTGCCGATCGGGTCGCGCCGGATGTCACGCTCTTCTTCGGCAATCATTTTGAACAAGCCGTCGACCGCCTTGTGGGTGACGTAGTCTTCCACCGTGGCTTGCTCGGGCGGGATGGCGCTGAACCTGCCGACCTTGCCCATGGCGCCGTTGTACTTGGCCGACAGGTCGGAGCGGTCGGTTACTTTCTTGACGATCGGCAGGAATTGAAGCGCCAGCTCGCCCGAAGTTTTCTCGCGGAAAAAGTCGGTGACCGAGGTGTCGCCGCCACTGAGGATCAGCTTGGCGTCGCGCACCGTCAATGACTTGACCGCCTTGATCAGCAAGGGCTTGGCCAGCGGCACCGCCATTTCCGCGGCGTGGTTCATGTCCAGCACCAGCTCGTCGAGCCGCTCACCCTGGCCAGTCATGTTCAGCAGCGGACGGGCCTTTTCCAGCACCCGCGGCAGGCCGATCTTGACCTGGTCGTTATGCAGGAAACCGTTTTCGGCGCCCAGCTTGCCCACGGCGGCCACCGCGCCTCTTTCCAGCGCCGCCTTCAGGCCGCTGGTGGCGTCCAGATTGGACAGGTCGGCCAGTGACGCGGCCATGGCGCTGGTGGCGGCCAGGCACAGCACGGCCAGGCTGAGTTTCTTGGTCACTGCGGTGGGGATGAAGTGGGTCATTGCGGGTTCCTGGTCTGTTGCGATCTATCAACAATCTTACACCGTCGCTGCTTGTTTCGGTAAGCTGCTGGCCATGAACGATCACCCTGCGTCATCCGAGCCGCTGGTCGAACGCTGGTTCGGCCCCGCGTTTGCCTTGCTGCACCCACAGTTGCAAGCCTTGCACCGCAACGGCGGCATGCTGCGCGGGCCGGTGCAGCTGTCGTTTGGCGCAGGCCTGGCCGGCGCCGTCGGGCGCGCGCTGGCGCGTCGCCTGGGCATGCCCGATGGCGCCGCCAGTGTGCAGCTGGAAGTGACCATCCATGGCGATGCCGACGGCTTGCACTGGCGCCGCCGCTTCAACGACGGACCCGTGTTCGACTCGCTATTCCGGCCGGTTGGCCATTTTCCCGATGGCCACTGGATCGAGCGCTCCGGCATGATCGCGCTGGCGCTGCAAGTGGCCGTGTGCGACGGCGGCTGGCACTGGCGCCAGAGGCGTTTGTGGCTGGCCGGCGTGCCACTGCCAGCCTGGCTGATGCCGCGCACCATCGCGCGCAAGGACGTGCTCGACGGTCGTTACCTGTTTTCGGTGGAAATTGCTTTTCCGCTGCTTGGCAAGGTGTTGGCCTATCGCGGCGCGCTTCAATAGCGAAAACCTGCCTTTGCGGGTAAGTGCTAGACTTGTCCGATGGACAGTCCACGGCCCCCGCTCGACGACGCAAAACGTTCCCACTGGATCGTCGGTACCCATTACCGTTTCCGCGCCGCATCCTTCGCGCTGATCTTCATCGGCCTCGCGCTCGAATACATGGACAAGGCGCCCGGCGCCTGGCTGTGGGCCTTGCTGGTGCTGCAGTTTCTCGTCTATCCGCAACTGGTGTACTTGCGCGCCAGCCGTGCCGCCGACCCCGCCAAGGCCGAGTCCGAAAACCTGCTGCTCGATTCCTTGTTCATCGGCCTGTCGGTGGCCACGCTGCACTTTCCCTTGTGGCCGACGTTCACGATGTGGCTATGTTCGTCGCTGAATACCACGCTGACCTCCGGCTGGAAGGGGACGCTCACTTCGCTGGCCGCATTCCTTGCCGGCGTGCTGGTGGCGTCGCTGCTGGGGGGCGTGCATTTCGCACCTGACACCGGCTGGCCGACAACGCTGCTGTCGCTGCTTGGTGCGGCCGCTTACGTCATCGCCATCGGCAACACGGCCCACTACCGCAACCAGCAGTTGCGCGCCACGCGCGAAAAACTGCGCCAGGGCGAGCACGCCCTGCACGTGGGCAATGAACAACTCCAGCATCAGCTTGAGGAAATCCAGTTGCTGCAGGAAAAACTCAAGGAGCAGGCGGTGCGCGATCCGATGACCGGCTTGTTCAACCGGCGCTACCTGGACACCATCGTGCCGCATGAATTGGCGCGTTGCGCGCGCGACCGCATGCCGCTGTGCATGGTGATGCTCGACATCGACCACTTCAAGCACGTCAACGACACCTACGGCCATGGCGGCGGCGATGAAGTGCTCAAGGCGCTGGCCAGTTTGCTCATCGACAGCGTGCGCGCGTCCGACGTAGCGTGCCGCTATGGTGGCGAGGAATTCCTGCTGGTGCTGCCGAACATGCCGCTGAAAAACGCCTTGCTGCGCGCCGAGCAATGGCGCGCGGCGTTCGCTGCACTGTCCGTCACGTTCGGCGGCTTGCCGATCAGCGCCACGGTGTCGATTGGCATCGCCTGCGGACCCGAGGATGGCAGCACGCCCGACCAGCTGATGCGCAGCGCCGACCTGGCGCTGTACCGCGCCAAGGCGCGCGGGCGCGATTGCGTGGTGTCGTTCGGTGACGCGGTGGTCGCGCCGGTCCCGGCGACGAGCCTCAGCCCGGTGCAGGAGCTGGACCGGCACTGACGCATCAGTCTTTTTGGCTAATTGTGTTGTTTTTGCAACCAAAATTCAGCTGCAACCGTGTCCAGTCGAATAAGCCGGCCTGGCACTGCCCGGATACGCTACATTCGGTGCATGCCAGCGCGTCCGCGCCGCCAACCCCTGGAGACTTGCCCATGCACTTACATCCTGTTGTGGCCCTATCCCTTTGTCTGAGTTTTGCCAGCCCGTTTGCGCTGGCCGATGAAACCTGCAATTCCCCGTACATGGCAAACCTGATCAAAGGTCAGGAAGACTTCGTGCACGTGTGGACGCTGGGCGTGGCCGGCGTGGGCGACGGCTCGGACAAGCTGGTGACGATAGCCGTCAATCCCGCTTCCAAGCACTATGGCAAGGTGATTGGCAAAGTGTCGGTGGGCGGGCGCGGCGAAGCGCACCACATGGGCTTTACCGACGACCGCCGCTACCTGTGGGCCGGCGGCCTGGACGACAGCAAGATCTATGTGTTCGATGTGGCCACCAATCCGGGCCATCCGAAGCTGATCAAGACCATCACCAGCTTTGCCACCAAGGCCGGCCTGGTCGGCCCGCACACGTTTTATGCGCTGCCTGGGCGCATGCTGGTGGGCGGCCTGTCCAACACCAAGGACCATGGCGGCGTGACCGGCATGGTCATGTACAACAACAAGGGCGAGTTCGTCAGCAAGCACGACATGCCCACCACCAACGGCGGCGACGGCTACGGCTACGACATCGCGATCAACCCCGGCAAGAACACCATGCTGACCTCCAGCTTTACCGGCTGGAACAATTACATGATGGACCTTGGCAAGCTGATCAAGGACCAGAGCGCGATGCAGCATTTCGGCGGCACCATGGTGGCGTGGAACCTGAAATCGATGCAGCCGGAAAAAGTGCTGGCGGTGCCGGGCGCGCCGCTGGAAATTCGCTGGTCGCTCAAGGAAGGCGACGATTGGGCCGTGACCGCCAGCGCACTCACTTCCAAGATCTGGCTGGTCAAGAAGGACGCCAAGGGCGAATGGCAAGCCAAGGATGTGGCCACCATTGGCGACCCGGCCAAGATCCCGCTGCCGGTCGACATATCGATTACGGCCGACGGCAAAGGCTTGTGGATCAATACCTTCATGGACGGCACCACGCGCTACTTCGACATGAGCAATCCGGAAGCACCCAAAGAGACCTATGCCAAGCACACCGGCGCGCAGGTGAACATGGTGTCGCAAAGCTGGGACGGCAAGCGCCTCTACATCACCAGTTCGCTGCTGGCGAACTGGGACAAGAAGGGCGCCGACGACGAGCAATTTCTCAAGCTGTATGACTGGGACGGCAAGGAGCTGACCGAGAAATTCAAGATCGACTTCTACAAGGAAAAGCTGGGCCGCGCGCACCACATGAAGTTCGGCGCCGCAGCACTCAAGGTCGCCAGCGGTACTTGAAGACCGTGCTCGCAGCGATGCTGTTGCTGGCCGCTGGCGCTACGCCGGCGGCCATTCCCGCGCTCGGCTTCGTGCCGCCCGCGCCCGGCAGTTACCAGCTGCATCGCATCATGGCCGCGCCCGACGGCCCGGTGCTGGAGAGCGATGGCAGCACTCACGCGCTGTCCGAGTTCACCAAGGGCAAGGTGACGCTGTTCTCGTTCATCTATACCTACTGCACCGACGCCAAGGGCTGCCCGCTGGCGTACGAAACGCTGCACAGCCTGAAGGCGACCATCGAACAGGATCCGAAGCTGCGCGGCCAGGTACGGTTTGTCAGCATGAGTTTCGATCCGCGCAACGATACCCCGCTCACCATGCGCTTGTATGGCGACGGTGAAATGCGCGACCGGCGCGGCCTGCGCTGGCACTTCCTGACCGCGCGCTCGGGCCAGGAACTGGCGCCGCTGCTGGACGGCTTCGGCCAGGACGTGACGGTGGCGGCCGAACAGCCGCCCGGCCAGCGCGTGCCAGTCCTGAGCCACCTGCTCAAGGTGTATCTGATCGACGCCGACGGCAAGGTGCGCGAGATTTACAGCACCTCCTTCCTGCATCCGGCGGTACTGCTCAACGATATCAAGACGCTGCTGCTGGAGCGCCGATGATGTTGCTGGCCCTGCTGGCGCTCGGCCTGCCGCCGCCGCCGGTGGCACCTGCCAGTGGCGCCGTGATCGCGCTGGGACGCACGCTGTTCATGGACCGCCGGCTCTCGCGCAACAACACCATGTCGTGCGCCATGTGCCATGTGCCGGAGCAAGGCTTCACCGCCAATCAACTGGGCACTTCGCTGGGGGTGGAAGGACGCACTCTGCGCCGCAATGCGCCTACGCTGCTCAACGTCGCCTACGTCGGCCAGCTGTTTCATGACGGGCGCGCGCCGACGCTGGAAAAGCAGGCCTGGGCGCCGCTGCTCAACCCGATCGAAATGGGCAACGCCGGCGTGGCGCAGCTGCTGCGCAAGATTGGCACGCTGCCTGATTACGCCGGCAAATTCGAGGCAGCGTTTGACGGCGCGCGCGCCAGCGAACGCACCGTCGGCATGGCGCTGGCCAGCTATCAGCGCACGCTGGTGTCGGCCAATTCGCCGTTCGACCGCTGGCGCTACGGAAACGACAAGGCGGCGTTGAACGCATCCGAACAGGCCGGCTTCGCCGTGTTTGCCGGCAAGGGCCGCTGCATCGCCTGCCACACGGTGGGCGCAAAGCAGGCGCTGTTGACGGACGCGCGCTTTCACAACACCGGCATCGGCTGGGTGCGCAGGCGGGGCGTGGCCCCAGCCACCGCGTATCGGGTGCAGCTGGCGCCGGGGGTATTCACTGTGGTGCAGGAACAGGAACTGGCCAACGTCTCGGAAGCGCTGCAGCAGGATGAAGGCCGCTTCGAGGTCACGCGCAGGGCGAGCGACCGCTGGGCCTACCGCACGCCCAGCCTGCGCAACGTGGCGCTGACCGCGCCCTACATGCACGACGGCTCGCTGGCCACGCTGGAAGACGTGATCGGGTTCTACCAGCGCGGCGGCATCGACAATCCGGGCAAGGACAAGCTGCTGCAGCCATTGCAGCTGAGCGCCGCGGAGCAACGCGACCTGGCCACGTTTCTGCGCAGCCTGACCGGCGACAACGTGCTCGAACTGGCGCGCAGCGCGAGGGTCAGTGCCAACATTCGGACACGAACTCAGCGGTAGCCCTGCTACCGCTGAGTTCGTGTCCGAATGTCGGCACTGACCCTCAGAGGTCGAATTTGAGCTCGGCAACGACGGTGCGCTGCGGGTAAGGGTGAAAGGCCCAGTACTTGTAGTTGTTCAAGTTGTCGACGCCGATGGCCGCGCTCCACTGCTTGTCGAGCTTGAAGTGCACGCGCGCGTCGACCACGAAAAACCTGGAAAAGCCGAGGTAGCTGAAGCCGTTGGTGTCGCTGTTGTCGAGCTGCCCGTACTGCTTGCCGCTGTAGCGCGCAGCCAGCGTGGCCGAGAGCCGGTCGTCGTGCCGGTAGCTGGCCACGGCCGTGGCGCGCCACGCCGGCACGCGCGGCTGGCGCTTGCCGACACTGGCCGCCAGGCCGCGGTTGGCCGTGATGATCGAATCGGTGTACGTCACGCTGCTGTTCAAGTCCAGGCCCTTGATGCCCAGGTCGGCCGTCTGCCACGCCAGCTCGATGCCGTTGGTACGGATCGCGTCCACGTTTTGCACCGTGTTGATGGTCGCTGTCAGCGCCTGCGAATACAGGGCATCGCGCGAACGTTCCAGGAACATCGTGGCGCGCAGCAGGCCGCTGTCGCTGGCATGTTCGGCACTGAGTTCGCCCGTCCATGACGCTTCCGGACGCAGGTTCGGATTGGTGTTGACGATCTCGTTGCCATTGACCGCACCCTGGTACAACTCGGCCACGGTAGGCATGCGCAGTGCGCGTCCCACCGATGCCTTGACGGTCCAGTCGCCATCGGCGCGCCAGGACAGCGCGGCCTTGGGCGACACATGCGATTCACTGCGGTCGTGGCCGAACGGGACGATCCTGGCCGCGTTGCCCAGCTCGCCGCCAAACGCACGCCAGTATTCGTAGCGCCCGCCCAGCGTGCTTTTCCAGCGCGGCGAGATGGTCCAGGTGTCCTGCAGGTACAGGCTGTCCATGGCCGTGTTGCCATTGAAGGCGGAACTGCGCGCGCCAGCCGCGCCGCTGATCCAGTTGGCGGTATTGCTGACCAGGGTGCGCAAGCGGTAAGCTTCCTGCTGGTAGCCAAATTCGATCACTTGGGCCGGGTCCGGGCGCCAGCTGGCGCGCAGGTTCAGGTTGTTCCAGCCGGTGCCGCCCATGTCGGTGATGCGCCCGGCGCTGCCAGTGGCGGCGCTCGGTGCGCGCAAGATATCCCTGGCGTAGTCGTAGCGGCTGGCCGCCGCTTCCCAGTCGAAAGCGGCATTGCCGTGCGATTTGAGCGACAGGCCGTGCATGGTCTGCTTGAGCTGGTTCAGGCTGGGCGCGAATGCCAGCGGCGCATTGAGGTTGTACTGGCGCGCGCCGATCACGACATTGCCAGCATACACAGGCAATCCGGCCGCATCGCGCAGATAGCTGTCGACGCTGGCGCTGGTGTCGTTGCTCCACCAGCCATAGGTGTAGCTGGCGCGCAGCGACGGCGTGAAATCGTAGCCCAGCTTGAGCTTGGCGTGCTCCTGCAGCGTGTGCAAGCTGCTGGTGGTGCCCAGCAGCCACCAGTCCTGGCCCTTGTTATTCTTGGCGGCGATGGCGCCGGTCACCACCGGCGTGCCCGCGTCAGGGATAGCGCCATCGCTGGCCAGGCGCGTGGCGAACGATAATGGCTGGCCAGTGCTGTCGAGCCGGGAGACGTTGAACCACCAGGCAAATTTCCCGCTGCGGTTGCCGACGGCGACGCTGGCTTGCTGGCCGCTGTCGCGCTCGCGGCTGTCAGCCAGCGCGAACTTCTGGGTCGCGTAAGCGAGCTTGGCGTGAAACTCCAGCTTGCGCGGCAGCCGGGTCAGGTAATCGACTACGGCGCCGGCCGAGTTGCCGGCGTAGGCGGCCGAGAACGGACCGTACAGCACGTCGACGCGCTCGATTTCTTCCGGCGTGACCAGGCCCCAGCGCGGCGCGTAACCGGCACCGTTGCCCAGCAAATTGGACAGCAGGATGCCGTCCGCGTACACCATCGAACGGGCGCTGTTGCCGGTGCCCGAAGCGCGCGTCGACAGCACCGCGTGGTTGTAGTCGCCGATGTAGCGCTTGCGCACCAGCAGGCTGGGCAGGTATTTGAGCGCGTCTTCGCTGTCGGTGGCATTGATGGTCTGCGCGATCTGTTCGGCGCTGATGCCTTCGATGGTGGTCGGAATTTGCGTGGGCAGCGAGCTGGGACGCCCGCCATTGACGGTGACCATGTCCAGTGTCTGGGTCTCGATGGGCGCTGCTTGCTGCGCGCCGGCGCCAGCCGGCAGCATGGCCAGCAGGACTGCGGCCAAGGGGGTGTAATAAGTGTTCATGCGAAGTCTCTCCCCGGGACCACGGATGGCCCAGGCTGATTGCGAATGGCGCGGACGCCAGCTAGGGTGTCGGAATCAGACGCGTGGGGGAGGTGCGCGCGATTGCGCCGTGCTCCAGATCGATAGAGGACGGGGCGATTGATAGAACAGGACCGGGTAGCTGTCCGGCAGGACCAGCGCGGCGAACGACAGGCCATCGGCCGATGGCAGCAAGGCCAGCGGCGCGGCTTGCGTGACGCAGAAAGGGCAGTGTTCGAGGTGCTCGGTTTGCTGCTTGACCGGGTCGATGCTGGCCTTGACCAGCTTGGGGCCGCTCACGCTGCACACTTCGGCCCACACTTCGCCGCGCGCGCTCGACATGGCTTGGGCAATCGACGGCGCGAGCGCGCCGAACAGCATCGCAAAGCATGCTATCCAGGCGATCAGTCGGCGCGTGTTGTTGGTCATTCCCATATGCACATTATAACAAGCGGGAATTGGGCACGCCCTACGCCTTTCGGCCAGCGTGGCGCGTCATTCGGAGGAGGGTTCGGTAGCGCGGCACAGCGCGCAAGCGATGCCCCTGCGCGCGTTGACATAGCCGGTGCCGGTAAACACGGCCGCCGCCGCCAGTCCCCACAGGAACGATTCGGACAGCACCTGCTCCAGTGCGTAGCCGCGCAGCAGCTTGCCGGCGATGATGAGCAGCGTGACCGCGCCGGCCACCAGCAGAAAGCGGCGAACCCAGAAGGCGAGTGGTTTCATGGTGTACTCCTTGACTGTGTGTAAAGTATGCTTTACATATTAGGCAGCCAACTCACCGATGTCAAGCAAACTTGACATGCGCGGACAAAAAAAACCCCATGCCGCGCCGTCAGTAAGGTCTCTGTCGGCACGGCATGGGGAAAACGGAAAGCAACTCCCTGGGTAAAACGGTATTAGCCGCCGAACGCGTTTTTGAACGCTTCAACAATGGCGGCCACGTCAAAGCTGCTCACCACCTCGTCTTGCAACACGGAGTGCGAATACTTTGCCGGCGAGTTCAAGCCCCACGACAAGGCCACCGCGCCCAAGTCCATGGCGTCAAACTCGGTGTCCGAGTCGGCGTCGCCATCGACCACGAAGGCCACGCCCTCGGCGTACTGCAGCGGATCGGCCTTGCTGACCACGGTCAGGGCATGGAAACCGAAGTCACGGTTCGGGGTCCAGGCGCCATCGGCGGTAATGGTGCCGCCGTCATGCCGGAAACCCGGGTTGAACTGGGAGCCGGGAACGGCGCCCAGCCGGTACTCGACGCGCTTGTCGGTGGTGCCGCTCAGCTCCACGCCCATCTGGACCGTGACGGCCATCGGCACGATCGGCATGCGGGCGGTGCCGGCGCCACTCATGCCGGTTCCTTCCGGATTGAACAAGGAACCTGCCGGATGCACGATGGCGAAGTCGATCCGGATTGGCTCCACGCCGTCGACGGCAGCGCCGACGTTGACGGCGCCAAAAGCCTTGCGCACGGCGGTCACGTCGGCCGACCCCGAACCGTACAGGTCGGCGGCAGCTTTCAAGGCGCCGCTACGGGCATCGGCAAAGGTCGCGCTTGGCGTCAAATACTCGGTGAGCATCTTGTACCAGATGCGCAGCGCGTGTTCGTTGCCCACGCCGCTCATGCCGGCCGGCAGGTAGGCGCTGTAGTCGGGCGCGCCTGCGGTTGCCGAGGCGCCTTGCGACATGAAGTAGAACGCGCGGTTCATGACGCCGCTGCCGAAGTTGTTTTGGGTGTACTCGATGCCGGCATACCAGTTGTCGCGGCCATAGTCGATGCTGCTTGGCTGGCGCAGGTCGCGGATCGGCTTGAGGCCGTTCTGCTCGGCCAGGCTCCACGACACGCCGGTTGTTGGAATGACCGCATCCATGCCGGCCGCGCGCTTGCTGTAGGCGCGGATCAGGACGCCGAAGATGTCACCCGTCGCTTCGGCGATCGAACCGGCTTCGCCATAATTGTCCAGGTTGGACGTATGGGCGATCAGGCCGTGGGTCAGTTCGTGACCAACAATGTCGACCGTGGTCATGGCGCCGCGGCCGTTCGGATCGCCCGGAATTTCATTGCCCCGTTGCGGATTCTGGCGTGAGTTGATGGTGCCATCGCCCAGCACCAGGCCGAAGTCGGCGCTGTAGAACGCGAACACATCGGGGAAACCGAAGAAGTTAAAGCCGTGCACGATGGTGACCAGCGAACCGCCTTCGCCGTCCACGCCTTCGCGTCCGAAGATGTTCTTGTAAAAGTCCCAGGTGTTGGCCATGCCGTAATGGGCGTCGACTGCCGCGGTCTGGCCGGTGGTGCTCTCTTCATTGCCGTACGGGTAGCCGACCGCTGGCTTGCCGTCACCCCATTCGTTGGTCGTATTCGCATACCAATACCAGTTGGCGTTGAAGTCCCAGTCAAAGCCTTCATGCCGTTCCGCCATCGCCTGTATGCCGACGATGGAGATCGGCTGGCCATCTTCGTCCATGATCTGCGACATGGTCATGTAGTCCATGTAGTTATCATGCAGGAAGGGAATGTATTTCTTGCCGCGCGTTTTGTCGATCATCATGAAGCTGCCATCGGCGCGCTGGGTGGTGTCGATCGATACGATGCCGCTCCACTGGCTGTGTCCGATGCCTTTGACGGCAACGTCGGTATCATGCTGGGCCGGCGGGTTGGGCGCGGCCAGGTTGCGCAAATTGCTTACCGCGTTGAGGATGGCGCCGGTGCGCGCATCGACCACGTAGGACACGTCCTTGTAGCCGTCGACCTGGTTTTTTGCCAGCAGCTGCACCTGGTAAGCCCACACATAGTCGTCGGCGGGCCTGGCGCCGATCACGCTCATCTTGCGGTCGATGACATAGGTCTTCTTTTCCGCGCTGTAGGTCATCGCGATGCCGCCTTGCAAGCGGGTCGGGAACACCACCAGCTCGGCCTTGGCAGGACGCGCCAGCGTCTTGAGCGCCAGCGTCTTGGTGGCGATCGCGATGGCTTGCTCGGCGCTCA
Source organism: Pseudomonadota bacterium (assembly GCA_040390915.1). GTDB lineage: Bacteria > Pseudomonadota > Gammaproteobacteria > Burkholderiales > Burkholderiaceae_D > Telluria_A. The sequence continues at coordinate 11,109 of JAZJXM010000045.1, forward strand.
GGGTGGCGGCTGCCTTGGGTGCCGGCGTGCCTGTGGTGCCGGCCACGGCCATGCGCGGCGCGCCGCTCGGCTCGACGTGCACTACGCTGCCCGAGCCCCACACGCGGCGGCCCTGGTATTGCTGGGACGCGTGCAGCACACTGCGGCCCTGGGCATTGCGCAGTTCGTTGTCCAGCTTCCAGCTAGCGCCGGGCGCTGGCGAACCGAGCATGGCCAGCGCCTGGCTACCCGTGGCGTGGCCCGGGTTCGCGGCCGAGGCGGGCAGGGCCAACAGCGCCAGCGCGATGCTCGCTACCAGCGTGCGCGGCTGCAGCACGTGTCGATTGTGTCGCTTGATCGTCATGGTCATCACCTTAGTTAGCGGTCAGGGAGCCGGCGTTGATGGCGATGTCGACCATCTTGGCTTTCTGGATGGCGTCATGGGTCAGCTGGAAGTCCATGGCGCCGATATCGTCCGGCACCATCCGTGCCTTGACCACCGACAGCGCGATCACGTCGCCGGCATGGCAACCGGCAGCCGCGTCGGTGTTCAAGTCCAGCGCCACCTGCACCAGCGGCGCGGTAACCGGCTTGGCGCTGCGGCTGCGGTCTTTCTGGAAAATGCCGGTCGAGAGCACGTCGCCGCTCTTCAGCGGGGCCGACACGAACAGCACCGGGTCCGCTTCGGTGCCGGCATAGGCTTCGAAGCGGGCATTCGTCCCTTTCAGTTCGAATACATGGGTGTTGACGGCGTAGGCGCCGAATTCGAATTTGCCGAACGCGGCGCATTTGCCGCGCTTCAAGTTGAAACCGGCGCCGCGCGCCAGCAAGCCATCCGGGCCGACCAGGTTGAGCACGACCCGGGTCTGGGTCGAGGACGCGTCCTTGACCAGGCGCCAGCCGCTCGGTGCCGGATCGACATACGTGAGGCCGGCGGCCGCCACCGGGGCCGGCGCTGGGGTCGGGATATCAACCGACGATTGGTGGCCGCCACCGCTGCCGCCGCAAGCGGCCAGCAACACGGCGATACTGAGGAGGACTGGCAGGTTTTTGTTGTTGTTCATGATGTCTCGTTATCTGAATGAATAGGGGAAAGGGAATCAGGCGCCGCCGAAAGCGTTCTTGAACGCTTCGATGATGGCCAGTACGTCCATGCTGTCAGTGAAGCCGTCGCCGACGATGCCGTGGGTCGACTGGACCCAGCCGCTCAGGCCCCAGGACAGCGCTACGCCGCCCAGGTCGATAGCGTCGACTTCGTTGTCGCCGTCGGCATCGGCATTGACGACCCAGACGCGCGCTTCGGCAAATTGCAGCGGGTCGGCGGCGCTGACCACCGTCATCGCTTGCATGCCCCAGGCATTGCCTGGCGTCCACAGGCCGTCGGCCGTGATCACGCCGCCATTGCTGCGGTCGCCCGACGGGCCGCCGATGCGCCAGGTCACGGCCGTGTTTTCCGTGCCGGTGACTTTGGCCGATGCCTTGGCCGAAGTCCCCATCGACACGATCGGCGTGCGCGCGAACGGGCTGCCACCCCAGGTATTGAGCGGGCCGCCAGCCGGGTGCACCACCGGCATGTAGACCCGGATGCGGGGATTGCTTTCGTCCGATTCATTGCCCACGTTGATGGCCGCGAACGCCTTGCGCACTGCCGCCACTTCTTTCGAGTTGGGACCATACAGGTCGCTGGCGGCGGCCACGGTGGCCACGCGTGTGTAGGCATAGTCGGCATAGTCGTACATGAACTCGGTGAGCGTCTTGTACCAGATGCGCCCTGCCGCATCGTTGCCGATTCCTTCCATGCCCTTGGGCAGGTAGGCGCTGTAGGCTTGCGAGGATGGATCCGACGACGCGCCTTGCGAGAGCATGTAGAACCAGCGATTCAGCGGTCCGCTGCTGTAGTGCACGTCGATCAGAGACAGGCCGTGGTACCAGGCATCCTGGCTGCCGCCATCCACGCTCGGCTTGATCATGTTGCGCAGCGGCGTGGCGCTGATTTGCTCGCCGATCATCCAGTTGTTCAGACCGTTCGGGATCTTGTCGTCGGTGCCCGGCGCGCGCTTGGCGTAGCCTTCGATCAGGCTGCCGAAAATGTCCGAAGTCGCTTCGTTGATGCCGCCCGATTCCCCTTCGTAGACCAGGTTGGCCGTATAGCCGGTGATGCCGTGCGACATTTCGTGACCGATGATGTCGATCGAGGTCAGGCTGTCGAAGTTGTTCGGGATGCCAGGCAACATCATGCCGGTCATCGGGTCCGGACGCGCATTGCGCGTGCCGTCCGAGTAGAACATGCCCAGCGCGTACGAGTCCCAGGAAGCGTTGTCGTAGTATTCGCCAAAGTAGTCGACCATGTGGATGTTGGCGAACACCGAAGTACCCATGTTGTCGATGCCGTCGCGGCCGAACACATTCTTGTAGAAGTCCCACGACACGCCCATGCCGTAGTGGGCGTCGACTGCGGCGGTCTGGCCGTTGGTGGTCATTTCGAAACCGAACGGATACATGACGAACTGCTTGCCGTCGCCCCAGGTATTGGTCAGGTTGCCGTCGTACCAGTTGCTGCTGATGCGGTAGGTGTCGGCAAAGCCTTCCTTGACGTCGGAGAAGGTGGTCATGCCGATCTGCGATGGCGGGTTGCCGTCGGCGTCGCGCAGCGGCGTCCAGTCGTAATCGTAGGCGTCGTGGATGAACGGGTTGTACGAACTGCCGCGCGTCATGTCGATCAGGCCATAGGTGCCGTTGGCGTGCTGGGTGGTGTCGAGCGAAACGACGCCGTTATACTGGGAATTGCCCGTGCCCTTGACAGCGATGTCGGTGTCGCGCGGGGTCGGCACGTTGGTTGGCGCCAGGTGCTGCAGGGCGTCATTGACGCGCAAAATGGCGCCGGTGCGGGCGTCGACCAGGTGCACCATGCGTTTCAAGCCGTCGAGCTTGTTCTTGACCAGGGTGTTGACTTCCCAGGCCCACACGTACTCTTCGCTTGGCGGGGTTATCAGCACGCTGTTCTTGCGGTCGAGCTGGTAGCGCTTGGTGCTTTCGTTGTATTTGAGCTTGATATCGCCCATCATCTTGGTGGGGAACACCACCAGTTCGGTCTTGGGCACGCCCGAGGCGCCCTTCAGTGCCATCGCCTTGAGCGCGATTGCCGCTGCCTGGTCCGCGGACAGGCGCGGCGAACCGCTCGGGACCGCGTTGGCCATCAGCGAGTTTTGCATCAGCACCGGCTTGGCGCCGCCTTGCACGTGCATCAGCGCCGACGCGCCCCACACGCGCTTGCCCTCATGGGTCTGGCCCAGGCGCACCACGGTGCGTTCGCCGCGCGGGGTGGTCATGTGACCGCGCAGCACCACGTGATCACTGCCGGACAAGCCGAGCGAAGGCGCCATGTCTTGTGCGACGTTGGCCGCTTGCAAAGCGCGCGCGATGCCGGGATGGCTGGCCGTGACGGCGGTCGCTTGCAAGGACAACATTGCTAGCGCGACACCGGCAGCGACCGCATGCAGGCGCAAGCCGGCAGGAGTAAGTGCTCTCATAAGACCTTTCTGTGTAGACCAATAAAATGGAAACGGATACCTGGCAGCGCGAAAAAAGATCCAAACATTGAACGCAGCGACGCAACGGCAAGTGTCAGAAATGTACGCACCGTTGCCAATTCTGTACCTTGTCCTTTGGTACAATGGCGCGCCTGATCGCTTGTTGCGATACTGCGTTTGGTATGCGTCGGCCAGGTGAGCCAAACGAGAGAGATCAGATGAGTTTGCCGCAACAGCCCGAGCTGCACCCGCATGGCGACATCCTGGTCGTGGACGACACAGCCAGCTCGCGCCAGCTGCTCACCGAATTGCTGCGCGGCGTAGGCTATCGCGTGCGCCAGGCCCCCAACGGCGAGCTGGCACTGTGGAGCGCGACCGAACAAGCGCCCGAACTGATCCTGCTCGACGTGCGCATGCCGGGCCTGGACGGCTATGCCGTATGCCGCCGCCTCAAAGCGCTCGACGCGCTGCGCGAAGTGCCGGTCATATTCCTGTCCGCTTACACCGACACCGACGACAAGCTCAAGGGGTTTGAAGCGGGCGGCGTCGATTTCATTTCCAAGCCGTTCCAGTTCGAGGAAGTCAATGCGCGCGTGGCGTCCCACCTGAAACTGGGGCGCTTGCAGGCGCGCCTGGCGTACCAGAACGCGCACTTGCAGGAACTGGTGGAAGCGAAGGTGCGCCAGCTGTCGGCTACCGAACTGTCGCTGATGGGCGAAGTCGAGCAGCGCGACATGGCGCGCCAGGAAGCGCGCCAGCGGCTGGCCGAACTGGCGCACATGAACCGCAACGCCGGCGCGTCCGTCTACTGCGCCGCGATGGTGCACGAACTGCGCCAGCCGCTGGCGGCGATGCTGCTCAACGCCGAAGCGGGCGAACTGCTGCTCGAACGCAGCGGCCAGCCGGGCGGCGAGTTCGGCGAGATCCTGGCCGACATCCGGCGCGACAACCTGCGCGCCTGCGACCTGATCCAGAAAATGTACGAGTTGCTGCGCAAGTCCGAGCCGGTGGTCGAAGAAATCGACCTGAACGCGGTGGCGCGTGAAGTGGTGGCGCTGCTCGGGCGCGCAGCGAGCATGCGCGCCATCGCGCTGCGCGTCGAGCTGGACGACGCGCAGCTGCTGGTGCGCGGCGACCGGGTCGAACTGCAGCAAGTGCTGATCAATTTATATCTCAATGCGATGGACGCGATCGACACCGGTCCGGGCGAAACACGCGCCATCTGCATCCGCACCGTGGCCGATGGGGCATTCGCCGCCGTCAGCGTGATCGACAGCGGCTGCGGTTTTGGCCAACACCGCGACAGCGCGTTCGCCTCGTTCTTCACCACCAAGCCGACCGGCATGGGGCTGGGGCTGTCGATCACGGCGGCAATCGTGCGCACCCACGGCGGCCAGATCAAGGCCTTTGACGCACCCGGCGGCGGCGCCCTGGTGCGCTTCACGCTGCCGCTGGCGATCGCCCAGCCATGAGCGGCCTGCGCCTGGTGCTTGCGTTGTGCCTGGCACTGGGCGTGTTCGCCTGGTACGCCGATACCGAATTGGCGCCGTCGGCGCCGCCGCCGGCGCGCGTGGCGCCGGCCGCCGCGCTGCCCGACCTGTCGGACAAGCGCGTGCTGGTGCTCAGCCCTTATGGTTTCGGACGGCCCGGCCTGGACGTGTATATCCAGCAGTACATGACCACGCTCATTGCGCACGGCATGAGCGCCGAAAACGTCATGGTCGAATACCTGAACCTCAATCGCGACCATGGACGCGAGGCGCGCGAACTTGCGCGCAAGCGGATGCTGCTCGATTATGCGGCGCTGCCGGTCGACCTGATCGTCACGCTGCAGCAGCCCGGGCTCAATTACATGCTCAGCGACCTGGCCACGCTGGCGCCGGGCGCGCCCATCCTGGCGATCAACGGCACGCTTGCGCCGGGCGTGGGCGAAGGCAGGATCGTGCTGCAGCAGGCGATCAGTTCCGATTTCGACGGCACCATCCGGCGCGCGCTGGAATTATTCCCCAATACGCGCACGGTGCTGATGGCCACCGGCGCCTCGTCGGCCGACGTGGCGGTGCAACACGTGTTCGAGAGCGCCGCGCTGCGCTGGAAGGACAAGCTCAAGTTCGAATACACCGACAAATTGACGCTGGCCCAGATCGAGCAGCGTGTGACCACACTGGCGCCCGATACCGTCATCGTGGCCGGCTCGATCAACCGCGACGCCGCCGGCGCCACGCTCACGCCGCTGCAAGTGGCGGCGCACTTGGGGCGCATGGCCAACCGGCCCATGTTCTGCATGAACAGCATCGGGATCGGCGACGGCTGCATCGGCGGTTCGGTCAACCACGTCGAACGCGGCGCCCAGGCGGCGGCCGACCTGTCGCTCGACGTCATTACCAACGGCGCGCATGCGCTGCGCGGCTCCGGCCTGATCGCATCGGTGGTGCCGCCGGTGCCAATGTTCGACTGGATTCTGCTCAAGCGCTGGGGCGGCAAGGTGGCGAACCTGCCGCCGCACACCATCTTCCTCAATCGCCCGGCCTCGCTGTGGCAGGAACACCGCATCGCGGTGCTGGCCACGCTTGCCATGTTTGCAGTGTTGCTGGCGATGCTGGCGACATTGCTGCTGCAGCGGCGGCGCCTGCGCAGTGCCGAAGCGGGCACGCGCGACAGCGAGGCGCGCTTTCGGGTGCTGGTCGAACATGCCCCCGAAGCGATTGTGGTGTACGACATCGACCTGGCCCGTTTTGTGGACGCCAACACCAATGCCGAACGGCTGTTCGGCTGCAGCCGCGAAGAACTGCTCAAAGCCGGACCGCAGCGTTTTTACGACCCGGATCAACCCGATGCGCAGTCGGTCGACGACAGCATGGCCACCAATATTGCGCGCACCATGAGCGGCGAACAGGTGGTGCTCGAACGCGCCGTGCGCAGTCTCGACGGGCGCTGCATCCTGTGCGAAGTGCGGCTGGTGGCGTTGCCGGCGGCCGGCCGGCGCCTGCTGCGTAGCGGCTACATCGACATCACCGAGCGCAAGAAGGCCGAGCTGGAATTGCTCAGCCACCGCAATCACCTCGGAGAACTGGTGCGCGAGCGAACGCGCGCGCTATCGGTGGCGATGCAGCAGGCGCAGACGGCCAACAACGCCAAGAGCGTGTTCCTGGCCAGCATGAGCCACGAACTGCGCACCCCGCTCAATGCAGTGATCGGCTTTTCGCGCATGATGGAAGGCGCGTTCGCGCCCGAGGCGCCGGAGCGGCGCAACCTGGCCATCATCAACCGCGCCGGCCATCATTTGCTCACGCTGATCAACGACATCCTGGAGCTGTCGAAGATCGAAGCGGGCCGCGTGCTGCTGGAACCGGAACTGCTGGACTTGCGCCAGCTGCTCGAAGAAGTACTGGAGATGGCGCGCGCGCGCGGCGTGCCGGCCGGCGTGCAGCTGGCGCTGGCCGTCGAGCATGCGCCGCCGCCTGTGATGGTGGACGGCGTCAAGCTGCGCCAGGTGCTGCTCAATTTGCTCACCAATGCGCTCAAGTTCGTCACCCACGGCTCGGTCACGCTGGTGCTGGACTGGCGCGCGCGCGACAGCGCCAGCGTGGCGTTGACGTTGTCGGTGCGCGACACAGGCATCGGCATTGCCAAGGCCGACCATGAACGCATCTTCGAGCCGTTCACCCAGGCCGGCACCCAGCGCCAGTCCGGCACCGGGCTGGGGCTGACCATCAGCCGCCAGTTCGTGCGCCTGATGGGCGGGGAACTGATGGTCGAATCCGAGCTCGGCAAGGGCGCCGTATTCGCCTTCACGATCGACGTCGAGCAGCGTCCCGGCATGCTGGCGCCGGCCGCGCCGCAGGTGGTGGCCAGCCTGCGCGGCGCGGCCGGCAAGACCATCCTGATCGTCGACGACGACCCGGACTGCCGCGAACTGCTGCAAGGTTTGCTCGCTGCGCTCGATTGCGTGGTGGTGGCCGTCAGCGACGGCATCGCCGCGCGCGACTGCCTGCCGGCGCTGGCGCCCGACCTGGTGCTGATGGACTGGCGCATGCCCGGCATGGACGGGCTGGCGCTGACGCGCTGGCTGCGCGCGCAAACCGGCATGCGCCAGCCGCGCGTGATCCTGCTGACCGCGTCGGCGTTTGCGCGCGAAAGCCAGGCCGCGTTTGACGCCGGCGCCGACGAATTCATGCGCAAGCCGATCGAACAGGACAAGCTGTACCTGGCGCTGGCACGCCAGCTAGAATGCGCGGTGCCGGTGGCGTCGCCGGCGCCGGCTGCAGCGGCCGAGCTGGCGCCGCTCACGCCGGACGAACTGGCGCCGCTGCCGCCAGCGCACCGGGCCGACCTGATGCGGGCCGTGCGCGAGCTCGATCAACTGGAGGCGGCGCTGATCCTGGACCGGATCGCCGCCGAGATGCCGCAGCTGGCCGCGCGCATCGGCGTCATGCTCGACCAGGAAGCCTATTTGCAGTTGTGGCAGATGCTGCACGATGGGGCGATGGAGTGCTGACGCGCGTTGTTTTTTTGTGCACCTAAAGTACGCGTGACTTGGCGCAGAGGATGGATTATTGTGAGTGTTGCGACAGCGATGCGCGTGGCCGACAATGTTTGTAAAAGCATTACTGTGCACGCTGTTCTACGACACGTTGACAAGGATGCGCCAAATGGTTTCCACTGTGCTCGTTATTGATGACTCCAAAAGTTCGCGCGGGCTCAACCTGGCGTACATGCGCGACTTGATGGAACCGCAAACCCGTTTTCTCGAAGCTGCCGGGGGCGCGCAAGCGCTGGCAATCCTGGCCGAACAGCCGGTCGAACTGGTACTGCTCGACCTGACCATGCCCGGCATGTCCGGCTACGAGGTGCTGGCCGAACTGCAGCGCCTCAATGCCGGGGCGCAGATCATCGTCATCAGCGCCGACATCCAGAGCCAGACCCGGGCCCGCGTCAGCGCGCTGGGCGCGGCCGCGTTCATTGAAAAGCCGATCAAATTCGATACCTTGCGCGCCGTGCTGCTCGAGCTCGGAGCCACCCATGAGCACTGACCTGTTCAATGAGGATGAACGCGACCAGCTTGGAGAAATCGTCAACATTGCCATGGGCCGCACCGGCGCCGCGCTGGCCGCCGCCTTTGACGGCTTTGTCAGCCTGCGGGTACCGGAAATCCTGGCGGTCGAAGCTGCCGACGTGGCCCGGACGCGGCAACGGCTGGTGCTGGCGTACGAGCGCATCAGCGTGCTGCGCCAGGAGTTCTTTGGCGAACTGGCGGGCGACATTGCCGTCGTCTACGGACCGGCCAGCTACGCGGCCTTGCGCGAGGTGCTCGGCTTTGACGAGCGCGATGGCGACAACCGCGCCCAGCGCGAGGAATTGTTGCTCGAACTGGGCAATGCCCTGGCCAGTACCTGCATTCTGGAAATTGGCACCTTGCTCGATTTGCGCACCGGCATGCGCCCGCCGCGCGTGGCCGCGTTCGACGTGCCCACCCAGGAGGCGGTCCAGCACCTGTTCGGTGACGCGCCGTCCTGGACCGGGAAAACGTTGCTCATCGACATCATCTTCCACCTGGAGCAGCACGAGGTGCCGTTTGAATTGATGATCACCGTGCTGCCCCACTGCCTGCCGGGCGTCAGGCTGGCGCTGGCCGGCTTTGCGGAGCGCCAGCGATGAACGAGCGCCTGGGCTTGGCGGCCGACTTTCCCGATATCGTCGGCCAGATATCGACCCTGGGCATCGTGGTGGTTGATGCGCGCTTCACCGTGATCCTGTGGAACCGTTTCATGGAGCTGAACAGCAACGTGGCGGCAGAGGACGTATTGGGCCGCAACCTGTTCGATATTTTCCCCGAACTCAACCGCAATTGGCTGGAAAAGAAGATCAAGAGCTGCGCCATCCTGAGAACACCATCGTTCAGTTCCTGGCGCCAGCGGCCCTATCTGTTTCGCTTCAAGGCCGCGCGCAACCATACGGGCGCGGCCGATTTCATGCACCAGGATGCGTCGATCTTCCCGGTGCGCGACCGCACCGGCAGCTCGACCGGCACCTGCATCGCCATTCATGACGTGTCCGAACTGGCCGAGGCCACGCGCTTGCTCGAGCAGACCATGGACCAGGCGCTGGTGCTGGAAGAATCGAACCGGCGCGACGACCTGACCGGCCTGTTCAACCGCAAATTTTTCGACGAGCAGATCACCCAGGAAATCGTCAGTGCGCGCCGCTACCTGTGGCCGCTGACGCTGGCGTTTATCGACATCGACCATTTCAAGGTCGTCAATGACAGCCACGGCCACCCGGCTGGCGACACGGTACTGCGCCATCTGGCCGCGCGCTTGCAATCGATGCTGCGCTCGTCCGACAGCCTGTGCCGTTATGGGGGCGAGGAGTTCGCCTTGATCTTGCCGCACGTCGACCGCGATACCGGGCGCGTGCTGATGGAGCGTCTGCGGGCGGCGATCGAAGCGATGACGGTCGAAACCGATGCAGGCGTGGCCTTGTCGGTGACCATCAGCGTCGGCATTTCGGCACTTGAAAAAGGGGTGACGCCGGGCCAGCTGGTGGGGCATGCCGACGCGGCCTTGTATGTCTCCAAGAACGACGGGCGCAACCGGGTCACGTGCTTTGAGGCGTTGCAGACGGCCAGCGATTCGTGACAGCGAACGTTGTCGATTAGCCGCGTGCCGGTTCGCTGTGCTGGTTCACATACGCGAGCAATGCTTCATTCATGCGGCACTGCCAACCGTCGCCAGTGGCTTTGAAGAATTCCACGACTTCAGGGCTATATCGCACTGTGATTGCCACTTTGGTCGGGTGCTTTTGCGGCCCGCGCTGGCCGGGCAAGCGAAGCTTGCCCTTGGCCCAGAAGGCGGCAACAGCAGCGGGGTCATTCGGATCGTACGGGCATTGCGGATCGTGCACGTGGTCCGATGCGGCAGCAATGGCTGCCGACTTCATTTCTTCGCTAAATACCATGGGCTTCGAAATGCGTTCCCGTTTCATGTTTATCACCATAACGACAAGAATTTACTCGGGCACTGTCAGTGCGTTCGGTCCAGACAAGGAACACAACCCGATCGCGAAACCAGCCCAAGCTTTGCAGCCGCTGCTCTCCGTAATTCCGGCTTTGGTCTTCCCAAGTGAGCAGAGGTGCATCGAACACGCACTCAAGCACGGCCAAGTCTATACCGTGATCCCTTAGATTCTGCCTGCGCTTGGCGTCGTCCCAAGTGATCATAGCTTATTGTAGTGACAAAAAAATGGATGTCAAGCTGAAGGAAACTGCCGTCAGGATCGAGAGTAGATGCCTTTTTCGATGCGGGCAGTGCGCGTGCGCAACTGCAGAAGCAACGGCAACAGGGGGTGGGCGAACAGACATAAAAAAACCCGCTGTCCAGGAGAGAGCGGGTTTCTAGATACTGCTGGTTTGTGCGCTAAATAGCTGGTGCCCAGAGCCGGAATCGAACCGGCACGCCGCGAAGCGGCAGATTTTGAGTCTGCTGTGTCTACCAGTTCCACCATCCGGGCAGCACGACAGCATTCATGCACAAGCCGTGCATTATAGAGTACCGGCGCGGAAATTGGTATCCCCGTTTTGGCCTGTTTGCGGGCGAACTAGACAAAAATATCACGATTCCGACTGCGCTCCCGGCCCCGCCAGTGGGCGATGGCCGTGGATCGGCGTATCATGCTCGTCTACTCCAGCTACTGCGCCGTCCTTTTGGGCCGGCACGCACGATGAATAACAAGAAAATCCGCGAAATCCTCCTGGGCAAAGCGCTCGATCCGATGAAGACCGAGACCCGCCATTCGATGGCGCTGGTCGCCTTCCTGGCCTGGGTCGGGCTGGGCGCCGACGGCCTGTCCTCGTCGGCCTACGGCCCGGAAGAAACGTTCCGCGCGCTGGGCGGGCACAATGAACTGGGCCTGTACCTGGCGATTGCCACTGCCGTCACCGTATTCATCATCGCGCTGGCCTACAACCAGGTGATCGAACTGTTCCCCACCGGCGGCGGCGGCTACCGCGTCGCAACCCAGCTGGTCGGCCCTTACCTGGGCTTGATCTCCGGCTGCGCACTGGTGCTCGACTACGTGCTCACGATCGCCATTTCGATTGCCTCCGGGGTCGACGCGCTGGCCTCATTCCTGCCGCTCGGCTTTCAGCCCTACAAGCTATGGGCCGAAGCGTTCTTCATCGGCCTCTTGATCGTGATGAATCTGCGCGGCTTGAAAGAAGCGATCAAGATCTTGCTGCCGATCTTCCTCGGCTTCGTGGCCACCCACATGGTGCTGATCGTGTACGGCATCCTGGCCCACGCATCGAACCTGCCGCAGCTGGTGCCGACCACCATGGCCAGCACCACTGAGCTGGCCGGCAATATTGGCTGGACCGGCGTGGCGGCCATGCTGTTGCTATCCTATTCGCAGGGTGGCGGCACCTACACCGGCCTGGAGGCAGTCTCCAACAACGTCAACCTGCTGGCCGAGCCGCGCGTACGCACCGGCAAGGTGACGATGATGTACATGGCGCTGTCGCTGGCGTTTACCGCCTCCGGCATCATCTTGCTGTACCTGCTGTGGGATGCCCGGCACGTGCCAGGCGAAACGCTCAATGCGTCGACCTTCAAGGTCATCATCGCCAGCATGAACCTGGGCGGTCCGGTGTTCAACCAGGTGATGCTGGTGGTGGTGCTGGCGTTCGAGGCCGGCCTGCTGTTCGTGGCTGCCAATACCGGCTTTCTGGGTGGTCCGGCGGTGTTGTCGAACATGGCCGGCGACTCCTGGGTGCCGCACAAATTCCGCTACCTGTCGACCCGGCTGGTGACCCAGAACGGGATCCTGGTGATGGGCATTGCGGCGCTGGCGGTGCTGTTCTGGACCGAAGGCAAAGTCACGCTGCTGGTGGTGCTGTATTCGATTTCGGTATTCCTGACGTTTGCCATTTCGCTGTTCGGCCTGTGCCTGTACTGGTGGCAGAGCCGCAGCAAAGGCGGCGAGCGTTGGCTGCGCCGCTGGCTGTTGTCGCTGACCGGTTTCGTCATTTGCTTCGGCATCCTGGCGGTGCTGCTGTATGAACGCTTCATGTCGGGAGGCTGGGCAACGATCGCCATCATCGCCGCCATGGCAGTGCTGTGCGTGTTGGTGCGCAATCACTACCGCGAAACCAAGCTGGCGATCCATTCGGTCGATGAAGTATTCGCCAACCAGCCGTTTGGCCCGGTCACCACCGAGATCGAACCGAATCGCGACGACCAGACCGCGGTGTTCATCGTCGGCTCGTCGCGCGGCGGCGGCTTGCATGCCTTGCTGTGGGTGCTGCGCATGTTCCCCGGCCACTTCAAGAACTTCTTGTTCGTCAACGCGCGCACCGTTGATTCGCACGCCTACGGGGGCATTGGCGCGCTCGAAAAAATGCGCGAGGACGCGGCTGAAACGCTGGAATTCTTTGTCGATTTTTGCCAGAGCCACGGCATGGCGTCGTCCTCGTACATCAGCTTTGGCACCGATGCGGTGGACGAAGTGACGCGCATGTGCGAAGAGATCAACCTTGAATATCCGAACGCGATTTTCTTCACCAGCAAACTGATATTCGCGACCGATAACTGGCTTAGCCGTCTGCTGCACAACCAGGCTGCGCTGGCGGTGCAGCGCCGCTTGCACCTGGAAGGCTTGCAAATGGTGATCCTGCCGATGAAAGTGTGAGCCAGGCGCGCAGCGGCCGTTCGACCAGGTAGAACGACGCCACACCGGCCAGCAGCGCCAGATCGTGATGGCGCGACCACAGGTAAAACGGCTGCTGCCACAGGTAGATCGAGAACGAGCACATGCCCAGCAGGCGCAGCGGCTTGACCGACATGGCCGTCTGCAGCGCCGCCGGTGCATCGGCCAGCAAGCTAATGGCCAGCGCCAGCGCGCCGACACCGGCCAGCGTCCTGACCGGCGCTGGCACCGACCAGCAGTGCAGCGCGACGCCGCCGGCAAACAGCGCAACCCAGGCCAGCATCGGCCAGCGCCGACCCTCAATGCACAGCACCAAGGCGGCCGAGGCGAAGATGCCAAATGCCGCCACTTCCGTATGCATCCAGAGCCGGTGCACTTGCGCGCCACTGTAATGCAGCCCATACCAGGCGGTGCACACGGCAATGCCCAGCGTGGCGGCCAGCGCAATGAACGCCAGCACGACATAGCTATGTTCTTCGACGTACAGCGACCAGAAGTGCCCGATCGGCAGCATGTCCTTGCCTTGCGCGCCGATCAGGTAATTGTTGATGAAGGCAGCCGCCGCCAGCACTTCGGGGTAGGCCACCGGTGCCTGCCATGCCAGGCGCAGCAGCACGATCAGCAGCAGGAATGCGAGGGCGGCCGGGAGGATGCGGGCCATGCGGCGCCGGTAGAAGACGGGGAGCGGGACTTGTTGAATGAACAGCAAGCGCGCCATTAGCAGGCCCGACAGCACGAAAAACAGATTGACCCCGAGCGCGCCCAGATTGATGCCAGGGACGGGAAAAAAATGGCCCAGCAACAGCATGACGATGGCCAGTCCACGCCATCCGTCGAGGTAGTGCAAGTGCGCTGGCGCCATGCTGGTCCCCTGTCAAGGGACCACCATAACAAGGGGGGCGGCGCCAGACTTTGCTGGCGCGCAAGAGGCTACGGCAGGCGGCGGTACAACTTGAAACGTTCGTCGCGGTCGGACGGGCGCCGGCCTTCCCACAGCAGTTCCCAGCTGGCGCTGCCGTGCGGCAGCATTTTTTCGCGCTCGTCCTTGAGCTTGACGCTGTCTTGCAGCAGCATCAGATGGCAGGGCTGGGCGCCGGCGCGCGCAAACGGCAGCGCGCCGTAATAGGCAAACGAGGCCCGCTGCGCCATGCCCACGTTGGTGTCGATGCAATCGGCGCCGGGCGGGATATGGGCGGCCAGGTCGCGCGCCACGCTGGCGTAATTTTTGCTGTAATTGATGTCCGCCAGGAACAAGGTCAGCAGCAGCACCCACAGCATGATCAGGCCGCCGGACGACAGCACCACGGCGCGCCACAGCACCGATGGCTGGCGCGACACGCGCCACTGCACCAGCCAGATCCAGCCGATGGTGGCGCTGGCCGCCACCAGGAACGGCAGCCAGCTAAATTCGGGAACAAAGCCGGGCAGCAAGCGGTGCAGGTTGTTGGCCAGCTTTTCCGGCGTGCCCACCAGCTTGGCGACCCAGAACAGCCACACGATCGCCGCCAGCATGGTCAGCACCATCACCGAGAACCAGTCGATGGCGTTGATGGCGCCGCGCTTCATGGCCGGCAGGCCGAAGGCGGCCATGATGGCCAGCGGCGCGAGCAGCTTGAGCAGGTCGCCGTTTTCGGGCGCCGGGTCGCAGATGATCAACAGCGTCAGCGCGCTGACAAAGCTGAGCGGCAGCACGATGTGCAGCAAGTGGTTTTGACGGCGCCAGGCGTAGATGGCCCAGATGGCGAATGGCCAGGCGGGCCAGAAGAACCAGATGCCGGTGCGCAGGAACGTCTTGATCGCGGTCCAGGTCGGGATGCCAACCTGGCTTAGCTGCCAGT
Organism: Pseudomonadota bacterium; assembly: GCA_040390915.1. GTDB lineage: Bacteria > Pseudomonadota > Gammaproteobacteria > Burkholderiales > Burkholderiaceae_D > Telluria_A. Next base: position 26,158 of record JAZJXM010000045.1, read on the forward strand.
GCAGCCAGGCGCCCACCGGCTTGCCATCGGCCAGCTGCGCCGGTGCGATCCAGATGGTGGCGATCAGTGCCGCAGTCAGCACGGCCAGTCCCATGTGGGCCACGGTGCGCTTGAGCGGCATGGCCAGCATGCGCGTGCACAGCGTCAGAGCCAGCACCAGCGTGAGCGGCGTGAGCAGGCCGCGGGTGAGCGTGAGCGCGCCCAGCGCCAGGCCGATCAGCACCGAATTGCGCAGCGACGGCGTTTCGCAATAGCGCACCGCGCGGTACAGGAAATAAGCCACCAGCGAGCCTTGCAGCGTGACTGCCATGGTTTCGTGGCTGAACTTGAGCAGGCCGAGGCAACCGAGGTAGATCAGCATGGCGGTGTCGGCCAGCGTGCGGCCATAGTCGTCAGGCTCGGGCTGGCCGCCGAAGGCCAGCCGCAGCGGCTGCGCTTCGGGGCGCCGGCCCAGGTGGAACACGGTATACCAGACCGACATGGTGCCGATCACGAAGATGCCCATGGTCGACACGCGCGCGGCCATGGGCGCGCCTACCAACCAGCCAAGCAGCTTGATGCACAGCGCGCCCAGCCAGAACGCCAGCGGGCCTTCGTCGGGCACCGGCAAGCCAGCCAGGTTGGGCGCGAGCCAGTCGTGCAGTCCGCCCTGGGCCATGGTCCACATGATGCCGAAGCTGGCCGCGTCTTCCTTCCACAGGTCGCGCCCGATCAAGCCGGGCAGGATATACAGCAGGCCCAGTCCAAACAGGGCCCAGCGCGGCAAGGCGAGGGTGGCGGCGGCGGCGAGGCGGACTGGCTTCATCAAGGTATCAGGCGGTAAATTCGACAGGAGGTAGTATCAACGAAAAAAAAGCAGCCGGGGGCTGCTTTTTTTGACTTGCACGGCAAAAACTTAGCCGTTTGCAACTGCAGTCTTGGAGCCGACGGCGCCGAACTTCTGGCGGAACTTCTCGACGCGACCTGCGGTGTCGACGATCTTGTGCTTGCCGGTGTAGAACGGGTGCGACTCAGCCGATACCTCGATCTTCACGAGCGGGTATTCCGCGCCTTCGTGGGTGATCTTTTCGCGGGTCTGGATGGTCGAGCGGGTGATGAATTTGAAATCGCACGACAGGTCGTGGAAAACAACTTCGCGGTAATCTGGGTGAATGTCTTTACGCATGGTATTGCCTCGGTTAGGTAGGTAGCCAAACAGCACTTCGTCGGTCGGTCTTGCTTCGTGACCCGGTTGCCGCTCACTTGCCAGGGTTTAAATACTGCAACCGGCGATTATACAGGGCTTTCGGCCGTGAAGGCAACGGAGGGTCAGTGCCAACATTCGGACACGGGCACAGCAGTAGCGCGCTACTGCTGTGCCCGTGTCCGAATG
>JAZJXM010000046.1:0-26170 GCA_040390915.1 Pseudomonadota bacterium
GGCATGACCGGCAACGCCAGCATCGACGTCAGCGGCGCGGCCGGCGGCGGCACGGCCCTGCTGGGCGGCGGCTACAAAGGCAAGGATGCGACGCTGCGCAATGCCCAGTTCACCTTGTTCGGCAAGCACGCGGTCATCCGCGCCGACGCGACCTCGGGTGGCGACGGCGGCACCGTGGTGGTGTGGGGCAATGACAGCACGCGCGCGCTGGGCCAGATTTCAGCGCAAGGTGGCCTGGCCTGGGGCAAGGGCGGGCTGGTGGAAACGTCGGGCAAATACCTGGATGTGAACGGCATTGCGGTCAATGCGGGCGGGCGCCACGGCACCAACGGCACGTGGCTGCTCGATCCTTACAATATCGACGTGGTCTTTTCGGGCGGCGGCGCGGCGCTGGGCGACGTCGACGAGTTTGCCGACGGCGGCACCGGCAGCGCCACCATCAACGCCAGCACCTTGTCGTCGGTGGCGTCCGGCACCGACATCATCCTGCAGGCGACCAACAACGTCAGCTTTTTGACAGGCATTAATCCAACGCTGGGCAGCGGCAGCCTGACTGTGGAGGCCGGCAACAACATCAATATCAGTTCGGCCGGCATCAGCACCGGCGGCGGCGCGCTGACGCTGACTGCCAACTATCCCGCCTTTGCCAGCGGAAGCGGCTCGATCCAGATGACCGGCGGCCTGATCGATACTGGCGGCGGCAGCTTGAACATGAGCGGCCATCAGGTCAACCTGAATGGCGCGCTCAGCACGGGCGGCGGCAATATCCAGATCGACGGCGGCACCCAGGCCACGTTCAGTGCCAATATCAGCACCGGCAACGGGAACTTCAACGTCTACGCCGACAATATCTTTTTCGGCGGCACGGGCGCTGCTGTCGATACCGGCCAGGGCAGCATGCAGTTCGATACCACCGGCGGCACATTTTCGCTGGCCACGGGATGGATGCTCAACTCGGCCGCCGACATCAGCATCATTGGCGACTTCATGAATTTGCAGGGCGGCGTCGGCCCATCGCAGGGAACGCGCCCGATTGTCCAGTTCTCCACCTATAATCCGGCCAAAGACCTCGACTTCAGTGTCGGGCGCGCCGGCAGCGCGCTGCAGCTCGACCCGGCATGGCTGGCCACGCTCGATGCGGACACGCTGCTGATCGGATCGCCCGATCACACCGCCAAGATCAACGTCTACAACTCGTACAGCGGCGGGCTGGCCAATCACATGTACTTCACCACCAGCGGCGAGATATGGATCAACGCACCGCTCACGATGCCGGTCGGGACCGGCAGCACGCTGGCGCTATTCAATTCAGGCACCGGCGGCGGCGGCGCGATCCACACCACGCCCGACATCGTCAGCACCCAGACGATACCGGGCGGTCGCCTGTCGGCCGACTATGTGAGCCTGCGCGCCAACAACATGATGATTGGCAACAGCATCACCGGCACCAACGGCGGCTACGTGGCGCTGGCGGCGCATACGCCGACCACCCGCACCGAAATTGGTGTTGGCGCCGTCGATGGCCTGGACCAGCTGGGCCTGGACGCCACTGAACTGGCCCACATCGTCAGCGGCGCGCTGCAAATTGGCGACAACGCCGGTCCTGGCAGCGGTCTGCGGATCACTGCGGGCGGCATCGACTTCAGCAGCATCCTGGACTCCTCCAGCCAGCTGCTATTGGGCGCGGGCGAGGGCAATATGCAGTTCGACGGCAACCTGACCACGCCCGGTTCGCTATTCATGCAAGGCAGTCGGCTGGACACGCTCGCCACGGCGCGCGTCACTGCCGGCTCCATCTGGATCGACAGCACCCTGGGCATAGGCGCACCGGCCTTGCCATTCAACACCCAGACCGGGTCCCTGACGGCGACCAATACGATGGCCGGCGGGGTCGACTCGATCAATATTGCCAATATCGGCAGCCTGGTGCTGGGCAGCATCAAACAGGATGGCGCCGGCAACCAGGGCTCGATTACGATCACCAACGCCGGCGACATGACCTTGCCCGCCTTTGAGCTCGATGGGGAAACACCGGCGCTGGTGTACACCAACGGCGCGGGCAATATTTCGCTCCAGACGATGAGCCCGCTGACCATCAACGGCAGCGTCAAGAACGATGCCGGGACCATCTTGCTGGAGGCCGGCAACGGCGGCTTGATGACCATCGGCCTGGGCGGCCAGGTGGCGTCCAATTCGGGCAATATCAACATGGTGGCCGGCGACGTGGTCAACGACGGCACGGTGAGCACGGCGCTTGGCAACATCAGCGTGATGGCCAGCACCGTGACCGGTAGCGGCACCTATAGCGCGCCGGGCGGCGCGGTCGCTGGCGTACCACCGACCCTGGGCGAATGCGTGGCCACGCCCACGCTGCCTGGCTGCACGACCATCCTGAAGGCCGGGCTGGACGCCTGCGTGCTCAATGCTGCCGGCCCGTATTGCGCCGCCTTGCTGCCGTCGCTGGCCACCTGCATTGCCGATCCGCTGGTCTACGGTTGCAGCGCGGTGCTGCCGACACTGGCCGTGTGTATCGCCAATCCGGCCACGCCAGGCTGCACGGTGGTGCTGCCGACGCTGGCAACCTGCATCGCCACGCCAACCACGCAGGGCTGCTCGGCGGTGCTGCCGTCGGTGGCCACCTGCGTCGCCACCCCGACCACCCAGGGCTGCGCGGTCGTGTTGCCGAGCCTGGCCACCTGTACCGCCAATCCGGCCACGCCCGGTTGCACGGTGGTACTGCCCACGCTGACCACTTGCATCGCCGCCCCGACGACCGCAGGCTGCTCGGCCGTGTTGCCCAGCTTGAGCGCTTGCATCGCGACGCCGACGCTGGCCGGCTGTGCGGTGGTGTTGCCGACCCTGGCCGAATGCGTGGCCAGCCCGACCCTGCAAGGCTGCTCGGCAGTGCTGCCGCTGGACCAATGTGCGCTCATTCCGACGCTGCCGGCATGCGCTGCGGTATCGCCGAACACCATCGTCGAGCCGGTGCAACAGGTGCTCTCGACGGCCGCCGACCTGGTCAGTTCCACCAATCCGCTGACCCAACCGCTCAGTCTGGAGACTGAGCCGGTTGCCAAAGAAGATGACACCAAAAAGGACGACAAGCAAGTCGCCGCCGCCGATAAACCAGGAGCGAAAAAAAATGAAGATGCCGCCAAAAAAATGTATTGCAATTAAGGCGTTCGCGGCCGTGCTGCTGGCCGCCGCCTGCAGCGTGACGTGGGCCGGGCAGGTGGCTGGCACAGTCATTCACCTGAGCGGGGCACTGATGGCGCAAAAGGCCGACGGCAAGGCCAAGGTGCTGTCAATGCGCTCGGAAGTGGAGCAGGGCGATACGCTGGTGTCCGAAAAGAACACCTACGCGCAGATCAAGTTCATCGACAACAGCGAGATCACGATCAAGCCCGATACCACCTTCAAGATCGAGGCGTTTGCTTTCGATGCCGGCAAGCCAGAAGGCGATAGCGCCAGCTTCAACCTGGTCAAGGGCGGCCTGCGTTCGATCACCGGCCTGCTGGGCAAGCGCAACAAGGAAAAGTTCCAGCTCAAGACGCCGACCGCCACCATCGGCATCCGCGGCACCACCTTCGTGGCGCAATTTATCCCCGTGGCCGAGGAGGACACGGCGCAAGGGCTGGCGCTGCGCACGGGCCTGTCGGCGGTGATGCTGGCAACGCAGGTCGCGCTGCCGCCAGTGATGCTGGCGCAAGCGCCGCCGCCCCCACCCACCGGCGGCGCGGGGCTGGCGCCGGGCTTGTACGTGCACGTCATCGATGGCCTGATCAACTTGACCAACAACAGCGGCGTCCAGAGTTTCGCCGCCGGGCAATTCGGCTTTACTCCGAGCTTCAGATCGCCGCCAGTCATCTTGCCAAACAACCCGGGCTTGCAATTCACGCCGCCGCCCGCCTTTTCTGCGCCGGCCACGAAGACTACGTCGGCCGGCAACAAGGCAGCCGGGGTCGACTGCGAAGTGCGTTAGTTCAGGACGAAAAAAAAACCCCATCGGCCGGTTCCCGGCGATGGGGTTTTTTGTTGTGTAGTAAATCCGCTTACAACACTTCGCTCGCATGGTCGGCCAGGCGCGAACGCTCGCCGCGCGCCAGCGTCACATGGCCGCTGTGCGACCAGCCCTTGAAGCGGTCGACCACATAGGTCAGGCCGCTCGAGCCTTCGGTCAGGTAAGGCGTGTCGATCTGGGCGATATTGCCAAGGCACAGGATCTTGGTGCCGGGACCGGCGCGCGTGACCAGCGTCTTGATCTGCTTGGGCGTCAAGTTCTGCGCTTCGTCGATGATCAGGAACTTGTTGACGAAGGTACGCCCGCGCATGAAGTTGAGCGACTTGATCTTGATGCGTGAACGGATCAGGTCTTGCGTGGCCGCGCGGCCCCACTCGCCGCCATCCGAATCGGACTTGTTGAGCACTTCGAGGTTGTCGTCGAAGGCGCCCATCCATGGCGACATCTTTTCTTCCTCGGTGCCAGGCAGGAAGCCGATGTCCTCGCCCACCGGCACGGTGACGCGGGTGACGATGATCTCGTTGTAGAGCTTGGTTTCCAGCACTTGCGCCAGGCCGGCGGCCAGCGCCAGCAAGGTCTTGCCGGTGCCAGCCTGGCCGAGCAGCGTGACGAAATCGCATTCCGGATTCATCAGCAGGTTCAGCGCAAAATTTTGCTCGCGGTTGCGCGCGGTGACGCCCCACACGTTGTTCTTGCTGTGGCTAAAGTCGCGCAGCGTCTGCAGCACGGCGGTTTTGCCGTTGAGCTGCTTGACCTGGCCGTAGAACGGCGCTTCGCCATTTTTCGGCTCGAGGAACACGAACTGATTGACCAGCAGCGTCGGCACGGTCGGGCCGGTGACGCGGTAATAGGTGGCCGACACGCCGCCCTTGTTTTCCTGCCAGGACTCCATGTCCTTGCCATTCTTGTTCCAGAAATCATCAGGCAGTTGCACGATGCCGGAATAGAGCAGGTCGGTGTCTTCCAGCACATGGTCGTTGAAATAATCCTCGGCCGGCAAGCCCAGCGCGCGCGCCTTGATGCGCATGTTGATGTCCTTGGACACCAGCACGATGGCGCGGCCCGGCTGTTCGCTTTCGAGATTGCGCACCACGCCCAGGATCTGGTTGTCGGCTTTGCCGTGCGGCAGGCCTTCGGGCAGCGTCGGGCCGCTTTGCAAGCGGGTCTGGAAGAACAAGCGGCCCTTGGCATCCTTGTTGCCCAGCTTGGACAGCAACACGCCGTTTTCAATGGCGCCGTCTTCGATCGTCCCCACCAGCGCGTCCAGCGTGCGCGACACCTGGCGCGCATTGCGCGCCACTTCGGTCATGCCCTTCTTGTGATCGTCCAGCTCTTCGAGCGTCATCATCGGCAGGAACACATCGTGTTCTTCGAAGCGGAACAGCGACGACGGGTCATGCATCAGCACGTTGGTATCGAGCACGAACAGCTTGGTCATGCCGGACTTGTCGGCGTTGCGGCTGGCCTTGGACTTGACCATCATGTCGACCGGCTTGTGCTTGACCGGGTGCAGCGCTTCCGGATCGGCGTGCGGGGTTTCCTTGCCGCGCGAGGCAGGCTTGGCAACGGGCGCCGGTGCTGCCACGGGCGCTGGCGCAGGCGCTGCGGCCGGCTTGGCCTTGGCAGTCTTGGCGGCCGGCTTGGCAACGACAGCGGGCGGCGCTTCGCTGACTGCGGCCAGCTTCGGCTTGGGCGGCGCAAAGGCGGCGCCGGCAGGCTTGCTGCGGTCCGCTTTCGGGTAGTCTTTGGCCAGCAGCAGCGCGGCTGGCTTGGTAGGGAGTTTTGGCAGTGGCATCAGGGTCTCAATCTAAAAATGGGGAGGATGGCCTGGCGCCGGCGCCAGCAGCGATGCTGGGCGCGGACGATACGGCTGTTCGAACTACGGGCGCTGGACGGGCCGGGCATGGTAGCCGGGCCGGCGAGCCGCCAGATTGAAGTGATGCGGGGAAACTGACTGTTAGACTCAAAATAGACGGATAACCCACGTTCAAGAGCGGTTGATCAAGGCTGGCCCTGGATAAAAGCCAGCACTTCTTCGGCGTGATCGGGAACTTTCACGCCTCTCCATTCTTTCACCAATCGCCCATCAGCGTCAATTACAAACGTACTGCGCTCGACGCCACGAACTTGCTTTCCGTACATATTCTTCATCTTCATCACGCCGAACTGCAGGCAGACTGCCTCGTCCGGATCGGAAATGAGTTCGAACGGCAGCGCCAGCTTGGCCTTGAAGCCATCGTGCGAGCGCATCGAATCGCGGCTGATGCCATAGATCTCGGTGTGCGCCTGCTGAAATTGCGGATGCAATTCGCGAAACGCGATGCTTTCGGTGGTGCAGCCGGGCGTGTTGTCCTTCGGGTAGAAGTACAGCACCGTGTACCTGGCCGCACGGCCGGCCAGCTGGAACGGCGCGCCGCCGGTCATGGCGGCGGAAAAGTCGGCGATGGGTGCTACGGATGGGCTATCAGCCACAGGGTCTCTCCAAAAGAGTGCGTGACGCAGATTTTATACCGCGCCGCGTGACAGCGGAATGAAACATTGCCGGTTTAAGCTTGCTGTAAGCCCACACCGGGGTCAGACCACTTTTGCCCCAAGGCAAAAGTGGTCTGACCCCGGTTTTCAGGCGGCGACCGCGTCGATGATCAGGGCCAGCGTCACTTTGCGCCCTTCGCCCATCAGCACGTTGTAGGTGCGGCAGGCGGCCTTGCTGTCCATGCATTCAACGCCGATGTGGCGCGCCGTCAGGCAGGCGATCAGGCGCGGATGCACGAAGCGCTGGCGCGCGCCAGTGCCCAGGATCACCACGTCCGGCAAATCGGCTTCGATCTGCTCGAAGTGGGCTGCCGTCAGGGCGTCGAAATTGGCCGCTTCCCAGGCGCGCGGCGCCGTTTCCGGCATCACGATCAGGCTGAAATCGCAGCGGGCGCCGTTGATTTCGACCCCTTGCTCATCGTAACCGGTCACGGTCTGGTATTGTTTGGTGGTTGCGGAATGCAGCTTCATGGCAGATCGGCTTCAGTGGGGAAGGCCATCAGCATGCCACAAACGCGATAAAACCGCGAATTTTCGCGATTCTGCTGTTATATACCACCCAAAATGGGTAATTGGCAGGTTGATTAAACCCAGCGCTTTCGGCAGAATGGTATTTTTCGCACTGCAACATAAACGCGCTACAGACAGGAACTATTTTGCGACCGATTCTCAAATCTAACAAGCTCGACGACGTGTGCTACGAGATCCGCGGCCCCGCCCTGGACAAGTGCAAGCAGATGGAAGACGAGGGTCACAAGATCATCAAGCTCAACATCGGCAACCTGGCCGTGTTCGGTTTTGACCCTCCGGACGAGATTGTCCACGACATGATCGTCAACATGCACGGCGCGGCCGGCTACACCGATTCGAAAGGCATGTTCGCGCCGCGCAAGGCCGTCATGCACTACACGCAAGGCAAGAACATCACGGGCGTGACGATCGAGGACATTTACCTGGGCAATGGCGCTTCCGAACTGATCGTGATGGCCATGAACGGCCTGCTCAACAACGGCGACGAAGTGCTGGTGCCGGCCCCGGATTACCCGCTGTGGACCGCCGCGGTGAGCCTGTCGGGCGGCAATCCGGTGCACTATATCTGCGACGAACAGGCCGGCTGGTACCCGGACATCGACGACATGCGCCGCAAGATCACGTCGAACACCAAGGCGATCGTGGTGATCAACCCGAACAATCCGACCGGGGCGCTGTATCCGAAAGAGATCCTGCTCGAGATCGTGGAGCTGGCGCGCCAGCACCAGCTGATCATCCTGGCCGACGAAATTTACGACAAGGTGCTGTACGACGGCGAGCAGCACGACTCGATCGCCTCGCTGGCCGACGACGTGCTGTTCATTACCCTGAACGGCCTGTCGAAGAATTACCGCGCCTGCGGCTACCGCGCCGGCTGGATGGTGGTGTCGGGCGAAAAACGCCACGCCAAGGATTACATCGACGGCTTGAACATGCTCGCCTCGATGCGCCTGTGCGCCAACGCGCCGGGCCAGTTCGCGATCCAGACCGCATTGGGCGGCTACCAGAGCATCAATGACCTGGTCGGCCCTGGCGGGCGCTTGCTCAAGCAGCGCGACATGGCGCACAAATTATTGACCGATATCCCGGGCGTGACCTGCGTGAAGCCAAAAGCGGCGCTGTACATGTTCCCCAAGCTCGACCCCGTGATGTATCCGATCGCGGACGACCAGCAGTTCGCCTACGACCTGCTGTCCGAAGAAAAAGTACTGATCGTGCAGGGCACGGGCTTCAACTGGATCGCGCCGGATCACTTCCGCCTCGTATTCCTGCCCAACTCTGACGACTTGACCGACGCCTGCGGGCGCATCGCGCGTTTTCTCGATGGCTACCACCGTCGACATGGCCGCGGTTGATAACTAACGAAAAAAACCATCATGAAATCCATTAAAATCGGCTTGATCGGCCTTGGCGTCGTCGGCAGCGGCACCTTCAACGTCCTTAAACGCAACCAGGAAGAGATCCGCCGGCGCGCCGGACGCGGCATCGAGATCGCCATGGTCGCGGTGCGCAATGTGGAGCGCGCCAAAGCGCTGGTGGGCGAGCACTGCGAAGTGGTGTCCGACCCGTCGCTGGTGGTGGACCACCCGGAGATCGACATCGTCGTTGAACTGATCGGCGGCTGCACGCTGGCCAAGGACCTGGTGCTGCGCGCCATCGCCAATGGCAAGCACGTCGTCACTGCCAACAAGGCGCTGGTGGCACTGCATGGCAACGAGATTTTTGCCGCGGCCCAGGAAAAGGGCGTGATGGTGGCGTTCGAAGCGGCGGTGGCCGGCGGCATCCCGATCATCAAGGCGCTGCGCGAAGGCTTGACCGCGAACCGCATCGAATCGGTGGCCGGCATCATCAACGGCACCACCAACTTCATCCTGTCCGAAATGCGCGACAAGGGCCTCGACTTTGCCACCGTGCTGAAACAGGCGCAGGCGCTCGGCTACGCCGAAACCGATCCGACGTTCGACATCGAAGGCATCGACGCGGCCCACAAGCTGACCATCATGTCGGCCATCGCGTTCGGCATCCCGGTGCAGTTCGACAAAGCCTACGTGGAAGGCATCAGCAACTTGCAGGCGATCGACATCCGCTACGCCGAGCAGCTGGGCTACCGCATCAAGCTGCTGGGCATCACCAAGCGCGCCGTGGTGGGCGGCGTGGAAGGCATCGAACTGCGCGTGCACCCGACCTTGATCCCGGCCAAGCGCCTGATCGCCAACGTCGAAGGCGCCATGAACGCGGTGCTGGTGCAGGCCGACGCGGTTGGCGCCTCGCTGTACTACGGCAAGGGTGCCGGCTCCGAGCCGACCGCCTCGTCGGTGATCGCCGACCTGGTCGACATCACGCGCCTGGCCACGGCCGACCCAGGCAACCGCGTGCCGCACCTGGCGTTCCAGCCGAACCAGCTGACCGACGTGGCTGTGCTGCCGATGGCGGAAATCACGACCAGCTACTACCTGCGCGTGTACGTCAAGAACCGCCTGGGCGTCATGGCCGACCTGACCCGCATCCTGGCCGACGCGCGCATCTCGATTGACGCCGTGCTGCAAAAGGAACCGGCCGAAAACGCCACCCGCCTCGACATCGTCATGCTGACCCACCAGACGCAGGAAAAGAACATCGTCGCCGCCATCGCCAAGATGGAAGCGATGGAGACGGTGGTCGGCCAAGTGGTCAAGATCCGGCTCGAAAACCTGAGCTAACGCCACATCGCAGGTGCTATGGGTCCTCGCCTTCGCAAGGACGACGCTTGAACGTGATGCGGACAATCAGGCCGGGATTGGCGTCGCTCAACGCGATACTGGCCTTATGCACCTGCGCGATGTCGCGCACAATCGCCAGCCCCAGTCCGGTTCCACCCGGATTGGTCTCGAACGATCCCGGCACCCGGTAGAACGGCGTGAACACTTTCTCGTGTTCGTCCTGCGCCAGGCCGCAGCCGCTGTCCGTCATTTCCAGCTCCACCCAACCGTCCTTGCAGCGCACGCGCAGCGCCACCGTGCCGCCATCGGGCGTATACCGGATCGCGTTATCAAGCAGGTTGCTGACCATTTCATGGAGCATCAGCGCCTGGCCATCGATCCACGCTTCGTCGTCGGCGTCGAGCGACAGGTCGATGTGCTTGCCGACCGCCGCCGGCGCCAGCGCCAGCGCAACCTGGCGCACAATTGCGCTGAGCGACAGCGCCTCCATGCGCGACGCTTCGCCGCCATGTTCGATGCGTGCCAGCGTCAGTAGCCGATTGGCCAGATGGACCGTGGAATCCGTGGTCGCTGCCAGCGCCTCGACGATCGCGCGCATGGCTTGCGGATCGTCCTCGCGCAGCGCCATTTGCGCTTGCGTCTTCAATACCGTCAGCGGCGTGCGCAACTGGTGCGATGCGTCGGCGATGAAGCGGCGCTGGCTGGCGATCAAATGCTGCATGCGCGACATGGTGCTGTTCATGGCCGCCACCAGCGGGCGCACTTCCTTGTGCACCAGCGCCTGGTCGACGTCGGACAGGTCGTCGAGTGCGCGGTTTTCCACTTCCGTTTTCAATCGCATCAAGGGACGCAGCACCAGCCGCACCGCAAACCACACCAGCGAGGCCACCGCCAGCACCAGCAGCGCCTGGCGCACCAGCGTGTCGATCAGGATTTTGCGCGACAAGCCGCGCCGCGCGTCCAGCGTTTCGCCGACCTGGATCAGCACAATGCCGCGCATCGACGAGTCGTACACCGGCTGCAGCAGGGCGGCGATGCGCACTGGCTCGCCGTTGTAGCTGGCGTGATAAAAACGCACCAGCGCGGGGTAGGCTTCCGAGCGTGCCACGTTGGGCGGCACCGCCGGCAAGTCGTCGTAGCCGGACACGGTTTCGCCATCAATCCCGCTCACTTTGTAAAAAATGCGCCCCAGCGTGTCGGTCTCGAAGCTGTCGAGGGCCACGTACGGCACGTCGGCCACCACCTTGCCGTCCCGGATCGAGACCCGTTCGGCCAGCGCGCGCGTGGAAGCGAGCAATGAACGGTCGTAGGCCTGGTCGGCCACGTCGAGCGCGTTGCGGTACACCGATACGGCGTTGAGCGCCACCAGCAGCGCCAGCGGTATCAGCAGCCAGCGCAGCAATTGACTGCGCAAGCTGCCCAGCGCGGCAAGTGGCGCGGCCATGTCAGGCCGTTGCGCGCGGCTGCAGCAGATAGCCGATGCCGCGCAGCGTGGTGATGGCAGCTGCTCCCGGCAACTCGCGTTCGAGCTTCTTGCGCACGCGGTGGATATACAGCTCGATGGCATCGAGATTCGCATCGTCCTCCAGCGCAAACACTTCATCGAACAGCTTTTCCTTGGACACGGCGCAGCCGGGACGGGTGATCAGCGCTTCGAGCACTGCGTGTTCGCGCTTGGTCAGTGACAGCGCGACGCCGCCGTACGCGAAGCGGCGGGTGATGGTATCGAAGCTGAGCGCGCCGCACTGATGCACCAGCGCTTCACTGCCCTGGCTGCGCCGCAGCAGCGCCTTGACGCGCGCTTCGAGTTCGGAAAGTTCGAACGGTTTGGCCAGGTAGTCATCGGCGCCCAGGTTCAGGCCTTGCACTCTTTCTTCGAGACCGCCACGCGCGGTCAGGATCATCACCGGCGTCTTGGCGCGCACGCCGCCACGCGCGCGCAAACGGCGCAGCACTTCGAGCCCATCCATCTTGGGCAGCGTCAGGTCGAGTATCACCAGCGCGTATTCCTGCGTGTGCAGCAGGGCGTCGGCGTCGGCGCCGTTGGCGGCGCATTCGACCGTCAGATTGGCGTCGCGCAGGGCTTTCGATAGCCAGTGGGACAGCTCGATGTGGTCTTCTACCAGGAGTATTCGCATCAGCGCAGTGTAAGCCGAACCGCGGCAAAGCGCATCCCTTGTGGACGGGGCGACACAGGCTGTCATTTTGAAAGCCAATTGAAAGGATGGCAAATCTATAGTGGTTCCCGAAGTCCCATAAACACCCATAACGAGAACTGTCAGGAGATAAATATGAAACCAACCATGCCCATGCTGGCCATCGCCGCAGCCCTGTTCAGCGCCGCTGGCGCGCAAGCGCAATCGAACGTGCAGGTCTATGGCCTGATCGACGCCGGCGTTGATTACACCACCAACACCAACGCGACAGGCGACAGCGCCGGGCGCGTCATCTCGGGCGGCAAGAACACCTCGCGCTGGGGCTTCAAGGGCACCGAAGACATGGGCCAGGGCCTTAAAGCCGTGTTCGGACTGGAAGGCGGCATCCTGATGGACAGCGGCGCCGCCGACGGCGCACTGTTCAAGCGCCAGGCCTACGTCGGCCTGGAAGGCGAATTTGGCCGGATCGTGATCGGGCGTTCGTTCACCACAACCTATGATTTTGTCATCGCGTTCGACCCGCTCGGCTATGCGCCGAACTATTCGTGGGCGACGTCGAGCAACGCCACCGGTTCGTCCAAGTACGGCATGACCACAGCCTTCGATAACCTGATCAAGTACTCTGGCAAGACCGGCGAATTCAAATACGGCGCCACGCTCGGCCTGGGCGAGCAGTCCAGCAGCGCGGCCGACAGCCGCAAGTACGCGCTTGGCGGCTCGTGGACGCGCGGCGGCCTCGGGCTGATGGCCACCTATGAACAAGTGAACGGCAATACCGTTGCCGCCACCGGCAACCGTGACCAGATCACCGCCATCCACCTGGCCGGCGACTACAAGAACGGCCCATGGCGCCTGACCGCCGGCATGCGCGACTACAAGCTGGTGGCCGGCCGCGCCGCCACCGCCGACGTGCGCGCCGACACCTATTGGGGCGGCGTTAGCTACCTGATCACGCCGGCCGTCACGCTGACTGGCGCCGTGTACTACGTGGACGTCAAAAACGTGGCCGCCAACACCGATGCCGACCCGGTCATGTACGTGGCGCGCGGCTTGTATGCCCTGTCCAAGCGCACCGACCTGTATGTTGCCGCCGCCTATGCCAAGGCCAGCAACGGCAAACTGGTCGGCCTGTCGCGCGACGATGCCGGTTTCGGCACCACCCAGGCCGGCCTGACTGCCGGCATCCAGCACCGCTTCTGACGGACTATGATGGGGGACCGATAGCCTTTCAGAGCCCACGCCATGAGAAACCTGATCCTGATCCTTGCCCTGCTGGCACCGCCGGCGTTGGCCAGCGAATGCATCGTTCCTTCCAAGCCGGGAGGAGCGATGGACCTCACTTGCAAGCTGGCTGCGGCGGGGCTCAAGCAGGACATGCACTTGTCCTACCTGCCCGGCGGGGTCGGTGCGGTGGCCTGGCAGGCGCTCGCTTCGCGCCGCAGCACCGAAACCGACACCCTGGTGGCCTTTTCGGGCGGCTCGTTGCTCAATATCGCAGAGGGCAAGTTCGGCAAGGCCACCGCCAGCGATGTGCGTTGGGTGGCAGCGCTGGGCGCCGATTACGGCATGATCGCAGTGCGTTCGGATTCGCCGTTTCACAAGCTGGCCGATTTGGTCGCGGCGCTGCGCAAACATCCCGAACAGGTACTGATCGGGGTCTCGGGCACCATTGGAAGCCAGGACTGGATGAAGATGGCGCTGCTGGCGCAGCAGGCCGGCATCGATCCGAAAGTATTGCGCTTTGTGGCGCTCGAAGGCGGCGGCGAAGCATTTACCGCAATGCAGGCCAACTACGTGCAGGTGGTGTCGGGCGACGCGTCCGAAGCGACCCTGTATGCGGGCGCCGGCAAAGTGAAGGTGCTGGCGGTGCTGTCCGAAAAGCGCCTGCCCGGCGTGCTGGCGGCGGTGCCGACCGCGCGCGAGCAGGGTGTCGACCTGGTGTGGCCGGTGATACGCGGCGTGTGGATGGGCCCCAAGGTGCCGGACGCCGAGTACCAGCGCTGGGTCGCCGCCTTCGACAAGATGATGGGCACCCCGGAATTTGCGCAGCAGCGCACGGCCCACGGTTTTTACCCCTTCAGTCTGACCGGCGCGGCGCTGACCGCCTACGTACAAAAAGCAGTTGACGACTACCGGCGGCAAGCCAGCAAATTCAAGCTGGTCCGCTAACAATAACGAAATCTGGAGACGACATGAATATCAAACAAACTATCTGCGTTGCCTTCCTCGCTGGCGTATCGCTGTGCGCGTCGGCGCAGGTGCCGGCCGGCTATCCTGCCGATTACCAAAAGATCATCGACGGCGCCAAAAAGGAAGCCAAGCTGGTGATCTACGGCGCGACTGACAGCAAGGCGACCCAGCCTTTGATCCGGGACTTCAATGCCATGTATCCGGGCATTTCGGTCGAATACAACGACATGAATTCGACCGAAGTGTACAACCGCTTCATTTCCGAAGCGGCCGCCGGCGGCAACACCGCCGACGTGATGTGGTCGTCCGCGATGGATCTGCAGATGCGCCTCGCGTCCGACGGCTACGCGCTCAAATACAAGTCGCAAGAAGCGGGCAAGCTGCCCGCATGGTCGATGTGGGATGACCAGGCGTATGGCACCACGTTCGAGCCGGCCGCGATTGTCTACAACAAGCGTCTGGTCGACGCCAAGGAAGTGCCGAAGACGCACGCCGACTTCGCCAAATTGATCGCGACCGATAAATTTCGCGACAAGGTCACCACCTACGACATCGAAAAATCCGGGGTCGGCTTCATGTTCATGACCCAGGACGCGCGCGAATTCCCCGGCTTTATCGGCCTGGAAAACGCGTTTGGCGTGGCCAAGGTGCGGGTGCAGTCGTCCACTGGCACCATGCTCGAACGGATTTCGTCGGGCGAGAACCTGATCGGCTACAACGTGCTCGGTTCGTACGCGCTGGTGCGGGCCAAGACCGATCCATCGCTGGGCATCGTGCTGCCAAGCGACTACACGCTGATCCTGTCGCGCGTCCAGTTCATCAACAAGGCCGCCAAGAACGTCAACACGGCCAAGCTGTGGATGGATTACATGCTGTCGGCGCGCGGCCAGACCGTGATTGCCAATGAGTCGAAGCTGTACGCGATTCGCGCCGACGTCAAGGGCGAAACCACCTCGGCCGAGTTGATCAAGCTGATCGGCGCCAACAACGTCAAGCCGGTGCCGGTGCATCCGATCGTGTTGCAGTTCCTGGGCCAGGCCAAGCGCATGGCTTTCCTGAAGCAGTGGAAAGAAAGCGCCGGCAAGAAGTAAGCCGCACCCCGGCGGGCCGGTTCCGGTCCGCCCGTTCACACAACGGATACCACCATGTCTACATTATCGATGCGTGGCCCGCGCCTTAACTGGCCGCGCGGCCTTGTGGTGACGCTCGCCTGCGCCGCCATCTTCATTCCGTTACTGCTCATTTTTTACCAGAGCTTTTTGTCGGCGCCATTTTTCAATCCGTCCAGGACGCTGGGGCTGGATGCTTACCGCTTTATTTTCGACGACCCTGATTTCGGCCTCGCCTTCAAGAACGGCATGATCATGGCGGCCGGGCTGACCGCGATTGCCGTGCCGCTGGGCGGCATGCTCGCCTTTCTGATGATTCGCACCGACTTGCCGGGGCGTGGCTGGATCGCGCCGCTGCTGCTGGTGCCGATTTTCGTCTCGCCGATGGTGATGGGCTTCGGCTACGTGGTATCGATGGGCCCAGTCGGCTTCTATTCGACCTGGGCCAAGCAGCTGCTCGGCGTGATCCCCTGGAATATCTATTCATTTACCAGCATCGTCATCATCGCCGGACTGACCCACGTGCCGCATGTGTACCTGTACGCCTCGTCGGCGCTCAAAAGCCTTGGCTCGGACGTTGAAGAAGCGGCGCGCGTGGCCGGCGCCTCGCCGCTGCAGGTAATGCTCAATGTGTCGCTGCCGATGATCATGCCGGCGCTGGCGTATGCCGCGGTGCTGGTGTTCTTCCTTGGCTTTGAAGTATTCGGCCTGGTGCTGGTGCTGGGCGACCCGGAAGGGCATTTGGTGCTGGCGACCTATCTGTACAAGCTGACCAACAAGCTGGGCACGCCGTCGTATCACCTGATGGCGGCGGTGGCCGTGTGCCTGGTGATGGTGACGATGCCGCTGGTGATGCTGCAGCGCTGGCTGCTCAAGTCGGCCAACAAGTATGTGTCGATCAAAGGCAAGGGCGCGCGCCAGAAGGTCATGCCGCTGGGGCGCTGGAAGTGGATCGCGTTCGGTGTGCTGGCGGCCTGGCTGTTGGTGACGATCGTGCTGCCGATTTCGGGCATCGTGTTGCGTTCGTTCGTGCAGTACTGGGGCGAGGGCGTCAAGCTGGCCGACGTGCTCACGCTGCAGCATTTCCGCGACATCTTCGAACAGCCGTCGCTGGTGCGCGGAATCGTCAACACGATCCTGATCGGCGTGATCGGCGGCGCCCTGGCCGTGATCTGCTACACGGCCGTGGCACTGGCCATGCACCGCAAGCCTGATGCGATTACCCGCCTGCTGGACTACAGCGTGCTGGTGCCGCGCGCCATCCCCGGGCTGCTGGCGGGCCTGGCCTTCCTGTGGGTGTTCCTGTTTGTGCCAAGCTGGATCGACGGTCTGCTAAAGGCCACCGACAACGGCGTGGCACTGTGGCTGTCCGAGCACGTGGTGCCGCTGTTGCGCGCAGTGCGCTCGACCATCTTTGCACTGTGGCTGGCCTATTCGGTGGTGTGGCTGGCGTACGGCATGCGGCTGGTGTCGACCGCGCTGCTGCAAGTGGGGCCGGAACTGGAAGAGGCGGCGCGCGCGGTTGGCGCCAGCCGCGGCCAGGTCACGCGCGACGTGACGCTACCGCTGATCAAATTTGGCATGCTGGGAGCCTGGCTGATGGTGTTCCTGATTTTCGAGCGTGAATATTCGACCGGCGTGTACCTGCTCACGCCCGGCACCGAAGTGATCGGCGCGATGTTGGTGTCGCTGTGGGCGGGCGGCTCCACCGACCTGGTGGCGGCGCTCTCGTTCATCAACATCACCCTGGTCGCGATTGGCCTCGGTATCGCGCTGCGCTTCGGCGTCAAGCTGCACAACTAATAAGTGAGACGCAAAATGAACGAACTGACAGTCAACGACCTGCACCTGGACTACGGCAGCAATGCCATCCTCAAGGGCGTCTCGATGCACTTGCAAAAGGGCGAAGTGGTGGCCTTGCTGGGACCATCGGGCAGCGGCAAGACCACGCTGCTGCGCGCTGTGGCAGGGCTGGAAAGCCCAAAGAGCGGCACCATCGATATCGGCGAGCGACGCGTATTCGATGGCGCCCACGGTTTCGAGATGGCGGCCGAACACCGCAGTCTGGGACTAGTGTTCCAGTCCTACGCGCTGTGGCCGCACAAGACCGTGTTTGACAACGTGGCCTATGGCCTCAAGCTGCGCAAAATTGCCAAGAGTGTCATCGAAGACAAGGTGGGCGAGGTGTTGTCGCAGCTGGGGCTGGGCCACTTGGGCGCCCGTTTCCCGCACCAGCTATCGGGCGGGCAGCAGCAGCGCGTGGCCATTGCGCGGGCGCTGGTGTACAACCCGCCGGTGATCCTGCTCGACGAGCCGTTGTCGAACCTGGACGCCAAGCTGCGCGAGGAAGCGCGCGCCTTCCTGCGCGAACTGATCGTGCGGCTCGGCCTGTCGGCCCTGATGGTGACCCACGACCAGGGTGAGGCGATGGCTATTTCGGACCGCATCCTGCTGCTCAATAACGGCAAGATCGAGCAGCAAGGCACACCGCAAAGCATGTACGAAACGCCCGATACCTTGTTCACGGCCGAATTCATGGGCAGTAACAACCGGGTGCCGGCCACGGTCCTGTCGCGCAACGGTGGCGGCGTGACGCTGCAAGCAGGCGGCACGACCTTGCAAGGCACGGCGCGCGGTGTCGGAGGGGCGGGCGAAGCGACCCCGCTGATCCGACTGGAAGACGTGCGCATCGGCACCGAGCGCGTGGACAACGCGCTGGCACTGCCCTTGGTCGCTTGCATGTACCTGGGCGACCGTTGGGAGTGCCTGTTCAAGCTGGACGACGTGAGCCTGCGCGCATATTCGAAGTACCGGCTCGACGCCGGCACGTACTGGTTGCAGATGCCGGCCGAGAAGCTGTGGGTGTTTTAGCGGTCGCTCACCAGGATTTCGCGCGACTGCGGTTCACGCTGGCGCACGAAGCGCAGCACCGACTCCACTACCACCGTGTCGATCTGGCCGGTGGCGCGGCGTCCGAAAGGATGGTCGTCGAATGAGACGTTGGAGGTAAACAGGCGCGCCCCCAGCCGCGATCCGGCCGACAGAAAAATCGTGATCGGCCGATAGCCAGCCAGGCGCAGCCAGGCCTGCGCCTGCGCGCGGCTGTCGATCGGCATCTCGGCGGCGCTGGCGGCATAGGTTTCGAGTACCCACTGGTTCGAATTCTGGTATTCGGTTGCAAACGCATAGGCCAGCATGTTGTAGCGCGCCCGGTGCAGGCGCAGCGGTGCGGTCGACTTGAGCATCGCGACGATGCGTTTTTGGCTTTGCGGCGATGGAATCAGGATATCGGCGTCGTATGCGAACAGGTCGTCGAGGAAGAAATTGGCCAGTCCCTGTTCGAACAAGGCCGAACGCGCCGTGCCGCACTGGTTCAATTCATGCACCACGATCCACCGCCCCTGCGGGTGGTCGCGCCACACGTAGCCCATGTGCGAGTAGCGCAGGCCATACTTGGACAAATCCTGGCCGACCCGCGCCACCAGCGCCACTTCGGCCTTGGAAGTATCGAGCGCAGAGCGCGTTTTTTCGGCCAGGTTCATGGCCGCGATAAAGGTTGACGCATTGTTCTTCTTGACCTCGCACACCCGGCCCGCCTGGGCATTGAGGCTGCAAGCCATCAGCACGATCAACAGCAAGCGCTTCATGATCAATACCCTCCGGCGCCGATGCGCGAATGGTAGATCAGCGACTTGGCCGCTTCGTTGGGAATGAAGGCGATCGCTTCGCCGGCCACGATCAGCACCGTGCCGCTGGCGATAAGCACCACGCTGACGGCGGTGCCGGCCACCAGCGACACGCCGGCCGCCGCGTGCGCACTCAAGCGGATGGTGGCGCGCGCCGCCTCGGAAGCGCCGGCCAGCACCACGATTACCGATTCTCCCACCACTTCAACACTGGCGACGACCACGCCGCCGGAAGCGGCAACCGCCGATAAAGAACCGCCCACCACCATCGCGGAACCGGCCGCGATCAATCCGGAGGCGTTGGACATGTCAGTGCTGGCCTGTTCATTGGCCTGGGCGGTGCACAAGGTGCCGGCGAGTACGAGGGTAAGCAGGGTTTTCATTTGGCGTCTTTCGTCGAGTTGGCCGAAGCGGCAGGACGAATCTTGTGCCTTAAGCCGACGCACTTCAAATAAATACACTACGGTATCGCTTTCGATGGCAATAAGTATTAGTATCTGCTACCGGACTACGAAGGGATGCAGGCATGCCGCACGCGATTACACTGGTCGACACCTTGAAGCGCTTGTTGAAAGCGCGGGGAATCACGTACGGCGAACTGGCCGCACGCATCGATATGTCGGAAGCGAGTGTCAAGCGCATGTTTTCGCAGAAAAATTTCACTTTGCAGCGGCTGGACCAGATCCTCAGCGCCAGCGGGATCGAGTTCGATGAACTGAGCGCGGCCCAGGCGGCACCGGCGCCGATCTCGCAGTTGACGCTGGCGCAGGAACGCGAAATCATTGGCGACCCGCGCCTGCTGGTGGTGGCGGTATCGGCGATGAACCACATCGGCTTTGACGACATCGTGAAGTACTACGCGATGAGCGAAGTGGACGTGACCAAATACCTGCTCCGGCTCGACAAGATCGGCTTTCTGGAACTGCTGCCCAATAACCGCGTCAAGCTGCTGATCGCGCGCACCTTCGGCTGGATCGCCAATGGACCGATCCAGAGCTACTTCCGGCATGAGGCCGCGGCCGACTATTTGGACTCGCGCTTTGACGGCGAGGACGAGGTGCTGCGGCTGGTGAACGTGATGCTGTCGAAGCAGTCGGGCGCCGCGCTGCTCGAGCGCCTCAAGCAGGTCGCGGCCGAATTCTCGCAGCAGCACCAGCACGAAATCCGCCTGCCGCTCGCGCAGCGCCACGCGATCAGTTTTATTGTTGCCGCCAGGCCGTGGGTGCCGCGCGCATTCAAGACCCTGCTGCGTAATCCTTGAATCCTCTCCACTAACCCAACCGATCAGAGAATCCCAACATGAGTCAATCAAGCCAGTTTTCCCTGCTGAAGGAGCGGCGTTTCGCGCCGTTTTTCTGGACCCAGTTCCTCGGCGCCTTCAATGACAACGTGTTCAAGACTGCGTTCCTGGTGATCCTGACCTACGATGCGCTGAGCTGGACGACGCTCGATCCCGGCATGCTCACCAGCCTGATTCCGGGCCTGTTCATCCTGCCGTACGTGTTCTTCTCTGCGACGGCCGGACAGATAGCGGAAAAAGTGGAGAAGGCGCGCCTGGCGCGCTTCGTCAAGATGCTTGAAATCGCCATCATGCTGGTGGCCGGCATCGGCTGGATGAGCAAATCGCTGCCGCTGCTGCTGGGCGCCGTGGTCGGCATGGGCGTGCACTCGACCCTGTTCGGCCCCGTGAAATACGCCTACCTTCCACAGCACCTGAAGTCCGAGGAACTGGTGGGTGGTAACGGGCTAGTGGAGATGGGGACCTTTGTGGGCATCTTGCTGGGACAAATCCTGGGCGCGGCGCTGGTCCAGTACAAGCCGGGCGGAATCATGATGGTGGCCGGCGGCACGATGCTGTTTGCGGTCATCGGCCTGTTGGTCAGCTACCGCATACCGCATTCGCCGGCCCCGATGCCGGAGCTGAAAATCAACCGCAATCCGTTCTCCGAAACGATGCGCAACCTGGCGTTTTCAAAGCAGAACCGCACGGTGTTCCTGTCGATGCTGGGCAATTCGTGGTTCTGGTTTTATGGCGCCATTGTGCTGTCGCAGTTTCCGCTGTACGCCAAAGACTACCTGCATGGCGACTACAGCGTGTTTGTCGCGCTGCTGACCGTGTTCTCGATCGGCGTGGGCACCGGCTCGCTGCTGTGCGAGCGGCTCTCCGGCCACAAGGTCGAGATCGGGCTGGTGCCGTTCGGCTCGATCGGCCTGTCGTTGTTCGGCGTTGAACTGTATTTTGCCAGCGTGGCATATGGAGGCACGGCGGCAGTGGACATGGTCGGCCTGCTGCACACGCCGGGCGCGCTGCGCATCCTGTTCGATATCGCCATGATCGGCGTGTTCGGCGGCTTGTTCATCGTGCCCCTGTTTGCCTTGATCCAGACCCGCTGCGACCCTGGTCATTTGTCGCGCACTATCGGCGGCATGAACATTCTCAATTCGCTGTTCATGATCGCCGCTGCCGGTCTGGCGATCCTGATGCATAAATTCGACTTCACGATACCGCAGATGTTCCTGACCACCGCGGTGCTTAACGCCGTGGTGGCGCTGTACATCTTCTCGCTGGTGCCGGAATTCCTGATGCGCTTCCTGGCGTGGATATTGATTCACACCATCCACCGCGTAAAGACGGTCGATGTCGAGCGCATTCCGGAGGCCGGGCCGGCTATCCTGGTGTGCAACCACGTCAGCTACGTCGATGCGCTGGTGATCGGCGCGGCGAGCCCACGGCCGATTCGCTTCGTGATGGACCACCGGATTTTCAAGACGCCGTTCATGGGCTGGATTTTCCGCACTGCGCGCGCCATTCCGATCGCGCCGGCCAAGGAAGACCCATGGCTGATGGAGAAGGCCTACGTCGACATCGCGCAGGCTTTGCATGAAGGCGACCTGGTATGCATTTTCCCCGAAGGGAAACTGACCACGACCGGCGAAATGAACGAATTCCGCGGTGGGATCTCCAAGATCCTCGCGCGCAGCAAAGTGCCGGTGATCCCGATGGCGCTGCGCGGCCTGTGGGGCAGCTTGCTCACGCGCGATGCGGGCAATGTGTTCGAGCGTTCGTTCGCGCGCGGCCCGCGCTCGCAGCTGGCGCTGGCGGTCGGGGCGCCGGTCGACCCGGTGCAGGCGACGCCGGAATACCTGCACCAGCAGGTGCTGGCCTTGCGCGGCGACTGGAAGTAAGTTTGACACAGCGCAAGGTGCGCATCGGCATGCGGCGGCGGTGCATTTTCTGTACCAAAGCGCCAGAATGGTCTGATATAATTCGCAACTCGTCGGGGCGTAGCGCAGCCTGGTAGCGTACTTGCATGGGGTGCAAGGGGTCGAGTGTTCGAATCACTCCGTCCCGACCAATCGAATCAATGACTTAGGCCAGCTCCAATGCTGGCCTTTTTTATTTCGACTGAGTTAGTTACCAGTTTAGTTACCGATCTATCGCGGCTGCGACTGAGATCAATATCGTCCGAAGGGGTTTCGATGCTCGCTAAGCTCGCACGCGTCTGATCGCCCAACTTTCGGCACGGATAGATAGCGATCATGTTTCCCGGCAGATAATTATACGGTAGACTACAGGATAATTATGTTGTCCATATGCACCTGCTCCAAAATCCAACGGAATTTCAGGTGATGCGCTTTGTGTGTCTCCTGACCAAATCATTAAGGCATCATGAGTAATCCAGTCGAAACGTATGTATGTGCTTTGAATTCCGAGTTCACAAAAGGGGATGCTACTGAGCATACTCATCGGCCAGCTCTCAAGCGGTTGATCGAGGCGCTTTCCCCAAAAGTAATAGCGACCAACGAACCTAAAGCGATCCAACGTGAGAACAAGCCGGATTATATTGTCCGGCGTGATGCTTCAATCGTCGGATTTGTGGAAGCAAAGGATATTGGGGCGAACCTGAATGAGGCGGCTAAGACCCCCCAACTGAAGCGTTATTTAGATGCGCTTCCGAATTTAATATTGACGAATTACGTTGATTTCGTTTGGTTTGTGAGCGGAGTGAAGCGGCTTGAATTTTCCCTAGGAGTATTGTCGGGGAAGACTATCTTTCTGAACGAAGGTGCTGAGAAAGACTGGATTAACTTCATTACGAGCTTTTTGAATGAGGTTACGCCGACTGTCTCCACGCCTCTCCAGTTAGCTAGAAGCTTGGCTGGACAGACACGCTTACTACGTGAGTTAGTGGCCGAACTTGTCAAAAACGGAGACGATGATCTAGCGCAGCAGGAACTTGCGTTCAAGACTTTATTGGTCCCTAATTTGGGGAGTGGCGAATTCGGGGATATGTACGCTCAAACCGCCGCCTATGGTTTGTTTACCGCTCGCGTATTTAATCATACCTCGCTCTTTGGTGCGCCAATAGAAGTTTTGCCTGAGAGTCTTAAGCAGGAGGCCTTTAGTCTTGAGCAAGCTGCATACCTGATCCCCAAGGCTAATCCTTTCTTGCGCCAGTTTTTTCAACACATTGCGAGCCCTAACCTAAACGCGCAGCTTCGATGGCTGATTGAACAGATTGCGGACAGTCTCCGATACGCTAATATCGAAAAAGTCTTGCATCGGCATGGTAAAAAGGTTGGGTTTGAAGATCCCATTTTCCACTTTTACGAAACCTTCCTCGCTGAATATGATCAAAAACTGCGGGAGGCACGCGGTGTTTACTTTACGCCCGAACCTGTTGTTGACTTTATGGTTAGAAGTGTAGATGCATTATTGCAAGAAAAATTTAAGCGAGTGGAGGGGCTTGCCGATAGAAATACAATTATTCTAGACCCTGCCACCGGTACCGCTACCTTCCTTCGTAAAATCATTGACACTATCTATTCGCGCGTATGCCAGGATGGTAAGAAAGGTTCCTGGCCGCAGTACGTTCGCGAGCGATTGCTTAATCGAATCTACGGTTTTGAACTGATGATGGCTCCTTACACCATCGCTCATCTTAAACTTTCACTTCAGCTACAAGAACAGGGTTTCCAATTTCAAAAAGGTGAACGGCTTCATGTTTACTTGACCAACACGCTTGATCAATTGCGCAACAAAAGTGCGGCATTATTGGGTGCTTGGATAGCAGAAGAGAACGAGGGTGCGGAGAAAGTAAAGAACGAACGGAACGTTGAAGTGGTGATAGGGAATCCACCATATTTGGGAGAGTCACGTAATAAAAGCAAATGGATTTTGAACCTCTTAAAGTCATATAAGACCGAGCCAGAGGGTGGCCCGCTGAAAGAGAAAAATAGCAAATGGCTAAATGATGACTACGTTAAGTTTTTTCGATTTGCCCATGATCGTATTTCGCGAAGTGGTCAAGGGATAGTTGCATTAATTACTCCACATGGCTGGCTGGATAACCCGACGTTTCGAGGTATGCGGGCTCAGCTAATGAGGGATTTTGATCAAATATTTGTACTTGACCTTCACGGAAACTTGAAAAAAAAGGAAACAACTCCGACTGCGTTTGTTGATCAAGGGATTGATAAGAACGTCTTTGATATCGAACAGGGCGTTGCAATCACGTTCCTCGTAAAGTTGGCGGCGACCGAGCCCGAATTTAATTTGACTTCAGATGAGTTTTCAAGTGTCGCTATGAAGTTGAAAGGTGGGCTGCCTAGTCTAAAGGCTGAGATTTTTCACGCTGACCTTTGGGGCGGGCGAGAGTTTAAATATTCGTGGCTTTCGGAGCACGATGTGGGAACCGTGTCTTGGACGACAGTGGCGCCAGCCATGCCACAATTGCACATTACTCCTCGTGATGAAACAAACACTAGCGAGTACGAAGCCGGCTGGAGCGTAAAAGATATCATGCCTATTAATGGCACCGGAATTGTAACAAAATGTGATCAATTGAATATCAGTTTTACGCCTGCTGAAATGATTCAAAGGATGAAGTGGTTCGTGTCCCATTCAGAGGCGGATGTACGGAAGGCAGTTCGCCTACCAAAAGTGACGGTTAGGGACTGGAAGTTTAATGCCGCCGTGCAAGACGTCATGGACTCAAAGATCAATCCTGCGCTTGTCCGAAGTGTTCTGTATAGACCTTTTGATACCCGATTTGTATATTACACTGGTCGAAGCCGAGGAGTAATCGGGTGGCCCGTCACAAAATTGATGAAGCATTTTCCAGTTGGGTCCGGTAACATTGGCTTGTTAACTTCGCGGATGACGAAGGGAGAAGATTTTGCTCATGTCCAGATCACGGATCAAGCGACGGAAGTAATTTGTATGTCGGGCACGACATCGAACAATGGATTTTTATTCCCGTTGTGGCTCTTGCCAGATGCCTCCACGCCAGGATTATTGGAATCCACACAAAGGGTTCCCAACTTCTCGTCTAGCTTTCTTATCATGTTGGCAACGAATTTAGGAATTGATAAGAACGATAAATTTGGCCTTCCAGAGGGCGTGCAAGCGGAAGATATTCTCGCGTACATTTATGCTGTTTTACATGCACCTAGCTATAGATCTCGCTATCGAGAGTATCTCAAGAGTGATTTTCCGCGCATTCCATTTTGTTTGCTCTCAAATAAGCCTGGGGGGTTGGCTGAAATATGGCCAACAGTTGTGGCCCTTGGGCGTCAATTGATCGATATGCATTTGCTTCGAAATTCGAAGTCGCCCACCCAAGTCACGTTCCCTATGCATGGAAGTGGCAAGGTTGAGAAGATTCGTTTTGATAATTCGAAACTTGGAGAGAAGGGCAAAGTTTGGATCAATGAAGATCAGTATTTCGATCATGTTGATCTTGGCGCATGGAACTTCAAAGTCGGAGGATATCAGGTTTGCAACAAATGGCTTAAAGATCGTGTAGGACGTACACTAACTCTCGATGAAGTCGAACACTATATTAATGTTGTCGAAGCGTTGCGTTCGACGCTACTGATTATGCAAAACATTGATATCAGCGTTACCGGAATCTTGTGGCCAAGTGCGGAAGTAATAGAAGTCTGCGCGCAGTAGTTCACCGACTATCGGAAAGGCAGTTTTCTTTAAACTGTCTTTCTCTTCGCGAACTGAGAAAATTTGAGTGGCAAAATACTGGACTGCGTACAGGAAATGCCAATACTACGGCCGCAGTTAGTTTGGATGATTTGGCGATTTGCCGTTTTTTCGGAGTCAGCGAGAGCTGTCGCTTCTTGTTTGTCACGCCTACAGGCTGATCAATTTGCAAACGCGTAACATAGATTCGATTATGGTGGCCCGGGGCGGAATCGAACCACCGACACAAGGATTTTCAATCCTCTGCTC
>JAZJXM010000047.1:0-60817 GCA_040390915.1 Pseudomonadota bacterium
CCGGCCAACATCTCGGACCCGCAGGAAGTGATCGAACGGGCCGCATCGCTGTCGCAGGAACTCGATGCAGCGATCGCCCCCGGCTTCGAGGCGCTGGTGTTCAAGGCCTCGCGCGGGATCGAGGACATTTACGAGCTGACCTATATCCGCAAGGATGGCAGCCGCTTCCCGGCGATCGTGTCGGTCACGGCGCTGCGCGACGCGGCCGACGTCATCATCGGCTACCTCTTGATCGGCACCGACAACACCGCCCGCAAGCAGGTCGAGGCCGAACAGGCGCTGCTTGACCAGAGCCTGCGCGACCAGCAGTTCTACACGCGCTCGCTGATCGAATCGAATATCGACGCCTTGATGACCACTGACCCGCGCGGCATCATCAGCGACGTCAATCAGCAGATGGTGGCGCTGACCGGCTGCACCCGCGACGAAATGATCGGTGCGCCGTTCAAGAATTATTTCACCGACCAGCAGCGCGCCGAAGCGGGCATCAAGCGCGTGCTGCGCGAAGGCAAGGTCACCAATTACGAGCTGACCGCGATGGCGCGCGACGGCACTCAGACCGTGGTGTCCTACAACGCCACCCTGTTCTACGACCGCGACCGCAACCTGAAGGGGGTGTTTGCCGCCGCCCGCGACGTGACCGAGCGCAAGCAGTTCGAACAGGCGCTGCAGGAAAACAATATCGAGCTCGAAAGCGCCAAGGCCACCGCGGAAAAAGCCAACCAGGCCAAATCCGAATTCCTGTCGTCCATGAGCCATGAGCTGCGCACGCCGCTCAACGGCGTGCTCGGCTTTGCCCAGCTGATGGAATCGGCCAGCCCGCCGCCGTCGCCCGCACAGCAGCGCTCGATCAGCCAGATCCTGCAGGGCGGCTGGTATTTGCTGCGCCTGATTAATGAAATTCTCGACCTGTCGATGATCGAATCGGGCAAGGTCACCATTTCCTCGGAACCGATGTCGCTGGCCGAAGTGCTGCTCGACTGTAACGTCCTGATCGGGCCGCAGGCGCAAAGCCGCGGCATCGGACTGGTGTTTCCGTCCTTCGACGATGCGCTCTACATCCACGCCGACCTGACCCGCATCAAGCAGGTGATGATCAACCTGCTCTCGAACGCCATCAAGTACAACCGCCCCGGCGGCGTGGTGACCGTCAGCTTCGCGCGCCGCGGCGCCGACCGGGTGCGCATCCACGTGGCCGACAGCGGCGCCGGGCTCACGCCGGAGCAGCTGTCGCAACTGTTCCAGCCGTTTAACCGCCTGGGCCAGGAAAACGGCACCGAAGACGGCACCGGCATCGGCCTGGTCGTGACCAAGCAACTGGTCGAACTGATGAATGGCACCATCGGCGTATCAAGCACGCCCGGTATTGGCACTGAGTTCTGGGTCGAGTTTCCGTCGGCCGAGGCGCCCGTGCTGGTCGAAGCGCCGGCGCTGGCCGCGCCCGCCAGCGCCAGCGTGCCGGTTGTGCGCGACGCCGATCAGCGCACCTTGCTGTATGTGGAAGACAATCCGGCCAACATGGAACTGGTGACCCAGCTCATCGGGCGGCGCAGCGATTTGAAACTGCTCACCGCCATCAATGCCCATCTGGGCATCGTGCTGGCGCGCGCCTGCCAGCCCGACGTCATCCTGATGGACATCAACCTGCCGGGCCTGTCCGGTTTCGGCGCCCTGAAGATCCTGCGCAACGACCCTGCCACCGCCCACATCCCGGTGCTGGCGCTGTCGGCCAATGCGGTGCCGCGCGACATAGAAAAAGGCATGGAAGCGGGCTTTTTCCGCTACCTGACCAAGCCGATCAAGGTGGTCGAATTCATGGATGCGCTCGACGTCGCCCTGCATTTCGCCGCCCACAACGGCCTGGCACCGCAAACCGCGATCGACAGCGTCGGCAATATGGCGGAATAGATAACAACTGTTGCCGCTGTGCAGAATAATCTGGCGCAGCGGCGGCAAAAGGTGCTATCTTTGTAGCCTACGACCGATGCGCCCAAGCCACGCGCCGCAGTCCCCTAAACACACCATCGCCGTCGGCCTGCCATCTGCAGCGCCCGCGGCAGAGCAGGGATTTCGCCGTGAGACAGCAAGACCGAACCAACAACGCCATGTCAGTCATCATCGAGCAAGGGGTCGCGCAAGACCTGTTGCACGGCTCCGTGCTCGCCTGGAAGTTCATGGCAGCCCACGGCATACCCGACGAAATTATCGCGCGGGTACTGGCCCACCCCGGTGATCGCCGTCTGAGCGACAACCCCGGCAACCACGGCCTGGATTGGCCGCGGCACAGCAAGGGTTCAACTTTTTCCTGATTCGGCCAGCCAGCCATGCACCTCATGCACGGCCATGCCGGCCAACATGGCCAGCACGAACAGCAGCGGCTTGGCGCCGCCGCTCACTAGCGACACCAGCGCCGGTCCCGGGCAATAGCCGGCCAGTCCCCATCCCACGCCAAAGGCCAGGCTGCCCAGCACCAGCGGGCGGTCGATGTCGCGCGCGGCCGGCATGCGCATCGCTTCGCCCAGCAACGATGTGCTGCGCGTGCGCGCCAGGCGAAATGCGACCAGCCCGACCAGCACTGCGCCGCCCATGACCAGCGCCAGCGATGGGTCCCAGTTGCCGGCCAGGTCGAGAAAGCCGGTGATCTTGGCCGGATTGGTCATGCCCGATATGATCAGCCCCAGTCCGAACAACAGCCCCGCCAATAATGCAGTCACGATGCGCATGCGCACTCCCTAGAAAATGTGGCGGACGACGAAGACCGTCGCGAAGCCGGCCAGCATGAAGACGGCGGTCGCCACCAGCGAGCGCGGTGACAGGCGCGAAATGCCGCACACGCCATGGCCGCTGGTGCAACCGGCGCCATAGCGTGTGCCGGCGCCGACCAGCAGGCCGGCCACGATCAGCAGCGCATAACCGGCGTCGACCTGCGCCACCGGCAGCGGCGCGAAGCAGCGGTACAACAGCGGCGCCGCCATCAGGCCTGCGATAAAGGCAACGCGCCAGCCGCGCTCACCGCGCTGCGCGCGCAGCAGGCCGCCCACGATGCCGCTGATGCCGGCGATGCGGCCGTTCAGCAGCAACAGCATGGCCGCGGCCAGTCCGATCAGCAGTCCGCCGGCCAATGCGGTCCATGGCGTGAACTGGCTCCAGGTAATCGTCATAACAGTGCTCCCCTTGTGTGTTGTCTCAAATGATAGCAGCAGCGATGGCCGCTATTGAAGTTTGTTCATGATTGCCTTTACAATCAGCTGATACCGGAACCTCCCGGCGTTTTTGCCAGAACGGATGTCAATGAGTGATCAACTGGTTCGTGGAACGACAAGCTTGTGTTCGACCTGCAAACGCAGCATCGATGCCACCATCTGGCGCAGCGACGGGCGCATCGTCATGCGCAAGCGCTGCCCGCAGCATGGTTCGGAAGAAGTGATCGTCTCGTCCAATGCGCAGTGGTACGACGCGATGATGGAACAGCAGCCGATCCTGAGCGCGCCCGAACAGGCCAGGCCGGCCAGCCAGGGATGCCCGTTCGACTGCGGCCCCTGCACCAGCCACGAACAGCAAGTGCTGCTGCCGATCGTGCCGATCACCTCGGCCTGCAATCTCGATTGCCCGATCTGTTACACGCACAACAAGAACGACGGCGCCTTCCACATGAGCGAGGAGCAGCTGCGCTCGATCCTGGTCCATATCCGGCGCGCCGATCCGAATCAGCGCATGATCAACCTGACCGGCGGCGAACCGACCCAGCATCCGAATTTCGAACGGCTGGTCGAACTGTGCCGCGAAGAGGGCATCAACCGCATCACGATATCCACCCACGGGCTGCGCTTCCTGAAAGACGAATGGCTGCTTGAAAAACTGGCCCGGCTCGACGCGCGCATCGTGCTCTCGTTCGACTCGTTCACGCCCGGCACGAATCTGGAAATGTTGGGCGGTAATTTTTACCAGGCCAAGATGCGCGTGCTGGCACTGCTTGAAAAGTATGCCATCGACACGACGTTGCTGCCTGTGCTTTCGCGCGGCAGCAACGACCATGAAGTGGGCGCTTTCGTCAAACTGGGGCTGGAAAAGGATTTTATCCGCAGCGTCGAACTGCACACCATGACCTTCACCGGCCAGGGCGGTTCGCGCTTCAACCGGCGCGGCCGCTACACCACCTACGACGTGCTGTGCGACCTCGAACAGCAAACCGAAGGCGCGCTGCGCGTTTCCGATTTCGTGCCGTCGCCGTCGGCCCATCCGATGTGCTACCTGGTGACCTACATGCTGCGTCTGGACGATGGCCGCTGGCTGCCGTTCCCGCGCTTCATGGGCC
Organism: Pseudomonadota bacterium; assembly: GCA_040390915.1. Taxonomy (GTDB): domain Bacteria; phylum Pseudomonadota; class Gammaproteobacteria; order Burkholderiales; family Burkholderiaceae_D; genus Telluria_A. The sequence continues at coordinate 4,316 of JAZJXM010000047.1, forward strand.
AGCACGACCTGCGCGACCTGCTGACCGGCACGCTGTACCTGGAACCGACGCCTGCCGTCGAACAACGGCTGCAGGACGTCATCACGCGCCTGTGGAGTGGCGAAATCGCGTGCGACGACAGCGAGGCAGTACTGGCCACGCTCAAGGGCCTGCTGGCACGCATGTTCGCGCCGGGCCTGAGCACCGAACAGCGCACCCGCATCGGCGAGCAAAGTTCCAAGGCGATCTACGTCCATTCGCACATGGATGAAGAAACGTTCGACACCGACCGCATTCGCCAATGCTGCGTCGGCATACGAGAACCCGATGGCAGCAACGTGCCGTCTTGCGCCTACAACATCCTGTACCGCGACCGCGACCACCGCTTCAATCAGCTGCCGGGCGCGCCGTTGGCCACGCTGGGCAGCGGCCGCCTGGTGCGCGCATGAACGACGCGCACGACGTGTTGCGCGCGCTCGACCTGCCGCAAGAGGCACTGGCACCCTTGCTCGATCACATTGCGCAGTTCTGCCACGAACACGGCGGCGAGCGCCACTACGCCGAATTGCTGGCGATGGTGGCCCGCTTGCGCGCCGGGCTATGAGGTACAACGGCCTGCAACTGGTGGTGCGGCTCGCCGTGCGCAAGCTCGACCTGCCGCACTTGACCCGCTTCGAAGACGCGCTGGTGCTAGGCGCGATCCGCGAGGATATCATCTACCTGCCGCGTAAAAAGAAGATCTGGGAACACTGGTCACTGAGCCATTTTTCGGGCCGTTACCTGGGCGGCGGCTTCATTCCCTTCCTGACCACCAGCGCGCCGCGCAGGGCCCAGCACTATGTCGACTTGGCAGTGCAGGCCTGGCATGACGGCCAGCCGGCGCGTGCCTATGTCTGCCTCGGCATGGCCTCGCACCTGGTGATTGACATGGCCTGTCCGGTGCACGCCAGCCGCGTCGCGCACATGAACGATGGCTACGAATGGTACGTCGAAGGCAATTGCCCGCAGCTGGCCGCGTTGCCATTCGAGGTGCCGCAGCACTATCGGTCAGTGCATGCGGCGGTGGCCGGGCTGGCACGCTTCACGCGCCAGTTCCCGCCCGACCGCAGCAACCACCATTGGGGCCGCCTGCTCAAGGCCTGCGGCCTGCGCAAGACGTTCACCCGCACCGAACTGGCCAACCAGGCAGCGCACATCATCCCCGCCGCCGCCGGCCACCTGGCCGCGGTCTACCTGATGTTCCACCACGCGACCCGACCCACTTGAAAAAATTCCTGTTCGCCGCCCTGTTTGTGCTGACCGTGTGGGTGACGGTCAGCTTCTTTACCGCCGCCAGCGGCGCCAGCCTGGGCGGCGTGCTGGCACTGATCGCCACCATTCCCGCCCGATTGTGGCTGGCGCTGGCCGCGCTGACGGTGCTGTTCTATGCGCTCGACTGGATCCGCTTTCGCAGCATGCTCGGCGTGCTGGGCCATCCACTGCGCTTTGCCAGCGGCTTGCGCCTGACCTGCGTCAGCTACTTCGTCACCAGTCTGACGCCGAGCGCCGAACTGCACACGCCGGCGATGGTCTTCATGCTGATGCGGCGCGGCGTGCCGATGCCGCACGCGCTGGCCGCGTCGGTCAGCAAGAGCATCTACATGACGCTGTGGATTTGCCTGGTTGCCTGCGTTACGCTGAACGTCGGCGCCGCGATCGCGCTGCCGCCGGTGGTGCGCCTCGGCCTGCCGCTGCTGACCATGCCGCTGCTGGGCATCGCGCTGCTGCTGGCACTGATCGCATTTTTCCCGGGACCAGTGGTGCGCTGGAGCGATCGCCGCGCACGCGCCATGCGCGCCGGTTCGGCGCTGCAAAAAATCGTGCTTGGCGTAGGTCAGAGCGCGCAATCGATTTCGGCCATCGGCAAGTCGACCGACCTGCAGCATCTGCAATGCCACCTCGCGTCGATTGCTTTTCTGCTGACCTACGTGGCGATCGGCTGGCTGCTGGCCAGGCACTTTGGCTTTGCGCTGAGCCCCGTGCAGGCGCTGACCATCTTTTCCACCAGCCTGATGATCGCCTACCTGGCGCCGGTCCCCGGCGCGATCGGCATCACCGAACTTGCCACCAGCTACATGCTCGATCCGGCGCTGACGCCCGAAGGCATGGCCGTCAGCCTGACGCTGCGCTGCCTGTGCTGGTACCTGGTGGCGCTGCCGGGTGCACTGGTGCTGGCGCAGGAATTCCGGCGCGCAGGCGGCGCGTGGTCGCTGCCGAAGGTATTCAACTAGGCTTGCGCGCGTACCGATTCCACAGCCATAGCACCACCTGCAGCTGCGCCAGCATCAGCACCACATTCAGCGCCCGCGAAGGCCAGGTGCCGATGGCGGCGAACGCTCCCCATGGATGGAAAGCGAGATTGACGTTCAAGGTTTCGGGCGTCACCAGCCGGCACACAGCCATCAAGCCCAGATAGGTTCCCAGCGCAAGCCATGCAGTGGCGCCGGGTAACGGTTGTTTGCGGCACGCCAGCCAGCCAAACAATGGCGTGAACAAGTGCAGCGCAAACGACACCGGCGAACTGTCGCCGCCGGTCGCCAGGTGCAGCAAGTAGGTTGGAATCGCCACCGCGATGTGATACAGGACACCGGTCGCGATCAGCATGCGCTGCCCCGTCAACAGGCCAATTGCCAACAGCGCGCTGGTGACGTGGCAGACCCACAGCATCTCGGCGCCGACGCCCAGTTCCACTTTCTGCCATGTCAGCAGCATCAGCAGCAGCGCCAACGCCATGCCCATTGCGCGGCTCAACCCAGTCCTCCGGTGATCGGAAACTGGGCGCCGTTCAAATACGTGTTTTCCAACGCCAGCCAACGCAGTGCGCGCGCCGCTTCGACACACGTTCCGGTGCGGCCTAGCGCCGCGTAGCGCCGGTACGACGCGCGCAGCGCCGGATCGAGCGCGCCCGATATGCCGCCGTCAAGCACACCGACCACCGCCAGGTTGACCAGGATGCCTTTCGATCCCAGTTCCTTGGCCAGCGCCAGCGTCAGTCCCCACATGGCGGCCTGGCTGGCCGCGTAGTGGGCCGGGGCCGGCACCGGCTGCAGGCCGTCCAGGGCGGCGACCATCACCAGCGCGCCGCGCAGGCCGCGCCCGGCCATTTGCTGGGCGCACAACATGGCCGCGCGGCCGTGGATCGCGTTGACCGCGTCCCAGCCAGCCACAGTGATGTCAGCCAGGCGCGCCAGCGGCGCCACGCCGGCGCAATGGATCACGGCGTCGGGCAGCAAGCCGTCCCGCGCGAGCGCGTCGAACAGCAGCGCAACCGCATCGGCCCGTTCGAAATCGGCCGCATAGCCGCGAAAGCCCAGTTCCTCGCTCAGCGCAGCGGCTGCATCGGCCTGCCGACACCAGGTGAATGCCGCTTCAGCGCCGGCCGCATGCAGCTCGCGCAGCAGCGCCGTGCCCAGGGCGCCGCTGCCGCCCAATACAAGTACCCGTTTCATTGGAGTTCCCAAAGGTAATCAAGCGCAGCACCGATGGCGCGCGCGCTGGCGACCAGGTCGGCATCGGTGGTGGTGTACGGCGGCTGCAAGCGCAGCACGTGCCAGGCATGGCCGCAAATTTGGCTGATGAAGCCCGCCTTGTACAAGCGGTGCACCAGCAACAGGCCGATCGCCGGCTGGGCCGACAGCTCCGGCGCCCCAAGGTAGTCAAACTGGTAGCACGGATGATCAGGCACCTTCAGCTCGATCCCCAGCAACAGGCCTTCGCCGCGGATCGCGGCCACCAGCGGTGACGGCGCCACCCACTCGTCCAGCGCGTCGCGCAGCAGCTGTCCCTTGCGCCGCACCTCGGCCAGCATGGCGTCGTCCAGCTGTTCCAGCGCGGCCAGTCCGGCTACGCAGGCCAGTGCGTTGCCGCTGAATGTAGATGCGTGCGCCTCGGCCAGCGCCAGCTGTCCGTACACGCGATCGAAAATGGCGCGCCGGGTCAGCATGGCCGACAGCGGCATCAGGCCGCCGCCGAGGGCCTTGCCGAGCGTGACCACGTCGGGCTGGCGCGGCCACTGCGCGCTGCACAGGAAACGGCCGGTGCGGCCCAGGCCAGTCTGGATTTCGTCGGCCACCAGCAGCACGCCGTGTTCGCCCGTAGCGTGGCACAGCCGTTCGAGATAGGCCGGGTCAAGCGCGCGCACGCCCGACTCGACCTGCACCGGTTCGACCACGATGGCGGCCAGTTGCGGGTCAGCCAGCGCGCGGTCGAGCGCAGCCATGTCGCCGAACGGCAGCGCATCGACCAGCGGCAAGTGCGGGCCAAATATGTCGCGATACGGACCGCCGTGCATCATCGCCAGGCTGCCGAAGGTGCAGCCGTGGTACGCCCCTTCCACATAGGCGATGCGCGCCTTGCCGGTGGCGCCGCGCGCCAGCTTGAGCGCCGCTTCAACCGCTTCGCTGCCGCCGCTGGCAAAAAATGCTGCGTCGTAGCCGCAACGCTGCTCCAGGCGCGCTGCCAGCAGGCCGGCGTAGGGACTGATCCCGGACGGGAAAAACGATGGCGCGTCGCCTTGCAGGAAAGCGATCATCGCCTGCTCGATCACGCCTGGCCGGTGACCGAAGGCCTGGGTTCCCCAGCCAGAGAGCAGGTCGGTGTAAGCCCTGCCTTCGGCGTCCAGCAGACGGCCGCCGGCGGTCTTTTCCAGCAGATAGGGTTCCCCGACCAGTTGCGCGCGCGTTGCCACCAACGGGTTGACGAAGGCGCGGAAATCCCGATAGCCCTGGGCTAGCTGCGCATCCATCACAAGCCTCCGTCGAAGGTCAGGCGCGCTCCGCTCATGAAGCTGTTCTCGTCCGATACCAGCCAGGTGGCAAAGGCCGCGGTCTCGTCCAGCGTGCCGGTGCGTCCGAGCGGACAATTGCTGTTGTACTCGTCGCGCCGGTGCTGCGGCGCCTGCTGCCCCAGGCCTGCCGCCAGCAGGCCGGCCGACAAGTCGTTCACTGCGATGCCGTAACGCCCCACTTCCTTGGCCAGCGCTCGCGTCAGCCCCTGCAGCCCGGCTTTGGCCGCGGCATAGTGCACTGGCGCTTCGACGATGCGTTCGCCGGCCACCGAGCCGATATTGAGGATGTGGCCTTTTTTGGCGCGCAGCATCGGGCGCAGCGCGGCGCGCGAAAAAATGTACGGCCCTTTCAGGCAGGTGTCGAGCACCGCATCCCAGTCGTCTTCTTCCAGCAGCGCGATTGGCAGCACCTGCATCACGCCCGCGTTATTGACCAGCACATCCAGGCCGCCCCAGGCTGCCACGATGGCGTCCACGCTGGCCTTGGCGTGCGCGCCATCGGTGACCGAACCCTTGAACACCAGTGCTTCGGCGCCCAGTTCGGCCAGCATCTTGCGCGTAACGTCGGCCTGTTCGTCATCGCTGACGTAGGTAAATGCCACGCGCGCGCCCGCAGCGGCGAACGCCAGGCAAATGGCGCGCCCCAGATTGCGCGAGCCGCCGGTCACCAGGCAGCGCTTGCCGGCCAGCCGCTGTGTCGTTGAAGAAGAAGTCACGTCGTCCTTGTGGTTGTTCATTGCGAGCGCATGCGCGTACCCAGGTCGATCAGCGAACGCGCCGTGGCGCCCTGCCCCAGTGCCTGCGAAAAACCGCGGCAAAGTGTCCAGCAGTCCTGGCAGCGCGCCACCGCGTCCAGGCCTTTCATCTTGGCGATGATCGCCGCCATCGGCTCGTCGCGCACATTGCCGACCACCGAATCGATGCGCTCGATGCAAGGCGAGACGTTGCCGACATGGTCGATATTGAATGACTGTTCGCCCGCGTGGCAGGTCGGCATCGGGGCCCGTTCGACAAAGGCGTCCATGCGTTCGAGATAGTCGCGGAACGTGCGCAAGTGCGGGTAGCGCTGCCACAAGTCGAGCATTTTCGCGCTCAGCGAAGCGTCGGGCAACTGGTCGTCTTCGCTTTTGCCGCGCCGAAAACCATCGGTCGACAGCAGCGTCACGCAGTGGCCGACGCCGCGCGCTGCACTCATTTGCAGCAAGCGTTCAACGTCGTCCTGGTTTTCCTTCATCAGGATCGTCATCACATGCACTTGCGCGCCCCCGTGCGGCGCGTGCGCCAGCAGCGTGTCGACCGCGCGCCAGGCCTGTTCGAAAGCGCCATCGAGGCGGCGCTTCTGGTCGTGCCGCGCGGCGTCGGCAAAATCGATCGACACGCCCACCTGCGCCACGCCCGCCTCGAACAACGCACGCGCCTTGTCGTCGTTGACGTAGGTGCCGTTGGTGTACAGCACCGGCGCATGGTGCCGTCCGAATGCGCGCACGATTTCGACGATGTCGGGCCGCAGCAGCGGTTCGCCCCCCTCGACCGAGACCAGAAAGGTGCCGATCGCGGCCAGCTGGTCCGCCACCCGCTGGTAATCGGCCACAGTCAGTTCGAGCTTGGGCGCCACGCCGTTCGGCCAGAAGCCGCAAAACGAACAGCGCATATTGCAGCGGTTAGTGACCTGCACCAGCACCTGGAATGGCCGCTTGCGCAGCACGCCGCCGACAAATCGCACGTCACGGCTGGTGCGTGCCATAAAACCCGGACCAATCGGCCCTTTCAGAATCGCCATCCATCCCTCCATTGGCTGCCTGCCCTGCGGGTGACATCGGCCACGATCGGCGCGATGCTGCGGTATTCATCGAGAATGACGCCAATCGTCTCGACCGTGCTGGCGATTTCTTCAGCCGCAATCGTCAGCGGCGGCTCCAGGCGCAAGACGTTCCAGCACGACGACGCTGGCTGGCACAGGATGCCCGCCTCCAGCATCTTGACCGCCACCCATTGCCCGAACATGGATTCGGACACCTTGCCGACCAACGCCGGGGCCAGCTTGTCCAGCCACGAACTGCCAGTCGGCCCGAACTCGATCCCGACCAGCAGACCGCGCCCGCGTATGTCCTTGACCAGCGGATGGCCGCGCAGGCGCTCGCGCAAGCCGTCCAGCAGCTGCGCGCCGCGCTCGGCGCTGCGCGCCACGAGATGCTCTTCGTCCACCAGTTCCAGCGTGCGCAGCGCCGCCGCGCACGAGAACGCGTTGCCCTGAAACGTGGAACTGTGCAGGTCGAACCGGCCGCCGCTGCCATACGCCTTGTCGAACAGCGCGCGCGACGTCAACGCCACCGACACCGCAGCCAGGCCACCCGACAAACCCTTCGCCAGGCACAGCACATCGGGCACGAAGTCCTCGGCCTGATGCGCGAACAGCGTGCCGGTGCGGCCCAGGCCAGTCTGGATTTCATCGAGCACGAGGACGGTGCCGCGCGCCGTGCACAGCGCCTGGGCAGCGCGCAGGTAGCCGGGCGGCGCCAGCACCACGCCGCCTTCGGCCTGCAGCGGCTCGAGCAGGAAAGCGGCCGGTTTGTGCGCTTTCAATGCCTGTTCGAGCGCGTCCAGGTCGCCGAACGGCACCCGGTGGCAATCTGCCAGCAGCGGCTCGAACGGCGTGCGCATGCGCGCCGTCCCCATCACCGACAGCGTGCCCAGCGTAGTGCCATGAAAGCCGCCGTCGCACGACAGCAAAGCGCTACGCCCGGTGGCCGCACGCGCCAGCTTGAGTCCTGCTTCCACCGCTTCGGCGCCGCTGCTGGCGAACAGGCTGATCTCGAGCGGCGCCGCCAGCCGTTTAGCCAGCGCTTCGGCCAGTGCGGCCGCGCCGGCCGCCGGCCCGGTGTGGCAAAAGTGCAGCACCTGTTCGTCCAGCAGCTGGTGCAAGCGGGCGATCAGCTTCGGATGATTGTGGCCAAGATTGACCGCGCCGAAGCCGGCCAGGCAGTCAAGGTAGCGCCGCCCTTCGCTGTCCCAGATCCAGACGTCGCTGGCGCGCGTGAATACGCGGCCAAAACCGAACACGCCGAGCAGTTGCATGAACGACGGATTGACGTGCTTTGCGTACGTGACCGATACCGGATGTTCGCTTTGCCTCATACGGTTCCCAGTCCCAGCTCGGCGCGCAGGCGCGCGTCTTGCGATGGCTTCCAGATCTTTTGGTCGAGCCAGAAATGGTGGCAAAACAGACCCCAGTACAAGGCCAGGAACAACTGCGTTGCAAACGGATCGGCAAAAGCCCAGCGCGGCGAGGCACCGCGCGCCAGATTGAGCGCCACGTAGGCAAACGAGGCCACCAGCATCAGCGCATATGCCGCCAGCGGCGCCTTGCCCAAGCGCGCGCTCAGCGAGCCAGCCGCTGCGCCGGCGCGGCGCCGCTCCGTCGCAATCACGATGCCGAGATACTGAATGCCGTGCAGCGTGCCGCCGATCAGCGTCGCTGCCATGAACAGCTGTTCGGTCGTGACGGCGCCGGCCAGCAGCGGTTCGCGCATCCCGACCACGAACAAGGAAAACAATACGGTGCCGGCTGCCACGAACAAGCCGAACATGCCGGCCTTGAGCGCTTCGCCGCGTCGCCAGCGCAGTACCAGCAGCGCCGCCCAGGCCAGCACGCACAGCGCCAGCACACAAGCGAGCGCGCCGATGGCCAGCGCTTCTGCGCCCTGCAAGGAGCCAAGCCCGATCAGCTGGCGGTTCAGCGGATGGCCGAACAGGAATAGCGCAAACGCCATCCACAACACAGCGTGCAGCAGCCGGCGGTCGGTCGTGCGGCCAGGCTCGCCGGCGCCACCGAGGCGCTGATAGATCGATTGAATGCCGTGGTGCTGGCGCACCGCGTGATGGAACGACCATATGCCGACCGCGCCCAGGAACAACAGGAACGGGCCGGGTTGCCCAGTCAGCTGCGACACCATCAGCGCCAGCGGGCCAGGCAGGAACCACAGCAGGCTGGCCGCCAGCATACGTCTGTGCTGGCGCCGGTAGGCCGTGTCCAGGTAGGCGCGCTGCCAGGTAGCGAACAAATGCGGGCCTTCGACCAGCCAGATCCACGCGAACCATACGGGCAGCACCAGCGCCGGCGCGGCCAGCATCAGCAGGCCCGCCGCGACTGCGATCACGCCACTGCCGAAGAAAAAGAAGGCGTCGAAACCGGGACCGCCGATCCAGCCGCCGGTGGCATCAGGACGCGCCACGGTTCCTCTGCTCCTGTTTGCCCACCACCAGGTGCACGAAGGTCTGCACCGTAAACAGGCTCAGGATCTGGGCCGGATGCAGGCCTGGCGTGATCTGCGCCGCCACTTCCGGCATCAGTTCGCGCAAGCGCGCCAGGCCGGCTTCGGAGATCACGCCGCCGGGCGCAAACTCCTCGTCGCTCATCTCGCCGCGCGCGGCCCGTTCCAGTTCGCCACGCGTGATCTGAATGTCGTAGGCGCGTTCGAGCTTGAACACGATGTCGAGGAAGTCCAGCGATTCGGCGCCCAGATCTTCGATCAGGCTCACCGTGGGCGAAACCTGGCTCACGTCCATGGCCAATGATTCGGCCACGATGGCGCGTACGGCAGCCTCAATTTCCTGGGTTTGTACGGCTTGATTCATTTAGATGTGGTCCTCATTAAGTTCGTCGTCATGCCAGCGCACCACGCGTCCGAGCGGCTTGCGCGGCTTCTGTTCGGGTGGCGCACCGGCCGGGTAGCCGAGCGCGATCGCGCCCACCATTTGCCAAGGCGCTTCGATGCCCAGCAGCGTGCCGATGCGGTCGCGCGCAATCATCGGGCCCGCCATCCAGCAAGCGCCCAGGCCGCTCGCATGCGCCTGCAGCAAGAGGTTCATGACAGCTGCGCTGGTCGAGCACAATTCGGCCTGCATCGCACCGGCGGTATGGAACGCGGCCGGATCGGCGCCGCCCGAGGCCAGCAGGTTGGCGATCAGGTCCGGAAAAGCGCGGTACTGCGGAATGATGATCACGGCTGCCGACAGCAGCGGTTCGTGGAAGAAGTCGCCGTAGTTGCCGAAGTCTTCGGCGTGATGGCCGCGCCCGATGATCGCCTTCATCTCGTCGGCGCGCTCGCGTACCGCCTCGACAATAGCGCCGCGCAGCCGGCGCGAACGCACCACCGCAAACTGCCATGGCTGGCGGTTGGTGGCCGACGGCGCGCTGGTAGCCGCAAGCAGCAGGTTTTCCAGCGTCTCGCGCGCCACCGGGCGTTCGGAAAACTCGCGCATGCTGCGGCGCGACAGCAGCCAGTCCAGCGTTGTCTGTTCGTTCATTCGGCTTTGAATCCTCCATCGACGTTCCACACCTGGGCAGTGACGTAACTGGCTTGTTCACTGCATAGAAATCCTACCACCGCCGCCACTTCGCGCGCGCTGCCGATGCGGCGCAACAGGATGCGCTTGTTCAGTTCATCGGGCGCCAGCGCGCGGATGTCGCGCGTCATGTCGGTCTCGATCACGCCGGGGGCGACGGCATTGACGCGGATGCCGCGCGGCGCCAGTTCAACCGCGAGCGCCTTGGTAAATGCCTCCACCGCGCCCTTGGAGGCTGCGAAATTGCTTTGGCCGCGGCCCGGCCGGGTGGCGGCCACCGACGACATGTTGACGATCACGCCGCGCCGGCGCGACACCATGCGTCTGCTAGCCTGACGGCAGCAATTGACGACACCTGAAATATTGACCGCAAAAACGGCGTCAAAATCGGCCGCCGTGCTGGCGCCGAGCAGCGTATCGTGCAGCACGCCGGCATTACAGACCAGCACATCGAGCTGACCGAAACGGTTGTCGATGTCGGCAAACATGGCGTCCACTTGCGCAGGGTCCGACACGTCGGCGCAGATCAGGTGCGCTTGCGCGCCCATTTCACCAACCTGGCGCGCAACGTCGAGCGCCGCTGCCTGGTCGCTGCGGTAGTTGATGATGACGGTGAAGCCCTTGGCGGCAAGATCGAGCGCAATGGCGGCGCCAATGCCGCGCGAGGCGCCGGTGACGAGCGCAATATTTGGAGATGTGTTCATGGCAGCTCCACCCGTATCAGGCCGGCCAGGCCGGGTGCGCCGGCGGCGATACCGAGCGCCGCGCGGCGCATGGTCGGCTCGGCATGCAGCAAGGGACGCAATGGTCCGGCGGCCGCGCTGCGCAAGCCAGCAATCGGCGGCAGCATTTGCCGCCGCAACAGCTCGGCCAGCGCAATAGTTTGAACGACAGAAGTGGCAGCGCCGGTTTGTCCCATGCTGCTCATGATACAACACAGGGGTGCGTCCGCACCGGTCATGTTGGCCGCAGCGATGCGCTCGGCGGCGTCGAAACCGGGCCGTGCAAGGCCGGCGCCGTCGACCACATCGCCGGCCTGCGCCAGCGAGCGAAGCATGCGCGCCAGCAGCGCGACCTGCGCCTCGCCCTTTTCGCCGTCGGCCCCGTCCTGCGCCTGTACGCTGCCCAGGTTGGCCGCGCCCTCGCCTGGTCGCTGCAATACCAGCGCGGCCGCCGCTTCGCCCGGCACGAAGCCTTGGGCTGCGCAGTCGTACGGTGCGGCCAGGCGATCCAATCCCTGCACGCTGCATGCGCCGCGCGCCGCCAGCTCGACCAGGGTTTCAGGTTCGATCAGCGAATCGTAGCCGACCACCAGCGCCACATCGACCGCGCCGGCTGCCAGCGCCCGTATCGCAGCCGACAGCGCCTGCGCGCCGGCGTTGGCCCCGCCGTAGGTTGCACCCTCGCCGCGCGCATGCAATTCTTGCGCAGCGATCGCGTGCGCATTGTTGGACAGGTGCTGCAGCATCCAGAACGGGTGCAGCAAGGTCAGGCCGCGATCCCACGCGTCTTCGCCACTGGCGTGCTGGTGTTCAAAGGCCGGCATCAGGTCATTCCAGTGCGCGCGCAGGCCGCCATAGCCGAAGAACAGGCCGACCCGGTCGCCGCCCTTGACGCCCGCGTGCGCAAGCGCTTCGGCCGCCACCTCCACCGCATACAGGCCCATGCGGCGCAAGAAGCGTGCATGGCGCGACTGCGCCGGTTCGCGCGTCATCGCGGCGGCCAGCGTGCAGGCATAGCTGGCCGCGTCAAAACGCGGGTTGACCTGGGCTGCGCGTTCGCCCGCCAGCAGCCGTTCGATCACCTCGCCGGTGGACGCGCCCAGCGGGGTGCGCCATGCCCAGCCTTTCAATTCAGCCTTCATCACGGCCGTCCCAATATCAAGGACACGTTCTGACCGCCGAAGCCGAACGAGTTGCTCAGTACCGCATCCACGCTGGCCGCGCGCGGTGCAGTGATCACGTCGACTTCGCACTGCGGATCCTTGTCGACGTGATTGGCGGTGCCGGGCAGCAGGCCGCGCTCGAAAGCGAGCAGGCAGGCAGCGGCCTCGATCGCGCCCGACGCGGCCATCAGGTGCCCGATGGCACCCTTGATCGAACTGACGGGAACGGCGCCGAAGACGGCGTTGATGGAGCGCGCTTCGGCCACGTCATTGAGCGGCGTGCCGGTGCCGTGCGCGTTGATGTAGCCGATCTCCGATGGCACCAATTTGGCGCGCGCCAACGCCAGCTGCATGGCGCGCAGCGCCGCCGCCCCATCGGGACGCGGCGCGGTGACGCGGTACGCATCTTGCGTACTGCCGTAACCAAGAACTCGCGCCAGCGGTCGGGCGCCGCGGCGCATGGCGCGCTGCTCCGATTCCAGTACAAACATGGCCGCACCCTCGCCGATCACCAGGCCATCGCGGCGCCGGTCGAAGGGACGGCAGGCGTCCGCTTCATTGCGCGGCGACGGTGCGCCCAGGCGCGTCATGCCGCCCAGTCCGAACGGGTTGACCATCGAATCGGCGCCGCCGCACACAACGATTGAGGCGGCGCCCCGTTCGATCAAGGAGGCCGCGTGCGCCAGTGCCAGCCCGCCAGCGGCGCAGGCCGACGCGTTGACCACGACCTGGCCGTCCAGCTGGAGCACGTCGCCGACCAGGCGCGCGCATAGGTCGACGTCGGATCGGAAGCGGATGGCGTCGGTGACAGCTTCGCGTTCGGCGTTCCAGTCGATGGCGCCGCCATTGAAGAAGGGCGCGAAGTCGTCCAGGAAGCCTTGCTCGAGTCCCAGCGCCAACACCAGCGAAGCCTCGCGTTCGGTGTCCCCGCAGCCTGCCATGCGCCAGGCTTCGACCGCTGCCAGCAGCCCGAAGGCGCTCTTGCGGTCGCGCCAGGCGCCGATATGCTGGTACCGGTCCTGTACCTGCTCCGCCGAACCCAGGTCGCCAAGGTGCGAGCGCAGCCAGGCGCGCTCGATCTGGCCGACCTCGACTTCGCAGGCTACCCGGGTCTGGAATGCGGAAGCGTCAAAGGAACGGATCGGTGCGATGCAGCTGCGCGCCGACACCAGCCCGTCAAACAGCGCCTCGATGCCGACACCAAAAGCGCAGACGGCGCCAACGCCTGTGATGACGGCGCGCGTCATTGCAGCCTCCCCAGCACGGCCAGGCCAATGCCGCCATCGATGCCGGCACTGACGACGTGGGCGCGCCGATGCTGGCCCGCCTGCAGCAAGTCAAGCGCGGCGCACCATGCCAACGCTGGCGCCGCGGCCAGCGCTTCGCCAAGGGTGGCGCTGAGGTCGACAATGGCCGCAGCGCGGCCTTCGGCCAGCTCCAGCAACGCGGCGCGCGCTTCGGTTCCCCAAGGCGCCAGCACGATCAGGTCGCCGCTGGCGACGCCGGACAACAAGCCGTCGATGCGCTTGCCGGACCAGCGCACCTGGTCAAGCGTGGCCAGAGCGCCGTGCGGCGCCGAAGACAGCGCCAGCAAGCCCGCGCCCTCGCCCGCCACCAGGCCGCGCCCGACAAAGCCCTCGCGCACCAGCTGCGCCATGGTGACCTGATGCAGGGCAGAATCGGCGCCGCCGGCCAGCACGCGCTCGCATTCGCCCGACCCGATCAGCCAGTGCGCTTCAGCCAGCGCGGCCAGCGTTCCCGTGCCGCGCGAATAGAAGGCGCCGTTCGGGCCACCGGGTCCATTGAGAATGGCGCCATGGCACAGCGTGAAGTTGTTCATCAGCTGGAACGCGAACAGCGGATTGCATGCGGCCAGGCCGGCCGTGCCGAACCGTTCCAGCGAAAATTCGTGCTGCTCGATGCTCTCGGCGAGCATCCGCGTCAGCTCCTCCATCGAGCAGCCCGACGCACCGACGCCGAGGTACAAGCCGATGTCCTCGCGGCCCTGCTGTGGCCATGCCGCGTCGTTCAGCGCCAGCCGCAACGCCACCGCGGCCAGCCGGGCCGGGTGCGACATCAGCTTGCGCGCGCGCGCATCGACATCGATATCGGCGCCAATAGGGGGCGCTTCGCACAACATCATGTCGGCATGCCCGAGGCCGCGCCAGTCGAAGCCGAAGCCGCTCACTGCTGCCGCGCCGTTGACGTAGACCGTCTTCACTGGCAGCGCCTCGCGACCAGGCTGCAATTGGCGCCGCCGAAGGCAAACGCATTCACCAGCGCCACGTCAACTTTCTTGTGCAGCGCGCGCTCAAGCACATGCGGCAGCGCGCAGGCCGGATCGGCCTGGGTCAGGTTCGCGGTCGGCAGCACGATGCCCTGCTCGAGCGCCGCATGCGCGCACAGAAAGCCGAGCGCACCGGCGCCGGCGATCCAGTGGCCAAGCGCGCCCTTGACCGAACTGACATGCGCCTGGTCAAGGTAGCGTCCCAGCACCCGCTGCAAGGCCAGCGCTTCGACCGCGTCATTCAACGGGGTCGAGGTGCCGTGCGCCTGCACGTAGCCGACCGCTACTTCGCCGGCGGCGTCGAGCGCGGTGCGCATGGCGCGCGTGGCGCCTTGGCCTTCCGGATCGGGCGCGGTCAGATGATGGGCATCGAGGCTGCGGCCTTCGCCGGCCAGCTCGACCTTGGCGTCGCCGCGTTCGCGCGACAGCACCACCATGGCTGCGCCTTCGCCGACCACGAAGCCATCGCGCCGCACATCGAAAGGGCAGGAGACGCCGCGCGCCGTCAGCGCGCCAATCCTCCCGAACCCGGCCAGCATCATCGGATCGACATCGGCGCCGACACCGCCGCAGATGGCGACATCGCACACGCCGAGCCGGATCGCGCGCGCCGCTTCCGCTATTGCGCTCGCGCCCGACGAACAGGCCAGCGAGATCGTCACGGCCGGGCCGCCAGCGCCATATTCGCGCGCCAGGGCGGACGTTACGGCCGCCGGCGAAATGATCGATGCATCGAACTGCGCGGCCAGCGGCGCCGCGTCGGCGCCGAAGCGCGCGTGGTTGAAGTGCGCCGCGCCGCCGGCGGCGCGGGTCAGCGCATGCAGCGTGGCGAATGGCGCCCGCCCCGATTCGGCGCCAAGGAAAATGCCAAGCCGTTCGGATGCGGGCGGATCCTGATCAAGATGGGATGTCAGCCACGCTTCGCGCGCGGCCACGCGCGCCAGCGCCAGGCGGCGGTCGCCGCTGTGGACAAAACCATCAATGGCGGCGGCCACCGTCGACGGAAAATGGGTGACATCGAAAGCGCGCACCGGCGCGATTGCGGAGCGGCCTTCTGCCAACGCCTGCAAGGATACGGGCCAGGTGGCGCCCAACGCAGTGATGGCGCCAACGCCACGCACGTACACGCGCGTTGCGGTCATGGTTCTTCGGCTGAACCGGTGAGCCATACGTTGAGCACCTCGCGGCGGCGCTCGAGCAGCTTGGGATTGGTCACCCGGGCAAACGCGAACGACAGCTCGGCCTCGGCCACCAGCTTGCCATCCACGCGCGCCAGCGCGCGTACCTGGCCGCCGTCTTCATGAACCAGGATGCCGTGGCATTCGAGCTCCATCTTGTCGCCCGCCCGCACCTGGTGGCGGAACTTGGCGCGTTCGACCGTCACCAGCAACGCGTGCAGGTCGTGGCGGCCACGCTCGCGCATGCTCGCTTCGACCAGCACCCCGCCCAACTGCGCCATCGACTCGATGATCATCGCACCGGGCATGATCGGGTGGCCGGGAAAGTGGTCGGCAAAAATATCATCCGACAGCGAAACGCATTTGACTCCCGTGGCCAATTCCGGCGGCGTGAGCGCCGTGATTTTATCCAGGAGTATGTAACGCATAAGCAAAGCCCTCAAATGATGCAATTCAGGTTAGGATATCCTAAAGTCAACACCAAACACCAGTAGATCATCATCGAAAGGTTCAGATGGAATGCACTAGCTGCGATTCGACTGCCATCCGCAAGGACCGCAATCACACATTTTTCATGCACGAGATGGCGGTCTGCGCCAGCTGCGCCACGCCGATCGAATCGCGCGTCGTGCTGCGCGACGACGAAGTAGTACGCCTGATCCATTGCACCCAGTGCGGCCCATCCGAACAATTTGTCGCCGCCGACGCCAAGGCCTACGTGGCCGGCTTCCTGGCGCGCGGCGAAGTGCAGCCAGGCCAGACGGGCGACCACCTGTTCAAGCACACCACGTCGACGTGCCCCGGCTGCCTGGCCTTGCTGCAGGCCGACGTCGTGATACGCGATGGTAAAGTCTTTTTCATCAAGGACTGCGCCAAGTGCGGCCCGTCCGAAGCACTGGTGTCGGAAGACGCCAAATACTATGTGGACGCCTACTCGTTCGCGCGCGCCGGCACCGAGCCGCTCAAGTTCGCCACGGAAGTGGAAAAAGGATGCCCGACCGATTGCGGCACCTGCGGCGACCACGAACAGCACACCTGCCTGCCGATCATCGAGATCACCGACTACTGCAATCTCGAATGCCCGGTCTGCATCGTCAACAACACCAACGCCAACCACCTGAGCAACGAGGCGTTCACCCGCATGATCGATACGCTGGTGCGCAATGAAGGCCAGGTCGAATCGATTGCACTGTCGGGCGGCGAGCCGACCAGCCATCCGCGCCTGATGGAACTGATCGCCATCGCCACGCGCGAAGAGATCGGCCGCATCGTCATCATCACCAACGGCTTGCGGCTCGGGCGCGACCGCGCCTTCGCCGAAAAGGTCAAGGCCAGCGGCGCCTACGTCGCGCTGCAGTTCGACGGCTTCACCGCCGACACCCACGAGAAAATCCGCGGGCGCGACCTGTGCGACGAAAAGAGCGCCGCCCTCAAGATGCTCAAGGAACTCGACATCCCGACCCAGATCATCTTCGTGGCCGCGCGCGGCGTCAACGAACACCAGATCGGCCAGGTCGTCGAGATGTTTCTGGCCGAAGACCATATGCTGTCGCTCAATTTCCAGCCGGTGGCGTTCACGGGCGCTGGCGGTGGCCAGTTCGCACACGACCCGATGGACCGGCTGACCATCCCCGGCGTGATCAAGCGGATCGAGGAACAGACCGCCGGCAAGCTCAAGACCAGCGATTTTGCGCCCCTGCCCTGCTCGCACCCGCAATGCGTGTCGCTCACCTATCTGCTGCGCATGAACGATGGCAGCCATATTCCGTTCGGCCGCTTCGTCGACTTCCGCACCCACGGCACCTTGCTGCGCTCGTCCGCCACGCTGGGCGCTTCGCCTGAAATTCACGATGCGATGAGCGACGTGGTGCACGACGTGTTCGCGCGCCAGGACGAGATTCCGCGCTCCGGCGAGATCCTGCAGGCGCTGCGGCGCGCGATCGACGTGATGTTCCCGAACCGCCCGGTCAGCGCCAAGGAGGCGATCCACCTGGGCGAGAAACAGGCCAAGTCGATTTTCCTGCACCACTACATGGACCGCCACGACTTCGACCTGGAACGGCTGCGCAAATGCTGCCACCACTATCCGCAGGTGGACGGCAGGATCATGCCGGCCTGCGGCTTCAACATGTTCCATCGCGGCGCCGCCAAGGGCCCGGAAACCGAACTGGCCGCGTGGGGCAAGAAGCCATGGACCACTGACGCACCGGCGCAGATCGTGCAGTTCCACCGCACCGACACGCGCCAGGCGCTGACCGGCATTGGCGTTGGCGAAACGCCGGCGCGCGCGCCGCACTCGATCGGGCTGGGCGGCGCCCAACCGAAGGTGCTCAAATAATGGGCATTCTCGATGGACGCACGGCGCTGGTGACGGGTGGCTCGCGCGGGCTGGGGCGCGCGCTGTGCATGGCGCTGGCGCGCGAAGGCGCCAACGTGGCTTTCAATTATTCGCGCTCCACCGCCGAAGCCGAAGCGGTGCTGGCGGCACTCAAGGAAACCGGCGTCAAAGCCTGGGCATTCCAGGTGTCGGTGCTGGACAAGGCCGGCTTGAATGAGATGGTGCGCGCGATCGAGAAGGACGCCGGCGCAATCGACATCCTGATCAACAACGCCGGTATCGGGCAGGTGGTGCCGCTGGCCTTGATGGAGGAGGAGGACTGGGACCGCATGATGAACACCAACGTCAAGGGCGCCTTCCTGACCACGCAAGCGGTGCTGCGCGGGATGATCCACCAGAAGCGCGGGCGCATCCTCAATATCAGTTCGCTGGCCGGCGTCAAGATGATGCAGGCGCCGGTGCACTACAGCGCGGCCAAGGCCGCGCTCAAGGGCATGACCGAGGCACTGGCCAAGGAAGTCGGGCGTTACGGCATCACCGTCAACTGCCTGGCGCCGGGCGTGCTGGACGAAGGCGTCAGCAGCAATGTACCGGCCGTCAAGCAGCAGGAATACCTGCGCCATTGCGCGCTGGGGCGGCTCGGGACCGTAGAAGAAGTGGCAGAAGCGGCGGCGTTCTTTGTATCGGACAAGAACAGCTACATGAGCGGCGCCACGGTCGTCATCGACGGGGCCGTATAACGCCTAGAACAGCGTTTTCTGGCGACTGGTCAGGGCGGCAAAGTCATCGCCCACGAACGGCAGGATCGCGTCCGCCACCGGCTGCAACTGGCGCGTCAGGTAATGATCGTAATCGATCGGCGAGCGCTGCGTTTCGAGCGGTTCCGGCCCGGCCACAGTGATCACATAACGGATCCAGCCGCCGCTCTGGTATTGCAGCGGCCGGCCCTGCTGGCGATTGTATTCGTCGGCCACGCGCGCGGCGCGCACATGCGGCGGCACGTTGCGCTGGTATTCCTCGAGCGGGCGGCGCAGACGCTTGCGGTACACTAGCAGCGCATCGAATTGCCCGCTGGCGGTCTTCTCGACATAGTCGCGCAGATAGTCCTGGTAAGGCTCGCCCTTGAAGATGCGCGCATACAGCTCCTGCTGGAACTGCTGCGCCAGCGGCGTCCAGTCGCTGCGCACCGTCTCCAGGCCTTTGTAGACCATCGTTTCGCTACCGTCAGGCTTGCGCGTCAGACCGGCGTAGCGTTTTTTGCTGCCTTCTTCCGATCCGCGGATGGTCGGCATCAGGAAGCGCCGGTAATGGGTTTCGTATTGCAGCTCGAGCGCGTTGTCCAGGCCGGACTGCTCGCGCAAATTCTTCTCGAACCACTGGTTCACGTGCGCCACCAGCGCGCGCCCGATGTCGCCGGCCTGCTCCTCGGTGTGCGCGTGGCGCAGCCAGACGAAGGTCGAATCGGTGTCACCGTAAATGACCTGGTAGCCCTTCTCTTCGATCAGCCGGCGCGTCTGGTGCATGATTTCGTGCCCGCGCAGCGTGATCGACGAGGCCAGGCGCGGGTCGAAGAAGCGGCAGCCGCTGGAACCGAGCACGCCGTAAAACGCATTCATGATGATCTTGAGCGCTTGCGACAAGGGCTTGTTGTTCTCGCGCTTGGCCGCATCGCGCCCGTCCGAGATCTGCTTGACGATGGCCGGCAGGCAGTGCTTGTCGCGCGAAAAGCGCGCGCCGCGAAAGCCTTCCACCGTGCCCGCCACGTCGTCGCTGCTGGTTCCCACCACCAGTCCGACCGGGTCGATCAGGAAGGTGCGGATGATCGACGGATACAGGCTTTTGTAATCGAGCACCAGCACCGAATCGTACAGCCCGGACTGCGAATCCATGACAAAGCCGCCGGGACTGTTTTCGCCTTCGATGTCGCCCAGGTTGGGCGCCACATAGCCCAGCCGGTGCATCATTGGCATGTACAGGTGCTCGAAGGCGGCCACCGAACCGCCGCTGCGGTCAGCCGCCAGCCCGGTCACGCTGGCACGCTCGAGCAGGAACGTGAGCAACTCGGTCTTGGCAAATATGCGCGTGACCAGTTCGCAGTCTTTCAAGTTGTAGCGCGCCAGCGCCGGCTTGTCTTCGGCAAAGCGGCGGTCGATCTCCGCCATCCGCTGGTAGGGATTGTCGATCGACTTGCCCTCGCCCAGCAGCGTTTGCGAAACGTGTTCGAGGCTGAACGACGGAAAGCTCCAGGTGGCCGACTTGAGCGCCTCGATGCCGTCGATGATCAGGCGCCCGGCGGCAGCGGCGAAGTAATGCTGCTGGCGGCCGTGCTCGCGCCATTCCATTTCGCCGCCGTCACGCCCGAAGCGCAGCGCCATGTGATGGCGTTCGGCGTGCTTGCGCAGGACGCGCAAGTCGAACTGGATCAAATTCCAGCCGATAATGGCGTCGGGGTCGTGGCGCGCTATCCATTCGTTGAGCCGTTCCAGCATTTGCGGATGGCTGTCGCAATATTCAAGGTCGAAGTCAAGCGGTTCATTGCCGCCGTTTGCAGGTCCCAGCATGTATACCTGGCGCTGGCCGCAGCCCTCGAGCGCGATCGAATACAGTTCGCCGTGGGCAGTCGTTTCGATGTCGAGCGAGGCCAGTTTCAGCTGCGGACGGTAACCGGGCGCCGGTTTGAGCGCGCCGTCGCCAAACCACACCGGGGCAGTGATGAAGCGCTCCATCAGATAGCGCTCGGGCGGACGCACATCGGCTTCGTAGACGTCGACGCCATATTCGCGCAGGTTCTTGACCAGTTTTTGCAACTGGCGATACTGCGTGCAGTACAGGCCCAGTACCGGGCGGTGATGGAAGTCGCACAAGCCAAGCGGGCGCAGTTCGCATCCGCGCTCGCCACGCAGGATCGATTCGGTTTGCGCGCGCTGCTCCTCGGGGATGAATGCGACCGACGGTTGGGGCGCAAGGCGGACATGGCGCGGGCCGTCATCGGTCGCGAGCCAAAACTCGACCTCGGTGCCGGCGGCGGTATCGCGCCAGTGCCGGGTCAGGAGAAATCCTTGCTGTAGTTGATCCAACTGCCGTCCTGGTTAATACGGTACCGAAGTACGACCCCACTTGCCCTCTTCAAGGCCGATGAAAACGATGGCCTTGGCCTGGGCATCCCAGGCGAACGGCTTGCCGTCGTACGGACTGCCGGCATGGGATGCGGCAAGCTGCGCTTCGATGTCGGCTGGGCCCAGCGCGCGACTGTGCAACTCCGCCATCAATAGCGTCGCGCGGCGTATTCCTTCAAGGTCGGACATGCGCAGCGCATAACGCGTCATGTCAGGACTGCCAACCCGAAACAGGACGTTCCCGAGCAGGTTATAACCCGGCAGGCCCGCGACGTTTTCCTGCAACTTGCCCGTCCTGGCGCGAACAGCCGGAATCGCTGCTGGTATTTGTTCGTAGCTGACCGCGTAGGCGTCAGCCGTCGATGCCATCAATTCGGCGTACTGGTTGCTGGTAGCTTGATATTGCAAAGTACTGCGCGTGACACTGTCGGTAACGGCGCGCACAATGTTGCGATAGGTAGATCCAACGTCCTCGTTCATGTCGCGCGCAGTGACCTTTTTGAGCTGGCTGACATTGGAGCGCCACTCGCCAGCCAGGCTACGCAACATGGAACGTTCCTGGGCCGACACTGGCTCGCGCCACAGCGCTGGAATGGCACTGGCCACCTTGTCGGAAGGCAGGCGACGCAAGATCAGGTTTCCCCACGCAAAGTTGCGTCTCAACGCAGAGCTGGCAATCATCTTGCCGATCAAGGTATCGGTGGCCGCCAGGTTGCGGCGCCAAAAACGCATATCGCTATCCAGCGCAGCCTTGACGCCCGCTCCGTCGCCCTGTCCCGCCCGTTCCCAAGCGGCCAACAGATGTACTTTCTGTCCTTCCAGAACGGTGACAAAGGGCATGACCGGCAAGCGGTCGTCATGTAGCAGCGTCTCGCGCCATTCGGGATAGGTGAGCAGCGTGTTGTAGCGTTCGACCAGAAATTTGTCGCTGGCCAGCCATTGGGAAATCACTGCCGCACCGCTATCCAATGCGCGCGCACAATTGATGTCGACTTCCTTGCATTGCGCGGCAAGGCTTTTGACCGCCTCGCTGCGCCCGCCATCAATATCGAGGACCTTGCCTGGGAATTTGTCGGCCCCCAGTTCGGTGTACCCCATCCACTGTTTGGCCCACGCGATGCGCACCATGCCCGCAAAGTGTGGCTCAACATTGCGCGGCGCGGATATCCCGACGAAATAGACATAGCCATTGTCCTTGTCGGCCACCGGCGGCAAGTCGTGCAACAGGGATTCGAACCGGAGCACGGTCTTCGACGGCGGCTGGTCGTGGCGATTGACCAGCAGGACGTACACGCACAACAAGACCAGCAAGGCGAGGCACGCAAGGACCAGCCGTTTCAACCATGTGAGTATCCGCTTGACTGCCATATGATCCTATCAATTGCAAATAGAAAAGCGGGCCCCAGGCCCGCTCGATGGTCCGAGAACCGGGTGCGCGCGAACGCGCCCCCTGATTTTACTTGTTTTGCGCGGTCACAAAGTCTTCCATCACTGCCTTGCGCAGCAATTTTGGCGGCACCAGTCCCTGCGCCAGCACGAAATCGTTAAACGCGCGCCGGTCAAACTTCTTGCGCAATGCCACTTCGGCAGCCTGGCGCGTTTCCATCAAACGCTGATAGCCGTAGAAATACGACGTCGCCTGGCCCGGCGCGCGGAAGGTGTAGCGCTGCATTTCCTGGGTCGCCATGCCTTCGGACAGCCCCACTTCATCCATCAGGAACGATTTGACGCCCTCGGGCGAAATGTCGCCCAGGTTGACCATCGGGTCGAGGAAGGCGCGCGCGGCACGCTGCATGCGCGCCTGCAACGCAAACAGCTGGCCGTCGAGCGGTTCGTACGGCTGCATTTCCGCTTCCGCGTACAGGGCCCAGCCTTCGACGTTGACACTGTTGAAAGCGAACACGGCGCGCGCGGTCGACACGCCCGTCTCGATCATCTTGGCGAATTGCAGTTCATGCCCTGGACGCGCTTCGTGCGCGGTCAGCGTCCAGGCGCCAGCCTGGTGGGTGAAGTCGTCGAACACCAGCGTCTTGCCGGTCGCGTCAGGTGGCATGCCGGTGGTGAGCACGAACTCGCCGTACTCGCCCGTGTTGCCGATCAGGCGTGGCGGATTCATGTGTGGTGCCGGCTGCTGCGCGTTCTCGGCCATGCTGGCCATGCGGATCACAGCCTTGCGCTCGGGCAGCGACACGATGTTTTGCTCGCGCGCCGCGCGCTCGATCTGCGCCAGGCGCTCGCCGTACACGGCCATGACCTTATCGTTGGGAATTTGCTGCTGCTTCAGTTCCTTCAGCACGGCGCGGTAGTCGGCGCTGGGCAAGCCGCGTTCGCGCGCCAGCAGGCCGGCCGTGATGTTCATCTGATTACGAATTTCGGCAAACGAGGTCAAGGCCTTGGCCATCAGTTCCTGCGGGCTGATGTCGACGCCGAACTGGCGCAGGTTGTCGGCATACACTTCCGGCGGCAAGCGATGGTCGGTGCGCGCGCGCGGCAGGATCTGCGCCTTCACTTGCCCGTTGTAGGCGGTCAGCTGCGCTTCCAGCGCGGCGAAGCTTGGTTCCCAGCCCTTCAGATCACTCTTGCTGAGCAGATCCTTCATGCCGGCGATCAGTGTCGGGCCGTCATTGATGGCTTGCTCAACTTCGCCCTTGAACGGCCCTAACAGATGCTTGTTCGCTTTCAGGCGTTCTTGCAAGCGCTCGTTCGCCAGTTCGGTGAGCGGACGGTAGCCCTTGGCCAGGCCGGCATATTTCTGCAGGCGGATCAGCAAGGTTTTCTGGCGCTCCTTGGGAATGCGCGGGTCAAGTGTTTCGCGCACCACGCCAAACATCATCTGCGTCAGGTCCATGAAGGGCATGAAGTATTTGCGCTGCAAACTGTTGGTATGCAGTTGATTTTTGGTGCTGTCGATCAGGATGTCGATGTCCTGCCTGATCTTCGGATCGGTTTCGGCCTTGAGGCGTTTTTCCAGTTCCGCGATCACGGCACGCATATCTTTGTTGCTCGGATCGAACTGGTCGCGCGACAAGTCGGTGATCTGTTCATCGTACCCATCCACGCCGAGCGCGCTGGCGCCTTCCGGCGAATACTTGGCCATGACGTTCAGCAGCAGCTTGGAATTGGCGTTGCTCTTGCTAACCCAGGCCGGTTCGGCCGCTGCAACGGGCAGCGCCAGCAAAGCCAGGGTCAAGCCGCTGAGCAATGCGCGTACGTTCTTTGGTGAGTTCAACATGCCTGTCCTTTGCGATGTGGGAAAACTGGACCAAAGTATAGGAGCGATTTTGCCCGTTTCGCAAGCAGCCTTTGATGCATATATCCTGGTGGCGACTAGTCCTGGCGCGCCTGGCGATCGAAAAATTCCCAGATCATGGCCGGCCCGTCGGGCGCCATCGGCGACGGCCCCAGCAGGCGCGCGCGGCGATACCATGGCTGCGGCAAGCCGTGTCCGCCGCCGACGATGGTGACCAGCTCCACCTGCGTGCGCCCGGCGCTGTTCCAGCGTTGCTGCTTGACGCTGGCGTTCGCGGCCAGCGTGCCGTCGCCGGCGATCCGGTTCAAATCAGCGAAGTACTGTGTCGATTTTTGCGACGACATGACATTGCCGCTTTTGTAGAAAAACCCCAGCAGGTTGGCTTCGCCGCCATCGAAGGGCACCAGCGGATCCTTGGTGCCGTTCATGATCATCACCGACGTGCCCTGCCCGGCCGGCTTGCATTTGAAATTATCCGGCGCCTGCACGTTGGCGGAAACTGCCGCCACCGCGCGAAACTGCGCCGGCGCCTCCAATGCCAGCCGCAGCGACATGAAGCCGCCGGACGACACGCCGGTGGCAAACACACGGCTGCGGTCGGCGTCCAGTTCCTTGACCAGCTTGTCAGTGAGGCTTTTCAGGAACCCGACGTCGTCGACCAGCTTGCCGTTGACAGTGTAGGAGCCGATTTTGCTGCAATCGTTCCAGTCGAATGACAAGGAATCGGGGTAAGCCAGCGCGAAGCCATGCTGGTCGGCCAGGCGCTCGAAGCCATAGCCGGTCTCGACCCGGATCTGGTCCGCGCTTTCACCGGACCCGTGCATGACCAGCATCAAGGGCGAGCCCGCCTTCAGCGCTTGCGGAATATAGGTCAGGTAGCGCCGCTTGATGCCATCGACTTCGATCACTTGCCTGGCCAGCGTGCCCGACAATTGCGGGCGTTCGGGCGCGGGGGAATACACAAAGTAGCCGAGCAGCGCGCCACACAGCGCCACAACGGCCAGCAAGGCCAGCAGGCAGTTACGTAAAAAACGCAAAACTCGTTTCATGTCCGGGTAGCTCCAGGTTAATTAAAAATCATGTGTCAATAATATCTGACATATGACATGAAATCAATAAGTCAATACGCATTGCCTGGCATGCGGGAACGCGCATAGAATGCCCCGTTGACAACCTTTTGCAAACGAGCGGCTGTGGCGCGATCTATCGAAACCCATTACGACAACTTGAAAGTGGTGCGCGATGCACCGGTCGAAGTCATCAAGGCGTCCTACCGCGCGCTGTCGCAAAAATACCACCCGGACCGCAATCCCGACCCTGATGCGTTGCGTTCCATGCAGGTGATCAATCAGGCGTGGGATGTATTGAGCGACCCGGAACGGCGCGCCACGCATGACCGCTGGATTGCCACGCACGAGGGCGACATCAGCGATGCGCCAGCCGGCCCGCGCCGCTGGCCGCACCAGTACGCGCCACATGTGGCCGCCGCGCTTGGCGTGCTGCTGATCGCGTTTGTCGCGCTCCAGTTCGTCAACGCGCACAGCACCGACAGCGCTGCGCTGGCGGCAGCGCCCGTCACCAGCCGTCCCGAGGCTAAGCCCGACGCCTTGGCCGCGGTGCGCCAATCCGACGGTTATATCTCGTCAGAAGTGCAATATTTTTCGGCCGGCCTGTCGTCGATCGACATCGATAACACCGGCACCAGCGCGGACGTGGAGATACGACTGGAACGCAACGGCCGCATGGCGCGCAGCATGATCGTGCGTCAGGGAAAGGCCTTTCTGGTAGGACAGTTGCCGCCCGGGACGTACACGATGAAATACAAGGTCACCGAGGCAGACAAAGTGCGCGTCTACCAGGCCAACGCGACGTTCCAGATTGACCAGTCAGTCGAGGAAACCGACGAAGGACGGCGCGACAAGTTCAGCGAGCTGCAGGTCAGCATGGCCAACCTGGCTGGCGGCAAGCATGAAATAGCACTGGACGACTTCTAGAACCGCAGCGACAGGCAGCTCAAGCCGCCATCCATTTTCTGGTACTCGGACATGTCGAGCGCGATCACCGCATAGCCAAGCGCGCGCAGTGTCGCTTCCAGCTGCGGGTAGCCTGACGCCATCAGCACATGCCGGTTCACGCGCACGCAGTTGGCCGCATAGTCTTCGGCCGGCGCCACCCTGATCAATTCAAACTGCTGCAAGGCCGGATGATCGGCCAAAGCATCGATTACCACCATGCGTCCGTCGCCGATATAAGCGATGCCGCTTTTCAGGTGCAGGATGCCGGGCGTCTGGCGGATATCGACGAACGACGTCGTGTAACCGAGCCTTTCCAGCCAGTCGGCCAGCTGGCGCGCACCATGCTCGTTGGTGCGCAGCGAAATGCCGATCACAACGTGTTCGCCCGCTTCGCAAATGTCGCCGCCGTCCAGCGTGCCAGGCGCGATGATCTCGGCCAGCTCGGGATAAAACGCCGGCAGTACGGAGCGCATGTGCGCCACCTCCCCTTCGCGGCTGTCGGCCCCTGGACGCGTCATGATCGCGCCGCGCTCCATCAAAATCGCCACATCTTCGACGAAGGTCGAATCCGGGTAGCGCGGATCGGCGTCCAGATGCGTGAGCGTCAAGCCGCATTCGCGCAAGGCGCCGCAATAGCGCTGGTGCTGGACGATGGTCGTTGCGAAGTCGGGCACGCCAAGCGATACCGTGGTCAGGCCATCGGCAAAATTGCTGGCGGGGAGGCGGACGATTGCGTTTGTAAACATGTTTTCCTCGGGTGGGTGGCTGCGCCAGTATGCCGATAAATACAAGTTCATTCAATCATCCATTGCTCCCACAGAAACGTTACACTTCGTCATCCAACAAGGAGTACGACTATGCGACGTGTCTTGGCAGCCCTGGCCTTCCTGGCCATTATCCCGGTGCATGCAGCGCCGCAAGGCGGACCCGCCTTGCATAAATTGTTTGCCGACCAGTGGGAGCGCAGCCTGCGCGAGAACCCCGAGAGCGCCACCTACCAGGGCGACCCGCGCTTCAACGACCGCTGGACCGACATGAGCATGGCCGCCATCACCGAGCGCGCGGCGCACGACCGGGCGGCGCTGGCCCGGCTGCACAAGATCGGCCGCAAGTCGCTGTCCGGCGCCGACCAGCTGAACTACGACACCTTCGAATGGCAGCTGACACAAACCATCACGCGCCAGCAGTTCCACGAATACCTGTACCCGGTGGCCATGTCCAGCGGCGTGCAGACACTGGACGGCATCACCGAGCTGCTGCCCTTCAACAGCGAAAAAGACTATCAGGACTGGCTGGCAAGGCTGGCCGCGCTGCCAACCCTGATCGATCAAAGTATCGTCTTGATGCAGGAAGGGATCAAGCAAGGGTATATGCCGCCCGCCGTGCTGATGCAGCGCGCGAGCAAGCAGATTGCCACCCAGGCGAATGCGGCGCCGCTCGATAGCGGCTTTTACAAGCCCTTCATCAAGATGCCGGACGCGCTGCCGGAACCAAAGCAAGCCGCACTGCGGCGCCAGGCCGTGCAGTTAATCGCCGACAAGGTGGCGCCCGCGTACGCCCGGCTCGGCAAATTTTTCGACACCACTTACCTGCCCAAGGCGCGCGACACGATCGCCGCTTCGGCTCTGCCGAACGGCAAAGCGTATTACGATTTCCTGGCCGCCTATTACACCACCACCAACCTGAGCGCAGAGGCGATACACGCAACCGGCCTGGCGGAAGTGGCGCGCATCAAGGCGCGCATGGAAGCTGTGAAGCAGGAAGCCGGATTCAAGGGAACACTGGAACAGTTCTTCGTATTCCTGCGCACAGATCCGCAATTCTTCCACAAGAACGGCGCCGAACTGCTGTTGAACTACCAGGCCATGAGCAAGCGCATCGATCCTGAACTGGTCAAAGTATTTTCCGTGCTGCCGCGCCTGACCTACGGCGTGCGGCCGATCCCCGACAATATCGCGCCCGACACCACCACCGCCTATTACCAGCCTGGCGCATCCGATGGCACGCGTCCCGGCTACTACTACGTCAACCTGTACAAGCCGGAAGTGCGCCCGACCTGGGAAATGATGGCACTGAGCCTGCATGAAGCCGTGCCTGGCCACCACTTCCAGTTCGCCCGCGCGCAGGAGATGGCGCAGATGCCGACGTTCCGCAAAAACGCCTACTTCGTCGCCTACAGCGAAGGCTGGGGCCTGTACGCCGAGCAGCTGGGCTATGAAATGGGCCTCTACAACAACCCGTATGACAAGTTCGGCCAGCTGACGTACGAAATGTGGCGCGCCGTGCGGCTGGTGGTCGACACCGGCATGCATGCCAAGGGCTGGAGCCGGCAACAGGCGATCGACTACTTCAAGGCCAATGCGCCCAAGACCGACCAGGACATCGTCAACGAAATCGACCGCTATATCGGCGATCCTGGCCAGGCGCTGGCGTACAAGATCGGCCAGCTGAAAATTTCAGAACTGCGCAAGCAAGCCAATGCGGCATTGGGCGCGCGCTTCGACCTGCGCGCCTTCAACGACGAAGTATTGAGTACCGGCTCGGTTCCGCTGGCCGCACTGGAAAAGCATATGCAAGCGTGGCTGGAGCGCCAGCGCGCGCTGAAATAGGCGACGCATGAAATCGCTTGTTGCTCTGATCGTACTCATGATGTCCAGCGCCCCCGTTTTCCCGCAAACACACGGCGCGGCGTATATGGATGTGCAGAACACCGCCTACGTCGAGGTATCGGGAATCGTTCAGGACGGACGCACGTCGCTCCCGATCGAAGGTGCCAGCGTGCTGGCCACGTGGGTGGCCACCACCAACGGCTTGCATACTTCGACGCCGCATTGCCTTCGGATTGCGGGAGCACAAACAGATGCGCAAGGCCGCTTCTCGATCAGTGCACCGGCAAGTGACATCTTTCGACGTGGACAGGTGCAACCGCACGTCGAGGTGCACATCTACAAGAACGGCTTCATTGAACATGATGGCGAGCCCGCACGTACGATGTCGCACACCGATACGACCGGCCTGTCGCTTGCGGCGCTGTCGCAAGGCGCGATGTTGACGAGGCGGCATCTGTCGCTGGGCATGCGCCTTTTCCCGTACCAACTGGACGCGCATGAGCGGCTCCGGTATCTCGGGCGTATTTCGCAGCCGCCGACGGACTGCGCAACGCATGGCGCGCCTCGGGAGACGTTCAATTATTTTGACGCCATCGCGAATGAAGCAAATCGTTTGGCGCACACGCAATATGAGCAGGCTCTGGCCGCCATCATCACTGAACGGGGACGCAATGCAGGTGGTTCTTCCGTACTGGCCCGCGATGCAGAAGCGAAGGTCATGAACGCCTATTACGCAGCATCCGAAGAACTGGACGATTTGAACAGGCGCGACCGGCAGGACCGCACACCACTGATGCGCGCCGCGAACGCGGGCGATGCGGCGCTGGTGACCGAACTGCTGCGAAAAGGCGCGAACCCGAATCGAACCCGTCCCGAGTCTTTCTCCGACAGTGCGCTCACGATAGCGATGGAAAATTACGGGTTACAAAAAATCTATCGGGACGTTCGCGCGGAAAAATACCTGGCTGTTATCGCCACGCTGCTGAATAATTCAACGATCGATCCGAATTTGCGCGATGACAAAGTCCATCCCACTCCCCTGATGAAGGCCCGTTCCCGAGGACAGGATGTGGTGGTGGACCTATTATTGAGAGCAGGCGCCATGGCAGGGACGCCGATGAACGCACAGATTCATCCGAACCTCGCCAAATATGACCTGCCTTGAACCCGGGCTGATCGCAGGCTGGCTGCGCGCGCGCTCGGTTGCACGTGGCTTGCCGCTGCCGGTCGCAGACCACGGCGGCTGGCGCGTCGACACTGGGCTTGCACACGAACTGCGGCGCTATGTCTTTGCGCGCGCCGAAGACAGCTTGCGCATCTTGGCCGAGACGATAAGCGCGCCGCACATCTACTTGAAGCTGTGCGGCAGCGAACAAGAAATGCGCGCACTGCTCACGCCACGCTGGGAAATACAGGAACCGCGTTTCGTCATGACTGGCGACGCCTATGCGCCCGCTTACCTGCCGCTCCCCGCAGGCTATTGCTTGCAGCTGACCCGCTGCGGCGCCACCACAACCGCGCGTATCGTGACCGCGCAAGGCGCCGTCGCCGCCAGCGGCTATGCGGCCGAGGTCAATGACTACTTCATTTACGACCAGATCGCCACCGCGCCGGAGCACCGCCGGCGCGGCCTTGGCGCCTGCCTGATGCGATCACTCTACTCGACGCGGCGCTCTCCCACGTCGATCCAGGTTCTGGTCGCCACCGCGCAAGGCCAGGCACTCTATTCCGCCTTGGGATGGCGCATCCGCTCGCCATATACCACCGCGCACATTCCGCACTAGCACCATCCCTCCCGAAATTTACACCGCGTTTACACGGCGCCATCGCATCTTTACATCATTTTTGCATCCAAAAGTTTAATCTGGAATTCAGTAAATGAACCCATTAAACCTTCAAGGAAGCATATGTCCGCCGATCCTTCTGCCAGCCTGGGAAGCAAAATCCTGGGGCTGTTTGTCGATGTCGACACCAGCCCGAAAGCGCCAACCGTCACCGGCATGGCGCCCAAGGCTGCCGCGCCAGTATCAATCAACCAGCAGATGCTGGCGACGCTGCGCGAAAAAATCACATCGCGCTCCACCGCCTACGTCACCCTGATCGAAGCGGCGCAGCGCCTCGCCAGCGTCATCCCTGACGAGGCGACCCGCATGAAGGCCGCCTTTGCGATGGTGTCGGGCGAAGGCATACGCTCGGTCGCATCCATCACCCAGGCCATCGACGTGCACATTGCCGACCTTGAAGGTGAACGCATGCGCTTCAAGCAGGCATCGGATTTGCAGACCAACGTCAAGTCGGCGGCCTTGCGCAAGCAGGCCGAAACCCTGGCGACGCAGACCGACTGCATGCAAACCGAGATCGCCAGGCTGCAAGCGGACGTCGTCAAGAACACGGCGCAGTGCCGCGACTTGACCATGCAGGCCGACCAGGCCGATACCGAGATCACCTCCATTGCGGCCGCGTTTGACCGTAGTGTCGATTTTCTCAAGGCCGACCTGGCGGCCAAAAAGGCAGCACTCAGTTCCATTCTCAACTAAGAGCAAGAAGACACAATCATGAACAACATCACGCAATACAAGCCGAAGCGTTTCTGGGACCGCCCTGAAGGCACCACCGGCATGATCACCATCGCCCTGCTGGGCGTCGGCGCCTTCTTCGTCGCGCGCGCCTGGCTGCCCGCCATCCTCGACGTGCTCACCATGGGAATTGACGCAGTGGGCAAGGCGATCACGCTGACCATCAGCGGCACCGTGCTTTTTTCGCTGCTCTACATTCTGACCAACAAGTCGTTCCACGTGGCGGTGAGCGCCATATTCAAAAGTGCGATGCGCGCACTGACCGGCAAGATCATCGAGATCGACCCGATCGGCATCATGCGCAACTACATCGATACGCTCAAGGCCAAGAAGGTCATCATGGACCGCAACATCGCGGCCCTGAATGGCCAGATCACGGTCATCACGCTCAAGATCGACAAGAACCGCGACGGCATCGACACGGCCATGCGCACCGCAGCCGTGGCCAAAGACCGCAGCATGCAGATGCAGTTTTCGCTGCAGGCCCGCTCGGCCGGCCGGCTCGAAAAATCAAACATCACGTATCAGCAGATGCTCGACAAGATGACCATCCTGCACCGCGCACTGCGCAAATACCAGGAGGCGACCGAAGTCACGATCGCCGACATGGCCGAGGAAGTGCAAGTGAAGTCGGACGAGCGCGACGCCATCATCAAGGCCGGCAAAGCGATCAACGGCGCCATGTCGATCCTGCGCGGTTCGGGCCCGGAAAAGGACCTGTTCGATCAGGCGATGGATTTCACGGTCGCCGATTACGGCCAGCGCCTGGGTGAGATCGACGACTTCATGGACACCACCAAGTCCATCCTGGAAGGCATGGACCTGCAAAACGGCGTGTACGACGCGCTGGCCATGGAAAAGCTGACGGCCTGGGAGAACAAGGCCGACTCGCTGGTGCTGGGCGGTGAAAAGCGCCTGATGCTCGAAACGCTGGGCGCCAAGGCGCCGCCAAGCGGCGACGACTTGAACAAATTTTTCAACCAATAATCATCTACTTACTCGAATCAGGACACCATCATGAAACTCAAAGCCGGGGGCAAAGCCCTCATCATCGCCGCCGTCGTAGGCACGGCAGGCTACACAGCCAACCACTTTGGCTACCTGGACGCCAGGACAATGGCCGCAGCTAGCGTGCCGCCCCGCATCGACCTGCCCGACGGCGCCGTAGCGCAGCAAGCCGGCGTGTCGAGCGTGAATATCGCGCCGGCCAGTTCCAACTATGTCATGAAGCTGCAAACGCTGGCCTGGAACGCCACCACCGGCATGATGTTCGCCAACGGCGACGTCAGCACGGCTGCGGGCAGCTTGATGGACAAGCGTGGCGTCAAGCTCGCCATCGAGCGCCAGGACGACTACGCCCAGATGACGGCGCAGCAGGTCGCCTTCGCCAAGTCGTACGCGGCCGGCAATCAGAATCCGTCCGAAGGCGTGGCCTTCGTGGTCATCATGGGCGACGGCTACCCTGCATATGCGGCGGCCACCAATGAGGCCATGCGCAAGCTGGGCCAGTCGGTGCAGGTAATCGGCTCGCTCGGCTACAGCCGCGGCGAGGACAAATGCATGCTGCCGGCCGCGGTCAAAGGCAATCCGCAGCTGGCGCGCGGCGCCCTGATCGGCGGCGTCGAGCGCGACGGCGACCTGCATATCTGCTTCAAGTGGGCCACCGACAACAACATCCCGATCAATGCCGACAACAAGACTTTTGATCCGGACGCGATCAACTTCGTGGCCGTCAACGCCTTCACGGAAGCCGATGAAAAACTGATCGCCGGTTATGCCGAAGAGCGTCCGGTGGTCTCCAAAGGCCGGCTGACCGGAGAACGGCGCCGGGTGGTCCAGAACGGCACCGCCACCTGGACCCCGGGCGACGTCAAGGTAAGCACCGAATGCGCCAAACCAGGCAAGGCCTGCGCCGGCATCGTGGCGGTCGCCTCGACGCTGGAATACAAATGGCAGATGCCGGCTACCATCATCGGCAACAAGGCCTGGATGCAAGCCAATCCGGCGCTGGTCCAGAATTTCCTGGCTGCGGCGCTGGAAGGCGGCGAGATGGTGCGCAATAGCGACGCCGCCTTGAGCGCGGGTGCGGCGATCAATGCCAAAGTGTTCAAGGAAGAAGACGCGGCCTATTGGAAGAAGTATTTCAAAGGCGCCGGCGGCCTCGGTGGCTCGACCACCAGTGGCCTGGGCGACAACGCCTATCTGTTTGGACTGGCCGGCAACGACAACCTGTACAAGCGCGTCTACACGGTGTTCGGCGATATCGACCACCAGTACTACCCTGGCGTGATGGACAAGCCGTTGCCGTATGCCGACGTGGTCAACACCAGCTACCTGGAAGCGCTGCTGGCCAAGTCCACCCAAACGGCAAAAGCCGATGCCGGATCGTTCGCGACCAATGCCCCGGTAACTGCCACCTTCGCCAAGAAGGCCTATTCGATTGAATTCGAGTCGGGCAAAGCCAACTTCACGCCGGCTGCTGCCGGTGTGCTGGACGACGTGTTGAACCAGATTTCGATCACCGGCCTGACCGTGCAAATCAACGGCCACACCGACAACGTCGGCAATGCGGGCAGTAACCTTGGCTTGTCGAAAGCGCGCGCCGACGCGGTCAAGAACTGGATCGTGCACAACGCCGAATCGGCCTTCCCGACCGAGCGCGTGCGCACCCGCGGTTTTGGCGACACGGTGCCGCTGTTTGACAACCGGTCCGGCGACGGGCGCGCCAGGAACCGTCGCGTCGACATCATCCTGCTGCAGACCAACTAGGCTATCGCCACTTCATGAACGCCTTGCGCAAGTACTTCACGCCGTTTGCCCATCCGGGCATCGGCGTGACGTTGATCCTCTCCCAGCTCGGTTTGCTGATGCTGTTCTGGCTGCTCTCGCCGAGCAAGATCATTCCGACGCCGCTGGAAATTGCGCGCGCCTGGAATGCCATGGCGGCCAACGACGGCTTGCTGATCGAATTGGCCAACAGCGCACTGATGATCTTGAAAGCGATCGCCTGGTCGAGCGTGATTTCGCTGGGCATTGCCAGTCTGAGCACGATGTCGTTTTTCAAGACAGCCGCGCGCTGGCTGACGTCGCTGCGCTTTCTCGGCTTTGCCGGCATCACCTTTTTGTTCACGATGTGGACTGCCAACGGCGCGCAGCTCAAGCTGTGGCTGCTCACCTTCGGCATGACCGCCTTCCTGCTGACCAACCTGCTCTCGACGGTCGACGCGGTCACCCAGCAAACGCTCGACTATGCGCGCACGCTGGGACTGGACCCATGGCGCACTGCGTACGAAACCATCTTGCGCGGCAAGCTGGCCGAGATCCTGGACCTGGTGCGCCAGAACGCGGCCATGGGCTGGACCATCCTGTCGATGGTCGAAGGCCTGGTGCGCTCGGAAGGGGGAATCGGCACCTTGCTGCTCAATCAAAACCGGCATTTCCACCTGGCCGCCGTGTTCGCTATCCAGATCACCATCCTGATCTATGGCCTGGGGCAGGACTACCTGATGAAACTGCTGCGCGACGCCGCCTGCCCCCATCTGCATTTTTCGCAACTCAACGGATAAGCCATGCCAACCGACTACATGAAACACGAGCGCCTGCTGACCATCGACAAGCTGGGCCTGCAATACGGCAGCAAGCAAGTCTTTCGCGACCTGAGCCTGACCATCGACAACATCGTGCGCCCCGGCATGAACCAGGGCCAGGTGGTGTCGCTGCTCGGTCCATCGGGTATCGGCAAGACACAGTTGTTTCGCTGCATAGCCGGCCTGCAGCAGCCCAGCACGGGAATGGTCGGCCTCAATGGCAAGAATCTGCCAGTGCGGGCCGGCCAGGTCGGCGTGGTGTTTCAAAATTATCCGCTGCTCGAGCACCGCACCGTGTGGTCCAACCTGACGCTGGCGGCGCAGCAGGCACACAAGGGGACGGCCGACATCGTCAAGCTGCTCGACACGTTCGGCCTGATGGACAAGAAGGACCTGTATCCGGCCCAGTTGTCGGGCGGCCAGCGCCAGCGCATCGCCATCATCCAGCAACTGCTGTGCAGTTCGCACTTCATCCTGATGGACGAACCGTTCTCGGGCCTGGATGTGATCATGAAACAAAAAACCGTGGACTTGATCCGCGAGGTGTCCACCGTGCATGAATTGAATACCCTGATCATCACCACGCATGACATCAGCACCGCCATCGCGATCTCGGACACGCTCTGGGTGCTGGGGCGCGAACAGGCGGACGACGGGTCATGGCTGCCGGGTTCGACCTGCATCAAGAGCTATGACTTGATCGAACGGGATCTGGCGTGGAACGCGGACGTGGAGAAGCATCCGAACTTCTATCCGCTGGTGCTGGAAATTAGGGAACTGTTTCAACGCATATAGTCAAAGCCAGAGAAGCCATAGGGTCAGGTCGGGCAATGCGCCATCGGAACCCTGCCCCATCCAACACCAAAAATCAGATTGGCACCAGCATTGTTCCATTCGCCGCGATGCGCGCATCCATCAGCCTCGCCAATTCAAGACTAAGCAGGGCCCTCGCTTTCGCAAATCCAGCGTGTATGCGCATCACCATCGTGACAAGAAATTCCTCGGCATCGGCCTTGGTGGCGAAACCAAACCGGGAATAATCGGCGAGCATCGCTTCGCGTTCGATATCCCTGCGTCCGGCACTCACTTGCATCACTAGCCGCGCGGGATTTTCATCCGGATTCGGTACGACGTCAAATGCAGGCGAGAGGCGCCAACGATTTTCAGAGGCGACGAAAATGACAGCGTGATTTCTCGGGTGATCATCATCGTTCCCGACCATGGCGTTAAAGATCATGCGCCCGAAAAGCTCTTCCAGGTCTTCTTTTGGCGCGCCGATTCTCTTTAGTTCCTCGGCCAGGCGGGGATAGCTTGCGCCTTTGCTGTCGTCCGCCGTGGTGAATGGATACTGCACTTGCAATAGTGACGCCCCACTGACTGCCATGATGCGCCTGGCGCCGCATCGATCGAAGCGCAACACGCGTACCACGCTGGTTCCGCCAACCAAGACATGATGGCGTGTATCGGCAAAGCGCAGTCCGGCCTCTCGACCTAACTGCTGCGTCGCGTGCTCCAGTAAGGCAAGGTCCACTGTGTCGGTGTTCAGCCCCGGCTTGACAAGCCAAAACGCATCGCCTTCCTGAATGGTCGCTTTGGGCCGGGCGCCGCCTAAACTGGCAGTGGCAAACAGCTGCTTGCGCAACGTGGCGCTGACTGGCGGCCTGCGCTCGGATATCGCCAGCAGCTCCGCTACCAGCTCGTCCAGTTTATGCAACTTGGGACTGCTTAGGTGTGCGACGCTCGGTTTCGGGGTTGGACCGATTGCCAAGGCGCCCCAACGATCGCCGTTGCCCACCAGCCGCAGATACTCGACCGGTGAAGTTCTCTCTGGCAGATCGTGCTTTAGTCTCAGCAGTAATTGTCCCCACGAATCTGGACAGGTATCGCGCAAGACATCATGCAGGCCACCGTACCGATGCGCAATGTGAACCGCACCCATCAAGAATGGCAGATTGACCGGGTCGATCGGCCAAGCCAGGCCGGCGTCGCAGTAAGATGGCGCGTATTGAAAGCTGCCAACGCCGCGCGCGGCATCGCCCTGGTAGCGGCCAACCACGACCCATTCGCTCGTGTCCGGGCGTTGCAGATAGACGTAGAGCGGCTTGGCGCGATTAGAAGTAATCATGATCTTCGGCTTGCGTACGGGCGCGCTTATCCCAATGATCCATTTGCCACAGGCTTGGCGCGAGCTCGGGCACCGCGAACGACAGTACACCGAGCACGTGCAGTGCTGACAAATAGAGTGCAGCGTTGACGTTTCCTTCGCCCTGCTCAATTCTCAGCAACGTAGGGCGGGAAATATCCAGGCGCTGGCAAAGGTCCTGCGCCGTAATATTTTGCGCAACGCGCTGCTTGCGGACACACTTGCCCCATATTTTCAGGCGTTCTGCCACGGGAGTAGGTATTTCTGAAGTCGGTCGAGTTCGCTTTACCATTGCCAGTCCCCGCACATAATTTTTACATTGTATAGCACAACGTAAATATTATGCTTGGTTTCATCGGGTAAAATATAAACATAAAATTTACATTAACAACGCTATTGTAAAATTTATGTTTTCATCATTTTCGCAGAATCGCTCCAATCTGCTCGATGGTCTCACGCGCGCCCATCGCAATGCCGATATCGCGCACCAGCGCAACGCCGTGCTCGCGCAGATTGATGCGCACTATCGGGCAGCCAAGCTGCTCGCCAAAAATGCGCACTGACGGAATGGCCGTCCCCGCGCCAATTTCCATGACGACCGGACGGCTCAGGCGCGCCTGCCATGCGTGCAGGCGCGTCTCCTGCTGCTCGCTGCGGCGTTCATGCCAGCCGCCGTCATTGAACATCAGGATGTTGGGCCGCGCCAGCCCGCCGCAATGCGGGCATACCGGCAGCGCAGACACCATCCGGCCCGCTTCCATGTCGATGACCGGGTCCGCCAGGTCGGCCGTCCACACCGCATCGCTGCATGGCGCCAGGCACTGCATCAGGTGGATGCTGCCATGGCATTCGGCGACCCGGCCCGCATCGAACCCCGCCTTCTGGAATTGGCCGTCGACATTGCTGGTGAATACAAAGGCGCCATTGGGCATGCTCGCGCCTATCTCGATCAAGGCCTGGAAACCGGCATGCGGCACGATGCTGCGATACAGCTGCAAACGGTGTCCGTAAAAGCCCCAGGCCAGCGTTGGATCGGTGCGAAACGCGCGCGGACTGGCGATATCCGCAAAGCGCATGCCCAGCTTGCCCAGCGCAGGATAAGCCTTCCAGAAGCCCTGCTCGCCGCGAAAGTCCGGCAGGCCCGAGTCGACGCCCATGCCGGCGCCAGCAGTGATCAGCAGGCCGTCGGCCTGCGAGATCAGATCCGCCGCCTGCAGACAGGCTTCCGTGTTCAGTGTATCCACGCTTTCAATCCTCCTGCTTGCGCAGGAACGCGGGTATCCGGTATGGCGAAGGTGACGCATTGTAGGCTGCCGTGACAATCGCGGCCACCCGGCGCTCAAGGCCAGACCACGCCAGCATCGAACGCAGCAAGCGCTTGACCCGCCCAGCGGGCTGCATGCAGTCAGTCAACGCATCCATGAACGCCGTAGCGACTTTTTCGCATGGCGCCCCGTCGTCTATCAGTTTTTGCAATTCTTCGAGCACTTGTTGCGGCAAAGCCGCGGCCAATTGTTCCCAGTCTGGCACACCTTGCACACTGTCCATGAAAGCGATCAGCGCGGCGCGGTAGGTATAGGTGGGCGCACTGACTGGCGGAGCTTCGCGCCGCCAGACGACCGGTTGCATCATCCTGTCGCCGCCTGAACTCGTGCCGATACCGCGGCGTCTGGCCACCGCCATGTGCTCGACCTTGCGCAAGGCCGGCAGCGCCAGCGCCTGCGTGCCGTCGGCGCGTTGATGCACGATCAGAAAGCTGGTGAGGTTGGTCACCAGCTGGTAGCGCAGGGCCAGCGTCTTGCGCTGTTCCGGATTTGCCGTGCGCATGCGCGTGGCCGCTGCCAGCCGGGCCAGCGTGGTCCCCGCGACCAGCACAGGGCCGACGCCGAGCGTCAGTTCGCGCCGCTGTTCGTCCACCATCCATGACAGCGTCGCATCGGCGCCCGCCATGCCGGCGAAACCTGCGAACGCGTGCACGGTTTCGCCCGCGAATAGCGCCTTTCCCGGCGCGCTTTGCCAGATCGGCTGGCGCGTCCATTGCACGCTGGTGTCAGGCACGCAGGGCTGGCGCATGCGGCGCGCCATGCGCACGATGGCCGCATGAATGTCGTCATGCGCATCGATGAATTCACAGGCCCCGCCGGTGGCCTCTGCCAGGCCTTTTAGCAGGCTGGCGCTGGGAGCTGCGCCGATGCCGACCGCGAAAATGCGCTGCTGCGCACGCGCCGCATCGGCGATGACGCCCTCGGTTTCCCAGATATCGCCATCGGTGACCAACAGCACGTCGGCCGCTTCCGGCTGATACAGCGCAAACGTATCGCGCAAGGCGCTGTGCATATTGGTGCCGCCCATGTCGGCATTGGCGCGCCCGATCCAGGCGCTGCCATCGCGGATGGCCTGGTCGCTGGCCGGCAGCATGGTGGCACTGTGGTGCAGCACATCATTGCCGAAGCGGCTGAAACTGAAGCGGTCCCCGGGCGTCAGTGCGCCCAGCACTTCATGCAAGGCGCGGCGCGCGCTGTCGATGCTGTTTCCCTGCATCGAACCGGAGCAGTCGAGCAATATCTTGACCGCCAGCGGCGCCGGCGCGGCCGGCGCTTCCAGCTGCGGGCAAAAGCTGGCCAGCACGACGAGTCCTTCTTCATCAGCGCCGCAAATGGCCAGCGATTTGCCTGCCAGTTCGTCGATG
The DNA here is from genome assembly GCA_040390915.1 of Pseudomonadota bacterium. GTDB lineage: Bacteria > Pseudomonadota > Gammaproteobacteria > Burkholderiales > Burkholderiaceae_D > Telluria_A. The sequence goes on from JAZJXM010000047.1 coordinate 44,139, forward strand.
GCCAGCACGAAATCGCGGTCCAGGCACGCCGCGCCGGACAGCCCAACTTCCAGCGCCGCGTTTTGCTGGCGCATCGACAGCATGTGCGACGGCGAGCTCACGCGCCCGCCGGCCACGTCGCCATGCAAGGCCAGCTCCAGGCTGAACGGATAGTCCGCCAGCAGGTCCGTCCCGGGCACCTGGTGATGTGCCAGGCCGGCCCGCAGCGGATTGCCATGGCGCGGCGCGATCGTGGTGGGAATGGCCAGCCGTATCCTGCCCTGCTCGAACGCGAGCAGCTGGCCGTAGCGGTATTCGAACACTGCCGTCTCGCCCGCCAGCAGGTTGCCGACGTTGACGGTGTAGGTATCGGCCAGGGTTTGCTCGAGCAGGATGGCGCTGTCGCCGCCTTCGAGCGCGGCTTCGTAGCCCTGCTCGGCGGCGATCCTGGGCACCACCGTGCCTTGCAGCACCCGCGCACCCAGCGTGCATTCCATCCCCAGCAGCACTGCCCCATGCGGCAGCGGAAACGTGTAGACCGCCTCGATATTCTCACAGCCGGGATTGACGAAATGCTGCTGCACCACCAGCTCGAACAGCAGGCCGCTGAGGGTGCCGTGGGCGCAGACCTTGGTCAGCACCGGCGCCGACTGCTTGCGCCAAATGGCGGGACGATCCAGTAATACCGTGCTCATGAAGGCGACTCCTCGTTGTGTAACTTGTCGTAGGCGGACAGCACGTCCGCGAAGAACTGGCGCAATTGCTCGGGCGATAGGCGGGCCAGCGCGGGATCGATGACCAGCTCGATGCCGTCGGCGACCAACACGTGGCTGCGCACTTCGATCGTGCCGGCCCGGCGCGGCGGCGCCGGCAGCGGCGCGGGCGCGCCGCCGAGCAGGTCGCGGATGCGCTCCAGCGACAAACCGGCCTGGCTCCAGCGCCGGATCTGCAGCAACTGGTCCAGGTGACGGGCGCTGTAGCGCGCGGCGCGGGTTTCGCCCTGCGGCCGGTCGACCAGGCCGATCTGCATGTAGTAGCGCACCGTGCGCTTGGGCAGGTCGGTCAAGGCGCACAGGGCGTCAAGGTCAAATTCGGGGGCGTCATTGGCTTCCATATACGAACAGTACATTGAAACAGTACTAGTGTCCATAAATTTTGAACCAATATATTTATTCGCACTGTCGAATCCACAGTGGCTGAAACGTCGTAGGCTAAGGGCAGTTCAAATTCAAGACAAACTGAAAGGAAGCACCATGAACAAACAGATCATCGTGAACATGCCGGTCAAGGATCTCGCCAAATCAAAGGCCTTTTTCAGCGCGCTGGGCTACACGTTCAACCCGGCTTTCTCGGGTGAACATGCAGCCTTGATGATCATTTCCGAGAACAGCATCAACGCCATGCTGATGACGGAATCGTTTTTCAAATCCTTCCACAGCAAGCAAATTGCCAACGCGCGCGAGGCGATCGAAATGTGGCTTTGCCTGACGTGCGAAAGCCGCGAGGAAGTCGACAGCCTGATGGCCAAGGCGCTGGCCGCCGGCGCCACCGCGACCGGTGACGCCGAGGACCACGGTTTCATGTACGCGCACGGCTTCGAGGACCTGGACGGCCATACCTGGCAGTTGAATTACATGAGCAGCATGCCGGGATGATGCTGCCGCCTAAGCCCATTTCTTGCCCAGGCTTTCCAGGCCCGCCTGCTGCAAGTCCGCAGGCGACATCAAAATGCGAAACTTGCAGTTGGCATCAAACTTGAGAAAAAACGGTTCGGCGATGGATGGCACCTTCGCCGACTCTTTCACGTCCACCACGAAAAAACCGCCCCGCTTGCCGTCTTGTTCGGTGAAGTAGGCCGTCTCCGGCTGGATCGTTTCGAGAATCTGCGCAATGATTTGTCCTGCCTTGCCCTCGCGCACCAGCGAGTTGAAAGGTTCATTTGGAAATTCGACCGTCAAGAGCATTTTCATGTGATGTCTCCTTCGATGCGACAGCAAAAGGCGGTGTCGCGTGCGCCCAATCAAACAGAATAGGCGCATCAAAGTGGAAGTCAAGGAGGGGCGTTTCTGACCGTGAACTCCGGCCAGCTTTTCGTTCAGAACATCGGATCAGGTCGCTCGCTTTTCCCATCCTGGGATTGCCAGGTAGTAACGCGTAGAACGGCCTTCCCCAACGCGCTGCAACATGCCCATTGCTTCGAGCTCGATCAAGTCGCGCGACGAGGTGGCGCGCGACGCGCCAGTGAGACTTGCGTATTTCCTGGTATTCATGCCCCCTTCGAATCCGCCAGGGCCAGCATCGAGCAAGAGCCTGAGCATCTTGCGTTGCCTGTGCGAGAGCGCCTTGTCCTGGTGAGCATGCCAGTAGCGTGCCTTCTCCAGGGCTTGATCGATAACCAGCGATGCACTATCGCACGCCGCGCGCACTTGCGCGATAAACCAGACTACCCACGGTGTGACATCCAGCGGTCCATGCTGAGCCCGCTCCAGTGCGTCATAGTAGCCGTCGCGCACTTCCAACAGGCGCTGAGAAATGCGCATCAGTCGACTCGCCTCGCCGTTATCACGGGCCAGAATGAGGTCAACGATCGCGCGGCCAACCCGGCCATTCCCATCTTCGAATGGATGGATAGTTAAAAACCATAGGTGAGCCAGGGCTGCTTGCACGAGGGAGTCTTGATCGCATCCTTGATTGAACCAGGCGAGCAATCGATCCATTTCCATTGACACCTGCACCGAAGGCGGGGCTTCGTAGTGGACCTGTTCGCGTCCGATACGACCGCTCACAATTTGCATTGGCTCCGCATGCTGTCGATAGGCACCCACCAGTATTTTCGCCATGCCGGAAAAGCCGGTGGGGAACAAGGCGGCCTGCCAGCCTTGCAAGCGCTCGTGCGTCAGTGGCGCAGTGGCTTTAATGACGGCGTCGTCCATGATATCGAGTAGCCCATCGATGTGTCGCGCAACATTGGGCCCTTTCTCAATGCCGACGCCAAGCCGGCGTGCGACAGACGATCGCACTGCCTGCAAATCGAGGCGCTCGCCCTCAATGGCAGCCGTTGCCACCGTGTCCTGACTCCATGCCTCTCCGACCAGCGCAGTTCTCTCGTCGAAACCGAGCACGCTGAGCTTTCCTTCCACAACGCCTTGAGAACGTCGGGCGTCGGCGATTGCCGCGCTGACCAATGCAATGTCAAAATGCAATGCAGGCCAGTCCGGCCGTTGCCAAATAAGCGGACGCGTTGTCATAGGAGGCCACGAGAACAGTAGATGAGGCGAATATAGCACGTATACGCCTCAAAAATTGAGTCGAATAGGGTGGGTTTGCGCCTCACCCACCTTTTCGATTGAATCACATCAGGCTGGGGAAACCCGCTGCTCCGCCGGGCGCGAGGGCGTGCCTGGCACCGCGAAATGCTGCCATGCCCGGCGCAACTGCGTGTCCGAACTGAAGCCGGCCGCCGCTGCCGCTTCCGTCACGCTGTCACCCGACGCCAGCGCCGTCTGCGCCACGGCCAGCCGGATCCGGCGCAAATACTGCAGCGGCGCGATCTGCCCGTATTCCAGGAACAAGCGCGTCAGGTGGCGTGGCGATGTGTGCGCCACCGCCGCCATGCCAGGCACCGACCAATCCGACTGGGGCGACTGGCTCACCGCGTCCTGCACCCGGTGCAAGGCCGGATGCACATGGTTGCGATAGGCCAGAAAGGGCGACAGCTCCGGGTCGTGCGGGCCGCGCCGCAGCGCCACCACCATGATCTGCGCCACCTGGGCCGCCAGCGCCGGGCCGCAGATGGCGTCGATGCGGTGCAGGATCAGGTCAATGCCGGTGGTGACGCCCGCGCTGCTGTAGACCGGACTGTCTTCGACGAACACGCGGTTGCGCACCACGTCACAGGCCGCCGCCACGCTTTGCAATTCATCGAGGTGATGGTGATGGGTAGTGGCGCGCCGCCCCGCCAGCAAGCCCGCGTGGGCCGCCAGCACGGAGCCGGCGCAGATGGTAACCAGCTCTAGCCGGCCCGGCGCCAGCTGCAAGGGACGCAGCCAGTCAAGCAGCGCGCGCGTATCGGGCGAGTCGACCCCGATGCGCGGGCCGGCTTGCCCCACCAGCACTACCCAGCTCGCGTGCGGCCCTAGCGATGAGGGCAGCGCTTCAAGGCCGGCCAGCTGCACGCCGACCGACGACATCGATTCCGGGCGCGGTGCGCAAAAGCGCAGCGCGAACGGCGCCGCCCTGCCCTGCTCGCGCATCAAGCCGTTGGCGATGCGCAAGGCCTCGGCCGGGCCTGCCCAATCGAGGATCAGGCTGCCCGGCAGCAGCAGGAACAGCACGTCGATCATGCGGCCCGCGCCAGCGCTTGTTCGACCGTGCACAGGGTGGCGAAGCGCCCGCTGAGGACCGTGGCCGTGCGCGACTTGATGTCGGCCGCGCTCAATGGGCTGCCGTCTGGCTGCACCATGTCGAACGTGAGGGTGGCGTCGGTGACGTAGTCGACGCTCCAGCCCAGGTCGGAGGCGTGGCGGGTGGTCGTCTCGCAGCATTGCTCGGTGCGGATGCCGCTGATGATCAGGCGCCCGATACCCTGCTCGGTGAGCCAGACGTCAAGCCCGGTGCCCACCAGCGCGCTGTGGCGGCGCTTGAGAAAGCTGGCAGCCGGCGTGTAGTGGCGCAAGCCGCGCATCGGCACGACGTGGCCGGATTCGACCGCGAACGGGTTGTCCGCGTGCGCCGGGCCGTCGGTGTGCAAGATGCGCACGATGGGGACGCCGCGTTCCTCGCAGCCAGCGATCAAGGCATTCTGGACCTGCAGGTAGGCCGCGTTGGCGCTTTCGGCGAAATAAGGGCGGTGGCGGAACGATTCCTGCACATCGATCACAATCAGACATGTTTTCATTTTGAGGCTTCCTTTTCATGGTGAAGTATAGGCCTCTATTCTGATAGTGTGTTGCACTTTGCGCCGCTCGCCAACAGACCAGTTTCGATCATTTCAGGACATCCAGCCCTTCAATGCGCCGAAACCGGCACTGCGCGAAAAGCTGCAACCTGATTCGACAGGATGTCGATTGCAGGTAGCACGTGGGTGGCCTCCGTCGCCGTGAAGGTAAAGCGCTGATAGGCTGCGGAAGCGTTGGCATTGAAGGCCGAATCGGGGATCGTCGCCAGTGAATTGTACTGATAGACGTTGTACTTCACGCCGGCGGTCAGGCCATACACGGTAGCGGTCAGCGTCAGCGGCGTCGCTGCCGGCGCCGTATTCGATCCATTGCTGATTGCCGTGCTCTCATCACTCAGATTCGTTGCCAGGCGCACCGGCACGGTTTCCTTGTCACGATCGATAACACCGGTGATCGCCACGGCCGCATTGGGCGTATTGGCGTCGACATGCAATGCAAGGGCAAATGGTGGCCCCAATGGGTCGTTCGCCTGCACCCGCGTCATCGCAAACGGGCCGAAATCATACTGGAACGACAGCCCACCGTTGTTACCGAACTGCAAGGAATCGTCCGCGTAATAGGTCTGCTCCAGCCCCCGCACCAGGGGATGGTTCGAGGCGATGCCGGTGACCGGCACGATGTGATCGTAGGCTGAAAAGCCGGCAGATGTGCCGCTGTGCTTATTGACGTAAATCCCGATAATCACCGGATAACCTGTCACCACGTAGCCCTTGACCCAGGCCAGGAACTGGCTGGTGGTCGCCGTCTTTGACTGCCAGTTCCATTCGGCCGCATTCAAGTGCATCGTGGCCGCGGCGCCCAGGTCGTTGACCGACACCAGTAGCTGGCTGTTGGAGTCGCTTTGGCTGACGCCGGGCGTCGCCGCTGTGCGCGCCGCATATTGCGATACGTACTGGCCAAAATATAGGCCAGCGCTGATGAACGACACTTCGCCGCAATAACCGTAGTTCGTGTTCCACTGCTTGCGTGGCGGAATCGCCAAGGACATGGCGTAGGCATGCCCGGTCGGAACGGCCGGAGAATTCAACGGTATCGGTCCGGGCAATATGACCGGCACCAGCGTCGGATCTGGCGGCGGATTGTTCGACGCCTGCGAATTGCCGCCGCCGCATCCGGCTAAAATCATTGCTGACAGGCAGAGTGCCAATGCGCTCGTGGTTCTCTTGTTCATGATGTCTCCGGGTGTAGTGTGAATGTCATCCGGCTGCAGTTTCCCTGTTTGGCGGATGGCACGCATGTGCCAGAAGATAGACAGCAATGACGATCAAGGCTGACCTGGAGGTCGGGAATATGACGCGCTCGGCAAAAGGCACTCTCGCCCAGCCCGGCTGCTAGAACCGGTCGAGCCGCGCCGGCAGTTCGCGCAACACGGTGTCGCGCGCGCGGGCGCCGCCCATGGCTGATGCCTGTTTGGCGTCCAGCACCAAGCGCGCGAATACCACCGTGCGCTGGCCTTTCTTCGCCCACCCGACATACCAGCCGTACTGGCGCGTGGCGTCATCGCCACCGTCGGGCAGCACCCCCGGCGCAGTGCCGGTCTTGCCGAGCACTTCCCAGCCGTTCTCCAGCGTTTGCTGCGGCATGATGCGGTCGGTCATGGCATACGCCTGCGCCGACAGCGGCAGTTCGCGGTTGGCCACTTTGCGCAGGAAAGCCACTTGCTCGAGCGGTGAAATGCGCAGGCTGGAACCGACCCACGATTGCGTTACGCCGTTGTCTTTGCCAGGATCGCCGCTCAGGTCCTGGTTGCCGTAGCCGAAGCGTTGCACATACTGCGCGAAGCGCGCAGCGCCCAGGCTGGCCGTCACTTGCTGGGCGTACCACAGCACCGAATTCTGTAGCCAGCTGGCAGGATCGGTAGCGGCGCGCCAGGAGGATATATACGCGGGGTAGCCTGGCTTGAACGGCAGCATGGGGGCGTGTTCGCTTTGCAGGATGCCGCTGTCGAAGCCCATCAAAGCGACTGGAATGTTGAAGGTGGAGGCAGGCGTGACGCGCTCATCGCAGCGGCCTTCATTGGCCAATTGCTCGCCACTGGCAGCGTCAATCAGCACGGTGCAACTGAACGGCGCCTGCGAGACGGCCGGGGCGATGCGCCATGCCAGCGCGGGCTGGAAGGCAAGGCTGGCCCCGAATACGCACGCCAGCGCGGCGCCGGCAAGGATGCGGGCGGCGCGCGCGCCGGCGCCGTGCACGCGCGACGGCTCGCGAATCAGTGCGATGCGCGCGGCCAGCGTACCGGCTAACACTGCGCCAAAGGCAAGCGCCGTCTTCGGCGTCCCGTGCTGCAGGCGCAGCTGCGCCACCAGCGCCGCCGCGTAGACCTTGCGTTGCGCCGGCGCGCGCCAGCGCAACACGTCGCGGTCGCAGCCCAGCTCCTGAGCCAGCGACAGGCTGCTGCGCAGCATACGCATGAAAGGATTAAACCAGAGCAGCATCTGCAGCACGATGCCCACGCTCATCCAATGCAAGTCGCGCCGGCGCCAGTGGGTCAGCTCATGCTCGACGATCAGCTGCTGCTGCACCGCGTCGAAGCTGCGCAGGTGGCGCGGCAGCAGCAAGCGCGGATGGAACAGGCCGAACAGCATGGGTGAAATCGGCGCGTCTACTTCGATCACGACTGGCGCATGGGTGGACTGGCCCGGCGATGGCAAGCGGCTGCCGGTCGCTGCCAGGCCGTTGAGCATGCGGCGCGCCTGCAGCAGCTGGAACACGGTGTAGCCGAGGCCGAGCAGGTAGACCAGCAGCCACGCTTGCGCGGCACGCGTCAGCCAAGGGGCGGGACGGGCGCCGACGTCGGCAGTGGCAACAAGGCGGCCGGCAAATGCCGCCACGCTCGCCCCCTGCGGCCCGGCAGGGCCACTCTGCGCCATCTCGGGCAAATCAATCGGCGGCACCAGGCGCAGCCGTTCGCTGTGCGGAAGCAGGATCACCAAAAAGGCCGCCACCACGGTGGCTTGGGCCAGCAGCCAGGTCGAGCGCTGCAGCGCGACGCCAGGCAGCCGGCTGAACAGCGCCGTCAGCGTCCACACGCCCAGGCCAGCCACCAGGCAGCCCGCGCTGGCCAGCATAAAACGCAAGGGCAGCTGTTCCAGCAAGGATGCAAACCCGGTCATGCTTCGTCCGGCCAGCTGTGCAGCAGCTGTTCCAGCTGCGCCAGTTCGGCCTCGTCCACCAGCTTGCTGCCGGTGAACATATTGACCGGCAGCGGCGCATCCATTTCCATCACGCGCGTGCCGAAGTCGTGCGCAAAGGCGGCCAGGGTGCCGACCTTTTCCAGCGCCGCTTCATACACCTGCACGCCGTGCCGCGTTTGCTGGCGCACGGAGCCTTTGTCCAGCATGCGCTCGAGCGTCTTGCGGGTGGACGAATACGACCAGCCCAGCTCGGGCTCGACCTGGTCATGGATTTCACGCGCGCTCAGCGGCTGCAGCTTCCACAGCGCCTTGAGGACAGATAATTCGGAGATAGAGGGGATGGCCATGGCCACTATTGTGCAGCCAACTGCGACCAATGTCACCAAATATAAAACATTTGACAGATGTGCGACATATGTCGCATTATGGCCATGTCTGTCGCATTTCGCGGCATTGAAAGGAAACGCATGAAATTCCGTATGATCGCCCTCGCGGTGCTGGGCGGCATGGCCGCACTGGCCGCTACCCCCGCCGTCCACGCTGCCGAAATCTGCACGGCAATCGCCGATGCCGCCACTGGCAAGATTCTGATGCAGCGCGGCGACTGCCAGCGCCAAGTGACGCCCGCGTCCACTTTCAAGATTCCCCTTAGCCTGATGGGCTACGACGCCGGCTTCCTGAAGGACGCGCAAGCGCCCGAGCTGCCATTTCGCCAGGGCTATGTGGACTGGCGCCCCAGCTGGAAAAGCGCGACCGGACCGTCCAAGTGGATGAGCGAATCGGTGGTGTGGTATTCGCAGCAGATCACCCAATCGCTGGGCAAGGCGCGCTTCGCCGCCTATACGAAGCGCTTTGACTACGGCAATGCTGACGTCTCGGGTGACGCCAGGCATGACGGCTTGACCGCGTCCTGGCTGGGGTCGTCGCTGCGCATCTCGCCGCTGGGCCAGCTAGCGTTCCTGGGCAAGGTCGCGAACCGCCAGTTGGGCGTGAGCGAGCACGCCTACGCAATGACGGCGCAGCTGACGCAAGCGAGCCAGTCGCCGGACGGCTGGCGCATCAACGGCAAGACCGGCAGCGGCGATGGCTATGGCTGGTATGTCGGCTGGGCGTCCAAGGGCGCGCGCAACTATGTCTTTGCGCGCCTGATCGAGAAAGACAAAGCGCAAGCGGCCAATGTGCCGGGCGGCTTTCTGGCGCGGGACAGCTTGATGGAGGAATTTCCTGTCTTGGTCAACGGCATCGAGGTGGATCAGGCAATCCAATCGCTCATGCAACAGAACGATGTTCCAGGCATGGCGGTGGCGCTGAGTGTCAATGGCAAGCACTATTTCTACGACTACGGCGTGGCATCGAAAGAGACGGGGCAAGCGGTCGGCAACGGGACCTTGTTCGAGCTCGGCTCGGTCAGCAAGACTTTCACGGCAACCCTGGCGACCTACGCACAAGCGCAAGGCAAGCTGGCCATGACGGACCCCGTCAGCCGCCACGTACCCTATCTGCGCGGCAGCAGCTTTGACAATATCAATCTGATCCACCTGGGTACGCACACCGTCGGTGATTTTCCGATGCAGGTGCCACAGGACATCAAGACCTACGATCAGCTGATGGACTATTACAAGAACTGGAAGCCTGGCCATGCGGCAGGCACGCACCGGACCTATTCCAACCTCGGCATCGGCCTGCTGTCCATCGCCACCGCCAACAGCCTGGGCGTGCCCTACGTGGACGCGGTGGAAAAGACGCTGTTCCCCGCGCTGGGCCTGACGCACAGTTATATCAAGGTGCCGGCCGGACTGATGGCGCAATACGCGCAGGGCTATGACAGCAAGGGCGCCCCCGTGCGCGTGAATCCGGATGTGCTGGCCGATGAGGCCTACGGCGTGAAGAGCAATACACGCGACTTGATTCGCTTCCTCGACATCAACATGGGCATGGTGCCGCTGGACCCCAAGCTGGCGCGCGCCGTCGCGGACACGCATGCTGGCTACTTCAAGACGGGCGTGCTGACGCAAGACCTGATCTGGGAGCAGTACCCGGGCCAGGCTGGCGTGGAGCAGCTGCTGGCCAGCACGAACATGAAGATGTCGCGCGAATCGAACCCGGTCAGCGCTATCGAACCGCCACTGCCGCCGCAAGCAGACGCCTGGCTGCACAAGACCGGCGGGACCAACGGCTTTAGCGCCTACGCGCTCTTTAACCCTGCGCGCAAGGTGGGCATCGTCATGCTGTCCAATCGCTTCATTCCGGGTGACCAGCGGGTGAGTACCGCTTACGCACTGCTGAACCGGCTGGCGCCCGCCGCGCCCTAAGCAAGATGCAAGAATCTCGCGCACCAGCTTCGCCAAGCTGGCGCGCAATTAGATATCAAAACAAGATATCATCAAAAGCATGAACGCCCGAAACATGAAAACGCCGCGAGCTGTTTTCAAGAAACCAACGCGGGCGCCCCCATCCTGGCAAAGAAGGCAAACGCTACCAGGTTGAGGAACTACGGGCTTTGCTGGAACGTGAAGGAGTAAAACCCTGATGAACAATACGATGAGCTACAAGGGCTATTTGGCTCGCATTGAATTTGTCCCCCGCGACGACCTGTTCGTTGGTCGAGTGCTTGGCATCAATGACAGCATATCGTTTCATGGTGCAACGGTGACGGATCTTGCAAACGATTTTCATCACGCAATCGATCACTATATCGCCGATTGCAAAGCCAGTGGGCGCCAAGCTGAGAAGCCCGCCTCGGGAAAGGTATTGCTACGCATCGCGCCTGAGGTACATGCGGCCGTCACCATCGCTGCACAGGCTTCCGGAAAAAGCCTGAACCAATGGGTAGCGGAAGCGCTTGCTAAAGCCGTTCAGTTAAACAACTAACAACATTGGGGCGTGGTCTGCCATGACTGGTGTCCGCCATCCACCGCCAATTTGAGGTCCACCTTCGAAGTCCGCTATAATCCGGGGGCCTTATTTCCCAAGAAAGACGGCATAAGTCCGCGTATCGGCGTCCGCACCCCGATATCTGCCTCCGCCCCCCCTTTTTCAGACCCTATGCGCCATGACGCGCGACCTTGCACGTACCAATTTCCATAGCTCCCAACTCATCCGCTGCCTTGCCGAGCTCAAGCTGTTGGATGACGTCGAGCCGCCGAGTGACTTTGCGGACAAGCTGGGACAGTGGCTGCACTTTACCGACGCGATTGCCTTGTCGTCCGTACTAGACAGCGGCATGGCCAAGGTATCGGCGAAAAGCCCGGTGTTGCACGAAGCAAGCAGCGTGGGCCTGACTGCTGAATTCGAGCGCATCCGCGCATACATGGTCAATTCGATCACGAAAAGCTGCGCGCCAACTGGCGGCAATACACCTATCAAGCTGCCGCTGGTCGACGGGGAGGTGTCGTTCTCGCCTTACCGGCAATTCTATGACGCCCACCAGCGCGACATGGAACTGAGCGTCGCGCCGCTGCGCGTGAACTTGCGCGCCGCACTGGCCAAGGCGTCACCCCGCCTCAGGAAGCTGGCCGAGCTCGACGTCGTGATGGAAAAATTTCTGCGCGAGCGCGAGGCTCGCCTGCTGGCCAGGGTGCCGCTGCTGCTGCAAAAGCACTTCGATGCCCTGGTCGCCGCGCATCAGGATCAGCTCGCCGCGAGCAGCAAACCCGATACCCCGGCGGCCTGGATGCATCCCGGCGGCTGGCTGGCGCGCTTTTGCCAGACCCTGCAAACACTGCTGCTGGCCGCCGCTGAACTGCGTTTGCAGCCGAGCGCGGGACTCCTTGAAGCATTCAATCAAAAAGAACTCCATGAATAAATATCTGTTCAACCTGGCCTTCGTCACAGGCGCGTTTGCGGTCATCTGGGTCGGCTTCGGCTTCATCGATTCGAGCGCCCTGGCGATGGCGATGACGGCGCTGATCTTCGCCGTCTACCTTGGCGGCGCCGTCGAGTTGCACCGATTCCGCCACGCCACCGCCAGCCTCACCAAGGCGCTCGGGGCAATCGCAGAAGACGCCCCGGACCTGAACCGATTCTTGTCTGGCCTGGATAGTTCGCTGCAACATCCCGTACGCCTGCGTATCGAGGGCGAGCGTGCCGGCCTGCCCGGCCCGTCCCTGACGCCCTACCTGGTCGGCCTGCTGGTCATGCTGGGCATGCTGGGCACCTTCCTCGGCATGGTCGTGACGCTCAAGGGCGCAGTGTTCACCCTGGAAAAAAGTGCCGACCTCGAGACCATGCGCTCGGCACTGGCAGTGCCGGTGAAGGGCCTGGGCCTCGCCTTTGGCACCTCGGTTGCCGGTGTCGCGGCCTCGGCGGTGCTGGGCCTGATGTCTGCACTGTGCCGCCGCGAGCGCATGCAAGCAGGCCAGCTCCTCGATGCCAAAGCCGCGACGGTCCTGAGCGGCTTCTCGCTCGCCCGTCAGCGCGAGCACACGTTTCGGGCGCTGCAGTTGCAGTCCGAGGCTCTGCCGCAGGTGGTCGACAAGCTGCAAGCGATGATGCTGCAAATTGAAGCGATGAGCGGGCAGCTGAACCAACGCTTGCTCGCCAACCAGGAACAGTTCCACAGCAGCGCCAGTGAGTCTTACACGGCGCTGGCCCGTTCGGTTGACCAATCGCTGCGTGAAAGCCTGGCCGGTAGTGCGCAGGCGGCCGGCGAGAGCATCAAGCCCATATTTGAAGCGACGATGCAGGGCATCGCGCAGCAAGCGACTGCCATGCATGAACGCACCGCCGTCACCGTGCAGCAACAACTCGACGGCATGTCCGATCGCTTCAGCGTCGCGCTCGACAGCCAACAGCAAGCCAATCGCAGTCTTGCCACCGATATGGGGCGTTCCCTGGAAGCGTTCAGCGCCTCGTTCGACCAGCGCGCCGGTGCACTGGTCGCCAAAGTGGGCGATACGCACGCCAAGCTGCAGGCCGGCCAAGCCGCGCAGGATGCGCAGCGCCAGCAGGCCTGGACGCAGTCGCTGGAAGCAATCGCGGCCACGCTCACGCGCGAATTGCGTGACAGCGGCGCGCAGGTGCTCACTCAGCAACAGGAAATCTGCAGCGCCGTCACGCAGGCTGTGCGCGAGCTTGCCGATCAGGCCAAGGCCGGCGCCGGCGCATCGCTGGCTGAAACGACACGCCTGATTACGACGGCCGAAGACTTGATGCGCTCGCGTATCGCCACTGAAGCGCAGTGGCTGGACCAGCATCGCGCGCGCATGGACCAGTTGGCCGGCATGCTGCAGGCCGAACTGGGCGCGCTGCGCGATCAGGAGGCTGCACGTGGCGACGCCGCCGTGGCGCACCTGGGCGACCTGCAGGCCGCCGTTACCACCCATCTGGCAACGCTGGGCACTGCTTTGGAAGCGCCGATCACGCGCCTGATCGAAACCGCCGCCGAGGCGCCGCGCGCAGCCGCGGAAGTGATCGGCCAAATGCGCCAGGAGATTTCCCATAGCGTGGCGCGCGACAACGCGCTGCTGGAAGAACGTGGGCGCATCATGGAAACCCTGAATGCGCTGCTGGACGTCATTAACCATGCGTCCCATGAGCAGCGCGCGGTGATCGACTCGCTCGTGGCGTCATCGTCCGTCAAGCTCGACGCAGCCAGCATCGCGTTCTCTGTGGACATCGCCAGCGAATCACACAAGCTGTCCGAGATCGCCGCCAATGTCACCACCAGCGCAGTTGATGTGGCCAGCCTGGCGGACGCTTTCGGCGTGGCGGTACAGTCCTTCAATGCCGCGAATGAAAAACTCGCTTCCAACCTCGACCGCATCGAAGTCGCCCTGGACAAATCCATGACGCGCAGCGACGGGCAATTGGCCTACTACGTGGCACAGGCGCGTGAGATCATCGACCTGTCCATGAGTTCGCAAAAGGACATCATCGACGAACTGCGTCAGCTGCCGGCTATGCTGGCGGTCGAAAGCAACTGATGGAAGACCTGGACGCATCTGAACATAGCGCACCGGTCTGGGCCGTCTTTGGCGACCTGATGTCCGGCCTGCTGGGGGCATTCGTGCTGCTGCTGGTGGCCGTGGTCGGGGTGCAGATGGAGCTGAGCGCCAGCCTGCAGCAAGAAGTCAAGAAACGCCAGGCCGAGGAACAGCGCCGCCTGACGCTCGAGAAGGCGTTGGCGATTCCGCTGGCGAGCGGGCGCATCACCCTGAACAATGGCCGCATCGGCATCAGCGGCCAGGTGCTGTTCGCCCTCAATTCGGATCAATTGCAGCCGGATGGCCGCCAGTTGTTAAGCAGCCTGGTGGTTCCGCTGCGCGCCTACCTCACCTCACGCGACGAGATGCTGATGGTCAGCGGCTTCACTGACGACAAGGCGATCCGCCATGGACCGTTTGCGGATAACTGGGAACTGTCGGCGCAGCGCGCCTTGACGGTCACGCGCACCCTGGTCGAGCAAGGGATGCCGTCGTCGATGGTGTTCGCCGCCGCATTCGGCTCCGAACAGCCGGTGAAACCAAACGCCGATGACGCCGCGCGCGCGCTTAATCGGCGGGTGGAGATGGCGCCGGTACCCAAGTCGGCTTCTGCCAAAGCGCCTTCCCATGAGTGACTCTGCCCCGCCATCTGGCATCGATGGGATGCTTGCACGCTTGAGGGATCAGGGCGCCGAACGCTTTGATGCCGCAGGATGGCACTATCTCGACACGCTGGCCCGGCGCGCTGCGGCGCATGAGGGGAGCGTGCGGCGCATGCTGGAGGTGAAGCTTGAGCGGGCGGCCACCTTGTTTGGCGCGCGGTTCGCGCAGGTGCGCTGTGCTGCGGCCGAGCTGCTTGCGACGACTGGCAAGAAGCATCCACAAGCGGACGCCGAGCTGCAGCGACTGTTTGCAAGTGGCGAGTTCCAAGGGTTGCGGCGCCTAGGAGCCACGCTGGAAGCGCGCGCGCAATGTGCCGCATTGGCTGGGCTGGTGTCGCAATTTGAACCGGCCTTGGCCAGTGCCCCGGGGCTTCCGCCCGCACGTGACGGGACCGCGCGCCCAACCGCGACCGGGTCAACCAGTCTGGAATTGAAGACCGTGCGCGAATCACGCGCGACGTGGGCCAGGATGAGTGTCGACAGGCAGCTGTCGCTGTCCATGAAACAGGGCCCGCAAAATGCCGGCCCGATCAATTCCCATATGCTGGTGCTGCGCTCGTTGGCGATGATGCAGGACATCTCGCCGGCATACCTGAGCCACTTTGTGTCTTACGTTGATACGCTGCTGACGCTCGATCCGGGCGAAATGGAGGTGCCGGTCAAGCGGAAAAAAGCACCGCCTGCGAAAGCGGCGAAGGCGGCCAAGCCAACGAAGGCAAAAAGAAAATCCTGAAGAGCTTGGGGTTGCATCCCTGCGACTTCTCCATTCAAACAGCGATACGTTCGATCTTCGGCCGCTTGACTTTGCCGGCCTGATGCAAGTCGAACTGAAGCTGCATACCAGCCCACAGTTCAGGGCTGGTTCCAAATGCCGCACCAAGGCGATAAGCCATGTCAGGTGAAATCCCAGCAGCTCCTGTCACGACACGCTGCAAGGTGACCCGGCCAACGCCGAGCAACTTGGCCACGTGCGTCACCGTCATATCGCCCAGATATTCCCTCAATACCTCGCCAGGGTGCGGTGGATTGTGCATGCGAGTCATGTTGAACCTCCATGAGAAATTTTCGTGATAGTAGTCTCGGGCCGTATCGGGTTTCGCTACCAAATACTACAACCTTTGTCGTGGCAGACTTGGCCTCGCTGCTGTCCTTGCCCCTTTCAGTTGTACTACCATGTAATTACTGCGTAACACATAGGAGCAAGGCCATGAGCGAAGCGACTTTTACCTTCCGGGTCGATGAGAGCCTGAAAGAGCAATTTACGACAGCCGCCAAGGACCGCGACCGTACTGGCGCCCAGCTGATACGCGACTTCATGCGTGACTACGTTCGGCAGCAGCAGGAAGCGGCGGAACATGACGCTTGGTTCCGTCGCCAGGCGCAGATCGGCCTAGACTCGGCCAATGCCGGCAACCTGGTCCCGGCCGCTGAAGTGGAAGCCAAGTTCGCCGCCAAGCGTGCCGCCACACGTCGCCGGCTGGGATCTGCTGAATGAGGGAGTTGTTTTGGACACCAGATGCAATTCAAGACCGCGACGACATCTACGACTACATCAGGCCGACAACCCGAACGCCGCGCTCGCGCTCGATGAGTTGTTTGCGGATAAGGCGGGGTGCTTGGTCGATCATCCCGGCCTGGGCAAACCCGGCCGCGCTGTAGGCACTCGCGAGCTCGTAGTGCACCAAAATTACATCCTCGTTTATGACACTGCCGGCGAGCTGCTGCGCGTGCTGCACGCCGCCCGTCAGTGGCCACGTTCTTGAAATTGCTCTTTGCGCTGGCGCCTTCAAAGAAGAGGGTCTCAAAGAAGAGGGTCTGGCCTCTTAAGCAAACACCATAGGCGGAGGCTTCCTAGAACTGCCGGTTATATAGGGTATTTGCTTCGGCGCGATTTTCGGCGGCCCGCCGATTACTTCGCTGCCATTCGGACACGAGCTCGGCCGTACGAAATCGCGCTTCGCGCTGGCGCCTCCGGCGCGCCGCCGCAAGCGGCGGCAAAGTGGCTGTTGACGTGCGCCC